>CAVQMU010000005.1:170000-540589 GCA_963713695.1 uncultured Alphaproteobacteria bacterium
CCGGAGGCTCACCGCCGCGTCTCCCTGCGCTGGCTGGCGGGCACCGGCCTGACCGGATTGATCGGCGCGGGCCTGCTCGGCGGCGCGATCTACGCAGCCTTCGACCGGGAAGCGAATTTCGCCGAGGCGCCGACCCGCGCCTTGCTGGCGCGCAAGGAAACCGGCGAAGGCGCGGGCGTCAATCCGCTGAAGGGCGACCGCATCGTCAAAGCCGTGGATATCGTCGCCGCCAAGCAGACGTTCAAGACGCCCACCGCCATCAAGCTCGGCGACAAGGAAGTGATCCGCAACCACGTGTTTACGCGCGTGTCGACGACCTTGACCCTCGCCGACACCGGGCTTGGCGCCGATGTCCCCGAGTTCAATCCGCTCAAGCTGCTGGCCGATTCCCGTAATCCGGTTCCGGACGTAGCCGAAGCCGCCCCTGTGCAAGATGACGCGGAAGTCAGCTTTACCTCCGCCGACATGGCGACGGTCGTGCTCAATGCGCAGAGCGGCGCCCTTTCGCTGGATGAAGTTCGCGCCCAGGTGGCGGAGACGGTCAAGAACGCCCAGGCGAGCGGAACCCGGTCGCCGCTGCCGCTGCCGCCGCAACTCCTGCTGATGCGAACGAGCCGCGCAGCGCTCGACACGGTCGGCTCGGGCCTTGCCTACGCCACGCCCGGCGTCAGCAGCTCCAACTCGCCCTTCTCCAGCATCGAAGTGCGCATGGTCCCGGAAAACGTCACGCTTACGCCGCGCTCGTCGCCGCCGCCCGGCGATGCGTCTCGGTCGTCGCCCGCGGCAGACCAGCTGGTCGTCGTCAAGCATGGAGAAGAATTCGACGACGTGCTGGCCGGCGCCAATGTCGGCAAGGATGTCGCCGCGGCGGTCAAGGCCGCTTTTCGCGGACGCGGCAGTCCCGATCCCGCCGTCGAGGGACGACGGATCAAGCTTTCCTACGCCGACGCCCTGAGCGGCGACGAAGTCCAGCTCGCCCGCCTTTCCGTCTATGACGGCGACAACCTTCTGTCCGTAGTGGCGCTCGCCGACGACGGCCGCTACGTCATGCTGGAAAACGCGGGGGTCGCCGACAAGCGTCCGAAGAAGGCGGCCGGCGATGAGGAGCCCGATGAGAACGACGACGACGCCGGCGCCATGCGTCTTTACAATTCTCTCTACGAAACCGCGTTGAAGCAGGACATACCCCGGCCGATCATCGACCAGATGGTCCGCACTTTCGGCAATGACGTGGATTTCCAACGCGCGGTGTCGCCGGGCGATTCGATCGACGCGTTCTACGATTCGGGCGACGAATCCGATCCAGGCCACGCCGAGCTTCTGTTCGCCTCGATCACGGCGCGCGGCGAAACCTACCGCTATTATCGGTTCCAGTCGCCCGACGACCAGAGCGTCGACTATTTCGATCCCGCGGGACGCTCGACCCGAAAATTCCTGCTGCGCAAACCGATCGCCTCCGGCGAGCTGCGCTCGGGCTTTGGCATGCGCTTCCACCCGATCCTGCATTATACCCGCCCGCATAACGGCGTGGACTGGGCCGCGCCGATCGGCACGCCAATCTTCGCCGCCGGCAATGGCGAGATCATCAAGTCGGGCTGGTCCTCGGGCTATGGCCGCCGCGTCGAGATCGAACACGCCAACGGCTATGTCACGACCTATAACCACATGTCCGGCTTCGGGCGCGGCATCAAGGAAGGCATCCACATCAACCAGGGCCAGATCGTCGGCTATCTCGGCGCCAGCGGTCTCGCGACCGGCCCGCACCTGCATTACGAAGTCATCGTCAACGGTCATTACGTCGATCCGATGCGGGTCAAGCTCGCGCGCACCCGCCAGTTTGACGGCAAATTGCTCGGCGATTTCAAGCGTGAGCGCGACCGGGTCGACGCCTTGATGGCCAAGGCGCCCAATGCGACCCGGGTCGCGGGGCAATAAATGAAAAGCCCTCAGCCGCCGCTTATCCGGCCTGAGCCGAAGGGCCGCGGCGCCAAAGCAGGCGTCAGGGCCGGCGCCAGTTCAGGCAGGCCGCGCCGGGCCCGGCGCACGCCGACCAGCCGGTAGAGCTGCTTGGTCGCCTCGACAACGATGACGCCCGCGCCGGGCAGCGACATCTTGCTGCTGATCCTTTCGATCGCCGGCGCGAGGCGCAGCAGCATGGCGCGTTCGAGCGGCGGCGTATAAAGCGCCTCGCTCCAGTAGATCGGCGAGAACAGCGTCTCCCGCATCAGGTCGAGCAATTGCCCGCGTGAATAAGGACGGCCATGCCCGAAGGGCGTGGTGTCAAGTCGCGCCCACAGCCCGGAACGGTTGGGCGCGACGACGATCAGGCGGCCGCCGGGGGTCAAGACGCGCCAGATTTCCGAGAGCAGGTCGCGCGGATGCTCCGCAGTTTCCAGCGCATGCGCCAGCAGCACGCGATCGACCGAGGAATCGGGCAGCGGCAGCATGGAATCGTCGATCAGCGCGGAAGCCGAAGCGCCAGAGGGCGGCCAGTTCACGACGCCCTGCTCCGCCGGCATCATCGCCAGGAGCCGCAATGGCTGGCCCTCGAACAGGTCGAGATAGGGCGTGGCGTATCCCAGACCAACGATGGACAGGCCCGCGACGGAGCCCCAGCGGACGGTCAATAGCGCGCCGACGAGTCGGCGCGTCGTCTCGCCGAGCGGCGAAGCGTAGAAACTACGCAGATCTGTGACATCGAGCGCCATAGGTCAGGATCGCCATAATTTGCGGCCGAGGGCAAGGGGAGCAGCGGCGTCGATTGCAAAAAATCGGCATTGCGCGATGGTTCCCACGTCGACGCCGCCGGGTTAGACTCGGCGCCGGACGTCAAGCCTGGAGCGCCGCATGGCCGTCGAATTTCACCAGTTTCTTTGCCTGTCGGATAATTTCGGCCTGTTGGCCCACGATACCGACACGGGCGCCACGGCTTCGCTCGACGCGCCGGAAGCCGAGCCCATTCTCGCCGCCCTGGCCGAGAAGGGCTGGAGCCTGAGCGACATTTGGCTCACGCATCACCACCACGACCATATCGGGGCCGTGGCCGAGCTCAAGCGTCACTTTCCCGCCGCGCGCGTGATCGGCGCGCGCAAGGACGCGGGACGGCTGCCGCCGCTCGACGCAGCCGTTGGCGAGGGCGACGACCTGCGGCTGGGCCGCGGCGGCGCGAGGGTTTTGGAAACTCCCGGCCATACGCTCGGCCACCTCGCATATTATTTCGAGGCGGACGACGTGGTCGTCGTCGGCGACACCTTGTTTTCGCTCGGTTGCGGCCGGGTCATGGAAGGGACCATGCCGATGATGCACGAGACGCTGATGCGTCTTGCCGACCTGCCCGGCGAAACGGCGATCTATTGCGGGCACGAATATACCCAGGCCAACGCCCGTTTCGCCGGGACTGTCGACCCGGACAATCCGCTTCTCGCCGAGCGCGCGCGGGAAGTCGACGCCTTGCGCGCAAAGGGCGCGTTCACCCTGCCGACCACGATCGCGCTGGAGCTCGAGACCAATCCTTTTCTGCGCGCGGCCAATCCGCTCCTGCAGAAGAGCCTCGGACTCGAACTGGCCGATCCCGTCGAGGTCTTCACCGAATTGCGCGAGCGCAAAAACAACTTTTAAAGACTTTTACGATCCTGTTTAATGAGAGCCGGGCTCCCGTGATCTTTGGCGCGTGGCGTCCGCAAGGTTCGACGACGCGCGCTGTCCTAAACGCGGAATTAACCCACTATGCGCATTGTCTGGGAATTGACCTGACCTTCCGGGATCGCGCTCGTGCAACTTCGTTATTTCGCTTCCCGTCCGCAGAAAGTCGCATCCGCGCCGCAAAGCGAGTCCGCGCCGGCCAGCCAGCAAGCGCTGGCGGAGCTTCCCTCCAGGGAACGGCGCTTCGAGCCAGGCAGCGGACTGCCGACGCAGCCGTCGCTCGAACTCGCCGCCCGTTCCGCTTCCCTCCTCCGGCATCCGGCCTCTTTCTTCCGCGATTGCGCTGGGGCTGAAACGCACGCCTCCTCTCGCGCTCGATCGCCATCCCGTCGAGACGGCCGATGCCGTCGAAAAGCCCGGCGATTTCGACGCGTCCCAGACGGCGCCCAGGGCGCAGGCTGCGCCCGACCCGCGAAAAATTCTCAATTCCATCGGCGAGGCCGTCTACGACTGGGATCTGCATTCCGATGCGATCTCCTGGGGCCCAAACGCCGCGCACGTGCTTGGATTTCACGATATCGAAACCATAGCCGCCGGGCGCAGCTTCGCCGAATGCCTTTCCCACGACAGCGAAAGCTCGCGCTACGAGGTGATCGCACGCGCGACGGCCGTCGATGGCGGCATGGGCGTTCCCTTCCAGATCTGTTATGGCCTCGTCCAACCGGACCTGCCGCGCAAATCGACGGTCTGGGTCGAGGACACCGGCCGCTGGTTCGCCGGCTCCGACGGGCGCCCGGCGCGGGCGCACGGCATCGTGCGGGTTATCACCGACCGCTACAAGCAGGAGCGCCAACTCTCGTTCAAGTCCCGCTTCGACGCGCTGACCGGCGCGCTCAACCGCGCGAGCCTGCTCGAGCAGACCGCCAATTTCTTCGTGCAGGCGACCAAGCGCAAGCAGAGCTTCGCCGCCCTGCTCATCGGCGTCGACAGCCTGTTCGTGCTCAACCGCACCTATGGCTATGACGTCGCCGACCAGGTCATCGCCGGTCTTGCAAGACGGCTGCGCGAAACGTGCCGGGAGCGCGATCTCGTCGCCCGCTATGCCGGCAACAAATTCGCCATTGTCCTTGAAAATTGCGACACGTCCGAAATGACGGCCGCGGCGGAGCGTTTCGTCGAGGTCGTGACCGCCTCGCCCTTCGAGACCACCGCAGGTCCCGTGCCGGTCTCGCTGCGCATCGGCGGCGTCGTCGCGCCGCGAAACGGCCGCGCGGTGCATCTGTTGTTCCAGCATGCCGAAGAGGCGCTAGACCTGGCGCGGCAGCCGAACGCGGCGCGCTTCGTCGCCTACGAGCCGTCGCTCGCGCGCGAGGACACGCGGATGCGGGCGCTGAAGATTTCCGACGAAATCGTGTCGGCGCTCAACGAGGACCGCATCATGATCGCCCTGCAGCCGCTCGTTCATGCGGCCAGCGGCATTCCCGCCTTCCATGAAGCGCTGATGCGGCTGCGCCGTCCCGACGGCGTGCTCGTCCCGCCCGCCACAATATTGCCGACGGCGGAAAAGGCCGGGCTGATCCAGTTGATCGACCAGCGCGTGATGGAGCTCGCGCTGGCGAAGCTCGTCGACGCCCCGGCCATGCGCATCGCCGTGAACGTCTCGGGCCGGACCCTGCACGATCCCGACTTTTTCGGCCGCCTGCGCGTCGCCCTGGGGTCGAAGCCCGAGGTCGCCCAGCGGCTGACGATCGAATTCACCGAGACCTGCGCCATCGAGGATGTCGAAGCGACGACCCGCGCAGTGGCGATGATAAAAAAGTTCGGGGTGAAGGTCGCGATGGACGACTTCGGCGCGGGACACACGTCGTTCAAGAACCTCCGGCGCTTCGACTTCGACCTCGTAAAAATCGATGGCGCCTTCGTGCAAAATCTCGCCCGTTCGGTCGATGACCGCTTCTTCGTCCGTACGCTGGTCGATCTGGCCCGCCATGTCGGACTGCCAGTCGTCGCGGAATGGGTCGAGGACGAGGAAACGGCGAAAATCCTGCGCGAATGGGGCGTCGAATACCTGCAAGGCGACTATTTCGGGGCTGCCGCCGTCTCGCCTGAAGACATGCGCCTCGCCGGCATCAGCGCCGTCGCCTGATTTTTCAGAACTCCACGAGGCTACCGTCTTCGCGCATGACCTGGCCGGGGTCAGGATAGGTCATGGTCGGCTCGAGCGTGCAGGAGACGATGCGCGGGTCTTTCCAGGGCGACGAAACGTCCTTCGGCGCGGCGGACTCGAACCCGCTCCTGACGCTCGCCAGTTCGCGCGCCGCCTCCGGCGTCGCCGCGCAGGCCCAGACCGTATCCTTCTCCATCGAATAGCTCCAGGACGCCTGACCGGGATCGATGGGGTCCAATCTGTAAACGCTCATCCGCTGGCCTCCCCGTCGCCTCAGCCCTTTTTCACGAGGCCGTCGATGCGCTTCTGCATTTCGGCAAGCTGAGCGCGCATTTCATTGAGCTCATTGCCTGACGTCGCCGGCTTCGCGCCTTCCGCCGGGACCCCGAAGGGAGCGAACATGTCGAGCGCCTCGCGGAACATGGCCATGTTCTTCCGCGCCTGCTCCTCCATGGACTGGAACATCTGCCGGGTTGGATTGGCAAGCGGTCCGGCGAGCGGATTGGCGGTCATCGCCGCCTCGAACTGTTCGCGAAACTTCTGGCTGTCGGTGGTCAGGCGCTCGATCGAAAATTCGAGATAGCTTGGCACCAGCATCTGCATGCTGTCGCCATAGAAGCGGATCAATTGCCGCAGGAAACGGATCGGCAGCAGGTTCTGCCCGGTCTTTCCTTCCTGTTCAAAAATGATCTGCGCCAGGACGGAACGGGTGATGTCGTCGCCCGACTTGGCGTCATAGACGAGGAAATCCTCGCCAATCTTCACCATTTCGGCAAGGTCTTCCAGGGTCACATAGGTGCTGGCGCCCGTATTGTAGAGACGCCGGTTCGCGTATTTCTTGATCGTGACAGGTTGTTTTTCGTTGGTCATCGCCAGTCCCATGCACTGAAACTCCGTTTCGCCAGTCTGGCGGCATAGCCGAAGTCGTCTTCCTCCCGAATTCATGCCTGCGACTTTTGGCGGGCTCACATCCTTCGGTCAGCCAACGATAAACCCCCGCTTGCGCAAAGGCAAAGGCGGTTTATCCTCCCGTCCCTATCAGGCGAAGGCCCTACAACCAAAAGAGAATAGAATCGCGCGACTGCAGCCTTGACCGTGCAGGCGTCGAAATGGTCAAACTAGGCGCGAAGTGGCCAGCCAATAGGCGCCCGCCGCCCTTGGGGCGGCCATACGGAGGATTTTTTTCATGTCGACCGATGTCGTGATCGTTGCCGCAGCGCGCACCGCCGTCGGCTCCTTCAGCGGAGCTTTCGCTAATATAGCCGCCCATGACCTGGGCGCCGCCGTGATCAAGGGCGTGCTTGAACGCGCCTCCGTCGCCCCCGGCGACGTCGATGAAGTGATCTTCGGTCAGATCCTCTCGACCGGCCAGGGCCAGAACCCGGCGCGCCAGGCCGCGATCAAGGCCGGCATTCCCGACACCGCCACCGCCTGGGGCCTCAACCAGCTCTGCGGCTCGGGCCTGCGCGCCGCCGCTCTCGGCCTGCAGCAGATCGCCAACGGCGACGCCAGCATCATCGTCGCCGGCGGCCATGAATCCATGTCGCAGGCCCAGCACGCGGCCTATCTCCGCGCCGGCACGAAGATGGGCGACCTGAAGTTCCAGGACACCATGCTGCGCGACGGCCTGTTCGACGCCTTCCATGGCTACCACATGGGCACCACCGCCGAGAACGTCGCCACCAAATGGCAGCTTTCCCGCGAAGACCAGGACCGCTTCGCCGTGGGCTCGCAAAACAAGGCGGAAGCCGCGCAAAAATCCGGCCGCTTCAAGGATGAGATCATCCCCTATGTGATCACGACCAAGAAGGGCGACGTGACCGTCGATGCCGACGAGTTCATCCGCCATGGCGTGACCTATGACGCCCTGGCCAAGCTGCGCCCGGCCTTCAGCAAGGACGGCACGGTGACCGCCGGCAACGCCTCCGGCATCAATGACGGCGCAGCCGCCGTGGTGCTGATGACATCAGCCGAAGCCGCCAAGCGCGGCCTGACCCCGCTCGGCCGCATCGCCTCCTGGGCGACCGCGGGCGTCGACCCGGCGATCATGGGCACGGGCCCGATCCCGGCTTCGCGCAAGGCGCTGGAAAAGGCCGGCTGGAAAATCGGCGACCTCGATCTCGTCGAAGCCAACGAGGCCTTCGCCGCGCAAGCCCTGGCGGTCAACAAGGACCTCGGCTGGGATCCGGCGATCGTCAACGTCAACGGCGGCGCCATCGCCATTGGCCATCCGATCGGCGCGTCCGGCGCCCGCGTGCTGGTGACGCTGCTGCACGAGATGCAGAAGCGCAACGCCAAGAAAGGTCTCGCCACCCTGTGCATCGGCGGCGGCATGGGCATCGCCCTGACCATCGAGCGCTGATTTTTTAGGCTCGCTACCGCGCCGGCCGCTCCCGCTGCCGGCGCGTTTTCGTCAAAACCAACGCCGCGCGAAAAATGCCGCGGCCCAACATAACTGGGGGAAACATGAGCAGAGTTGCAGTCGTCACCGGCGGCACGCGCGGCATTGGCGCCGCCATTTCCAAGGCCCTGAAGGGCGCCGGCTACAAGGTCGCCGCCAGCTACGCCGGCAATGACGAGGCCGCCAAGGCGTTCAACGCCGAAACGGGCATCAGCGTCTACAAGTGGGACGTATCGGACTATGACGCCTGCGTCGCCGGACTCGCCAAGGTCGAGGCCGATCTCGGCCCGGTCGAAATCCTGGTCAACAACGCCGGCATCACCAAGGACGGCATGTTCCACAAGATGACCAAGGAACAGTGGTACGCGGTCATCAACACCAACCTGAACTCGCTGTTCAACATGACCCGCCCGGTTTGGGAAGGCATGCGCGCCCGCAAATTCGGCCGCGTCGTCTGCATTTCCTCGGTCAACGGCCAGAAGGGCCAGATGGGCCAGGTGAATTATTCCGCCGCCAAGTCTGGCGACATCGGCTTCGTCAAGGCGCTGGCGCAAGAAGGCGCCAAGGCCGGCATCACCGTCAACACGATTTGCCCCGGCTATATCGCGACGGAAATGGTCAAGGCGATCGATCCGGCCGTCGTCGAAAAGGCGATTTTGCCGCACATCCCCGTTGGCCGCCTCGGCGAGCCCGAGGAAATCGCCCGCGCCGTGGTCTTCCTCGTCGCCGACGAAGCGGGCTTCATCACGGGGTCGACCCTTTCGGCCAATGGCGGCCAATACATGGTCTGACGCAAGGTTTTCCTGCCAGTTCCCTGGGATAGGGCAAATCTTCACGGCCTGCTAACCGGTCTGCGCTAGAACAGGCCGCCTCAAAAGACCGTTGTCGCTCGCGCGGCGTCCGGTCCTGAATGGGAATTAGGGCGAAGGTCACGAATTCATCGCGGCGTCAGCGCTTTAATGATCTTTGCGGTCGGGGGTCCCGGCCGCTTTTTTTATGGGTTTGACATGAGCTATCGTGTCTGGGCGGTCCGGGCAGGCGGCGACAGCGAGGCCGATCCGCTGTTCATAGAAAACGGGCAGATCGCCCTCGGCTTTCTCGACGTGAACCGCGACGTAAGCGCCCTCCCAGCGCAACGTGCGGCCTTCAAGGACGCCTTTTCCGCTGATGGAAGCGAGATGAAGCCCGGATCGATCCCCGTGCAGGCGGGGCAATTGTTCCGCTTCGTGCATGAGATGAAGACCGGCGACCGGGTGATCTATCCCCGAAAAATCGACCGCACGCTGATGTGGGGCGAAATCGCCACGCCCTATGTCTATGACCGCAAGCATAATCCCGACTTCCCGCACCGGCGCGGCGTGCGCTGGCTGAATTCGCTCAGCCGCGACGCCTTCTCCCAAGGCGCGCTCTACGAGCTCGGCGCGACCATGACGCTGTTCGAAGTGAAGAATTTCGCAGCAGAATTCATCCGCCGCTTCGAACCGCCCAAAGGGGCGCCCGTTGGCGCACCCGGCGACAAGGTGTCCGCGCCGAGCGACGACGACACCCAGGCGCGCGTCGCCCGCGACATAGCCGAGACCACGCGGGATTTCATCTCGAAGAAGCTCAAGACGGATTTGAAGGGCTTCGCGCTGGAGCCCTTCGTCGCCGACCTGTTCCGCGCCATGGGCTACAACGCCCACGCCACCCGGGCCAGGCTCGACGACGGCATAGACGTGACCGCCCATCGCGACGAACTTGGCATCGAGCCGCCGATCCTGAAGATTCAAGTGAAGGCGCACGAGGCCAACGTAGGCGCCGACGTGGTCAAGGCCTTTTACGCCATGATCCAAGAGCGCGACGTCGGCATTTTCATCACGACCGGAGGATTCACCGCGGCGGCGCAGGGTTTCGCCACCGCGCGCGGCAATCTCAAACTGGTGGATGGCCTGGAATTCGTCGGCTTGATCGAGAAATATTACGACGGGCTGGATCTGAAATTCCGCAAGCAGATCCCCTTGCGAAGAATGCTGGTGCCCGACATTTTGCAGGATAATTGAACGAGCGAAGCAGCGGCTAAACGTCGCAATCGCACGGGCGCTGTGTTCACAAATCTTATATTTTTCAAGCGTAAGCCCAACTTTGGATGGCGCGGCGCTTCGGGCGCAGTCCGACGCGCCCGCCAGGCAAAGGATGGAGAGTTTGCAATGATTTCATGGAAATACGTCTTCGTGATCGAAGAAACAAAAGAGCGGATCTCCGAGATCGTCGAAATCGTGACGACCGATGTGCCACCTTCCTCATTGGTGAACTTGCACGAGTTCCACCTCGAAGAGAGCCACAAATATTTCGGAACTCATGATGAGGACACGGCCAGAATGATGCTCGCCGCTGGCGCGATGCAGCTCAGCAGACCCGAAGTCGAAACGATCTACAAGGAATTGCAAGCGAAAGAGGCTCTGGCCTGAACCCTGCTCCCGAAATGAAAAAAGGCCGACGTCAAGTCGGCCTTTTTTGCTGATCGCTTTCGAAGTCAGAAGGGTCAGTCTTCCTTGGACTTGATCGTCAGGACCTGGCGTCCCCGGTACATGCCGCTCTTGAGATCGACGTGGTGCGGGCGGCGCAGTTCGCCGGAATCCTTGTCCTCGACATAGGTCGGGGCGGCCAGGGCGTCGGCCGAGCGGCGGAAGCCGCGCTTCATCGGGGAAGTTTTTCTTTTCGGAACAGCCATTTCATTACTCCGGTCGCGGCTTCGCGCCGGCAGCCGTCCGGCCCCAATGACGCGTGCGAAAATTCAAGAGCGGGTCTCTTACAGGCAAAAGTCGCAAAAGGCCAGAGCTGGGAGCGAAAAAATGCCGGTTCCCCGCAGCCATGGCCACATCAGTTCACCACGACCTGCGCCACGGTATAGGCAGCCGTCCTCGGCGCGCCCATCAGGTTCGACATTTCAACCGGAAAATAGAGCGGCGAGAACGTGTAGGAGGCGGAAACGATGACTCCAACCGTGCCGGTGGGAATGAGATTGCTGGTGATCACATTTTGCTCCGCGGCGGTCATCGTCGCCCATGTCACCCCACTCGGAGAGGAATAACTGACCGTCGTCGACGTGCCGTTCGCCGTCACCCAGAGCATTCGGAGAGCCAGGGCGCTGGGGTTGATGGTCGGGACAATATTGCTGATCACGTTGCTGTTGGTGTAATTGGTCAATTCGGCCTGGCAGGACGTTTTGCAGTCCGCCCAGGCCTCGGCATATTGCACGGCAAGTTTGTTGGTCGAATTATAGATGTTATAGGCGTGCCCAAGTTCGGTTATTCCGGCCACCAGCAGCAGCATGATCGGGACGACGAAGGCGAATTCCATGATCGCCGCGCCTTCGCGGGCGCGCAGGAAGCGCGCAAGGAACGTCTTGCTCATGTGCCCCCCCGAAAGATCGCCGAGGACCTGACCGTCAGCGTCGCCCCGACGAAGATCGGCGCGAAATTGATCGCCGTCGTCTGCGCCCGCAGCACCATGACGCCTGTTGTCACGGAATCGACCTGCTGGTCGACGATCGGCTGGCTGGCCGAGGCCAGGTTGCCCATTTGCCGGAGATCGACGAGGACGGTCGCATTATTGGGAATCATCGCCCCGGCGAATTGCGAGATGTCGGTTTTCAGGGTCGTTCCCAACGGCGTGGGGATGGTGGTTCCCGGCGCGTAATTGGCGCGCAGGGCTTCGGCCGTCTTCAGCACGCCGGAGTCGAGCGCGGACTGGGTTATATAGTAGACGGCCATTTGCAGGATGCCGAGCACCAGGAAGAAGAACGGGCCTGCGACAAGCGCGAACTCCAGCGCCGCTGCGGCGCGCTGCTCCCGGGCGAACCCGGCGGCTTTTGAGAACAGGGCGCGCCTCATGGGACGAAGGAATCGGCGACGATATTATAATAGGGATAAATCGTCGGGAGGCTCACGCTCGTCCCCGCCAACGGCAACGGCGCCGGAATGACGACGGGGTTGGCGGGCGGGCTCGACATATAGGGACTGCCCAGGGCGACGAGGCTGAGATTGTCGATGGCGCCGCCATATCCATCGGCCGTGCCCAGGGACGAGGCGGTCAGCCAGTAATAGGCCGTCTTGGTGATTTCGATGTTGGCGGTGCGCTTGGTCCAACCCGCGGAATAGCCGCAGAAGTCGAGCAGCGGATTGGGCTGTGCGCTCGAGCTGCTGTAAGTCGCCAGGCTGATTCCATTGGACGGGACCGTCGGCGTCGAACTCGTGCTTCCATCCGGATTGGTATAAGTCGCAGCCGATCGAAAGGCCGGCGCATTGGGATTGCTGGCCAGCTGCGCGTGCGACATGAAAATGCCGACGAAGTTCGTGTCGTAGTTGAGCGTCGAACTGGCTGCGGTGGGCGTGTAAACCCCGGTTCCGCTGCCAGTGGCGAGCGTCGTCGAGTAACCGGGGATGGCGGAGGGGATGGCCCCGCAATAGGCCCCGGGCGTGCTCGACAAGGACGCGAAGGTCACATCCGAGATATAATAATAGGAGACCTGATAGTAGCCGGGCACGAGCAGGAAGGGCCTGGAGATCTCGGTATTGGCGGCGGAGCCGCTGCCGTTCGCGCCGTCGATCTGCAAGGCCTGGCTTCCCGACTGAGCGCCGCTCAACAGAAAGTTGGTCTGATTGGCGGGGCCGATGTCCCAGCCGGACGCCGTTGTATTGGGCCAGCCGCTGGCGCCGCCGCTCGTGCCGACGCTCCTCGTGATGTCGCCGCTGACGATGTTCGAGCCGGAATAGCCGGGGGTTGCAAATCCATCGTTGAACAGCGTCACGCCGTTTGCGGCGGTCCAGCTCTGCGGAAAGTTGTCGAGCGGGGCGCCGGGGCAGGCGGTCGCGCAGAGCAGGATGTTGTCGATGCTGCCGCCGTAGGAATCATTCTGTCCGTCCGCGGCGAAGGAGAGCCAGTAATAGCCGGCCTGCGTGATGGTGATCTTGACGCTGCGCTGGATCCATTCGTTGCTGTATATGCACATGTCCACGAGTGTCGATCCCGCGAGCGTCTTGTTGTCGTAAGTGGTGTGCATCGCCGGAAACGTCGCCTGGTTCGGCACGTAATCGAGGTAGACGTTGACCTGGTTGGTCCGGTAGGCGTTGGCCACGGGACCGCCGGACGAATTCGTGCTGTTGGCCCAGGACACGTCGCTGGCCTGGCTGCCGCAGATATAGGCCGGATTGTAGTCGGGATAATCGACGCGCCCGTGGTAGCTCCAGCGCAATTCATAGGCGCCGGCCTCAAGCCACTTCTGGGTGGAAATCGACGAATTGCCAGCCGAGCCGCTGCCGTTGTCGCAGTCGAGTTCGGCGGAATGCTGACCCAGCGCGGCCGTCGCGAAAATCGCGCCGATGTAGTCGTTTTCGACGCAATAGCCCACGACGAACCAGGTTATGCCGGCATTGCCCGTATAAGTCGCGGTCGACTGGAAGGTCGACGTTGGGGTTGAGATGAAGGTTCCCGGGGGCACGCCGGGCGCGTAGACATACCAGCAGCCCGCGGTCTGGCAGCCGGAAGTTTCAAAGCTCTCGCTGATGATCGCCGTGCCCGGGGGCGATTTGCTCGGGGAGTGCAGCGCAGAGATGCTGTCGTAGCAATGCGCCGAGGCCGCGACCGGGATCGAGGCGAAATTGAACATCTTCATGATGTAGGTCGGCACGTTGGCGCTGAGCTGCACATCGCCCGCGCCGCTGGCGGCGTTCAAGGTAAAGGGCGCCGCGTTGGATCCGCCGGTTGGAATGCCCTGCGCCGGGAGAAGGTTGGCGGTAATGTAACTGTTCACTGCGCTAACATAAGTGGCGCTGTTCTGCGCTTGCCAGGTGTTGGTGACGCTGGTCCGCGTCGAATACTGGCACGCCATCGCCGCCGCCTGCGAGATTTTCTGCCGCATCTGGAAACTGTGGGCGAGATCGATGCCCGCCCCGATGCCAGAGAAGATTGCGAGAATGGCGAATCCGGCGATGATGCTGACCGAACCGATCCGGTCGCGGCCAAAGCGCGACAGAAAACTTCCCATGACTTTGAAATTCATCATTTTAGCCGCTTCCAACTGAAATAAGCCGCGGTGAGCAGGCGATTGACCTTGGGTCATATTGCTTACCAAGCTGCCGCAAAATCGTAATAGGATTCTTAATGGTCCTGGAAGGCGTCAAAAGCCGTTAACGCAACGGCCTCCAGAACAATAAAATATTAAAGGCGCCGAAATCCACAAGCTGGTCATTTCCACAGTAATCTTCAACATTTCCAAGAGGATAAGCTGCACTCTTGTTTGCATGGGCCGCGACTGGACATCCCGACCCCTCGTCGAGACGTGACGCTTGGCTTAATGGGAAAGATGGGCCGCCTGAACCTGCTTGATCCCCGCGAATATGCTGTTGGCGGCCGAGGTGATGTCGGCTTTCAAATTGGCCGAGTAATAGTTCGACGTGGAAGTAGCGCAGGACGACATGGCCTGCGATACGGCGCCCGTGCTGACGCTGGAGCCGCCGCTCGCGCTCGCGCCGGTGATGGCGGAGGCCATCGGGAAAAGGATTTGCGCCGCGCCGGAATTGCCCTGATACGGGGTGGTGGGAATGATATACTGAACCTCGAGCGTGTTGATGACATAGCCGAGATTCTTGATTGGCGTGCAATAGGACGGATCGATGGCCTGAAGATAGGCGGTTTTGCTATCGCCCGCCGTGGTCTCCTGGCAGCTTGAACCCGTCGAGCAATTGTTCAAAACCGTGAAGGTCTGCGTTGGCTGATCGTCCTGGATATAAGGGTAGTCGATCACCATGGAGCCGGGGGTCGTCGCATTCGGCGGAGGCGTCGTCTGCGCTTCCCTGATCGAGTTTTGAACGCCATCACTCAGAAAAACCACATAGGAAAGGGGCGTGTTCTTGGTCAGCCCGTTGCCTGGCGTCGCCACACCCGCGGATTTGAGCGCATTCAACTGGCTATAAAGGCAGGAAAGAGCATTCGTCACATTCGTGCCGCCATTGCCGTCGGTGAAGGCGTCCTGCGGGGTTCTGCTATTGGCCTTGCTGTTGGGAAAAGCGATATTGTCCTGGAGGTCGATCCCGGCAATGGCGGTTTGCGCGGCGGAAATAGAGCCGTTGGGCATCTGGATATTGACGTTCGTGGTCGAGGTCGAGCCGGTGACCGCGTAATTCGCCGGCGAGAGGCCGGTCGTTTCGCAGGTATAGGCCGCGCCTGACGAGGGCAGAGGATAGACCTGGGTCAGCGTGCTGCTCGTGGTGAAGACGGCGACATTGATATTGCCGGCGGCGATCTGTTGCAGCGCGGTGCTGATCGCGGATTTGGCGATATCGATGCGCAAGGTCGCGCCGAGGCTTCGGACAGCCGACGTCAGGTCCGTCGATGTCGACATCTGACCACCGTCGTAGGCGCCTGAATTGCCGGAATAGTGGCAGGCGATGGCGCAGCCGTACGCCCGGTCACTGCTGCTTTTCACATATTGCGAGTTGGTGCTGGCGTTATAGATGATCTGCTGATCGGACTGCTCGGCGCCTATGCCCATGGATTGGGAATTGTCGATGACCACGAAAATATTGACGAAGGTCGCGACATTCGAAGTCGCCGTGCTGCTTGTGGCGGAGGTCATGGTCGGCGATCCCAGCACCGCCATGAAGAGGGTCGGCATGGTGTAGCTCGCCTGGACCTGGCTGGTGACGACGCCGCCGACGATGTTGACGGCAATGCCCGGCGTCGTCGCCGACGGCTTGGCGCCCGGAGGGAGGCTGCCGGTGTTGACGGCGAATTGCGTGGCGGCCATGGCTTGGCCCGCGAGTTGGGCGGCGGCGGTGGGGTCGCCCGTTCCGGTATAGTTCTTGATGTAATTTTGCGCGCCGGTTATGCCCGCGATGGCTGCGGCGTCGCTGGCCAGATCGACTTTCGATTTGATCGAGAGCATGTAGCTGTAATCGATCGCCAGGCCGGTCACCCCAACCAGGGGAATGATCGCCAGCCCGAAAATGATGCCGACGCTGCCGGAGCGGCTGGCGAACAGGCGGCGGGCGCGCAGCGCGAGCGCCGCGATGACTGGCTGCATGATATTCGGCAACATGGCTTTGACGCTTTGCTGGGTTGCATCAGTCCCTTTGGAGCGGGCGCGCCGCATTCGGAGACGGATGTTCATGTGACTAATAGTTGCCGGGACAGACCACGCCGAAACCGTCGTCGCCGGTCACGGCCTGATACTCGAGTTTTGGGACATAGCGGGGGTTGACATAGGCGGATCGATTGATCGTGACCGTCCCGAACAGCTTGCCGAAGACCAGCGGAGTCCACGAATAGCTCAGGTCCACGACGACGACGGGGGCTGGCGGCGAAAAGACGTTGGCGGTTTGCGTGACCAGCGGCGTGAACAGGCCGGCCGGCAGCGTGGACGTTGTCTGGGCAGCCGGTATTGGCCAGCGACGATTGTGCGCTGCCGCAGGCGCGCGTTTTGGAGTTCCCGGTCCAGGCGACATTCGCGACATAAGTGCAAGCGTTGGTGCAGCCCGCGACGGTCGGCGTGAAAACGATCCCCGCCATGGAGATGCTGATGTCCTTGCCCCAGGCGATGTTCTTGGAATAGGAATCGGCGAGAACCGCTGGGAAAATCAGCATCACCGCATCATGGGCGTAATGCAGGGTGACGTACGTGGCGGTCCCCGTGGTGACCGGCGTCACGCCCAGGGCCGATTGCGGCGGCGTCGCCGCCAGCATGAGGCTGAGCGAATCCGTCGCCATCGTCAGTCGGCGAGACGTCTGCGCCATGCGCGAATATTCGAAGGCTCCCGCCATCAAAGCGGCCAGGAGCGGGAAGATCAGGGCGAATTCGACCGCCGCCACGGCGCGGCGGTCATGAGCGAAGGAAGGCTTCCGGCCGGCGAGCCTTTGCAGCGGGATCATTTCAGCACCCCGTCGTCGAGGTGTTGGTCGAGCCCGGGAAAGGCTCGGTCACGAAAGTCGTGGCGGAGGTCAACATATTGACCGCCTGTCCGTTGAAGGTCGCGGGGGTTCCAGGCGTCAGCACGGAAAAATAGAAAGGCGCGGGATAAGCGACCTGAATGACGACAAGCCAGCAGTTGCCGATGGCGGCGGTCGTGTTGAACGCATCATTCGTCGCGCTCAACGGAATCGGTGTCAGCCCCGACACATTGGAATTGACGTAGTTATAATAGGCGGACTTATAAGGCGACGCCAATGTTGCAACATAAGCGGGCGCTGTCATGGTCGTAATGCTTACGAAAACATTGCTGCACGTAAACATCGAGGACAGATTATTGCAGATTTGCGCTTGCACCTGGCTGGCGGTGTAGCCGCCAAGTTGCGTCGCTCCGGTCATCAGGTTGCGCCCGGCGATATCGGTCGCCCGATCCAGCGCGGTAAACATGAAGAAGCTCAAGCCGATCTGGACGATCGCCGAAATTGTCATCATCGCGGGAATAACGACAAATCCGAACTCGACCATCGTTGCGCCGCGAATGTCGGAGGCGGCGCGGCGGATTTCCTTGTTCATCCTGCCCAGGATGCGCAATATTCCAATCATTTTACCGAACGCCCCGCCAGCCGATCTTTGCGAAAATTGGGAAGAAGCCGCAGCTCAGCCGCATCCGGAAACTCGTTGTATCTACTTGGCTATCCCCCTGATTATCTTTAAGGAATGCCTGCCGACATCCGCAATATGCGAAATTTTGTACTAACATTCCCTTAAGGCGCCTTGATCAGGCGTTGTTGCCGTAGAGGAAAAATCGGGCGCGGCCGCCTCAAGGGCGCTGGGCGCGAAAAATCGCGGTCCGGAGCGTCCCGCCAATGTTTTGCGGACGCGCAAAATTCCTAGGCGAACAAATCGAGCGGCACCGCCGCTTCGACATGGCGCGGCGGACGCCATGGCGCGATATAGACCGCATCGCCCCGGAAGCTGAGGCCGACGGCCCATCGGTTGGCGACAAGCCAGAGCCCCGCGGCGCGGGAAACACGCGCCGCCTTGGCGGCGTCGATGGCGAAGCCGGCCTGCTCGAGGGACGGACGCGCCTTGACCTCGACGAAGGCGATCACGTCGCCGCGCCGGGCGATCAGGTCGATTTCGCCTCCGGCGGCGGAAAAGTTGCGCGCGAGGATCTTGTAGAATTTCAGTCGCAACCACGCCGCCGCGAGGCTTTCCGCATGCAGGCCGAAAGCGCGGGCCTTTTTGCGGCGGCGGCTCATCCCTCCCGGCTTCCGGCCGAGAGCTCCAACGCCCGCGCGTAAATTTTTCGGCGCGGCTGGCCGGTTTCCGCCGCGACGACGCTCGCCGCGTCCTTGAGCGAGAATTTTACCAGGGCCGCGCGAATCCTTTCGTCGAGCGCCGCGCCATCAAGCGCCGGCGCATCCTCGCCCGGCGGCGCCACCAGCAGCACGATCTCGCCCTTGGGCGGGCCGTCACGCTCGTAATCGGCGGCCAGCGCGTCCAGCGAGCCGCGCCGCACCTGCTCGAAATGCTTGGTCAGCTCCCGCGCCACCGCCGCCTGGCGCGGGCCGAGCACGGCCGCGAGATCGGCCAGGCTCTCCGCGAGGCGACGCGGGGATTCAAATAGCACCAATGTGCCGGGAACGGCCGCGAGATCGCTGATTCGCGCGCGGCGCGCACCGCTTTTCGACGGCAGAAATCCCTCAAAGAAGAAACGGTCGGTCGGCAGGCCCGCCACGACCAGCGCCGCCAGCACGGCGGAGGGGCCGGGCACGGAGGTCACGGCGATGTTCGCGGCCAGGGCGTCGCCGACCAGCTTGAAGCCGGGGTCCGAAACCAGGGGCGTGCCGGCGTCGGAAATCAGCGCAAGTTTTTCGCCCTTCTGCAGCCGGGCAAGAAGGATCGGCCGCATGGCCGCGGCATTGTGCTCGTGATAGGCGACCAGCGGCGTCGCTATGCCATAGTGGGCGAGGAGATTGCGGCTGACCCGCGTGTCCTCGGCCAGAACCGCGTCCGCCGCCGCGAGGGTGCCGAGCGCGCGCAGGGTGATATCGCGCAGATTGCCGATCGGCGTCGCCACGACATGCAGCCCCGGGGCGATCGGCTCCGCCTCGGCGCGCAAGCCGAACGCGACAAAGCTTGGCGTGGACGGCGAATTCGGCTCGGACTGCGCCATGACGCGCCTCTCGTTCGTTAAAACATAATACGCGTTCTGTTTATAGAACGATTTATATGACGGCGGCTCCCTGCCGGCAAGCCGTCGGCCTGGGGACGCGGCCCCTCGCAGCCTTGTTCGCGAGCACGAGGCCCTGCAGGTTGCCAGAGGCGGCGCCGATGCCGTAAGACATGATGAAACGGCCCTGTCAAGCCGAGTCGAGCGCCTGCATCGAACGGCAGACAAGCGAAAGCGCGGAGAAAACATTGCGCCTTCAAAGGATACTCGCGGGAATGCCCGTCGTCTCGCGCGCGCTCGCCCGTTCGCGGGTGCGTGTCCTGGCATGCGCAGGAATCTTCGCCCTGTCGGCCTGCTCCGCGCCATCTTTCGGCCCGTTGAGCGGACGCGACGACAAGCTTTCCGCACCCACGACGCCCGTCCAGTCTTCGCCGCTTCCCGGCCCGCAGGGCGCCAACAAGATCGGCGCCGGTCCGGTCAAGGTGGCGCTGATCCTCCCGTTGACCCAGGGATCGGGGCAGAGCGCTGTCGGCCTTTCGCTGCGCAACGCGGCGGAGCTGGCGATCTCCGAAGCTGGCGCCAATGACGTCACCCTTCTGGTAAAGGACGACCGCTCGACGCCTGAAGGCGCGAGAGCCGCGACGCAGGAGGCCGTATCGGAGGGGGCCGAGCTCGTGCTGGGACCGCTTTTCGCGGGCGACGTGCGCGCTTCCGCGGAAGTGGCGCGCGGTGCGGGCAAGCCGGTCATCGCCTATTCGACCGACCTGTCCTCGGCGGCGCACGGCGTCTACCTCCTGTCCTTCCTGGTCGAAAGCTATGTCGACCGCATCGTCGATTTCGCCGCAAGCCGCGGCAAGAAGAGCATCGCCGTCCTCGCGCCCGAGAACGAATACGCCAATGTGGCGACGGGCGCCCTGCAGCAGGCGGCGGCGCGGCGCGACATTCGCGTGGCCTTGATCGAGCGCTACAAGCCCGGAGCCGCGGCGGCCTCCATCGCCCGGATCGCAGCGCTGGGCGGCCAGATCGACAGCCTGTTCATTCCTGAACAGGCCGGGGCCATGCCTGAGGTGGCCAGGGCACTCGCCGCCAACAACCTGGATTCGCGCCATGTCCAGATTCTCGGCACGGGCCTGTGGAACGATTCACGCGTCCTGAGCCTGCCCGCGCTGCAAGGGGCCTGGTTCGCCGCGCCCGAAAACGCCGGCTTCGTCGCCTTCGCCCAGCGCTATCGCGCCAAGTTCGGCTCCGACCCGACCCGCGTCGCGACCCTCGCCTACGATTCCGTTTCGCTTGCGGCGGCGCTGGCCCGCACGCAGGGCGCGCGGCGCTACAGCGACGAGGTCCTGACCAATCCGACCGGCTTCAACGGCGCGGACGGCGTGTTCCGCTTCAAGCCCGACGGCGGCAACGAGCGCGCCCTGTCGGTGCTGCAGATCGGCAATGGCTCGACCTCCGTCATCAGCCAGGCGCCCAAATCGCTGTCGGGCGCCTGACGGCGCGACGCCGCCGACGGCCGGGACGACGCATCCGTGGAAAAACGGCTTTATCCCCGTCGTTTCGCCTGATTTGCCGTTATGATGACGGTCCCGAATCATGCTGGCGCCTGACCCGCTTCGCAAAAGCGCGTCAGGCTCCGGAAACCCCGTCCGCTTGAAGGATTTTTGCATTGGTCTCCATGGACGAACCCGCCTCCGCGCCGCAGATCGAGGCCTATGGCGCCGAATTCGATCAAGGTTTTGCGCGGGCTCGACGCCGTCCGGAAACGGCCGGGCATGTATATCGGCGACACCGATGACGGCTCGGGCCTGCACCACATGGTCTACGAGGTCGTGGACAACGCCATCGACGAGGCGCTGGCCGGCCATGCGACGCTCGTCACGGTCACGCTCAACGCCGACGGCACCGTCACCGTCACCGACAACGGACGCGGCATTCCCACGGGCCTGCATGCGGAGGAAGGGGTTTCGGCGGCCGAGGTCATCATGACCCAGCTTCACGCCGGCGGAAAGTTCGACCAGAATTCCTACAAAGTGTCCGGCGGGTTGCATGGCGTCGGCGTTTCCGTGGTCAACGCCCTGTCCTCGAAGCTCGACCTGCGCATCTGGCGGGACGGGCTCGAGCACGAGGTCTCATTCGCCCATGGCGAGACCGTCGCGCCGCTGAAAGTGGTCGGCGCCGCGCCGCTGGTCGACGGCCATCCGAAGCGCGGCACGTCCGTCACCTTCCTGCCAAGCACCGAAACCTTCACCCATGTCGAATTCGATTACGGCACGATCGAACATCGCCTGCGCGAGCTGGCCTTTCTGAATTCGGGCGTCCATATCGTCCTGACCGACGCGCGCCATGCGGAAATCAGGGCCGAGGACCTTTTCTACGAGGGCGGCCTGGAAGCATTTGCGCGCTATCTCGACCGCGCCAAGGCTCCGCTGCTGGCCAAGCCGGTGATGGTGCGCGGCGAACGCGACGGCATCACGGTCGAAGTCGCGCTGTGGTGGAACGATTCCTACCACGAGAACGTGCTGGTCTTCACCAACAACATCCCGCAACGCGACGGCGGCACCCATCTCGCCGGTTTTCGAAGCGCGCTGACCCGGCAGGTCAACGGCTACGCCGAGAGCTCGGGCCTCGCCAAGAAGGAAAAGGTCGACCTGACCGGCGACGATTGCCGCGAGGGCCTGACCGCCGTGGTCTCGGTGAAGGTGCCGGATCCGAAATTCTCCTCCCAGACCAAGGACAAGCTGGTCTCCTCGGAAGTGCGTCCTGTTGTCGAGGGCATCGTCAACGAAGCCCTCAGCCAATGGCTTGAGGAACATCCCTCCGAGGCCAAGACGGTCGTCGGCAAGGTGGTCGAGGCGGCTTCTGCGCGCGAGGCGGCGCGCAAGGCGCGCGATCTCACGCGGCGCAAGGGCGCGCTCGATGTCGCCAACCTCCCCGGAAAACTCGCCGATTGCCAGGAGCGCGATCCGGCCAAGGCCGAACTGTTCATCGTCGAGGGCGATTGGCGGGCGGCTCCGCCAAGCAGGGCCGCGCCCGCGAATACCAGGCCGTGCTGCCGCTGCGCGGAAAAATCCTGAATGTCGAGCGCGCGCGTTTCGACAAGATGCTGTCGAGCGAGCAGATCGGCACGCTCATCACCGCGCTTGGCACAGGCATCGGCCATGACGAATTCAAGCTCGAAAAGCTTCGTTATCACAAGATCATCGTGATGACCGACGCCGACGTCGACGGCTCACATATCCGCACGCTGCTGCTCACTTTCTTCTATCGCCAGATGCGGCCGCTGATCGAAATGGGCTGCCTCTATATCGCCCAGCCGCCGCTGTTCAAGGTCAAGCGCGGCTCGTCCGAGCAATATCTGAAGGACGAAAACGCGATGGCGGATTATCTCGCCGCCAATGGCGTCGAAAGCGCGGTCCTGCGCCTGGCCTCGGGCGAAGAGCGCGCCGGCGCCGACCTCCGCGCCCTCGTGGACGAAGCCCGACTGATCCGCAATGTGTTGGGACAATTGCACAATCGCTACAACCGCAACGCGGTGGAACAGGCGGCCATCGCCGGCGCCTTGAAACCCTTGACCGCCGTGAGCGAAGACGACGCAGCGGCGCATGCGAACGAGATCGCCTCGCGGCTTGACGCCCTGGCCGACGAATCCGAACGCGGCTGGCAAGGCCGCGCGGAAAACGGCGGCTATGTGCTGGTGCGTGTCTTGCGCGGCGTGAGGCAGGCGCTGACGCTCGACGCCGGCCTGCTCGCCTCGGCCGAGGCGCGCCGTCTCGACGAGCGCGCCGCCAACCTTCGCCAGACCTATTCGACGCCGGCCTTGTTGATAAGGCGCGGCGACGAAAGCCGCATCGCCGGCCCGACCGCGCTGCTCGACGCGATCCTGACCGCCGGCGGCAAGGGCATGTCGCAGCAGCGCTACAAAGGTCTTGGCGAAATGAACCCGGAACAGCTCTGGGAGACGACGCTCGACCGCAACGCGCGCTCGCTGCTGCAGGTCAAGATCAAGGAAGGCGACGAGGCGGAAGACCTTTTCGTCAAGCTGATGGGCGACGTCGTCGAACCCCGCCGCGAATTCATCCAGGGCAATGCGCTGAACGTCGCCAACCTCGACGTGTGAGAATTCGGTTGTCGAGCGCGAGCGGCGTCGGATCGTGCAGGAGCGCCCGAACCGCCTGCCGGTAGTCGCACCGCTGGCCTAGAGAACGCGCAGCATCCCAAAAGAAATGCCGCCGACGCGATTTGGAACACCGGCGCCGGCGACCGCCTGATAGCCCACCCGTTCATAGAGACGCAAAGCCGGATTTGTATCTCTGACGTTCAGGCAAAGCCCGTCGCATTGCTCCCGACGCGCGAGCTTCGCCAATTCTTCGAGGAGCAATTGCCCGACACCGCGTCCGCGCATTTCCGCTTTCACCCCGATTGACACCTCAGGCGTTCGGGCATCGACATAAAAAATCGGCTTCTCGTCAAGCTCATACTGGCGAGCCCAGCAAGCGCCAATGGCCATGCCGTCCATCTCCGCAATGACGCCAAAGTCGCCGGGGCGCTTCCATCCATCGAGATGTGCCGCGACTACGGCGACGCCACGGGCCGCCTTGACATCGGGTTCGTACGCGGCAATGGCAAGGAATTCCCAAAGGAGATCAATGTCTTTTTGCCCCGCTTCGCGAATGGCGTGTCGTTGCTTGATGTCGCCTGACAAATCATCAGCCTCCAATTCGCCCGAACGCCTTGGAGCCTGGCAACAGCGTCACATCCGGCAAATTTCGGAAAACCGCCTCATCGCTCACGTTTTCCTCAAGGGCGTGGATAATCTCCCAGCGCGGCGCGGGCCAGATTTCCGGCAAATCACACTCGCCGGGATCCCGAAGGCAAAAGGCCAGAATTTCGTCCGGAGGATCGAAACGCGCGACGATCCCCGGCTTGTTGCCCCGCGCGTCCAGTCGCAGCCAGCCGTGGTCCTTCAAAAAAACAGCGTTTAGACCATGCAGGCAGTACGGCGGCCCGGAAACTTCGGCAATGCTGAGGCGCTGATAGCAAAGCCCCGCAGGAATACGATTGGCGCGCAGCAGCGCCGCCAAAAGGTGGCTCTTGGCGTAGCACCATCCCGAGCCGTCAAGCAGCACCTCCGAAGCCTTGATCCCAGGCCGTCCCACCCGCCGATGATCCCAACTGTGCCGAATTTCATCGCGTACGAATCCAAACGCGCGCCGCACGATTTCCACTTCGCCCGATGCGCCCACGGCAAGGCGCGCCGCAGCGGCAGCGACGGCAGAATGGTCGAAATCAACGTATTTGCTGGAGACGAGAAATTCTTCCACCGGGATTCGTTTCCCAGACAGTATCCGTAAAACCCAATAGGGGTTTGCTTACACGCCCGGGGAGCCGGTCGCAATCAGCCCCCAACAAACATTCCGCCTGTCTGAAAATAAAGCGCACGCAGGCGCAGGCGTCATCGCTCCTCGGGAAGCTTTGCGATCCATCCGTCGTGGGTGAGCTTGAGGCCGGCGAGCAAGATCAGGCCGAAGAGAAGACGGACCGGCGTCAGGGCGCCCTGCGAGGCGTCGGCCAGGCGCTCATAGGCCTGTGGAACAAGGATCAGCGCCAGCCCGCGCAGACCCAGGAACCAGCCGAAAAGCGAGATGATGATCGCCGAGGCGCCTTGCCAGACCTGGTGGTTGGCGATCACGAAGACGCCGCCGAACACCATCAAGGCTCCGACGATGAAGACCAGCGCCGGATTTGCGAAGAAGGGCGCCGCCAGCGGCGCGACCTCGGGCAGCCTGGCCACGATGATGCCGGGGACGATAACGAGAAAGGGACCGAGGACGCGGGCGAAGGCGCGCGTGCGGACGTCAGCTTCAGGTCTAGCGGTCATCTGGCGTTTCCTCGCTCCACCAATCGACTCTAAGCCGATTCCGGCAGATTCAAACGCCACAGATTGCCGCGGACAAAACCCTTGGAGACCGCGGCCTCGCTGTCGAGCGCAAGCCGACCGAGGTCATGCAGAAGCGCCCGGATCGCCGCTCGGCAGTCGCCGCCGCATTCAGCGATCACCGCGTCGATTTCGGCTTCGGTCGCGTCAACGACAACCGGGTGCTCCGCCTCTGCCGACATGATTCCACTCCGATTCCCGCGAGAACGAAAGTGGAACGTTTTGATGATTGGAGTCAAGGGCGGCGATGTCGGTTGCCGCCAAAGAGGAGACATGACCGGGGAACAACGCGTCGTGGGCCTTCTGCGCCCGCTCGTTGGGAGCCATCATGTTTCTCCTCGCCCGGCGCTCAAAGCCCGGTCATCTTTTCCAGAGCCGCGGGATAGCGGTCGCCCTGAGCCTTGATCGTCGACGCGGCGGCGTCGATCTCGCGCAGGTCGTCAGGAAGCAATTCGACCGAGGCCGCGCCGATGTTCTCTTCGAGCCGATGCAGCTTCGTCGTGCCGGGGATCGGGACGATCCAGGGCTTTTGCGCCAGCAGCCAGGCGAGCGCGACCTGCGCCGGCGTCGCCTGCTTCCTCGCCGCAATCCGGGCGAGGAGATTGACGAAGGCCTGATTGGCCTTGAGGGCCTCCGGCGTGAACCGGGGCAGCGTGGAGCGGAAGTCGTTGCTGCCGAATTCCGTCTTGTCGGTCATGGCGCCGGTCAAAAAACCCTTGCCGAGAGGGCTGTAGGGGACGAAGCCGACGCCAAGCTCCTCCAGCGTCGAGATGACGCCCTCCTCGGGGCGCCGCCACCACAGCGAATATTCGCTCTGGAGCGCCGTGACCGGCTGGACGGCGTGCGCGCGCCGGATCGTCTGCACGCCGGCTTCCGACAGGCCGAAATGCTTGACCTTGCCCTGCTGGATGAGCTCCTTCACCGCGCCGGCGACGTCCTCGATCGGCACGTCCGGGTCCACGCGATGCTGATAGAACAGGTCGATGGCGTCGATCCTGAGCCGTCTCAGCGAGGCCTCGGCGACCTGCTTGATATGCTCTGGCCTGCTGTTCAGGCCAGCCCAAGGCTTCGCCCCGGCGGGATCGAGATTGAATCCGAACTTGGTGGCGATGACGACCTTGCCGCGGAACGGCTCAAGGGCCTCCCCGACCAGGTCTTCGTTCGTGCAGGGGCCATAGACCTCGGCTGTGTCGAAAAAAGTGACGCCCTTCTCGACGGCGGCGCGCATCAACGCGATCATCGCCTGTCGATCATGCGGCGGCCCGTAGGAAAAGCTCATGCCCATGCATCCGAGACCGATGGCGGAGACTTCGAGGCCGCTTTTTCCGAGTTTGCGTTTCTGCATGGATCCTGCTCCTTGAATTCGAATTCGCGTCGATCAGCCGAGATACTGCTCGTCGCTGACATGCTCCATCCAGTCGACGGTCCTGCCGTCGAGGCTTTCCTGAACCGCGATATGGGTCACGGCCGTTGTCGGCGCTGCCCCGTGCCAGTGTCTTTCGCCCGGCGGAAACCAGATGACGTCGCCGGGCCGGATTTCCTCAATGGGGCCGCCCTCTCGCTGGACCCTGCCGAAACCGGAAGTGACGATCAGCGTCTGGCCGAGCGGATGCGTGTGCCAGGCCGTGCGCGCGCCGGGCTCAAAAGTGACGGCGGCGCCGGTCACGCGCGCCGGAGCCGGCGGGCTGAACAAAGGATCGACGCGGACAGTCCCGGTGAACCATTCGGCAGGCCCTTTTGCCGAAGGCTGCGAGCCGTTGTGATTGATTTCCATGATCGTCTCCTTCAGCAGCTTCAGACCTTCAACGATCGGCGCGAGCGAAACGTTGAAAAGAACAGTTGCGGGGCGCCGCACCCAGCCTCGGAATCTACTCAGTGCGTAGGCGGCTCCGGCGGACGAGAAAGACTCGGATGCGGCGCGTCACCTCAGTCGCGAGGATAAATTAGCGCGTTTCGCTCCATGCGATTAGTCGATATAATCGGCATGACCTAATGAGTAAATTTCATGAATGCGCCGCCCAACACGAACGATCTCATCGCCTTTCTCGCGGTAGCGCGCGAGCGAAGTTTTACGCGCGCAGCCGCCAAGCTCGGGGTGTCGCAATCGGCTCTGAGCCATACGATCCGCGGCCTCGAGGAAAGGCTCGGGCTGCGGCTTCTGACGCGCACCACCCGCAGCGTCGCGCCAACCGAAGTCGGAGAGCGTCTCCTGTCGACCGTCGGGCCGCACTTCGACGGGATCGACGCGGAACTGGCGGCGCTGACGGAAATGCGCGAGAAGCCCGCCGGCTCCATCCGGGTCACGGCCGGCGAACATTCGGCCAAGACCGTCCTTTGGCCGGCGTTGCAGCGGCTTTTGCCGGACTATCCCGACATCAACGTCGAGGTCGTCGTCGACAACGGCCTGACCGACATCGTCGCCGAACGCTACGACGCCGGGATCCGGCTTGGCGAGCAGGTGGAGAAGGACATGATCGCCCTACGCGTCGGCCCGGACATGCGGATGGTTGTCGTCGGCGCCCCGGCCTATTTCGCGAAGCGGAAGAAGCCCAAAACGCCGCAGGACCTGACCGACCACGTCTGCATCAACCTTCGCCTGCCGACCCTTGGCGGCGTCTATGCCTGGGAGTTCGAGAAAGGCGGCCGCGAAATGAAAGTCAGGGTCGACGGGCAATTGGTTTTGAACAATCTCGACCTGAAGTTGAGCGCCGTTCAGGCAGGGCTTGGCCTCGCCTATCTGCCCGAGGATCAAGTCGAGCCGCATGTTCGAGAGGGACGGTTGATCCGTGTGCTGGACGACTGGTGCCCGCCGTTTTCAGGCTATCACCTCTATTACCCCAGCCGCCGGCAGCAGACGCCCGCCTTCGCTCTTCTTGTCGACGCATTGCGCCGGCGAAAGCTCCCGTCTGATTTGCCGCCATAGCCGGTCTTCCGACCGGCCTGCGACCGGCGCGCCGCGCGTTCAGACGGCAAGCCTGTCTTCGCTCATGGCGCAGATGGCGTTTATGGAGTCGATCCGTTCGACGTCAAATCCGATCTTTTCGAAATCGACGCCCAGTTTCTCTTCCATGTACATGATCAGCTGGGTCATCGAAAAAGAATCGAGCCGTCCGCTGAAGAACAGCGACTCCTCATCTGAAACGGCGCTTTTGTCGCCTCGTCCAAGCAGCAGATCGCCAATGAAATGGCGCAATTCGTCTCGTTGCGCGGGCATGCTCACAGGTTCGCTCCAAAAAGGCTCGCCATGAAATGAAGGCGCTGGGCCAGGGAAAATTCGCGCGTCTCGTCGCCGAAGATGTGAAGGGAGATCACGAAGCCCCAGATAAAGACAAAGGAGGATATTCGCCCGGCGAAAGTGTCGGGAGGCTTGTGCCCCGTGCTTGCGCGCAACTGGGAGAAGGAAATGCCCGTCGCCAGCACCGCACAGTAGAAAAGGTAGCTGGAATAGGTCTCGAAGGCGCGTCGCGGTCCGAGCGTCGCGAAGACGTGGATGTCGCGGATGAAATGATAGACCGCGTTTCCCACGCCGGCCGCCATGAAGGTGGCGACGAAGACCCGCAATTTCGGACGTTTCTTGAAATAGCGAAAAAACGTCGGCATGAAAAAGAAGTCAACGAGCAACTCTTTGAAATAGTAATAATATCGATTCCAGAAATCCACGAGGGTGCGCGCTTCCAGGGGCCGCCACGTGTTGCGCGGAAGCCGAAATCCGGCGAACCGGGCCACGGCGACATATTGGCCGCCCCAGATGGAAAGCTTCAATGCGCTGCGGACGGTCGCCCATGCGATCGCGCCCCAGCTGACGCTCACCGGGAACGGCTGCCCGCGCCAGAAGGCCGCCTGCGCCGCCTGCGTGTCGGGAAGCTGCAGATAGCCTTCGACGAAGCCAGCCGCAAGATCGTAGATCAGCATCAGCAAAGCGGTCCAGACGAGGAGCTTCAGCCCCTTGATTTGCGTGACGGCCAGCTCCTCCGGCGACTTCGCCGAAACCCTGCGCAAAAAGGCGGCGCCCTTGCCGAAGGGCGTGCAGGTCGATCCCCAGAACGGATGGAACAGCCCGAACTGGAAAAGGGGCGGCGCCGGCTCGCGAGCGCTTTGATCGACAAGCGCATAGGCCAGGAACCAGAAATAGGCGTTGAACACCATCAGGAAGGACCATAGCGCCGCCTGGGCGGCGGGCTGCATCCAGGACATGCAGGCCAGGGCGGTCAGAACGGCGTTCGCGCCGAGGAGGGCAAGGACAGGACGCCGCGCGGCAACACAATCCTTGCCGCGCCGCCGCGCCCACGCGAGCAAAAGTCCGCTCAGCAGGAAGAAGACGCCGATGGACAGCCAGGCGAGAACCGGAGCCGACATCGCGGTCGCCGGCAGACGAGCCAGCGCGGCGTTCACGCCGTCAAACTGAAAATAGTCCAGCTGGAGCGCCATCGCCAGGCATGCGGCGGCCAGGAGTCCGTTGCGCATTTTGGGAAGGTAGGCGCAGGCGATGGCGGCGCCGAACGGAAGGGGCGCGATCTTGCCGATCGCCATAAGCGCGAAAAGGCAGGCCAGGAAGGCTTTGCCGACAGGCTTGCTCGCAAATTCGACAAACGCCGCCTTGTCCTCGACGGCCCATAGCTCGCGGAAATCGCGCCTTTTCGGCAAGCTGAATGCGTCCGATGACTTTTCCAATGCGCCGAGCGACGTCATCCGATTTCCTGTTCGAGAATGCGGCGCAACGCCTGGCGATCGACCTTGCCGCTTTGATTGACGGGCATGTGGTCCAGGCCCACGAGACGGCTCGGAACCATGTGGCTGGGCAATCGCTTGCGCAGGCCCGCAAGCAGCGCTTCCCCGTCTGTCGAACCGCCGGCGATGAAGGACACGACGCCGCGCGCCGCGCCGTCAACCAGCGGCCATGCGACGGAGCCGACCAGATCGACCTGCGCCAGAATGCGCAAATGCGCGTCGATTTCCTCCAGCTCGACCCTGTGCCCTGATATCTTGACCTGATTGTCGACGCGTCCGAGGCAGTGATAGAGGCCGCTCGCATCGCGGACCGCCAGGTCGCCGGTGCGATACCAGCGCCGCCCGTCACGGGTCGGAAAGCGCGCCGCGGTCAGTTCCGGCGCATCCAGATAGCCCTGCGCGAGCTGCACGCCGGCCAGGACCAGTTCGCCGACGGCGCCGTCGGGAACCGGCCGGCCCTGCTCGTCGTCGATCCGCGCATCGCTGCCCGGGGTTGGCGCGCCGATGGCGACCACGTCCCTGTCTCCATAGATGGAGGATTGCCCGGACAAGTCGTGGCTGAAGCAAAAAACGGTCACTTCGGTCGGACCGTAGAGATTGAAGACGGCGCTGTTTGGCGCGGCGTCCCGCCAGTTCCGCAAAATGCCGGACGGCAACTGCTCGCCGCCAAAGATCGTGAGACGGATGTCCGGCAGGGCCTTCGGACCGAGCGCCTTGACCTGCCTGAGCATGCCGACGAGCGAGGGCACCGAATTCCAGACCGTCAGCCGCGCCTCTCGCGCGAATTTTACGGCGTTCATCACGCGGCTCGCCGGCAAGACATGCAGCGATCCTCCCGCGCGCCATGTGGAGAACATGTTGTGGACGGAATAGTCGAAGCTCAGCTCGCAGACTTCCAGCACCCGGTCGTCGGCGCGAAGCCCGATCCGCTCCGAAATCATGCTCGCATAATGATTGGCCGCGCCGGCGGAAATCATGACGCCCTTGGGCGCGCCCGTCGTGCCAGAGGTGAAGATGATATAGGCTGTATCTTCGGGGCGCATCGGCGCGGGTTCGGAACCCCCGGCGTCGGGAAGGCCCTCGATTTCGACGATTTCCACTTTTTCCGGAGCGCCCGCGCGCAGCCTCGGCGCCGCGGCGGCGGGCGCCATGACCATCGGCGGGCAGGCCGCGAGCAAGTTTTCATCCAGCAGCGCGGCGCCCTCCGCGTCGGCGATGATCGCGTCCAGGCCGCACAGGGGCAGGAGTTTCAGCAGGCGCTCGGGAGGCAGGCGGACGCCCAGCGGAATGTACGTCGCGCCCGCCCAGCAGGCGCCGATCAACGCGATGCAGGCGTCGACGCTGCGAGAGGCGAGAATGCCGACCCGAGGCGGAGAGGCCGGATTGGGAGGCCAGTCCGGTCGACGCCGGAGACCGGCCGCCAGCGCGGCGGCCCGGCGCGCGAATTCGCCATAGGCGAGCTGGCGCGTTTCCGACGCCACGGCCAGGGCGTCGGGCGCGCGCAGGCTCTGATCGTAGATCATGTTCGCGAGATTGAAACTCACCATGCAGGCCCGGACGGAGTGCGCGTCAAAACTCGGCGAGCTCGATGGCTGGCGCCGAAAACCGCATTTATTGCCGGAAGAATTTTAGCCGCTTCGCCTTAAGGAAGGCTTTACCCAACGTCGGCGCGCGTCCGGCGTCGCGTTCGCGCGGAGCTTGGCGCGGGCCGGTCTTTGCTGTTACGGTCGGCGGCCGGATAGAGTCGAAACGATTGGTTTTCTCCAACACCTGCCGGGACAGCCATGGCCTCCTCTCTCGTCATTTTCCTGCATGGCGTTCACGCTTCCGGCGATCAGCTCGCCCCTCTCGGCGACCTCTGGCGGAAAACCCTTGCGGATACGGCGTTCGTCGCGCCCAACGCGCCCTTCCCCACGCCGATCGGCTGGCAATGGTTCAGTCTCGAAGGCGTCACGCCGGAAAACCGGCTGGACCGGATCGCAGCGGCGCGCACGTCCTTCGACGCGCTTTTGCGCGAGATCATCGGCAAGCATGGGCTGAGCGATCGACTCGAGCGCGTCGCTCTCGTCGGCTTTTCGCAGGGCGCGATGATGGCGCTCGACGCCCAGGCTTCCGGCCGCTGGCGATTTGGCGGCGTCGTCGCTATTTCCGGCCGCCTTGCTTCGCCGCCGCCGCTCGCGCCCTCGCGCGCGACGCCGGTGCTGCTGATCCACGGCGACGATGATTCCGTCGTGCCCTGCTCCGACAGCCGCGATGCGGCTGCCGCGCTGCAAAGTCTCGGCGTGGAGACGCGCCTCCATATCCTGCACGGCGTCGACCATTGCATCACGCCGGAGGGCGCCCAGCTGGCGAGAGATTATCTTGTCGAACGGCTTGGATCTGCGCGCGACGAGGCGCCCCTTGGCTGACGCCGCGTGGATCGGGCACTCGACCAATCTCGTGGGCCTGCCGACGGACCTGATCGCGAGCTGCGATTTCAACGAGGCGCCCCTGCCGCTGAGGATTTCCGGCGTTCGCGAATTCAACCGCCCGCTGTTCGACATGCTCGCCGAGGCCGAAAGCCTGCCCGAGGCGGCGCAGGCTTTCACGCTCTACATGAACGCCATGTTCGGCATCGACGCCGAACAGCAGGAGAAGCCCCCGCCAAACATTCGGCCCGGCGCGCCGCGGCGTTTCCGCTCGTCGTTCCTGAAACTGATCAGGGGCTGGGGGTTTGACAGCAACGGTCCCGAAGGCGCCGTCATGAAGGGCTGGGTCGAAAGCCGCTTCGGCGTCTTCCCGACCTTTCACAAAAAGCCTATCCGGCGCATTTCGAGCGAGGTCTGGACGGACTATGTCGAAGAGAAGATGTCGAGCCGGTTCCACAACAATTCGATCCTGACCCAACTCGACCTGCTGTTCGAATTCTGCCAATGGGCGCTGGCGAAATTTTGCGCCAGGGGACAGACGCATGTGACGCTGCATCGCGGCGTCAACGCGCTCGAGGAGCATCTGGTGTATGAACGCCGCGCCAAGGCCCAGGTGAAATTGCGGCTCAACAATCTCGTCTCCTTCTCCTCGGATCGCCATGTCGCCGGCTGTTTCGGCGACACCATCCTGACGATCCAGGCGCCGCTCGCCAAGGTGGTCTTTTTCAACGAATTGCTGCCCTCCCACCCCCTCAAGGGCGAAGGAGAATATCTGGTGATCGGCGGCGATTTTCTTGCGGAGGCGAGCCGGTTGTGAGCACGCCCATCGAGGACCGCGCAGTCCAAGACCGCGCATTGGCGGCCTTTCTCGGCTTCGCGATTGGCGACGCGCTCGGCGCCACCGTCGAATTCATGACCCGCTCCGAGATCGCTGAAGCCTACGGCGTGCATGAAGAGATCATCGGCGGCGGCTGGCTGAGGCTGAAGGCCGGCGCCGTCACGGACGACACGCAAATGTCGCTGGCGCTCGGCCGCTCGCTGGTCCGCAAGGGCGGCTTTTCAGCAGAGGACGTCTGCCAGGAGTTCGCGCTCTGGCTGAAAAGCGGGCCTCCGGATGTCGGCGCCACATGCCGGCGCGGCATTCGCCGCTTCATCGCCGAGGGCACGACGAGCGGCGTTTTTGCGGAAGGCGACGCCGGCAACGGCGCCGCCATGCGCGTCGCCCCCGTCGCGCTGGCGACGTTCGGGCGGCCCGATGCGGCCATCGACTGGACGCTCGGCCAGGGCCGCATCACCCATCACCATCCGCTGTCCGACGCCGCCTCGCTGGCGCTCACGCGCATGGTGCATGCCTTGCTCGGGGGCGAGGGCGTGGCGGGCGTGCGCGCGCAGGCGCTCGCGCTGGTCAGCGAATGGCCCGCGTTTGCTTTCAAGCCCTATCCCGGACTGTCTTCAGGCTTCATCGTCGACACCCTGCAAACCGTGCTGCACTGCTATTTCGGCGCCGGCAATTTTGCCGATTGCCTGGTCGAAACAGTCAACCAGGGCGGCGACGCCGACACGACCGGCGCGCTGGCCGGCATGCTCGCCGGCGCGACCTATGGCCTCCAGGCGATCCCGCAGCGCTGGCTCGCGCGGCTGGACCCGGAGATCGTCGCGGAAATCCGCGATCAGGTCCCGAAGCTGCTCGCCCTGGCGGCGCTCAGGCCTTCCACTTGATCGAACAGCCGATCGACGGCGTTTGCTCGGCGACGACCTTGTTATCCCCTGCGATTTTTCGCATGGCTTCGACAAGCTCCCGCCGCGCGCCCGCCGGCGGCGGGCTGGTGCGGCCCTCGTCGAGCCGGCCGCGATATTTGAGCTTTCCATCGGCGCCGAAACCAAAAAAATCAGGCGTGCAGACGGCGCCGTATTTCCGCGCGACCTCCTGGCTTTCATCTTGGAGGTAGGGGAAGGGGAAATCGTGCGTCTTCGCGAAAAGCGTCATCTTTTCCAGGGAATCCTCGGGATAGGCCTTCGCGTCATTGGCGCAGATCGCGGCGAAGCCGATCCCCTCTTTCATCAGCACGCGCGCGTCGGCGACAAGGCGGTCGATGACGGCGATCGACATAGGGGCAATGATTGCAGATGAAGACGATCACCGTCCCCTTTTCGCCCGCGACGTCTTTCAGCGCATAGGTCTTTCCGTCCGTCGCCGGCAGGCTGAAATTTTCGGCGGGAACGTCGAAGTCGATCTCTGTGGGGCTTGCCGCCATCGCTCGCATCCTCCGGGGGAACCACTGCAAGCAAAGATGCTCCGGCGCCGGGTTTCGTCAAGCCCGACACGCGGATTATGCGCTGCCGCCCGAAAAAGCGGCTCAATGAGCCGCGAAGCCTCTTGGATTGACGCGCCCCGAGCGCCAGTTTCGCGCAAGCTTTGCTTCGTCTACTGCGATCTGGATGTGGAGGACGCCTATGTCCGTTCCCGGCCTGAGCCCCGCCGGTCTCGACCTCGCGACCCTGCTGCGGCTCTCCGGTCACGGCCCGCTCGCGGCTGGCTCCGCCGCCGAAATCGCCAGCGCCGCCGCCATACGGCCCGCCATGGTCGAAAACGTCGCGCTGCAGGAAGCGATCGCCCAGGTCGACTTGAGCCTGCTTGGGCCCGGCGAAGCGCCCTCCGACGCCTCCATCGGCCTCTACACCGCGGCGCTCGGCGATCCCGGCGAGGTCGCGACTCTCGCTGCGAACGCCGAAGCGATTCAGCTAAACCTTGTCGCCGCCAGGATCGACCAGATTCTCGTCGAAGCCTTGTCACTGTCGCTTCGGACGGCGCCCGCGCAGGAGGTCCTCGACCTCATGCAGGCCGTGGAAGCCGCCGCGCTCGCCGCGGGCTTGTCCGAAAGCGCCCAGGCCGCGGCTTCTCCTGCGCAGGAAGCGGCGCCGGGCGGCCAGGCGGGGATGCTCGCGAACCTGCAAGGACTGGTCGCGGCGGCGCAGACGGGAGACATGACCGGCGCCGAGGCGTTGGCGCGAGCGATCGGAACGCAAGTCCAGGCGACGCTCCCGGGGGAGACGCCGCCGCCCGCGCTGATGCAATTGCTCGCGCCGGCGACCGGCTTTCCGATGGGGGGAGCGGAGGTCAATCCGATGCTGATGGCCATGCAGATGAGCCTGATGCTCAGCGCCAAGTCGACGCTCGCAAGGCTGCGCAAATTGCGCGAGGACCGCCTGAAGCTTCTCGCCATCGCGCCCTTCGCTCCGTTGGAAGAGGACAAGACGCGAGAGAGCGAATAAACCGCACGCTCACAGCTTCGGCAGCAGCGTCGCGCGGCGTTCGAGCACGAAGGCCTTGAATTTTTGCGCCGCCATGCTTGGCGCGCGGTCGGCGCGATTGAGCAGGAACCACTGCCGCACCAATGGCAGTCCCTCCGTCGGCAGGGTGATGAGGTGGCCGTCGGCGATCTCGGTCATGCAGGTGTGAGCGGATATGACGGCTATGCCCAGGCCGGCCATCACCGATTGCTTGATTGTCTCGTTGGTGCCCATTTCGACGATGTCAAAACGCCGGCCGCCGCCGACTCGCTCGAGGAAGCGCTCCATCAAGACCCTCGTGCCCGAACCCTGCTCGCGCGCCAGAAAACGCTCGGAAAGCAGGTCTTCGGCGAGGATTTCGGGATCGCTCGCGAGACGGTGGTGGGGCGGGGCGATCAGCACATGCGGGTGATCGCCCAAAGTCGCGCTTTCCGCCCTTATATGAGCGGGCGGACGCCCCATCATGGTCAGGTCGTATTCGTTGCGCTCGAGCCCGCGGATGATCTCTTCGCGATTGCCGACCGACATGGTGACGCGGATGCCAGGATTTTCGCGGCCGAAGGCGGCCACCAGAAAGGGCGCAAGATATTTGCCGGTCGAGACCACGCCAAAGACCAGGGTGCCCGTCGCCCCGGCCTGCAGCGCCGCGATCCGTTCGCTGGTCCGCGCGGACAGCCTTTCCACGTCCTGCGCCATGGCGAGCAACTCGGCGCCGATTTCGGTGGGCGTGAACGGGGCGGCGGCGTCGCGCGAAAACAACGGCGAGCCCACGAGCTCCTCGAGGATCTTGAGCTGGATGGAGATGGCGGGCGGCGTCACGTTGAGCGCCAGGGCGGCCCCGCTGACCGAACCGCGCTCGACCGTGGCGGCCAGCGCGCGCAAATGTTTTCGGGTTACGCTTCGCAGGTCGATCATCTGAATTGTCCCGGCTCGCTCGATGCTCGGGCGCTCCGCCGCAACCATCGCATCAGCTTTAGATAAGCTAAATCAACCTTGCGTATTTTTAAATTTATTTTTTCGTGATCAAGGAGCAGTCTCTCTCCACACGGCCGCCAGAGCCGGACGGGGGAGGGTGAAATGACCGGTTTGGACGCGTCGGCGCAACACGCCGAGGGCGAAAGCCTGAAGTCATATCTTGCGGCCTGGAGCGCGGCCGGAGCGGGACGGACCTCCGTCGCGGGCGTCCTGACGGCCATGGCCGAGGCGGGCGCCGCCATTGCCCACATCATCCTGCGCGGTCCCCTGATGGGGGCCATGGGCGTCGAGATCGGCCAGGCCAACGCCGACGGCGACAGGCAGCGCCGCCTCGACGTTCTCGCCGATGGCGCGGTGGTGTCAGCCCTCCGGAGAACGTCCACCGCCTATTATGCGTCGGAAGAGGAAGAGGCCATCCTGACGCTCAAGGCGGGCGGCGATCTCGCGGTCGCCGTCGATCCGCTCGACGGCTCCTCCAACATCGACGCCAACATTTCCATCGGCACGATCTTTTCGGTCTTCCCCGCCTCGCCGACCGGCGCGACCGCTTCCTTCTTCCGTCCGGGCGCCGAGCAGGTCGCCGCCGGCTATATCGTCTACGGCCCGCACACCGCGATGTTGTTCTCCACCGGCGAGGGCGTGGCGCATTTCGTCCTTGATCCCGATTCCGGCGAATTCCGCCTGATCGCCGAGCATCTGAAGATCGGCCGCGAGACCCGTGAATATGCGATCAACGCTTCCAATTACCGGCATTGGACGCCGCCGATCCGCACCTTCATGGACGATTGCATTGCCGGCGCCGGCGGTCCGCACGGCAAGGACTTCAACATGCGCTGGGTGGCCTCGCTGGTCGCCGAGACCCATCGCATCTTCGTCCGCGGCGGGGTGTTCCTCTACCCCGGCGACGAGCGCGCGGGCTACGAACAGGGCCGCCTGCGCCTGCTCTATGAAGCCAATCCCATCGCCATGCTGGTCGAGCAGGCGGGCGGCGCCGCGACGGACGGCTACAGCCGCATTCTCGACAAGGCCGCCTCCGCCTTGCACCAGCGCACGCCCTTGATCTTCGGCTCGGCCGCAAAGGTCGCGCGCATCACCTCCTATTACGTCGATTCCACTTATCGAGCGCGCCCGCTCGCCGCTGTTCGGCGAACGCGGCCTGTTCCACGCCTGAGGCCAGGAAAATGTCGATCAAGCATCCCATCATCTCCGTTATCGGCTCCTCGGGCGCGGGCACCAGCACGGTCAAATTCACCTTCGACCAGATCTTTCGTCGCGAGGGCATCACTGCCGCCTCGATCGAGGGCGACGCCTTCCACAGGTTCGACCGCGCGGCGATGAAGTCGGAGACCGCGCGCCGCCGCGAGGCCGGCGACCAGACCTTCAGCCATTTCTCGGTGGACGCCAATCTGCTCGAGGAATTGCAGGACTCCATGAAGACCTATTCCGAGACCGGCAGATGCAAGGCGCGCACCTATGTGCATGACGAACGCGAGGCGGAGCAACACGCCACCCCTCCCGGCCAGTTCACCGACTGGCGCGAGATCGGCGAGGACTCGGACGTCCTGTTCTATGAGGGGCTGCATGGCGCGGTGAAAGCCGACGGCATCGACATCGCCGCCTATCCCGATCTCAAGATCGGCGTGGTCCCCGTCATCAATCTCGAATGGATTCAAAAAATCCATCGCGACCGGTCGTCCCGCGGCTATTCGACCGAAGCCGTGACCGACGTGATCCTGCGCCGCATGCACGCCTATGTGCATGTCATCTGCCCGCAATTCACGCAGACCGACATCAATTTCCAGCGGGTGCCGATCGTCGATACGTCCAACCCCTTCATCGCCCGCTGGATTCCAACGGCCGGCGAATCATTGGTGGTGATCCGCTTCCGCAATCCCAAGGGCATCGACTTCCCCTATCTCGTGTCGATGATCCAGGGCAGCTGGATGAGCCGGCCCAATTCGATCGTCATCCCCGCCGACAAGATGGACCTGGCCATGCAGCTCATTCTGACGCCGCTGATCCTTCGCCTGATCGAACGCGGACGCCGTTCGAAGTGACGAAGCTGCGGACAGGCGGCGCGCCCTGAAATGCGAATGCGTCGCCGCGCCTTGAAACACCCAGTTCGAGCGGCTCCCTGCCGGGCTGTCCGCAGATAAGAGGATTTCGAAGATGACCGAGGCCCTGCTTGCCGAACGCGCCACGGGCGAAAAACCTGCCTTCAAGGACATGGCCAACGCCATTCGCGCCCTGGCCATGGATTCCGTGGAGAAGGCCAAGTCCGGCCATCCCGGCATGCCCATGGGCATGGCCGATGTCGCGACCGTCCTGTTCACGCAATTCATCAATCTCGATCCGGCCGATCCGAAATGGCCGGACCGCGACCGTTTCATCCTCTCCGCCGGGCACGGCTCGATGCTGCAATACGCTCTGCACTATCTCCTGGGCTATGCGGACATGACGATCGAGCAATTGCAGAATTTCCGCCAGCTCGGCGCCAGGACCGCGGGACATCCGGAATATGGCCACGCGCTCGGCATCGAGACCACTACGGGACCGCTCGGCCAGGGCGTCGCCACCGCCGTCGGCATGGCGCTCGCGGAGCGCATGATGAACGCCCGCTACGGCGACGATCTCGTCGGCCACTATACCTATGTCATCGCCGGCGACGGCTGTCTGATGGAAGGCATCTCGCACGAGGCCATCGACCTGGCCGGTCATCTCGAACTCGGCAAGCTGATCGTGATGTGGGACGACAACCATATTTCCATCGACGGCTCGACCGATCTCTCGACCTCGACCGACCAGGTTCGCCGCTTCGAGGCCGCCGGCTGGAACGTGGCGCGCGTCGACGGCCATGACGAAAAGCAGGTCGCCGCCGCGCTCGCCGCGGCGCGCGAAAGGCAGCGACAAGCCCTGGCTGATCGCCTGCCGCACCACCATCGGCTTCGGCGCCCCGACCCGCGCCGGCACCTCCAAGGCGCACGGCGAGGCGCTCGGCCCGGAAGAAATCGCCGGCGCCCGCAAAAATCTCGGCTGGCCCTACCCGCCTTTCGAAGTCCCCCAGCCGATCCTGGCCGAATGGCGCAAGGTTTCGGCGAAAGGCGCGGCGGCGCATGACCGGTGGAAAACGCGGCTCGCCGCCTCGTCAATGGGCGCGCAGTTCAAGCAGCAGGTTTTCGGCGGCGCGCCGAAAGAAATCGACGCCGCCCTCGACGCCCTGAAGGCCAGGCATTTCGCCGAGAAGCCGAAACTCGCCACCCGCAAATCGTCCGAAATCGCGCTTGCCGCCATCAACGGCGCCAGCGACATGACCATCGGCGGCTCGGCCGATCTCACCCATTCCAACCTGACGATCACCAAGGGCATGGATTCGGTCGGACCCCGGGCCTTCGGCGGCCGCTACATCCACTACGGCGTCCGCGAGCACGGCATGGCCGCGGCGATGAACGGCATCGCGCTGCACGGCGGCTTCATCCCCTATGGCGGAACTTTTCTGGCATTCTCGGATTATGCGCGCGGCGCCATCCGCCTCTCCGCGCTGATGGGGGTGCGGGTCGTCTATGTTCTGACGCATGATTCCATCGGTCTCGGCGAGGATGGGCCGACCCACCAGCCGGTCGAACACTTGGCGGCCCTGCGCGCCATGCCGAACCTCCTGGCCTTCCGTCCCTGCGACGCGGTCGAGACGGTGGAATGCTGGCAGGCGGCGCTGGCGTCCGAACATGCGCCCTCCGCCCTCGCCCTGACGCGGCAGGCCCTGCCCGCCTTGCGTCTCGACGCTGGCGCCGAAAACCTCTCCGCCAGAGGCGCCTATGTTTTACGCGAGGCCGACGGAGCCCGCGACGTGACGCTGCTCGCCACCGGATCGGAAGTCGAACTTGCCGTCGCCGCCGCCGAGACCCTGGCGCGGGACGGCGTGAAGGCCGCCGTCGTGTCCATGCCCTGCTGGGAGCTGTTCGAGACCCAGAGCGAGGGTTATCGCCGCGCAGTGCTGGGAACCGCGCCGCGCGTAGGCGTCGAGGCGGCGCTGCGCTTCGGTTGGGACCGCTGGATCGGCGATGGGGGCGACTTCGTCGGCATGACCGGCTTCGGCGCCTCGGCGCCGGCCAGCGACCTCTACAAGCATTTCGGCATCACCGCGGAGGCCGTCGTCGCCGCCGCAACAAAACTCATCCGTTAAGGAGACAGCCATGGCCCGCATCACCCTCAGGCAATTGCTCGACCACGCGGCGGATCGCCGCTACGGCGTGCCCGCTTTCAACGTCAACAACATGGAGCAGGCTCTCGCCATCATGGAGTCCGCGCGCGCCGTCAATGCTCCCGTCATCATCCAGGCCAGCCGAGGCGCCCGCGCCTATGCCGGCGACGTCATGTTCGCCAAGATGATGGAAGCGCTCGAAGCGATGTTTCCCGAGATACCCATCTGCATCCACCAGGACCACGGCGAGCGCGTCTCGACCTGCCTCTCGGCGATCCAGAACGGCTTTACCTCGGTGATGATGGACGGCTCGCTCAAGGAAGATGGCAAGACCCCGGCCAGCTACGACTATAATGTCGGCATCACCGCCGAGGTCGCGCGCCTGGCGCATATGGTCGGCGCATCCGTCGAGGGCGAGCTTGGCTGCCTCGGCTCGCTCGAATCCGGCCATGGCGAGGCCGAGGACGGCCACGGTTTTGAAGGCAAGCTCGACCGCAAGAGCCTGCTCACCGATCCCGACGAGGCCATGCGCTTTGTCGCGGAGACCAAGGTCGACGCGCTCGCCGTCGCCATCGGCACCTCGCACGGCGCCTACAAGTTTACGCGCAAGCCGACGAGCGAAGTGCTGGCGATGGACGTGATCGAGAAAATCCACGCCAAGCTGCCCAACACCCATATCGTCATGCACGGCTCCTCCTCGGTGCCCGAGGAATATCGCCACCTGTTCAACGAAAATGGCGGGGAGATGCGCGAGACCTACGGCGTGCCGGTGGAGGAAATCGTGCGCGGCATTCGGCATGGGGTCCGCAAGATCAATATAGACACCGACCTGCGCCTCGCCATGACCGCGGAATTCCGCCGCGTCGCCACGAAGAACAAGTCGGAATTCGATCCGCGAAAATTCCTCAAGCCCGCCATGGACGCCATGGCCAAGGTGTGCCGCGACCGGTTCGAGGCCTTCGGCTGCGCGGGACAGGCGGCGCTGATCAAGGTCAAGCCGATGAGCGAAATGGCCAGGGCTTACGCCAGCGGTTCGCTTGATCCGATCGTCGCCAAGAGGTCCGCGGCCTGAACGGTCGGGCCTGAGGAAGGACATCGGCGGCGTTCGCCGCCGATCTTGCAAAACGAAGTCATCGCGCCCGTCGCGTCCTTGAAGCGCAGTGCGGATTTGCGTCCCGATCAACAGAAAGCCGCGCTCAAGCGACGGCGCAAATGAGGAAACGAAGATGGACCAGTCCGACCGCTACGCCGATCTCAAGCTGAGGGAAGCCGACCTGATCGCTGGGGGCAAGCATGTCCTTGTCGCCTATATCATGAAGCCCAAGCCGGGTTTTGGAACCTATCTCCAGGCAGCCGCGCATTTCGCCGCGGAATCCTCGACCGGCACCAATGTCGAGGTCTCCACCACCGACGATTTTACGCGCGCCGTGGATGCGCTTGTCTATGAGATCGACGAGGCCAGGGAGGTCATGAAGATCGCCTATCCCGTCGCTCTGTTCGACCGCAACATCATCGACGGCCGCGCGATGATCGCCTCCTTCCTGACGCTGACCATCGGCAACAACCAGGGCATGGGCGACATCGAATATGGCAAGATGCACGATTTCTACGTGCCGCCGGCCTATCTGAAATTGTTCGACGGCCCCTCGACCACCATCAAGGATCTCTGGCGCGTGCTCGGCCGTCCCGTCGTCGACGGCGGCTTCATCGTCGGCACGATCATCAAGCCCAAGCTCGGCCTGCGCCCAAAACCCTTTGCCGACGCCTGCTATGATTTCTGGCTCGGCGGCGATTTCATCAAGAACGACGAACCCCAGGGCAACCAGACTTTCGCGCCGTTCAAGGAAACCGTTCGCCTCGTCAACGACGCCATGATCCGCGCCCAGGACGCGACCGGCGAAGCAAAGCTGTTCTCCTTCAACATCACCGCCGACGACCATTACGAGATGGTGGCGCGCGGCGAATACATTTTGGAAACCTTCGGCCCCAACGCCGACCATGTCGCCTTCCTGGTGGACGGCTATGTCGCCGGACCCGCGGCGATCACGACCGCGCGGCGGCGTTTCCCGAAACAATACCTGCACTATCACCGCGCGGGCCACGGCGCCGTGACCTCGCCGAATTCGAAGCGCGGCTATACCGCCTTCGTGCTGTCGAAAATGGCGCGGCTGCAGGGCGCTTCGGGCATCCACACGGGCACCATGGGCTATGGCAAGATGGAAGGCGAGGCCGCCGACAAGGACATGGCCTACATGATCACCGAAGACAGCGCCGACGGTCCGTTCTACCACCAGGAATGGCTGGGCATGAACCCGACCACGCCGATCATTTCCGGTGGCATGAATGCGCTGCGCATGCCCGGCTTCTTCGCCAACCTCGGCCATTCCAACCTGATCATGACCGCGGGCGGCGGCGCCTTCGGCCATATCGATGGCGGCGTGGCCGGCGCGAAGTCGCTGCGGCAGGCCGAGCAATGCTGGAAGGCGGGCGCCGACCCCGTCGAATTCGCACGGGACCATCGCGAATTCGCCCGCGCCTTCGAGAGCTTTTCGCATGACGCGGACAAGCTTTTCCCGGGCTGGCGCGAAAAGCTCGGCAAGGCCGCCGCGTGAGTCGCACTCGAAGCCGTCATGGCCGGGCTTGTCCCGGCCATCCACGCGGCGCCGCTTGCGCATTGGATGGCGTCGGCGGCGTCGCACCCCGGCGTGGATGCCCGGAACAAGTCCGGGCATGACGCGCTGAAAAGGCAGATGCAAAGCAGGGAAGATACCCATGACCTTCGACCGTCGCATAAAAATCGCGCCTTCGATCCTTTCCGCCGATTTCGCCAATTTCGGCGCGGAATGCCGCGCCATCGAAGCGCAGGGCGCCGACTGGGTGCATGTCGACGTGATGGACGGCCATTTCGTCCCCAACATCACCTTCGGCCCTGCGACCTGCGCCGCCATCAGAAAACACATCAAGGGCGTGATGGACGTGCATCTGATGATCGCGCCCGTCGATTCCTACATCGAGGCCTTCGTCAAATCGGGCGCGGATTTCGTCACGGTGCACGCCGAAGCCGGCGCCCATCTCGACCGTTCCTTGCAACTGGTGCGCTCCTTCGGCGCCAAGGCCGGCGTGTCCCTGAACCCCTCGACGCCGGCGAGCGCGCTCGAATTCGTGCTCGACCGCATCGACCTCGTGCTTGTCATGACGGTCAATCCCGGTTTTGGGGGCCAGAGTTTTATCGAAAGCCAGGTCGAGAAAGTCACGCAGATCCGCGCGATGATCGGCGACCGGCCCGTTCATATCGAGATCGACGGCGGCATCACGCCGGAGACCGCGCCGCTGGTGGCGGCGGCGGGCGCCGACGTGCTGGTCGCGGGCTCCGCCGTGTTCAAGGGCGGCAGCGTCGAGACGCCGGACGTTTATGGCCGCAACATCGCCGCCATCCGCGCCGCGGCCGAGGCGGCGCGACGGAAATTCGCGGCGTAGGTTTGGGCGCGCGAATGGTCAAAGACCATTTGGCTCCTTCGAGCTAATGACGGCCTTCGGCTCTAAGTCAACTTTCAAGCTTTTCTCGCAATGGCCAGAACAACGTCGTCAACGGACTTTCGCGGCTTCGGTCAAACGTAACGGCGACATCGCGGCCTATCGCAAACACTCACCGTGTCATTTCGTTAAAATGGCTATATTACTTTCAATGCACCGATCATATTTTCTTATTTCTTCAATTTCTGACAGAGCCCCGATGTGATAAATTACCTCACTATTGCTAATCCAATCTCGAACGGCAATCTCAGTGCTTCCAAAACGCAATTTTGAAACTAATTGTTTTAGTATGTCCGTATCTATAAATCTTGTGCTACGAAACGTCGTAAACGTTGTGGTCGACATCGAATTTATCGTGTTTCCGACTGGTCTATCAATATTGAACTTTGAATTATACAAAATAACATCTCCAATTCTGGCCGATGTTGGATGTGACAATTTTTTCGAAATATTTTCTCCTAAGTTAAAGTCGAGACTTCCGCCCCTCTTATTGTTTCCTGTTGCCTTATCATTATACACATAATCAGATAATCTCAACGTTACAAAGTAAAATTCCTTTCCATCATTTATGGTAGCTGCCATAGAGCATACATGCTCTGTATTTAAATTATTTTCGTCAAATATCAATTTCATAATATAAGCATTTATTTCTATTTTGTTGTCAGGCACGCCTTCCCTTTTGATATCTGGGTCGTCCGGATAGCGTCCATACACAATTTTGACTCCATTGACTTCGTTTGGCCCTTCATTTGCTCCGAAATGGCGGGGCCACGTGTCATTTCTTGTCTTCGGCGCAGCCACCAAAAGCGTTGCATCGGCAATCCAAGTGAATAAGACATCGTCCGATGACCCGGTGGTTTCAAGGAATATTTGGCGCGTTTGCTGGATTCCATCTCGCATTCGCCGTATTGAAAAAACTTGTGGGGTTTCGGTGTATTGGTCGCAGCTGTCGGCTGCTCGCTCAGCTACAAAGTTCTCTTTCGGGGAGAGCAAAGATTCGCTCGCGTATAAACATTTTGAGCGGGCATCGGTCGCCCAATAAACAGTCCGCCAGCCGCCGATAATCACAAACAGCGTCACGAATAGGGCAAATGTGCCGACGACGAATATTTGAAAAAACTTTTTCATTTGAGGGCCTACGTCGAATTTGATTGCCGGATCAAATCATCTAGGAGTGATCGGCAATTGTCACCACGAGGCATGGCGAAAAAGTTTTGAAGTCCGGAATTGCTGCATCCTTCCCGTTGAACCATCGAGCGATTTTTTTCTGGACCGGTCCTTCGCGCTACGCCTGCAATCCGCCGTTTTGCGTCGTTCATTGCTGGCGCTACGGTTAGATCGCATCTCCTACGACTGCAGCGACTTCAAGAACGCCGTCGCCAGCGGCGACAGCCTCTTCGCTTTGAGATGCACCACATACCATTGCCGCAGCAGCGGAAACCCCTGCACGTCGAGTTCGCGCAAGGCGCCTTCGGGCGCATCCAGTCCCAACACATGGCGGGAGAGCACCGCGAGCCCGAGGCCCGCGCCGACCGCCTGCTTGATCGTCTCGTCGCTGCCCAGCGTCATGCGAACAGGCGGGCGAATTCCATGCTCGACAAAATAACGCTCGACCGCCTGCCGCGTGCCGGAACCGGGTTCGCGCAGGATGAAGGCCTCGTCCTGCAATCGCTGCGGCGCGATATGCCTTTCCTTGCACAGCGGATGGTTTGACGGCGCCAGAACCACCAGCGGATTTTTCACGAAGGGAATGGCGACCACGTCAAGCTCTTCCGGCGGCTGGCCCATGATGGTGAGGTCGTCGAGATTGTTCCGCATCCGCTCGAGAATCTGATCGCGGTTGCCCACTTCCAGCACCAGTTCGATCTTGGGATGATCGCGGCAGAAATCGCCGATCATTCTTGTCGCGAAATAACGCGCGGTGGTGATCATCGCGAGTTTCAGGCAGCCGCGCTCCAGCCCCTGCATTTCCGCGAGTTGCATGCCCAGCAGATCGAGCCGCTCCAGCATGTCGCGGCTGGCGGAAGCCGCCGCGCGTCCCGCCTCCGTCAGGAAGATCTTCTTGCCCGCCTGTTCGTGCAGCGGCAAGCCGAGGCTTTCCGCAAGCTGCTTGATCTGCACCGAGAAGGCGGAGGGCGTCATGTTCATCTCTTCGGCCGCCCGCGTCATGTTCATGTGCCGCGCGAACGCCGCCATCAGACGCAGTTGATGCAGAGTCACCGCCCGCAGCATTGTTTACTCCGGTGAATAGTAACGTTCGAAACTATGAACTTACCTCAAAACATGGGCGGGCGTAAAAAGTTTCATCACCTCAGACTGGCGCGAAGCCAGCCATCAAGGGAGACGGCGATGGACAGCAAGACCAAGGAACTCAAGGGCAAGGAGCGCTACAAGGCCGGCGTGCTGAAATACGCGCAGATGGGCTATTGGAACGGCGAATACGAGCCCAAGCCGACCGACGTCATCGCGCTGTTCCGCATCACCCCGCAGGACGGCGTCGATCCGATCGAGGCCGGCGCGGCGGTCGCCGGCGAATCCTCGACAGCCACCTGGACCGTCGTCTGGACGGATCGTCTGACCGCCTGCAATTCTTACCGCGCCAAGGCCTATCGGGTCGATCCCGTGCCCGGCCAGGACAACCAGTTCTTCGTTTACGTCGCCTACGACTACATCCTGTTCGAGGAAGGCTCGATCGCCAACCTGACGGCGTCGATCATCGGCAATGTCTTCGGCTTCAAGCCGCTCAAGGCGATCCGCCTCGAGGACATGTATTTCCCGCCCGCCTATGTAAAAACCTTCAAGGGTCCGCCAACCGGCATCGTCGTCGAGCGCGAGCGCCTCGACAAGTTCGGCCGCCCCCTGCTCGGCGCGACGACCAAGCCCAAACTCGGGCTGTCAGGCAAGAACTATGGCCGCGTCGTCTACGAGGGCCTCAAGGGCGGCCTCGATTTCATGAAGGACGACGAGAACATCAATTCGCAGCCTTTCATGCATTGGCGCGACCGTTTCCTCTATTGCATGGAGGCCGTCAACAAGGCGATCGCCGCCACCGGCGAAATGAAAGGGCATTATCTCAACGTCACCGCCGGCACGATGGACGAAATGATCCGCCGCGCCGAATTCGCCAAGGAGATCGGCTCGGTCATCGTGATGATCGACCTGGTCATCGGCTATACGGCGATCCAGTCCATGTCCAACTGGTGCCGGCAGCATGACATGATCCTGCATCTGCATCGCGCGGGTCACGGCACCTATACGCGGCAGAAGAACCATGGCGTGTCCTTCCGCGTCATCGCCAAATGGATGCGGCTCGCCGGCGTCGACCATATCCATGCCGGCACCGCCGTCGGCAAGCTCGAAGGCGACCCGGCCACGGTGCAAGGCTATTACAACGTCTGCCGCGACGCCGTCACCGAGGTCGACCTGCCCCGCGGCATCTTTTTCAAGCAGGACTGGTGCGACATTCGCAAGATGATGCCGGTGGCCTCCGGCGGCATCCACGCCGGCCAGATGCATCAATTGCTCGACCTGTTCGGCGACGACGTCGTGCTGCAATTCGGCGGCGGCACCATCGGCCATCCCATGGGCATCCAGGCGGGAGCGACCGCCAATCGCGTCGCGCTCGAGGCCATGGTCCTCGCGCGCAACGAGGGCCGCAACCTCATCTCCGAAGGGCCGGAAATTCTCCGCGGCGCCGCCAGATGGTGCAAGCCGCTTGAAGCCGCGCTCGACACCTGGGGCAATATTTCCTTCAACTACACCTCGACCGACACGTCGGACTTCGTGCTGACGCCCGTCGCCGCCGAATGATTTTGGGAGCCAGACCATGCACATCTCACAAGGATGCTTCTCTTTCCTGCCCGATCTCGACGATGACCAGATCAAGGCGCAGATCGAATATTGCCTCCGCAACGAATGGGCCGTCGGCATCGAATATACCGACGATCCCCACCCCCGGAACACCTATTGGGAAATGTGGAGCCAGCCCATGTTCGACCTGAAGGACGCGGCGGGCGTGATGATGGAGCTCAACGCCTGCCGCAAGGCCGAGCCCGACAAATACATCAAGCTGATCGCCTTCGATTCCACGCGCGGATTCGAGACCGTGAGAATGTCCTTCATGGTCCAGCGCCCGAAGGTCGAGCCGACCTTCCTGATGACCCGCACCGAGGGCAACGGCCGCACGGTCCATGTGACGCTGACGACGCAGCGCTGAAAACTTACTTCACCGGGGCGGTATCTCCTCCCACGCCGCTCCGGTTTTTTCTTTTCGCCGCCTGAAGGCAAGGCCATGAACGACCACGCAATGAACGATGCAACCATCGCTCCCGACGCCCCCGGCGTCGAAACCGCCGGCCTTGTCGATCTCGGCGCCGACTACCGCTCTTCAGGCGTCGCCGAGGTTCTGGAGGAACTCGACCGCGAATTGATCGGCCTCGCGCCTGTCAAGCGGCGGATCCGCGAAACCGCGGCGCTGCTGCTGGTTGATCGGGCGCGGCAGAAGCTGGGCCTTGCGAGCGAGACGCCGACCCTGCACATGAGCTTCACCGGCAATCCCGGCGTCGGCAAGACGACCGTGGCGCTGAAAATGGCGGGCCTTCTGCATCGCCTCGGCTATGTGCGCAAGGGCCATCTCGTCTCCGTGACGCGCGACGACCTTGTCGGACAATACATCGGCCACACCGCCCCGAAAACGCGCGAAATCCTGAAGAAAGCCATGGGCGGCGTGCTGTTCATCGACGAGGCCTATTATCTCTACAAGCCCGACAACGAGCGCGACTACGGCCAGGAAGCCATCGAAATCCTGTTGCAGGTGATGGAGAACAACCGCGACGACCTCGTGGTGATCCTCGCCGGCTACGCCGACCGAATGGACAGGTTTTTCCTCAGCAATCCCGGCTTTCGCTCGCGCATCGCCCATCACATCGAATTCCCCGACTATACCGACGAGGAATTGCTGCGCATTGCCCAGAGCATGCTGGCGCAGCAGCAATACCACTTCGACGAGCCGGGTCTCGAGGCCATGCGCGATTACATCGTCGCGCGAAAAACCCTGCCGCATTTCGCCAATGCGCGCTCGATCCGCAACGCTCTCGACCGGGCGCGCCTGCGCCACGCCAACCGCCTGTTCGAGTGCGCCAGCGGCCCCCTCGACGCCGAGGCGCTCTCGACCATCGGAGAAGAAGACGTCAAGGCCAGCCGGGTTTTTGGCGGCGGACTGGCGCATGAACGAGAGGCCGAGGAAAATGTCCCCGCTCCGGAAGCCCCCGAGCCCTCAAATTCAGGGAGACCCCTGTAATTATTGCACCTCGATCTCGATCTTGCCGGATTCGAGCGGCGGATTATGCGGGATGTGATTGGCGTCGCCGAGGATGATCTGCAACGTGTGGCGTCCCGGCGGGAGGTCGAGAACGGTCTCGGTCTGGCCGCCGCCGAAATGGCGCACATGCGCGTCCACAGGCAGGGGTTCGTTCAATTGTTCGCCGGTCGGCGCATCGGCGTCTATCAGCAGATGATGATGGCCGGTATTGGCTTTGTCGACGCCGGCCGGCGCGACGCCCATGCCGGAGAGACCGAATTTGACCGTCACCTTGCCGGTGATGACGGCGCCATTATTCGGCTCGATGAAATAAACCCGCGCATTGGCCGGCCAGGGCGATTCGGCCTGGGACGCGCCCGTCAGGGCGAAAAAGGCGGCAACGGCAAGTTGAAAAAAGGATTTGGACAACGAAAAGGAAAGCTTGCACATCGGATTGGTCCCCCTTGTTGAAGGCGTCGACGTCAAGAAGCCTGGTGAGGCCCTTCCGAAAAACCGCGCACGCGCTTGAGAAGATCCTTGTCGTCGAACGGTTTGTTGACGACGAACGCATCGCGAAAATTGGGCGGCAGATGATCGCGTCCATAGCCGGTGACGAACACGAACGGCACGCCCCGGCGCGCGAGAATGTCCGCGACGTCGTCGACGCGGCCGCCGACGATGTTCACGTCGAGAAGCGCGCCGTGCAATTCCTCGTCGCTCGCCAATTTCACAGCTTCGGCCAGCGTGCCGACGGGACCGATCACATCGAACCCGTCATCCTCGAGAATGCCGCCTATATGGGCCGCAAGCAGGAATTCGTCTTCGATCACCAAAATGCGCGACATGCATTCCTCCGGGGGAGCACACTCAATCAAGGCAATGGCGCAAAGGCAAGCTGATTTTGCAGGGCATTTTTGGCAGACCGCCTCCTGCCCGGGCGCAGCGAGCCCTCGGCGGCCCAGGGGCGGCGGTTCGACGCCAAGGGATTTCCGCAACTTGTGACCAGGACGGCGCCGCACGAGCCCTGCGCGGCCGCGCCTGAGGCGGCGTGCGGAATGATCAGGCGCCCGTCAGAATGACACCCGGTTTCGCCCGGCCGCCTTGGATCTGTAAAGTTTCGCATCCGCGCGCCGGACGAGCGCATCCGGGCTTTCGTCCAGTTCGAGTTCCGCGACGCCGAACGAGGCGGTGATGGCGCCGATTGACGCGTCCCCCTTGACCGCCCATTTTTTCGCCTCGAGCTTCTGCCTGATTCGCTCGGCGAGTTCAGCGGCGGCGGCGGCGGCCGTCTCCGGCAGGATGATGGCGAATTCCTCGCCGCCGTAGCGCGCGACGCTGTCCTGGCCACTGGCGTTGGACATCAGCAGGTCAGAAATCTTCCGCAACACCTCGTCGCCGACCGGATGGCCGAACGTGTCGTTGATCTGCTTGAAATGGTCGATGTCGGCGATGATCAGGCTCAAGGGCGCGCCCTTGACGTTGGCCTTGCGGACGAGCCTTGCGAGAGCCTCGTCGAAATGCCGGCGCGAATAGGCTGATGTCAGGGAGTCGCGCTGGGTCAGCTCCTGCGATTCCGCCAGGGCCGTTCGCAGCGATGCGATCTGGTCCCGCGAGTCCCTGAGCCTCGCCTCGTAGTCCTCGTTGACGCGCAGCATCTGCTTGTTGGCCGCGACGAGGAACTGGATGGCGGCGCGAATTTGGTCGTTGCTGCGGGACGCCGCTAGCCTGTCCTGGCCCGCGCCGAGAGCCGCCGAATAGGCCTCATTCTGCTTCGAATGGGTCTGGGCCAGATCGAGCAGCCCGCGCAATTCCTCGGCGAGCTTGCCGCCGGCCTCTTCCACCTCCTCCGCGCTCAGCGAGGCTCCGCCCAGCAACCTGCGGCGAAGCGTGGCGACGATTTCGCGCGCGACCCAGGCCGCGCCCGACAGCGACAGCAGGATCAACGCAATATTTCGCAACAGGGCGATGGGTTCGAGGACGGTCCGGATGAGGGCGCCGTCCGGCCCATGCTCAAGCCTCTCCGATGAGGCGAGGGACCATGACCACAGGGCCCGGACATCGGGGCTCGCAAGATCGGGATGCACACGCGCCCATAACGCCATGACGCAGAGGCCCGCGCCGGCAAGCATTGACGCCAGAATTGTCAGACGCTTTGGTTCGGACAGCAGTTTCATCAAAGCCTTCGACCCGTTCATGCTCGCTGGAAGCCTGCTCATCCGGTCAGGCCGGATCGGGTCCAGTTCGTGTTCGGATGCGCCTTCTTCACACGGATCGGACGTCCGTCCCGCTTGAAAACGCTGTCATTCATATTCGATCATGCCGAGTTGCAGCGCGCCCGGCCAGGGTTCAGCCAGACTCGCCATCGAATTTGGCGGACGAACATTAATTTTCTACTGTTCACGTTACGTCAGCTAATCGACTTTTTGCTTTGATTTGTGAGGGGTCGACCTTGGTTTTGTTCAATGTTCGCATCGACAACCTGGAAATTTCACTCGCTCGACTGGCCGCCGTTCGGTCCGGCGCGGCGACGAATCGCGGAGATGATCTCAAGCTCCGCGCAAGCCCCGGAGCCTATTCTCGGTCATTACGGGCCCGGAGCTTCCGGGCGTGTAAACTGCAAACGCCCGCCCCGGATGTACGGGCGGGCGTTTTGTTTCTGCGGCGCGTCTTGTTGGCGCTGGAAGGCGCCGCTCGCAGCGGTCAGAGCCGCGCGAGCACAGTTTCGGCCTTCAGCCGCCATGCCCAAAAGCCTGGGCGATGCCCGCATATTGACATCCCGCGGCGATGGTGACGAAGGAATGCCAGATGGCGTTCTGGAATTTCAGGCGCTCCCAGCGATAGAACAGCACGCCGACCGAATAGAAGAGACCGCCGATGGCGATGAGAACCAGCGTTTGCACAGGCAAGGCCGCAACCAGCTGGCGGATCGCCACGATCGCCACCCAGCCAAGCGCCAGATAGACGAAGATTGACGTGCGGTCGAATTTCCCGGGCAGCAGCAGTTTTACGGCGGCGCCGCCAAGCGAGACCGTCCAGACGATGGCGGCCAGCGTCCAGGCGACGGGGCGATCGGGCAATTGCGACAGCAGCGCCGTATAGGTGCCGGCGATCATCAGGTAGATCGAGGCGTGGTCGAGCCGCCGCAGCAGCCATTTGAGATGCGAGGGCGGCGCCATGTTGTAGGCGCAGGAAAAGCCGAACAGCAGGAAAAAGCCGGTGGCGTAGACGGCCATGGCCAAGCCGTCCGACAGGTCGCCGTGCGCCGCGACCTTCATGAACAGCACCGCGAAGGCGATCAACCCCGCGACGATGGCGACGGCGTGGACAAAGCCGTCGGCGATCAGTTCGGCCGGGCTGTAGGGACGCTTGAACAGACGGGGATGGTCTTCGGGTAGCGACATGGTCCAGCCTTTCGCGTCCGCCGGGAGAATGTCACGGAATGCGGCACTCAAGCAAGCGCCTGTGGCGAGGAAAAGGCGAAGGTCGGGATTCCCCGCCCTATTGCGATCACGAAACGCCCGCGCCGTGACCCCGGCCGCCTCAGGCGGCCTCGGAATCGCCGGCCGGCGCCAGGCGGATCAGATGATCGAAGGCTGAAAGCGAGGCCTTGGCGCCGTCGCCCATGGCGATGACGATCTGCTTGTAGGGCGTCGTCGTCGCGTCGCCCGCCGCGAAGATTCCGGCCGCCGAGGTCTGGCCGCGCGCGTCGATCTCGATTTCGCCGCGCGGGCTCAGATCGATGATGCCCTTCAACCATTCGGTGTTGGGAACGAGGCCGATCTGGACGAAGAGTCCGTCGAGATCGATTTTTCGCGGCGCGCCGCTCGCGCGGTCCTTGTAGGAGAGGCTGACAACCTTTTCGCCGTCGCCATGCACTTCGCTCGTCTGCGCGGAGACGATGACTTTCACATTCGGCAGTGAGCGCAGTTTAGCCTGCAGCACGGCGTCGGCGCGCAATTGGTGGTCGAATTCGATCAGCGTCACATGCGCGACGATGCCGGCGAGGTCGATCGCCGCCTCGACGCCGGAATTGCCGCCGCCGATCACAGCCACGTTTTTGCCTTTGAACAGCGGCCCGTCGCAATGCGGGCAATAGGCCACGCCCTTGTTGCGATAGTCCGCCTCGCCCGGCACGTTCATCTGCCGCCAGCGCGCGCCGGTCGCAAGGATGACGGTGCGCGCCATAAGCGTGGCGCCGCTGGCGAGCCGCAATTGCGCCAGCCCGCCCGGCGAGGCCGCAGGCATCAGCTCGACCGCCGTCTGCAGGTTCATGACGTCGACGTCGTAATCCCCGACATGCTGCTCGAGCGCGGCGACAAGTTTCGGGCCTTCGGTATGCGGCACGGAGATAAAATTCTCGATTCCCATGGTGTCGAGCGCCTGGCCGCCGAAACGCTCTGCGACGACGCCGGTGGAAATGCCCTTGCGCGCTGCGTAGATCGCCGCCGCAGCCCCGGCGGGGCCGCCGCCGACGACCAGCACGTCGAAAGGTTTTTTGTCAGCCAGTTTCTGCGCGACACGGATGCTCGCGCCGGCGTCGATCTTCGCGAGGATCTGCTCGAGGCTCATGCGCCCCTGGGCGAAGGGCTGGCCGTTCAGATAGACGGAGGGCACGGCCATGATCTTCCGCTGTTCGATCTCGGCGGGGAATAGCGCGCCGTCGATGGCGACGTGGCGGATTTTCGGATTAAGCGCGCTCATCAGGTTCAGCGCCTGCACCACGTCGGGGCAGTTCTGGCAGGAGAGCGAAAAATAGGTCTCGAACAAAAACGCGCCGTCGAGCGATTCGATCTGCGCGATGGTCTCGGCCGTCTCCTTCGGGGGATGGCCGCCGACCTGCAGCAGGGCGAGGACCAGCGAATTGAATTCATGGCCCATCGGCAGGCCGGCGAAAGCTGCGCCGATCTCCGAACCCGCGCGGCGGATGGCAAAAGAAGGTTTTCGCGCGTCGTTCCCGTCGCGGTCGAGCGCGATCTTGTCGGACTGCGCCGCGACGTCTTCGAGCAGCGCCAGCATTTCCCGCGACTTGTCGCTGTCATCGAGCGAGGCGACCAGTTCGATCGGATGAACGATGCGTTCGAAATAGGTTTTCAGCTGCGTCTTGATGGCGGCGTCGAGCATGGCGATGGGTCCGGGAGGATTTGGGGGATTGTGGCCCCGGGCAAAAGCCCGGGGTCACGCCAGCAGAGGGCTGCGGGTCAGATCTTGCCGACGAGGTCGAGCGACGGAGCGAGGGTCTTCTCGCCTTCCTGCCACTTGGCCGGGCAGACTTCGCCAGGATGGCTGGCGACATACTGAACCGCCTTGATCTTGCGCAGCAGCTCCTTGGCGTCGCGGCCAACGCCGCCGGCGGAGACTTCGACGATCTGGATCACGCCATTGGGATCGACAACGAACGTGCCGCGGTCGGCGAGGCCGGCGGCCTCGATCAGCACGTCGAAGTTGCGGCAGATGGCGTGGGTGGGGTCGCCAACCATGGTGTAGTCGATCTTGCCGATCGCCGGCGACGAATCATGCCAGGCCTTGTGGCAGAAATGCGTGTCGGTCGAGACGGAGAAGATCTCGACGCCAAGCTTCTGGAATTCATGATAATTTTCGGCGAGGTCCTCGAGTTCGGTCGGGCAGACGAAGGTGAAGTCGGCCGGATAGAAAAAGAACACCGACCAGATATCCTTGAGGCTTTCCTCGCTCACGTCGATGAATTTGCCACCCTTGAAGGCCTTGGCTTGGAACGGCTTGATCTGCGAGTTGATGAGGGACATGGTTTTCTCCGCTGCGACGACGCCTCGCATTGTGCGGTGCGTCATTTCCTGATGAGCGGAAACTAGGCGGCGGAGCTGATCGAGTAAATCGCAAAAAACAAGTTTTTTTAATCGCTTTCTTCGATTACTGTCTGCGCATGAAAAACCTGCCCACCCTGCGCCAGTTGCGTTTTCTCGTGGCGGTCGTCGAGCGGCGGCATTTCGGCGCCGCCGCTGAGGACTGCCATGTCAGCCAGTCGACCCTCAGCGCCGCCATTCTCGAACTCGAAGCCGCCCTGGGCGTGAAAATGCTGGAGCGGACCAAGCGCTCGGTCATGCCGACCGCCATAGGGCTCGAAGTCGCGGACAGGGCCAAAACGCTGTTGCGCGACGCCGAAGAACTGGTCGAGGCGGCGGAGTTGGCGCGCGACCCGGCCTCTGGCCCCCTGCAACTGGGCGTCATTCCGACAGTCGGCCCCTTCGTCGCGCCGAAAATCATGCCGGCGCTGCACTGCGCCTTTCCCGGCCTGAAAATCTACCTGCGCGAGGAGCAGACGGCGCCGCTTCTGGCGCGGCTGAACGATGGCAAGCTCGACGCGGCGATCATCGCTTTGCCCTTCCCTTGCGAAGGCCTGGACACCATCGACCTCTGCGAGGACCGGTTCTTCGTCGTCTGCCCGGATGGCCACAGGCTTGCCCGGCTGGCTTCGGCCGGCCCCGGCGATCTCGCCTCGGAGGACCTGCTGCTGCTCGAAGACGGCCATTGCATGCGCGACCATGCGCTGGCCGCCTGCTCGCTGGAAGGGGCCAAGCGCAACAGCGGTTTTCAGGGCACGAGCCTGCACACGCTGGTGCAAATGGCCGCCAACGGGCTCGGCGTCACCTTTGCGCCGGAAATGGCCATTGCATCCGGGATTTTGCGCGGTCTCGATCTCAAGGCCGTTCCAATGCGCGAAGGCGCGCCGGCCCGCCGCATCGTCCTCGCCTGGCGGCGAACCTCCAGCCGCAAGCAACTTTTCCGCGGGCTCGCCCAGACTTTGCGCGAAACGCTGGGCGGATCGAGAGATCACGAGGCCTTCTTCGCCTCGCCGTCGAGCCGTGCGAAAATTTCCGCCGCGGGCATGGGACGGCCAAACAGATAACCCTGGAAAAAAGAGCACCCCGCCGCGCGCAAAAACTGCTGCTGCTCGTCGGTCTCGACGCCTTCCGCCACCGTGGCTATGTCGAGGTAGCGGGCGAGCGTGACGATGGTCGAGACGATCGCCGCGCAATCGCGATTTTGCAGCGCCTCGGCGATAAAGCTCCGGTCGATCTTGATCCGGTCCAGCGGGAAGGCGCGGATATAGCCGAGCGACGAGTAGCCGGAGCCGAAATCGTCGAGCGAGATGGCGACGCCGAGCTGCTTGAGGCCGCGCAATATCGCGAGGTTTTCGGCGCTGTCCTTCATGAAGACATTTTCGGTGATCTCGATATCGAGACGGCGCGCGGGAAGCCCTGTTTCAAACAGCGCCCTTTCGACCCGTTCGACCAGATTGCCCTTCTTGAACTGCACCGGAGAAATATTGACCGCGACATTCACGCCGTCAGGCCAGGAGAGCGCATCGCGGCAAGCGCGGCGCAGGATCCATTCGCCGAGCGGCACGATCAATCCGGTTTCCTCGGCTATGGGGATGAAGCGGTCGGGGCCGATGAGGCCGTCGCGCGGGTGTCGCCAGCGCACCAGCGCCTCGACGCAGACCACTTCGCGCGTCGCCGCGGAAACGATCGGCTGGTAATGCAGTTCGAACTGCTCCCCTTCGATCGCCGCGTGAAGGTCGAGTTGCAGGTTGTGCCGCAGGCGCGCTTCGCTTTCGAGCAGGGCGTCGTAGAATTGAAACGTATTGCGGCCCGCCGCCTTGGCCTTGTAGAGGGCCATGTCGGCCTTGGAGATGAGATCGTCGACGTCGAGCCCGTCCTCTGGCGATGTGGCTATGCCAATGGAGACGCCGATCACCACCTTGTGGGAATCGATGAGGCAGGGCGCCCCGATGGCGCCCAGCAGGCGCTCGGCGACGATCCTCGCGCCGTCGGACTTGCCGTTTTCGTCGAGCATGACGAGGATCGCGAATTCGTCGCCGCCGAGCCGCGCGACGACATCGACATTGCGCATCGCCTGGCGCAGGCGATCCGCGACCTGCTTCAGCAGGCCGTCGCCGACGCCATGGCCAAGCAAATCATTGACCGCCTTGAACATGTCGAGGTCGAGCAGGAAGACGCAAAGGCCGCATCCGAAACCTCGCCGCAGCCGCTCCAGATGTTCGGTCAGGCTTTCGATGAGCTGGGCGCGGTTGACGAGATGAGTTAGGGAATCGTGGCGGGCGAGGAAGCTGACGCGCTCCATCGCCTTGTGCGCCTCCGTCACGTCCTCGTGCTGGGACACCCAGCCGCCGTCGGGCATGGCGTAACGATTGACCGCGATGATGCGGCCGTTGCTCAAATGCTGCAGGAAGCCTCCGGCTTCGCCCTGGCCCGCCAGATCGGGACGCTCATTGCCGGCGGCGTAGACGCCGCGCGCGACGCGCAGGTCAACCAGATCGGCGAGCGGAATTCCCGGCGCGACGTCCTCGGGCGAGAGGTCGTAGAGGCGCGAATATTGGGCGTTGGCGACGACGACGCGCATGTCCTGGTCGAACATGCAAAGCCCCTGCGGCAGGTTGGCGAGCGTCGTCTCCAATTGCAGCGATTTCTGCCGCGCGAAAATTTCGCTTTGGGCGAGCCGGGCGAGGAAGGCGGCCTGGCTGCGCCAGCGGCGCGCGATGGCGATGCTGAGCCCGACCACCAGCACGGCGTTGCAGAGCGAGACCAGAGACAGAAGCCACGCCATTTTGGACCATTCGCGGAAGACGCCAGATTCCGGCCGCTGGACCAGCGCCACGATCGGAAAGTCGGCGAGCCGCCGCGCGGAGATCAATTGGAAATCGCCGTGCGGGCCGCTTTTCGCCCGCGCCGTTTCGCCGGGACGAAGCGCGCCCCAGTCCGCCGCCGCGATTTTCGTCGCGTCGCGGCCTCTTGAAAGCGGCGGCGCGTCCGGGTGCTGCGCCAGCATCCCGCCGTCGCCCCGCATCAAGGAAACGCGCACGTCGTCGCCGGAAATGACCGCGTCGTAATAGGCGTCGAAATAGCTTTGCCAGAGCGCGCCGAGCATCAACCCCCGGAAGGAGCCGTCAGGACTGGGCAGGCGCCGCGCGAACAGGACGACCTGGGCCCCGGTGAACCGGCTTGCCAGCGCCGGGGTGATGATGGTCTCAAGCGTCGGATCCTCCTTCAGCGCTTTGAAATAGGGGCGGTCCGACAGGTTGACCCGATCGGTCGGCACGTCGAGCGAGGCGGCGACGACGCGGCCGTTCGCATCGACGAGCATGAAACTTGAGACCTGCGGCAATCCCGCCAACCGCTCCCTCAGCAGGGTGTTCATGGCCTCCCTGATCGCGGGATCCCTCGAGGCTTCCGCGCCTTCGCGCGCAAAACGTCCGGCGAGGCTCGACAGCACGACGTCGACGGAACGGAGGGCGGCGGCGGCGTGTTCGGACACGACATTGCTGTAGCCCGCCAGATAGGCTTCGGCGCTCTGCCGCGCGTTCCCGCGCATATTGGCGAGGGTCGCGACATTGACGCCCATGATCATCACGACCAGGACGAAGGCGCCGGCGAAAAGCGAGAGTTCGGGACGCGGTCGGGCGCCGGCGCGGGGACTGCGGCCAGACATCGTGCGGCCAGACATCATGCGAAAAACCATTCTCGAGCCGGCGCGATCCGAACGGGCGCGAGAACCCGTCGTTCCAGGACCTTGTGATTTCCGGATTATAGGGAGGGCAAACTGTCGCGAAGCTGATCAGCCTTTGCGCCAACAGCGGCCAGGACGATGTCGGCGCGGGGGCGCCAGCGAATGGGCGGTCCTGAGCGCGAGACGGGCGACGGCGTCGGAACCGCGGCGCCATCTGCGCCCGAATTTTTTTGCTCGTCCCCCGGGATTTCGCGGGAAAACGCCCGCGCCCGCGGTTATAACCCGACAGGGTTCACGCCGAGGGAGCGATTCATGCAGTACAACCTGTCGGGAACGGTGATGCAGACGCTGGAGATCGATCTCGCCGCCGGCGAGACGGTCTACAGCCAGACCAACTGCATGTGCTGGATGAATGACTCCATCGAGATGGACACCCATACGGGCGGCGGTCTTTTCGCGGGCCTGAAGCGCTCCTTCGGCGGCGGCAGCTTTTTCATCACCGAATTCAAATCGCGCGGCGCCGGCCACGTCGCTTTCGCGCCGCGCTTTCCCGGCACGATCCTCGCCGTGCCCCTGCGCGACGGACAAGCGCTGGTCTGCCGCAAGGAAACCTTCCTCTGCGCCGAAAGCTCGGTCAAACTGGAGCTGGCCTGGCAGAAAAGGCTCGGCGCGGGCTTTTTCGGCGGCGAGGGATTCATCCTGCAAAAGGTCACCGGTCCCGGCACGGTCTGGCTCGACCTGTCCGGCGAAGTGGTGCATCGCGACCTCGCGGCGGGCGAAAGACTGCTGGTCAACGCCGGCCATGTCGGGGTCATCGACCCCTCGGTCGGCTTCGACATCCAGATGATCAAGGGGTTCCGCAACATTCTGTTCGGCGGCGAGGGCCTGTTTCTCGCCACTTTGACGGGACCCGGCCATGTCGCGCTGCAAAGCATGCCGATCATGAACCTGGCCGAGGAAATCGGCCGCTACCTGCCGCAAAACTCCGGCGGCGAAAGCGGCGGGGGCGGTTCGCTGACCTCCGGCGCCATCGGCGGCCTCCTCGGCCTGCTCGGCGGCTCGGCGATCAGCAACGACTAGCCGGACGACCGAGACAGGCGCGCAAATTTGGCTATAGTCCCGGGATTCGCAACGAACCGACGCAGCCCATGTCCATACTGACTGTCTACGCCCGAGCTCTCAGCCAACTCGTCGCCGAGCGCCGGCTCGCCATACTCCTGGTTTGCGCCAATCTGGCGCTGGCCTGCGCGCAATTTGTCGAGCCCGTGCTGTTTGGCCGCATCATCGACGCCCTGACCAACGCGCAGGCGCAAAGCCGCAATCCCTCCTGGGCCGAGTTGACGCCGATGATGGGCGCATGGGTCGGGTTCGGCCTGTTCTCGATCGGCGCGGCGGTGCTGGTCGCCCTGCACTCCGACCGTCTCGCGCACCGCCGCCGCCTTGCGGCGATGGCCGATTTCTTCGACCACCTGCTCGAATTGCCGCTGAGCTTCCACGGCGCCACCCATTCGGGGCGCCTGTTGAAAGTGATGCTGGAAGGCGCCAGCGGCATGTCCTTCCTCTGGCTGGAGTTCTTCCGCACCAATTGCGCCTCGATGGTCGCCCTGTTCGTCCTTTTGCCGGCGACGCTGTTCGTCAACTGGCGGCTTGCTTCGGTCCTGGTGCTGCTGGTCCTGGGTTTCGGACTGCTCACCACATTCGTGCTGCGCCGGACCGAAAGCCTGCAGGCGCGCGTCGAAGTGTTCAACGCCCGACTGGCCGAGCAGGCGTCCGACGTCCTCGGCAATGTGCCGGTCATCCAGTCGTTCACGCGCATCGAAGATGAATCGCAATCGCTGCGGAATATCATCGACCGGGTGCTGTCGGCGCAATTGCCGGTTCTGTCCTGGTGGGCGCTGGCGGCGGTCGCCACACGGGCGTCCGCGACATTGACGCTGCTGTCGATTTTCGTCATCGGCGTCTGGCTGCATTTGCAAGGGCTCGCCACGATCGGCGAAGTGGTTGCGTTCATGAGCTTCGCCACCATGCTGATCGCGCGCCTGGAGCAGGTGGTCGGCTTCGTCAATCTGCTGTTCATGCAGGCGCCGAAAATCGCGGAGTTTTTCGGCGTGATGGACACGGCGTCGAGCGTCGTCGAGAAGGCGGATGCGCAAGACCCGGGACGCCTGGCCGGCGAGGTCGCCTTCGAGAGCGTCGGCTTCGCCTATGACGAGCGGCGCAAGGCGGTCGACAACGTCGATTTCGTGGTCAAGCCCGGCGAGACCGTGGCTCTGGTGGGCTCGACGGGGTCGGGCAAGTCGACCACGCTGAGCCTGCTGCATCGCGCCTTCGATCCGCAGTTCGGCGCGATCCGCATCGACGGCATGGACATCCGCGACATGAAGCTTTCCGCGCTGCGGAAAAACATCGGCGTCGTCTTCCAGGAGCCGATGCTGTTCGCACGGTCAATCGAGGAAAACCTGCGGGTCGGCAAGGTCGACGCCACCGACGAGGAAATCGCCCTGGCGCTCGAACGGGCGCAGGCCAGCGAATTCGTGTCGCGCCAGGTCGACGGCGTCAAGACCATGGTCGGAGAGCGCGGACGCTCGCTGTCCGGCGGCGAGCGCCAGCGCATCTCCATCGCCCGCGCGTTGCTGAAAAACCCGCCGATCATGATTTTCGACGAGGCGACCTCGGCGCTCGACGCAGCGACGGAAAAGCAGCTGCAGGCGGCGCTCGAAGCGGCGACCAGGGGCCGCACCACTTTCGTTATCGCCCACCGCCTGGCGACCATCCGCAGCGCCAACCGGATCTTCGTCTTCGACCAGGGCAAAATCGTCGAAACCGGCTCGTTCGAAGAGCTGGTGGCCAAGGATGGCAAGTTCGCCGCCCTGGCGCGGGCGCAGTTCATGGCCGCCGAGACCAAGGCGGAAACGCCGGTTTCCTGAGCCGGCGTCCGGGCGCTGCCTCCGCAGGCGGCAAGCCGGTCAGGATTTCTGCTGTTCCGGCTCCGGCAGCAGCCGCAGGAGCGTGATGCGATTGCGCTGCTTGCGCAGGACCTCGAAACGGAAGCCGTGAAAGGCGAATTTCTGGCCCTGTTCGGGGATGGCCCTGGCTTCATGGATCACCAGTCCGGCAATCGTCGTCGCCTCGTCGTCGGGAAGGTCCCAGGCCATGACGCGGTTGAGGTCGCGGATCGGCGCGGAGCCCTCGACAATCACCGAGCCATCGGGCTGGCGCCGCACGCCGGTCACCGCGACATCATGCTCGTCGCGGATGTCGCCGACGATCTCCTCCAGAATGTCCTCGAGCGTCACCAGGCCCTGGACGTCGCCATATTCATCGACAACCAGGGCGAAATGGGTCTTGCGCTTGCGAAATTCCTGCAGCTGGTCTTCGAGCGAGGTCGTATCCGGCACGAACCAGGCTTCGAGCGTGATGTTTTCGAGCTTGACCTTGGCGGCGTCGCCGCCGGCTTCCGCCAGCGCGCGCAAAAAATCCTTGGCGTGGAGCACGCCGATGATGTTGTCGGCGTGTTCGCGCCACAGGGGCAGGCGCGTGTAAGGCGCGGCGACGATTTCGCGGAGGATTTCGGGCGTCGGCAGGTCGGCGTCGAGCGCCAGCATCTTGGTGCGGTGGACCATCACGTCGGAGACGGTCAACTCCTTCAGGTCGAGCAATCCGCCGAACATGTCGCGGTCCGAGCGCGCGACGTCGCCCTCGCGATGCATCAGGTCGACGGCGCTTTTCAACTCCTCCTGCGGCGTCAGCATGTCCTGGGCTTCGCCGAGCTTGAGGCCGAAAATCAGCAGCGATCCCCTGACGATCTTTTCGACGGCGTAGAGAAACGGTCCGAAAATGACGACGAAGAACGAAACGATCCGCGCCACGACCAGCGCCAGCCGGTCGGGGTAATTGATGGCGACGGTCTTCGGCAGGACCTCGGCGAATATCAGCAGCGCCACGGTCATGGTCGCGGTTGCGTAGATCGCGCCGCGGTCGCCGACCAGCGTCACCAGGACCGTGGTGAGGAAGGCCGAGGCGCCGATGTTGAACATCGTATTGCCGAGCAGCATGGCGCCGATCAGCCGGTCGCGCTGGATCAGCAGGCGGTTGATGGTTTTCGCGCGCGGATCGCCCTGCTTTTCAAGCGCGTGCATGCGCGCCCGAGAGGCGGCCGTCAGCGCCGTTTCCGAAGCGGAAAAAAACGCCGACATCAGGATGCAGAAGACCAGGACCGCCGCGGCGACCCCAATGCTGACCGGCAGGCCGCCGCCCTCGCCATGCATTATTTCAGGCCCCCGCCCGCAATTCGCCCTCGAGAAAGGCGCGAACCTTCTCGGGCTCGACGTTCTTCGCGATGAAACAATCGCCCACGCCGCGCGCAAGAATGAAGGTCAGCGCGCCCCGCTGCACTTTCTTGTCCTGCGCCATGGCGTCGAGAATGACGTCGGCGTCGGCGTTCATGCCCTTGATATGGCCGATGCGCGTGGGCAGGCCGACGGCGCGCAAATGATTTTCGACGCGGATGGCGGCCTCCGGCGGACACAGGTTCTGCGCGGCCGAGAAACGGAAGGCGCAGGCCATGCCGATGGCCACGCCCTCGCCATGCACGATCCGCGCGCTGTCGTAGCCGACCAGTTTTTCGAGCGCATGGCCGAAGGTATGGCCGAGATTGAGCAGGGCGCGGTCGCCTTTTTCGGTTTCGTCGCGCGCGACCACCGCCGCCTTGGACTCGCAGCTGACGGCGATCGCGTGGTCAAGCTCCGGGCCGCGCCGAAACACGGCGGACCAGTGGGTCTCGAGCCAGGCAAAGAAATCGGGACGGTCGATCAGGCCGTATTTGGCGACCTCGGCGTAACCCGCCGCGAATTCGCGCGGCGGCAGGGTGGCGAGCGTCCTTGTGTCGGCCAGCACCAGCGAGGGCTGGTGAAAGGCGCCGACCAAATTCTTGCCGTGGCCCGTATTGATGCCGGTCTTGCCGCCAACCGACGAATCGACCTGCGACAGCAGGGTCGTGGGAATCTGCACGAACCCCATGCCCCGGCGCAGGCTCGCCGCGGCAAAGCCCGTGAGGTCGCCGATGACGCCGCCGCCGAGCGCCACGAGAAAATCGCCGCGCTCCACCCGCGCTTCCAGCGCCGCCTCGCAAAGCGCCTGGAAATGCGCGAAATTCTTGGTCGCCTCGCCTGCGGGGAGGACGATATGGCTGTGCCGCACCCCCGCGGCGTCAAGGCTTTCTTGCAAGGGCGCGAGCCAGATGGCGCCGACATTGGAATCGGTGACGATGAAGGCGGAGGCGCCAGGCGCGAGCTGCGCCAGCTTTTCGCCGGCATGGCCGACGAGGTCGGGCCCGATCAGGATGTCATAGGCGCGGGCGCCGAGCTTGACGCAAACCCGAGTCGTGGCGGGCGGGACGGTAGGGGCTGTCATGTCCTGGGTGATTTCTCCCTGCTTGGCCAGATGGCCTTCGAGCGTGGCGAGGATTTCCTCGATGATGATTTCATGCGCCGCGTCGCGCGAGTGAATCGTCAGGTCGGCTTCGGCGTAGACGGGATAGCGCTCCTCGATCAGGCGGCGCATCACGCCTTCCGGATCGGGGTTCTGCAGCAGGGGCCGGGTCGGCCTTTTCCGGACGCGTCGCATCAGCACTTCGAAATCCGCTTTCAGCCAGACGGATACCGCGTGCTTGCCGATGAGCGCCCGCGTCTGCTGGTTGATGAACGAGCCGCCGCCGGTGGCGATGACGCGCGCGCCTTCGCCGATCAGCCGCGCCAGCACCCGCCGCTCGCCGTCGCGGAAATAGGCCTCGCCATGCAGGGCGAAGATCTCGCTGACGGTCAGGCGGTGCGCGGCCTCGATTTCGTGGTCGGAATCGATGAAATCGACGCCGAGCCTCTGGGCGAGCCTCTTGCCGATCGCCGTCTTGCCGGAGCCCATCATGCCGACCAGGACGAGAGGACGCCCGGCAAGCGCCGCCACGACCGCCCGCGCGCGCGAATCGCGGGGCGGGGGCGGCTGGAGAGCGGCCTCCTGCTGGGGAACTATGGCTTGATCCGACATGATCCCCATGTAGTATCACGATGCCTGGGCGAAATTAAACCGACTTTCGCCGCAATGAGAACCGAGACCTTCATGCCCAGCCTGTTCCGCCTGCTCTTTTTCGTCGGCCTGCTGGCCGGAGCCGCTTTCGTGAGCATGGCGGCGCTCGTCGCCTTCGTCGAGCCGCAACCGCGGGAAATCAGCCAGCCGATCTCCCCCGCCCTTCTCAACAAATGAGCGGAAGCTCCGCCCCGGCAAGGACGGCCACGGCGCGCGCCGTGGCTGACTTCCTGGAGATGCTGGCGGCCGAACGGGGCGCGGCGCGGAACACGATCGACGCCTATTCCCGCGATCTCCATGATTATGTCGCCGCCCTCGCCGGCAGGCGTCGCGATCCCCAGACCGCCACGACGCAGGACATCCGGGATTACCTGGCCGACCTCGCGGACGCCGGGCTCAAGCCGACCTCCACCGCCCGAAAGCTCTCGGCAATCAGGCAATTCCATCGTTTTCTCAGCGCCGAGGAGCGGCGCGAGGACGACCCCGCCATCCTGCTGGAAGGGCCGCGCCAGGGGCGGCGGCTGCCAAAAATCCTGTCGGTCGCGGAAGTCGACGCTCTCCTCAGGGTTTCCCGCGAGGGGCTCGACGACGCCGCGCGTCCCGCCGCCGAGCGGCTGAGGGCGCGGCGCGCCGCCTGTCTCGTCGAAATGCTCTATGCGGCGGGCTTGCGCGTTTCCGAGCTGGTGGCCCTGCCGTTGTCGGCGGCGCAACTCGCCGAGAAGCCGATCGAGGACGGCGGCGGCCTTCTGATGATCAAGGGCAAGGGCGGGCGGGAACGGCTCGCCCCCCTTACCGGGCCGGCGCGCGACGCCCTGGCCGCCTATCGCCGCATGCTGCTCGAGCTGCATCCGGCGCTTGCATCGCAAAAATGGCTGTTTCCGTCGGATGGCGAAAGCGGCCATCTGACCCGCCAGGTTTTTGCCCGCGAATTGAAATTTCTGGCTGCAGCGGCGGGAATTTCCGCCGCGCGCGTCAGCCCGCATGTCCTGCGCCACGCCTTCGCCAGCCATCTGCTGCAAAACGGCGCCGACCTGCGCATTGTCCAGGAACTGCTGGGGCATGCGGATATCGCGACCACCCAGATCTATACCCATGTGCTCGACGAACGCCTGAAAGCCATGGTGCGCGACCTGCATCCGCTCAACGACGACGAAGAAGACTAGCTTCGAACCGAGGCGCCGGCGTGCTCCGCTTTATTAAGGCCAAGCTTGCAGCCTTCGGACGCGGATGGCGCCCGCGCCGCCTTCTCAGCAAGCAAAATCTTCGAAACGAGCAGATTTTAGGAAAGCGTTAACGAATTTATACAACCCTCGATTGCAATGCGACGGGCGAATCTGCGCCGAAGGATCGCCTCCGAGGGAAATTATGAAGATTTTCAAGTCGCATAGGATGGACTTGCTTGAGGCCGCTTACGAATCCGCGGATCGTTCGCGCTGCATCCTCGAACTGGATCTCGACGAGACGATCCTGTTCGCAAATGACAATTATCTCAGGATCATGGGCTACGCCCGCGAGGAGCTGGTCGGCCAGAAACACCTCGTCACCATCGAAAAAAGCGACAAGTCGCTCCGCGCCTACCAGGATCTATGGCGGCGCCTGCGGAACGGCGAAAACATGGAGCGCGAGCTGAAGCGGGTCAGCAAATCGGGGAAGCCCGTCTGGTTCCAATGCACCTATAACTTTCTACGTGACCGAAACGACAAACCCTATCGCGTCCTGATGATCTTCTCCGATCTTACGGAACAGAAGCTTCAGCAATCCTATCTCCAGGCGCAGATCGACGCGATCCATCGCTCGTCTGCGGTGGTCGAATTCGAGCTCGACGGCCGAATCATCGGCGCCAACGAGAATTTCCTCGGGGCCATGGGCTACCGGCTCGACGAAATACGCGGCCAGCACCATTCCATCTTCATCGATCCGACCGAACGCAATTCCGACGCCTACCGGCAGTTCTGGGCGAAACTCGGCAGGGGCGAATTCTTCAGCGGCCAATATCATCGACTCGGCAAGGGCGGACGCGATGTCTGGATTCAGGGCTCCTATAACCCCGTGCTGGATCTCGATGGCAAGCCGTTCCGCGTCGTGAAATTCGCCACCGACGTGACCGAACAATTGTTGCGGCAGAAGAAACGGGCGGACATTTATGCGAGGGTCGACACGCAGCTCGTCGGCATGACCGAATCCGTGTCCTGCGTGTCGCACGAGGCGGTCGAGGCCGCCGCCGCGTCCAACCAGACCTCGGGCAATGTCCAGGCGGTGGCCGCCGGCGCCGAGGAGCTTTCCACCTCCTTCCAGGAAATTTCCCGTCAGGTCGCCCACGCCACGGACATAGCGCAAAAAGCGGTCGCCATGACCGGCGACGCGGGCTCCATGGTCTCGGCCCTGGCGGAGGACGCCCAGAAGATCGGCGAGGTCGTCGGCCTCATCAGCGACATCGCCGCCCAGACGAACCTGCTGGCGCTCAATGCGACCATCGAGGCGGCGCGCGCCGGCGAAAGCGGGCGCGGCTTCGCCGTGGTCGCCGCCGAGGTCAAGACGCTGGCCACCCGCACGGCCAAGGCGACCGGGGAAATCAGCGGGCAGGTTTCCTCCGTGCGCGCCTCGACCTCCGACGTGACCAAGGCGATCGAAAGCATCGCCGCGATCATCGCGACCATCAATTCCATCACATCGGCCATTGCCGGCTCGGTGCTGGCGCAAAGCGCAGTGACCGGGGACATGTCGGAAAACATGCAGATCGCCTCGAAGGGCGTGGAGGCCATCACCCAGTCGATGAACGCCATCGCCGAATCCACCGTGAAGATCGACACCGCCGCCAAGGCCGTCCGCGACATTTCGCGCTCGGCGGCCTGAGCAAATTCAGCGCGGCTCCTTGCGCTCAAGCAAGAACACCGCCTGCTCGCCGAACAGGTTCCACGCCCACCAGGGCGCCTGCACGCGGATCGGCTTGCCGTGGCCGTCCATCGCCTCCGCCTTGACGATGCGGGCCTCGATCGCATCGACCAGGCCGACGAAATCGCGAATCGTGCACAGATGGATGTTCGGCGTCGCATACCAGGGATTGCCGAGTGTCTTGGTCAGGGGCATGCGGCCGCGCGTCGCCAACTGCCAGCGTATGCGCCAATAGCCGAAATTGGGGAAGGAGACGATGGCGCGCCGTCCGATCCGCATCATCTGCCGCAGCACCCGGCGCGGGTCGCGGGTCGCCTGGAGCGTCTGCGAGAGAATCACATAGTCGAAGGAATCGTCCGGATAATCGGCAAGATCGACGTCGGCGTCGCCCTGGATGACGGACAGGCCCTTGGCGACGCATTGATTGACGCCCTTTTGCGAAATCTCGAGCCCGCGCGCGTCAACGCCCTTGGCGTCAGAGAGCAGGCGCAGCAATTCGCCGTCGCCGCAGCCGATATCCAGCACGCGCGAACCCGGCGCGACCATGCCCGCGACGAGCAGCAAGTCGATTCGGGTCACGGGGGATTGCGGGGGAGCAGGCGGCGGGCTCACGGAAATCGCATCCGGCTTCGCCGTCGTCGCCTCGTCGCGGCCCGCATCGGGGAAAGTTTCGGTCAAGAGCGCAACTTGTTCGATTTGCCGAACGGATCGTTTGTTATTTAGGAGCAGGACTTTTGGCGAGTCAAGCAAGGCCGGTCCACCAAACCCGCCAATTTGGCGTTTTCCTGCGGGCGTCCGGCGTCTATAGAGGAACAGGATGAATTTTTCGCCAACGGCCGCGCCATTCCACATGACAAGCGAGCGATCCCCACGATGAGCCAGACTTCCGCCCTCGCGTCCCTTGCCGAGCTTCGGGAAGAAATCGACCGGCTCGACGGCGACATGCACCGGCTGCTGATGGAGCGCGGCGAAATCATCGACAGGCTGATCGAGGTGAAGGGCCGGCAGGGCGGCGGCTCGGCCTTCCGTCCCGGACGCGAGGCCGACATGATGCGGATCATCGCCGGGCGCCACCATGGGCGCCTGCCGCTCGACACGGTCGAGAGCATCTGGCGGGTGATCATTTCGACCTTCACCTATGTCCAGTCCAATTACGCCGTTCATGCGGACATGTCGGGCGGGGATGCGGCCATGCGCGATTCCGCCCGCTTCCATTTCGGCTTCACCGTTCCCCTGCGCGGCCATGTCGATCCCGGCGAGACGATCCTCGCCGTGGCCTCCTCCGCGCGGCCCGACGGCGGCGGCGATCTTGGCATGTTGCGCGCAAACATCCTGCCGCAGGACGGGCGATGGTGGGAACGCCTGGCCATCGAAGGCGCGCCGAAGATCATCGCGCGACTGCCATTTGTCGAGCGACTTGATCATCCCGCGGGCATGCCGGTTTTCATCATCTCCAATCCTCTCGCGGAAGCGGCGGCGCGCGATGTCGCCCTGTTCGCCGTGATTTTCCACGGCGCGCCCGCGCCCGACGACGCAAGCTGTCATGCTTCGGGCTGCGAAGTCATCGCGCGGGCGGCGCTGGCGGATGGCGCATCGCTGCTGGTCTCGACGCCGGGCGACTGGAGCGTCGACAAGCTGAAGGCGACCCTGTCGCTTCCGCCGCAGGGGGAGGCGGCCTGGGTCGGCAGCCACGCCGAACGTTTTTCGCTGGCTTGAGGCTCGAAGGCGGGCTGAAGCTTGGCCAGGGCGCCAAAGCCACAGCTTCCCAAACATTCGCTCGCGGCGGCGCGAGCCTGTTGCAAAGATTTTCGAAAGCCGACATCCTATGCCGGCCAGTCGCCTAAACTACTGATTCCCAGGAGCAAAAAATGAAAGCCTTAGCCGCCGCGGCTCTGGCGTCGATGACGCTTGCGCTTACGACGCCCGCCTTCGCAGAGTACAGGGGAACCGCCGAAGCCCAGCAGGCCTGCACGCCCGACGTGTTCCGCCTATGCGGACGGTTCATCCCGAATTCGGATCAGATCACCGCCTGCCTCGCCAGCCAGAAGGCGCAACTAAGCCCCGCATGCCACAAGGTTTTCGCAGGCGGAGGATCGCACCGCCACCGCCACGGCCTGAGACTCGCGCACAGGTGACGCCGGCTCCCTCTCCCTCGCGGCCGATGCGGGGCAGGGACAAGGTTTGGCGATAAAAAACCCCGCGGTCAGTTCAAGCCCGCGGGGTTTTCCATGGGTTTTTGGGGACGAAGGGAGATCAGTCGTTGCGCTGTCCCGTAAGCTGCACCAGCGCCATGAAGATGTTGATGAAGTCGAGATAAAGCCTCAGCGCGCCATTGACCGATTTTTTCGTGGCGATCTCATAGCCGTCCGATTCCAGGTACATTTCCTTGATCGACTGGGTGTCCCAGGCGGTCAGGCCGGCGAAGATCAGCACCGTCAGGATCGACAGGCCGAACTGGAACGCCGAGCTGTGCACGAACATGTTGACCAGGCTGGCGATGATGATGCCGAACAGGCCCATGATCAGGAACGAGCCCATCGCCGCCAGGCTGCGCTTGGTCGTATAGCCGTAAAGGCTGAGGGCGCCGAAGCTCGCCGAGGTGATGAAGAAGGCCCTGGCGACCGAGGTTCCGGTATAGACCAGCAGGATCGAGGAGATCGACAGCCCCATCACCGCCGCATAGGCGAAGAACAGGGTGCGCGCCGACGAGGCCGCCATCGTGTTGATCTTGAACGAGAAGAACAGCACGAAGGCAAGCGGCGCAAACATCACGACCCAGCGCAGCGGGCTAAGGTAGAGGGCGGCCCCGAAGTCGGTGAGATAGGTGTGCGAACCGATCAGCGTCGCGGTGGGCACGTCGGATACGGCGAGCTTGAAGGCCAGCAGCGCGACCAAACCCGTCAGGGCGAGGCCGATCGTCATGTTGTTGTAAACGCCGAGCATGAACGCGCGCAGACCTTGATCTACATCGGCGCCCGTCCGGGCATAGCCCCGGCTCCAGGGAGCGGCGTTGCGGTCAAAGTTGGACATGGGATGCCTCGTGAAGGAACAGGCCGCAAGAACGCCGCGGACAATCCGCAGCGGTTCGGCTTTCCGAATATGGATTGCGCGCTGTTAAAGCACAAGCCGCTCGGCGGCCCCTGAAGGCCCGCGCCGGATTACATTTTTGTCATTCTTCGCGCAAATGGCGGGCCGGCTTTTCGCCCAAAACCTTCCAAGTCCCTGCCAGGCCGATGAAAATGGAGAATGCGATGGCGGCGGCCGCCAGAGCCGCCGACTGGGCCGGGAAGAAGGCGAAGTCCATGTCGAGCACCTCCCTGGCCACCAGCCAAGCGACCAATCCTCCCGCAAGGAGCCCGAAAGCTGCGGTCGCCGCGCCAAGCAGCGCGAACTCGACCGCAAGAGCCCCCAGAAGCCTCGGCCGCGTCGCTCCGAGCACCTTGAGCACCACGGCTTCGTAGATGCGCGCCCGCTGCCCCGCCGCCAGCGCGCCGGACAGGACCAGAGCCGAGACGACGAAGGCCAGCGAGGCCGCGCTCTGGATGGCCAGGGACAATTTGCGCAGGAGATCGTCGAGAGTCGCGAGCGTTTCCCGCATCGACACCGCGGCGACCGAGGGAAATTGCTTCGCCGCGTCCGAGAGAATCGCAGCCTCCTGCGCCGCATCGGGCCTCTGCGGCAGCGAAAGCGTCACGAGTTCGGTGAAGGGCGCGCCGGCGAAGGCGTTGGGCGAGAAGACAAGCACGAAATTGATGCCGAAGCTGCGCCAGTTGACCTTCCGGAGATTGGCGATCTTCGCGGTAAGCATGCGTCCGAGCACATTGACCGAAACACTGTCGCCGATTTTCAGGCCGAGCCCCCGTGCGATCTCCGCCTCCATGGAGACAAGCGGCGGACCGGCGTAATTTTCCGGCCACCAGTCGCCCGCGACGAGCTTCGATCCTTCAGGAATTTTGGCCGCGAAGGTAATGCCCCTGTCGCCTTCGAGCGCCCAGCGCGCCTTGTCGGTCGGCTTGACCTCCTCGGCGGCGACGCCGTTCACCTTGACGATTCGTCCGCGCAGCATGGGCGCGACGGAGAGGGCGCCGCCGGGGGCCTCTTTCGCGATGAAGCTTCGAAAGTCCTCGGCCTGCGCGCTTTGCACGTCGAGGAAAAAGAAGCTTGGCGACTCCTTCGGCAGCGAGGTTCCGATTTCGGCGCGCAAATTGCGCTCGACGCCGATCAGCGCCGTCAGCAGCGTGATCCCCAGCCCCAGCGAAATCAGGAACGAGGGCGTCAGCGCGCCGGGACGGTGCAGATTGGCTATCGCCAGCCGCAGGGCGAGCAAGGGCGAATGCGGCGCACGGCGGGCCAGCGCCATGATCCCCCGCGCCACGCCGTAGAGCAGGCCGAAGCTCACGATCACCGCCAGGCCGAATTGCGCGGTCAGCATGCGGTCGCTGCTGGTCGCCAAAGCGAAGGCGAAAAGAGTGGACGCCCCGAGGACCGCGACGATCTTTCCGCGGCGGCGCGACGGGCCGAATTCGCCCATGGCCGTCTCCCGCAGCAAGGTCGTGGCCGGCAGGAGGCGCGCATGGTCGAGCGGCGCGGCGGCGAAGGCGAAGGCCGTCAGCAGGCCAAAGACGAAGCCCGAGATCCCGTCGAGACCATTGATCTTCGGCTCGACCGGAAAGGGCAGCGACGAACCGAGCAGGGCCACGAGCAGTTTCGGCAGGCCAAGGCCCAGCACCGCGCCAAGCGCCGAACTCGCGGCGGCCACCAGCATGGCCTGGATCAGCACGAAACGCGCGGCCTCGCCGCCGCTCGCGCCGAGCGCCTTCAATATGGCGAGGGTGCGGCGCTTCCTGTCGATCAGCCCGCGAATCGAATTGCCCACGCCGACGCCGCCGCAGACCAGGGCGGTCAGGCCGATCAGGGTCAGGAACTGCGCGAAGCGCTCGATATTGCGGGTCAGTTGCGGCGAAGGGTCTCCGCGACCGCGAATTTCGAAGCCGCTGTCGGGAAAGGCGGCGACGAAGCGCTTCCGCAGCTCCGCCACGTCGGCGTCGCCAGATCTTTCGGGCGGCAGTGTAACGCGCAGCGAGGCGCGCGCCAGCGAGCCGGGAAGAATCAGGCGGGTCGCGGCAAGACCGGCGTCGCTCATCATCACGCGCGGCCCGAAACCGACGCCGCCGATGGAATCGGGCTCGCGGTCGAGCCAGCCGGCGATGGTGAAGCTCGCCGCGCCGATTTCAAGCCTGTCGCCGATTTTTACGCCCAGCCGCGCGCCGATGGTCGGGTCGGCGAGCAGGCCGGGGGCGCCGTCCTTCGCGCTGAAAAAGCTGGCAAGCTTCTGGCCCGCCGGCGGCGGAGGCGTCGTCCTGGCCGCGCCGACCAGCGGATAGGCCGCGTCGACAGCCTTGATCTCGACAAGCAGGACCTGCCGGGCGTCAGCCTTTCGCGCCATGGCGCGCAGCACGACGACCGCGCTGGTCCTGCCGCTGGCGGCGAGGAACTCGCGCTCCTTCTCGCTGGCAGGCCCCTGCGCCCGGCCAAAGGACAGGTCGCCGCCGAGCAGGGCCGCGCCCTGCTGGGCCAGGCCGTCGCGCAGGGCGTGCGAGGTCGCGGCGACCCCGACGATGGCCATGACGCCAAGCACGAGGCAGGCGACGAAAACGCCGTAAAAGCGCAGTCCGCCGCGCAGGTCGCGCAGGGCGAAACGCAGGATCGCCCGTCCCGGGGCGCCGCGGCGTTCGGGCGTGGCGAGCTGGAGCATGCTACGTTCAGACATGGGCGCTTGCAGGCTCCGCCATCGCGGAACTGTCCGCCTCGATCCGGCCGTTGCGCAGCCGCACGATCCGGCCGCAGCGCCGCGCCAGAGCCTCGTCGTGAGTGACGAGGACGAGGGTCGCGCCCCTGGCGCTGTTGAGGGAAAAGATCAGCTCGACGATTTCCGCGCCGACCGCCTGGTCGAGATTGCCGGTCGGCTCGTCGGCGACGAGGATGGAGGGATTGGCGACCAGCGCCCGGGCGAGGGCGACGCGCTGCTGCTCGCCGCCCGACATTTGCGCGGGATAATGGCTTTTGCGGTCGAACAGCCCCACTCGCGCCAAGGCTTCGCTCGCGCGAAAAAATGCGTCGGGGGCGCCGGCGAGCTCCAGGGGTATGGCGACATTCTCGAGCGCCGTCAGCGTCTGGATCAAATGGAAGGCCTGGAACACCACGCCGATATGGGCGCCGCGAAACCGCGCCTGCTGGTCTTCGGAGAGGGAATCGAGCCGCCGCCCGTCGATTCGCACGGACCCTGAATTCGGGCGCTTCGAGGCCCGCCATGGTCATCAGCAGCGTGGACTTGCCGGAACCGGAAGGACCAAGCAGGGCGACGGTCTCGCCTTTTGCGATATCGAGACAAATATCTTTCAGGATATGCGCCCTGGCCTCGCCGCTTCCCAGGGACAGGTTGACATTCTCGACGCTTATGGCCGGATCGGACATGAGGAACTTTCGGAAAGGCAAAAATGACGGATCGGATTCTTGCGCGTGAACGGAGGGCTTGGGCCGCATATGGGCGCGGCCGCCGCTTTCGTCCAATATTTTTCGCCTGGCTGCTGACGCTGCTGGCTTGTTCATCGCCAGCCGCCGCGCGGCCACTGCACATCGTCGCCCTTGGGGACAGCCTGACGGCGGGCCTTTCGCTGCCTGCCGACGCCACCTTTCCCGCGCAATTGCGCAAGGCGCTCGAGGCGAAGGGTTTTTCCGTCGAAATCGATAATGCCGGGGTATCAGGCGACACATCGAGCGGCGCGCTGGCGCGGCTCGACTGGGCGCTCGGCGAGGGCGCCGACGGCGTCATTCTGGAAATCGGCGCCAATGACATGCTGCGCGGCCAGGACCCTGGCGTGGCCGAAGCCAATATCGACGCGATCATGGCGCGGCTGCATGACAGGAAAATCCCGGTGTTCCTCGCGGGCATGCGCGCCGCGCCCAATCTCGGCCCGGACTATGCCGCGAAATTCGACGCGATCTATCCGAAGCTCGCGAAAAAATACGATGCGCCGCTTTATCCGCTGTTTCTCGAAGGCGTCGCCGGCCACCCCGACATGCAATTGCCCGACGGGATGCATCCGACGCGGGAGGGCGTCGCCGTCATTGTCGCGGGCATCCTGCCCCAGATGACGGCGTGGCTTGAGGGATTGCGCAAGAACTGACGGGAACGGGGCCATGCCCAGGCTTTTCACCGCCTTCGAAATCCCGCCGGACATCGCGGCGCGGCTCGCCTTTTTCCGCGGCGGCCTCAACGGCGCGCGCTGGATGGAGCCGGGGGACTACCACATCACCTTGCGCTTTCTGGGCGATATCGACGGCCCCACGGCCAGGGCGATCGACGCCGATTTTTTTGCGAGCGATCGCCAGCACGATCTCGCGCTCAGAATGGAATTCGACGAAATCGGCGTTTTCGGCGGCGCACAGCCTCGCGCGCTGATCGCAAAGCTCAGGCCGGACGCGCATTTGTCACGCTTGCAGGCAATGCATGAGGCCATCGCCCGCCGCAACGGCCTGCCGCCCGAGACCCGCAAATTCACGCCGCATGTCACGCTGGCGCGGCTGCGCGGCGTCGAGCCGCAGGCGGTCGGCGCGTGGCTGTCCCAAAGGGCGTTTCCGCTGGCCCTGTCCTTCGAGGCGCGACATTTCGCGCTATTTTCCGCACGCGATTCGGTCGGCGGCGGCCCTTACCGGGTCGAGGCGGTCTATCCAATTCGCTTGAAAGCGCCGGCGCCCAGGCTGGAATGAAAGGGCCGTTCCGCTATATGCCCTCGAGCACGCCGATAAAAGGCAGTTCGCGGAATTTTCCGGCGTAATCCATGCCATAGCCGACGACGAACCGGTCGGGGCAGGCGAAGCCGATCACGTCGGCCGAAACCTCGATCTGCTTTTTATGCGGCTTTTCAAGCGCGACGGCGATCAGCACGCGACGGGCGCCGCGCGAAAGAAACAGGTCTTTCGCAAAGGAGAGGGTGCGGCCGGATTCGAGGATGTCGTCGATCAGCAGGACGTCGCGCCCCTTTGTCGCGGCGGTGATGTCGCGCAGCAGCTCAATCTGGCCCGTGGACGTCACGCCCGCGCCATAGCTGGAGATCTGCAGGAAATCGACCTCGGCGCTCAAGCCCGCGCGATGCAGCGCGCGCAAAAAATCGGCGCCGAAGACATAGGCGCCGGTCATGATCGGCACGGCCAGGAGATTTTTCGGCTTCAGCCGGGCGATTTCGGCAGCCATCTCCTCGACCCGCGCGGCTATGGCGTCGGCGTCGAAGAGGACCTGCGCCCTCGCGGATGTCACGTTCCAGATCCCGCCTTCATCGGAGCGCCCGGCCTGTCCGGGAGGCCCGGTTGATCCGGCCCGGCGGCGAACCTCACCCTGATTTCGCGGCCTTCCGCGGGCGGCGCGGCGAGACGGGCGCGGAACGCCGCCTTTTCGCCGGCGTTGAGCCGCGATTTCTGCGGCGCAGCGGTCCAGGCGTAGATTTCCGTCCCGGCGGCGTCGAGCACCGCCAGCCTCATGCGCGGCGCGGCGCGGGAGGCGTCGGCGAGATTGCGGATTTCGCCCTCGACCACCAGAATCTGGCGGCCGTCTTCCTCGGCGAGTTTTGACACGACATTCTCGAAATCCATCTGGCGCAGGTTCACCGGCAAGCCCATGGCTTCATAGATCGCCGCCGCCGCGGGCGCGAGCCTGACGACCTGCACGCGGCCGCCGACGAGCAGGCCCCAGGCGGCGACAGCCGACAGCGTCCAGGCGAGCGGGGCAAGCGCGCCGGATTTGCCGGCGGCGGAGGGCGCCCGGGCGGCGCCATTTTGGGCGAAGGCGCGCCGCGCCGGCTGGAGGCGGCGGCGACAGGGCCAAGCTTGCCGGACTTCGTCCGGGCGGGCTTTGACGCTTGCGGGGCGATCGGCTGGTCGAAATCGTCGAGCGGCTGCAAGGCGGTGGAATTGTGCATAGGTTCGCCCGGACGGCTGGAATCGAGGGAGCGCGATTTGACGCAGCTCATTGGTGTGCTGCTATGGTTAAAGGCGGGTTAAAAGATGTGATTCGCACGGCGGAATCTTGGCCCTTGCGTGCTTGAGCCTCGCTGTTCCCCGGGCGTATTGGCTTGATGCTGTTGGATTTGGGAGCCGTTCTTGGTCCGGTTCGAAAATGTCGGCCTGCGATATGGGATGGGCGCGGAAATCCTGCGCGACCTCAGTTTCAACATTGCGCCGCGCAGCTTCCAGTTCCTGACGGGGCCGTCGGGCGCCGGCAAGACCACGCTTCTGCGCCTGATCCTGCTGGCGCTGCCGCCGACGCGCGGCCTCATCAGCCTGTTCGGCAAGGATTCCTCGCAGCTCGACAAATCCGCCATCACCGCGCTCCGCCGCAAGGTCGGCGTCGTCTTCCAGGATTTCCGCCTGCTCGACCATCTGACCACCTACCAGAATGTCGCCTTGCCCCTGCGCGTGCAGGAGCGGGAAGAAGCAAGCTATCGCGCCGAAGTGACCGAACTCCTGCAATGGGTCGGCCTTGGCGAAAGGATGCATGTGTTTCCGCCGGTCCTGTCGGGCGGCGAGAAGCAGCGCGCGGCCATCGCCCGCGCCCTGATCATGCGGCCTGAACTGCTGCTCGCCGACGAGCCGACCGGCAATGTCGATCCCTCGCTCGCGCGGCGGCTGATGCGGCTTTTTTCCGAACTGCACAGGTCCGGCACGTCCGTGGTGATCGCCACCCATGATCTCGCGCTGATGGACCAGTTCGAAGGCGCCCGCCGCCTCGTCCTGGCCGACGGGCGCCTCCACATCTACGATTGAGGCCGAGATGAATCCGCCACTGTCGTCCCCTCCTCCCATGCCCACGCCGCAGCCGGCGGAAGACGCCGTCGAGGCCGCCGCCTGGGGCGACAGGCCGCTGGTGCCGGCGGAAACGGTCGCCGGACGGGCGCTCGCCATCGTCATCGCCATCATGACCTTTCTGGCCGCGCTGACGGCGGGCTTCGCCATCGTCCTGTCGGAGGCCTCGCATGAGTGGCGCGGAACGGTCGGCATGGAAATGACCGTCCAGGTCACGCCCGCCGCCGGCCGCGACATAGAGGGGGATGTCGCCAAGGCCGCGGAGATCGCCGGCTCCTTTCCCGGCGTCGCCGAGGCGCGCGCCTTCTCGAAAGCGCAGTCCGAGGATCTGCTGACGCCCTGGCTCGGAGCCGGCCTCGACCTCAGCCAGCTGCCGGTTCCGCGCATGGTGGTGGTGCGCCGGGCGAAGAGCGCGAATGTCGACGAAATCGCCCTGCGGTCGGCGCTCGACGCCGCGCTTCCCAACGCCGTGCTCGACAATCACGGCGCCTGGATGCAAAGGCTCGATACGATGGCGCGGGTCGTCGTCGGGGCCGCCGCCGGCATCCTCGTGCTGGTCCTGACCGCCATGGGCCTCGCCGTCGGCTTCGCCACGCGCGGCGCCATGGCGGGCAATCGCGAAATCATCGAGGCGCTGCATTTCGTCGGCGCGGCGGACGGGTTCATCGCCCGCCAGTTCCAGTTTCATTTCCTGCGGCTTGGCCTGCGCGGCGGCGTGGCGGGCGGCGGCGCGGCGCTGCTGCTGTTCCTGGCGCTCGGCTTTTTCTCTCGCCAATGGGCGACCAGCGCCGGCGGCGAAGAATCGCAAGCGCTGTTCGGGGCCTTCTCGCTGGGCTGGGCGGGCGTCGCCGCGATCGCCGCGATTTCGCTTGGCGTCGCGCTGCTCACCGGGTTCATGTCGCGCGGAATCGTCTATCGCAGCCTCGGCCGGCTGCGATAGCGGTCAAAAACGCGCGGCGCCGAGGGCGCGGCTCGATGTGGGCGCCAAGGCCCTTTCATTTTGGGCTTTGCATTCGCTCCGGCCTCCTGCAAAAAGAGCCATGCTTTTCGTCCGCTCGCTTGTCTTCAACATCCTCTTCTACATCAACCTGACGATCCTCGTGATCGGCGGCCTGCCTCGCATGCTTTTCGGCCGCGCCGCGATTTTCGAGCTGGCGCGCGCCTGGGGCCGCACGTCCATCTGGCTGCACCAAAAAATCTGCGGGCTGAACGTCGAATTCCGCGGACTCGAAAATCTCGCCCAAAAGGGCTGCATCATCGCCGCCAAGCACGAATCGATCTGGGAGACTTTCGCGCTGACCACGCAGGTGCGCGACTTCACCTATATTCTCAAGCGCGAGCTGACCTTCCTGCCGATTTTTGGCCAGTACCTGCTGCTCGCCGACCAGATCGCCATCAACCGCAAGAGCCGCAGCATCGCCATGCGCCAGCTCGTGGACAAGGCTGGCGCGGCGATCGCCGAGGGGCGCGCCATCTTCATCTTCCCGGAAGGCACGCGCAGGCCGGCCGGCGCGCCGCCCGCCTACAAGAGCGGCGTCGCTCACCTCTATGCGGTCGCCAATGCGCCTTGCGTTCCCGTGGCGCTGAATTCCGGCCTGTTCTGGCCGCGCCGCGCATTCCTGCGGCGTCCCGGGACAATCGTCGTCGAATTCCTGCCCGTCATCGAAGCCGGGCTGCCGCCTGCGGAATTCGCGAGCATCCTGCAGCAGCGAATCGAGGCCGCCTGCGAGCGGCTCTATGCCGAAGCCCTGGCCAAGGACCCGGGCCTCGCCGCCAATCTCGCCAAAAGCGACGCGGGCGCCCCTGGGGCTTGACTTTACCCCCGTTTTGTTCTTTCTTTGTTTGCATCACGTTCGGTCATCCGGGGAATGGACATGGCTCGCTTCGATGCAATTTCGCCTTTCTGCGCCCGACACCTTCCCCTCGCCTCGCTTGAGCGGACCGGGCTGGAAAATCTGTTCCAGAGCTGGCTTGGCGCCTCGGGCCGCCGCTATGTCTGTTCCGTTCATTCCGTCGATGCGGCGCCGGAATTCGACTGCGCCCGGGCCATCGTCCTGGGCGTGCGGAAAAGCGCCGGGCAAGCGGAGATCGCCTTCGTCTTCCAGCCGGGCGTCGAAGCCGACGGCATCGGTTTTCGCCGCTGGGCGCAAAAGGCCGGGGCGTGCGGCGTCGGCGAGTGGCATGTGCATCTCCTGGCGGAATCGCCCGAAGCGCGAGATTTCGCGCTGCGCGATCTCTCGCCGCGGCGGCTGGCGCTGGCCGCCTGAATTGATCAAAATGCGTCCAGGCGCAAGACGGGGCCATTTTTCCGTTCTATAGACGGGGTCCTCCGGCCTGAGCGCGTCGCCGCCCAGAGCCATCCCGCAAAGTGCGCGAGCGTCATGACCTCCTCCTCCCCGTCCCGTCTCATGCCCAAGATCCTGATCGGCCTGCTCCTGCTCATCGGCTTCGGCGTCGGCGAGACCTGGCTTTATGCGGCGAACAGCCTCGGCCGCCACATGCACGAGCAGACTTTCGGGGGCGCCGCGCTCGCCGATTTCTGCACATCGAGCGAAGTCGGCGGCTTCCCGTTCCGGCTGCGCCTGACCTGTTCGAGCTTTTCCGCGCCGGTGCGGACGGCGCAGGGCGACATTCTCGCCAAGGCGGAGGAGGCGCGCGGCGAGGCCAGCGTTTTCGCGCCGAATCACATTCTGCTTACCCTTTCGAGCCCCGTGACGCTGCTGAAGCCCGATGGCGGACCGCTGGCGAAATTGCGCCATGACGGCATGACGCTCGACATCGCCTGGTCGCGCGGCGGCCTCGACAAGGCCGATCTCGATATTCGCGCGCTGGACTGGCGGCCCGAGGCCCCCCAGGCCGGCATCGCCTTCAACATGCAGGAAGTGAAGGCGCAGGGACGGCCGCTTCCGGGCGACGCCCTGCATTTCGATCTCGCCGGCGATGGCGTCACGGCTCCGCTCGTGCAGCAATGGCTGCAGAAACCCGATCTTGGCCATTTCACGCTCAGCGGCCGGATCGCGCCCGCGCCGCGCCTGACCGGCGACTGGCGCGCGGCGATCGAGGACTGGCGCCAGAAATCGGGCCTGGTCGCGGTCGAGAGCTTTGATTGGCGGGCCGGCGACCTCAGCCTTCAGCTCGACGGCGTGACGTCGCTCGACGAGAGCCATCGCGCCTCGGGAAAATTGAACCTTTCCGCCAGCGGCGCCGGCCCTCTTCTGGCGCGCGCGGGGATTCCCGTCTCGGCCGCCCAGGTGCAGAACGTGATCGGCGCGTTGCTCGGCAGGCCCGTGGCGGCGGGAGGCGGGGGCGACAGGATCGCCATGCCGCTCGTCCTGGCGAACGGGCAGGTCTTCTTCGGCCCGCTGCGCCTGCCCGTGACGCTCGCTCCGCTCTATTAGACGTCGCATTCCCGCGGATTGCCTCGGTCGATAGATCTGAACAGTTTTCAACGCATGCAGCGCACGATTCCAACGAAAATCAGGCGCGCTGTGCCCGGTTGATAAGCGTGCGCCAGTTCCTTGCTGGGAATTTTGTAAATCGCCGTACTCTCATTCCGATTTTCCTTGGCGTTAACAACGATTAGCGCGGCGGCGCCGCGCCGATGACGGCAGTTTATTGCCTGCAAATCGGTCGCTCCGGTCCTGATTGAAGGATCGTCAGGCCAGCCAAGTTGTGTCGACCGCGTTTCACAATAAAATGAATTACGCTGCGGAGCAGCTTAGATTACGTTGCGTCAGTTTGTCTTTCAAAAAAATCATTTGCGGTCTCGGCGTATGCGCGGCCGCAAAGGACGATTTCAGCCGATGTCGCCTGACCGCCGCCCCTGCTTGGTTTCAGGCGCTTGTCCCGTTCGAACTGCGACGATCCTCGAAGGAAGTTCTTTCATGGCCAATACCGAACTCATTCCCAGCGACGGCCAACCGGTCACCACGCTCACCGAGCTGAACAATGTGATCGAACAGGCCGACGCCGCCGCGCTTCCCGCCGGCGCCTACGAGATCGACCTGGCCGGCAATATCGCGCTCACCGGCGCGCTGGAGGCGATCAACCTGCAACCGGGCGTGACGCTGGAGATCAACGGCGAAGGTTTTGCGCTCGACGGCGCCGACAGCCAGGGCGCTTCCTATGAACAGCGCGGATTGTTCGTCTATGCCGGCGCGGTCACGCTCGAAAATCTGACCATTGAAAACGCCAACGCAGTCGGCGGGGCCGGGGGCAGCGGCGGCGGCGGCGGCGCGGGCCTTGGCGGCGGCTTGTTCGTTGGAAGCAACGTCGCCGGCGACGCCGGCGCGGTGACGCTCGATGGCGTCGCATTCCTCAACGATTCCGCCACTGGCGGCGCCGGCGGCGCGGCTTCGTCGGGCCATGAGCGCGGCGGCGGCGGCGGCCTGGGCGGCGCCGGCGGCGGCGAATTCGGCGGCGGCGGCGGGATCGGAACCACCGGCTTGGGCGGCGGCGACGATCAGAACGGCGGTTCGGGCATCGTTCCGGGCGCGGCGGCCGGCGGCCAGGGTGGCGGCAGCGGCGGGAAAGGCGGCGCCAGCGGCGGCGGCGGCGGCGGGGCGTTTTCCCAAGGTGGCGGCGGCGGCGGGGTCGGCGGCGCGTCGGCGGTCACGGGCGGCGGGACCGGCGGCTATGGCGGCGGCGGCGGCTCCGGCGCCAACGTCCATCCCGGCGGGGCCGGCGGCTTTGGCGGCGGCGGCGGGGCCGGCGGCGTCGACGGCGGCGGCGACGGCGGCTTCGGCGGCGGCGCGGCGGCGAACAACCTCGGCGGCCCGGCTGGCGTCGCCGGTTTCGGCGGCGGCGCGGCCGGCAAATCGGGCGGCGGCGGCGGCCTCGGCGCGGGCGGCGATATTTTCGCGCAAGCCGGCGCGACGCTGACCATAGACGGCGGCTCACTCGAAAGCGGCAGCGTTACGGCGGGCCAGGGAACCGCGGGCGGCGCTTCGGGCGAGGCGCTCGGCGCCGGCATTTTCCTGCAAGGCAATGAAAACATGGACTTCGCGCCTGCGGCGGGGATGACGGAGACGATCTCCGACGTCATCGCCGACCAGGATGGCGCCGGCGGCGCAGGCAGCATCACCCTTGACCGCGCGGGGACGCTGCAGCTCGATGCGGACAACAGCTATTCCGGCGGAACCACGATCGATTCCGGCGTGCTGGAACTCGGGACAAGCGGCTCGGTCGCCGGCGCGATCACATTTGCCGGACCCTCGGCGACGCTGAAGATCGACGCGGCGCCGGTCAGCGGCTCGACCTTCGGCAACACTCTGTCCGGTCTGGTCGCCGGCGACGCCCTCGACCTCGCCGGGCTTTCCTACAGCGCGACGACCGCCGCCGCTTTTGTTCAGGGCTCGACGCTGACCGTGCAAAGCGGCGCGACGGTCGAGCATTTCTCGCTCGCCAACACCAGTGTGAACGCCTTCAACGTCTCGAGCGACGGCCAGGGCGGAACCCTGCTCACCGCCGGGAATCCGTTCGATTCCAGCTCGACCCAAGTCGTCTCCGACGAAGCCCAGCTCAACGCGGCGATCCGGGCGGCCGATTTCGAGACCGATCCCGGTCAATATACGATCAAATTCGCCGGCGACATCACCCTCGGAACCGACAGCGCCGCCGGCCTGCCGAACGCGCTTTACGCCATCAATCTCCAGTCCGGCGTCGATCTGACGCTGGCCGGCGGCGGCGCGACGCTCGACGGCGCCGGCGCAGTTAACGGCCTGTTCGTCTATAACGGCGATGTGACGATCGACAACCTGACCATCGCCAATGCGGTGGCGCGGGGCGGCGCCGGCGGCAACGGCGGCGGCGGCGCCGGGCTTGGCGGCGGCCTTTTCGTCGCCAGCGGCGGCGCCGTGACCGCGTCCGATGTTGTCTTCAGCGGCGACTCCGCGATCGGCGGCGCCGGCGGCAGCAAAGTCTCCGAAGGCGCAAACGGCGCTGGCGGCGGCGGCGGCGGCATATTGGGTGGCGATGGCGGAGCCGTTACTGGGGGCGGCGGCGGCGGCGTGGGGGCCAACGGCGGCAGCGTGGGGGCCAACGGCGGCTTTGGCGGCGGCGCCGGCCTCATTCCCGGCGCCGGGCCGGGCGGCGCCGGCGCCACTGGCGGTGGTGGCGGCGCGAGCGGCGGCGGCGGTGGCATCGGCGCTTACTACGGCGGCGGCGGCGGCGGCGTCGGCGGCGGCGGCGGCGGCGGCGGCGTCGGCGGCGCCGGCGGCGGCGGCGGCTTTGGCGGCGGGGGCGGCGGCAGCGGCGCGTTCGGCTTTGGCGCCGGCCGCGGCGGGTTCGGCGGCGGCGGGGGCTACGGCATCGCAGGCGGTGGCGGCGGCTTTGGCGGCGGGGGCGGCGGCGGCTTCGTCGTCGGCGGCGGCGGCGGCTTCGGCGGCGGCGGCGGCGGCGGCAATGGCGGCGGCGGCGGCGGCGGGCTCGGCGCCGGCGGCGACATTTTCGTCCAGGAAGGCGGTTCGCTCACGCTCGAAAACACCACCGTCGGCGCGGGCGCCGTGAGCGGCGGCGCCGGCGCCGACGGCGGCGCGACAGGCCAGGGCTTCGGCTCTTCGATCTTCCTGCAAGGCAATGAGACGCTCACCCTCGGCGCCGACCAGACCGCCGGCGAAACCACCACGGTCTCGGGCGTTATCGCCGACCAGACCGGCGCCTATCTCGCCGCCGGGCTCGGAACGCCGACCGGCAATTCGGCTGACGGCACGCCCAACGCCGGAACCGGCGGGCTCGACGTCAAAGGGCTGGGAACCGTCGTCCTCGACGGCGCCAACGTCTACACGGGCGTGACGACGATCGAGTCCGGAACGCTTGAAATCGGCGCGGGCGGCTCGGTCGGGTCGGGGAATATCACCTTCGCCGGCCCGTCCGAGTTGAAGATAGAGGGCGCCGCGCCAGGCAATGTGATCGGGAATTTTTCGTCCTTCGACAAGATCGACCTCGCGAATGTCGTCGCGGAATCGGCGCCGTTTTATTCAATCGACGGCAATGGCGATCTCGTCGTCCAGTTCGCCGGCGTCGAAAACGGCGCCTTCGGCGTCCAGGCCGTCACCTTCGCCGGAACATCGCTCGATCATTCAATATCCCTGGTCAGCGACGGCGCCGGCGGAACTTTTGTCGAAACCTCGTCCCCCTGCTATTGCGAGGGGACACGGATTCTGACCGAACGCGGCGAAGTCGCGGTCGAGGATTTGGCGGTCGGCGACATGGTCGTCACCGCAAGCGGCGCGCTACGCCCGATCGTCTGGATCGGCTTCCGACAACTCGACATCGGCCGCCACGCCTTCCCGCTGGAGGTCATGCCGGTGCGGGTGCGCGCCGGCGCCTTCGGGCTGGGAAAACCGCATCGCGATCTCTGGCTCTCTCCGCAACATGCGGTCTTCGTCGAGGGCGTGCTGATCCCGATCATCAGGCTGGCCAATGGCGCCAATGTCGCGCAAATCCGCGCCGACAGCATCACCTATTTCCATGTCGAGCTGGAAAGCCACGACGTGCTGCTCGCCGAGGGCCTGCCGGCGGAAAGCTTTCTCGATTGCGGCAGCCGCTCGGGCTTCTCCAATTGCGGGGACTTCGTCGAGCTGCACCCGACTTTCAAGCCGCTCAGCTGGGACGACGCCCGCGCGCCGCTCAAGGAAGAAGGCGAAGAAGTCGAGGCCGTTCGCGCCCGCCTGCTGGCGCAGGCGGAAAAGCTCGGATTTCGCCAAAGCGACGATCCCGGCCTGCACATTCGCGCCGACGGCGACATCATCTGGCCGGAAAGGCGCGAGGGCGGCTGGTTCGATTTTGTCCTGCCCGAGGGCGCGCGCGAGCTGAAACTGGCGTCACGCAGCTGGCGGCCGGGCGATGAAACGGCGGGAGGCGACAAGCGCCATCTCGGCGTCGTCGTGCGAGAGATCGAGATCGACGGGCGGCGGCAGGATCTTGGCGCGCTGGGCGCGGGCTGGCATCCGCTCGAAGGCGAAGCCGGACACGAATGGCGCTGGACCGACGGATCGGCTTCGCTGCCGGTCGGCGCGCGGCGGATCGCCGTGAGGATTGGTGACGAGCCGCTCTATTGGGTCGAGGCTGAAGCTCAATCTGTCCAAGGAACGTGCAAGGTCGCCTCCAAGGATCGCCAAACGGGGAATGAGGCCAGAGGATAACGCGATCGCCGCAAGGTCCGCTTTGCCTTCGCCATCTTCGAGTTGCGCGAGTTGGGCAAGGGTCCGCTCAGGGTCATGAAGATGAGGTCATCGACCTCGTCGGGAAGGTCAGTTTCGAGCCAGCTCCCGACCCTGAACGCAACACGACAGCGCGCCCGTGCGCGACGCGTGATCAAGCCGGGGCGATGCGCGCCAATGAAAAACCCCCGAAGGTTGGTGTCCAACAGCGGTCAGTTCAAATCCGCGGGGTTTGCATCGCCTTGGCCCTTTCGCCTAGATCGCCCGCGAACTCATCTGCTGCGAAATATAGTCCGCCTGGCGGATCGCCAGCGTCACGATCGTCAGGGTCGGGTTTTCCGCCGCGCCCGTGGTGAACTGGCTGCCGTCGGAGACGAACAGGTTCTTGATGTCGTGCGTCTGGCCGTGCTTGTTGACGACGCCGTCAGCCGGCTTCTCGCTCATCCGGTTGGTGCCGAGATTGTGCGTCGAGGGATAGGGCGGCGTCGGGAAAGTGCGGAGCGCCCCCACCGCCTCGTACATTGTCCGACCCTGCCCATAGGCGTGGTTGCGCATGGCCACGTCATTGGGATGGTCGTCGAAATGCACTTCCGCCACCGGCAGGCCGTACTTGTCCTTCGAGCGTCGAGCTGAGCGTGACGCGGTTGGTCTCCTGCGGCATGTCCTCGCCGACGATCCACATGCCCGCCATGTTCGGATAGTCGTCCATGGCGCTGGTGAATTCGCGGCCCCAGCCGCCGGGATCGAGGAAGGCCGCCATGAAGGGAATGCCCAGGGACAGCGTTTCAAGCTCGTAGCCGCCGACAAAGCCGCGGCTCGGATCGAGGCGGGCCTCGTCGCGCACGATGCCGGCCATGGTCGTGCCGCGATACATGTGCACGGGCTTCTCGAACACGCCATAGACCGAACCCGTGACATGGCGCATGTAGTTGCGCCCGACCTGGCCCGAGGAATTGGCGAGCCCGTCGGGGAATTTCGACGAGGCGGAGTTCAAGCAGCAGGCGCGGGCTCTCCAGCGAATTGCCGGCGACGCAGACGATGCGGGCCTTCTGCCTTTGCTGCGCGCCGTCCTTGTCGACATAGACGACTCCGGTCACCTTGCCCGAAGCGTCATGCTCGATGCGCTGGACAAAGCTCTGCGGACGCACCTCGAGATTGCCCGTCGCCTCGCCCTTGGGGATTTCGGTGTAGAGCGTCGACCATTTCGCGCCCCATTTGCAGCCCTGGAAGCAGAAGCCGGTCTGGTGGCAGGAATCGCGGCCGTCGCGCTCGACCGAGTTGATCGCCATGCTGCCGGTGTGGCATTCCTTGTAGCCGAGCTTGTCGGCGCCGGCCTTGAGCACCTTGAAATTGTTGTTGCCCGGCAGGCCCGGACGCTCGTTGGTGCGGGTGACGCCCATCTTGTCCTCGGCGCTGGTCGTAATAGGGCTCGAGGTCCTCGCAGCGTCATCGGCCAGTCGAGCAGATTGGCGCCCTCGACCTTGCCGTAGTTGGTTAGCGCCTTGAATTCGTGCGGCTGGAAGCGCAGCGAGGCGCCCGCCCAGTGGGTGGTCGTGCCGCCGACCGACTTGACGATCCAGGCGGGCAGGTTCGGGAAATTCTTGCGCGACGCGCCAGCTGCCCGAGGTCGTCCGCATGTCGGTCCAGGCGAGCTGGGCGAAGCTCTCCCATTCGTCGTTGATGAAATCCGTGTATTCGTGCCGCTGTCCCGCCTCGAGGATCACGACCTTGACGCCTTTTTGCGCCAGTTCGTTGCCAAGCGTTCCGCCGCCCGCGCCAGAGCCGACGATGACGACGACGCTGTCGTCGTTGTTGATCAAATTTCGCGACCATGTGTCCCTCCCAAGTTTCTGTTTTCGCTCACAGCCAGTCGAGGTCGTCGAAGCCGCGCTGGATGTAGCCGCCCTTGGAAGAGGATTCGCCCTCGTAGCCGAAGATCGGCCAGACCTCCTTCTGGTTGTAAAGCGACACGACGAGCGGGCCGCGCACCGCCTCGAAGAAGGGAGTGGCGGCAATCTTGTGCAGCAAGGCGACGCGGTCGGCTTCCCAGGGCAGGCCAAGATAGCCGCCCTGTCCGGCCATGGCGTTGAGGTCGGCGACGCCCTTTTCGAACATTTCCTTCGTCGCCGGATCGGCAGAGGCCTTGGCGTCGAAGGGCTTGGCCGCGATGGCGTAGAAACGGTCGGCGATCCGGTCGTGCGGATAGATGTCGCGCGACATCAGGATCAGCGTCTTCATGGTTTCCGGCGCGAGGCCCTTGACCTCGAGGCCCCAGGCCTCGGTGGCGTTGATCAGCGCCCCGGCAGAAGAGATCGTCACCGCCGCCGCGAAGGCGACCTGTGACGAGCGTTGCAGGAAGATGCGGCGTCCCGGCGATTGAAGCCCGGAACCGTCGCCGTGATGGTCCAGCATGTTCAAATCCTCCCATTGCATTTTTGATTTTCGTTCGCAGCCTCGTTGGACCGCGAAATTTCACTGGTAATGACCGTGGCGTTCGAGCACCTCGATCTTGTAGCCGTCCGGGTCCTGCACGAAGAAAAAGCGCGCGATCAGCTTGCCGTCCGGCTTGAACTCCTTGACGTCGAGCGGGTTCAATCCGAGGCGCTGGAAACGCGCATGTTCGGACGCGAGATCGTCAACGACGAAGGCGACATGGCCATAAGCCTCACCGTGCGGATAGGGTTCCATCCGGCCCTTGTTGACCGTCAGCTCAATCTCGAAATCGGCTTCGCCATTGCGAAGATAGACAAGCGTAAAGCTGGGAAAATCGAGTCGGCTGGAAACGTCCAGCCCGAAGGCATTTTTGTAAAACGCCACCGACCGCTGCTCGTCGAGAACGCGGATCATGGTGTGAATCGCCTTGGCCATGCCTTTTCATTCCTGCCGCTGTTGCGCCGAATGAAAGACTAGCGATAATTTTTTCGCCCGGGTGGTATGGGGCTGCTACGCGGCGTCAGAAATATGTCAGGCGACCTGACGCTTTTCCGGCTCGACCGGATCGGCTTTGGTTTCCAGCGCGACGATGCAGATGCAGCGCAGGTGCGAGGTGAAATTGGGCACTTCGCCCCAGAGGCTGAGCACTTCGCCATGCAAGGTCGAAATGAAGCGCGGCACGCTCATGCCCTGCTGCTCGGCGATCTGCTCGAGAATCCGCCAGAACATCCTTTCCAGCCTGATGCTGGTGGATTGCCCGTTCAACCTGATCGAGCGAGTCTCGTAAGCGTAGCTGTCGGGATGCTGGTTGGCGAAAAAATGACACATGGATCCTCCCTTTCACGCTCTCTGTTTTTTCGCGCGAGCGAAAGGCGGAGCGTTGCCGGACGGCCCGCCACGAAATCGATGGCGGGCCATGACCCAGATTAGTGAGGCCTGCGGCGGTTGCAAGCGGAGAGGAAGTTCAAGGCCGCGACGCGGAAATCCCTATCGCTCTTTCATCGCCTGCGACGCCGTCTCCACCAGCGGGGAGAAGATATATTCGAGGATGCGGCGGTTGCCGGTGGCGATCTCGACGCTGACCGCCATGCCCGGCGTGATCGGAATTGCCTGGCCGTCGATGGTCATGGTTTTCCTGGACGGCTCGAGCGTCACGGGAAAAACCAGGTTCTGCGTGCGCTGCGCGCCGGCAAAGGTCTTTTCCTTTTGCTTCCGGGCGGCGTCGCTTTCCGTCTGCTGCGCGTCGGGTTCGGGGATAGCGTCGTTGGAGACGCGGGTCACGGTCGCCGGCAGGGTTCCATAACGCGTGAAGGGGAAGGATTCGATCTTCACCACGGCGTTCTGGCCGGGTTTGACGAAGCCCACATCCTTGTTGGCGAGGTAGCATTCGATTTCGAGTTGCGCGCCTTCGGGAACGATGCGCAACAATTCGTCGCCGCTGCCCAGCACCTGGCCGATGGTCGTCACCGAAAGGCCAAAGACCACGCCGTCGATCGGGGCGGTCAGGATCGTGCGCGCCGACTTGAGCTTGGCCTTGACCAGTTTTTCCCGCCAGTCGTCGGCCTGTTTTTGCGCCTCCGCCTGCTTCTGCGAATTCTCCGCGATGAAACTGGAAAAGGTCTTGTCGCGTTCGCGCTGCGAGCACGTCGAGATTGGCGATGGCCCCGTCGCGCTGGCCGCGCTGCGTGGCCAATTGCGTCATGTGATAGGCCAGCGTCTCCTGGGCGTCGATCAGCGACGATTTCGAGCCCGAGCCCGATTTCGCCAGCGTCGAGCGCATGTCGACGCGCTCCTGCAAGGTGGAGATCAGCTTCTGCTGCGCCTCCATGGTGCCGGCGAGGCGATCGCGCTCGATCTGCTTCTGCTTGATCTGCGCGTCGTAATCGGCGACGGCGTCGGCGAGCTGCCCGAGATCGCCAGCCAGCACCTGGTTTTCGCGCGCCTGGTTCTGCTCGGGCATGTCGTCCGGCCATGAGATCTGCGGCGCCTGCGTCAACATGCGCTTCCGCGCGACGCCGACGGCGACCTGGCGCCGCAGCGCCTCGGCGCGGTAGGCGTCATAGGCGGATCTGCGCGTCGGCCTCCTCGGCTCTGCGCGTCGCCCGGATCCATCTCGATCAGCACGTCGCCCGCCTTGACGCGCTGGCCGTTCTGCACGTGGATCGCCGCGACTTTTCCCGTCTCCAGCGGCTGGATCGACTTGACCCGCCCCGTCGGCTGGATCTTGCCCTGCGCCACGGCGATGATGTCGATGCGGCCGAAATAGCTCCAGGCCAGCGCCACGACGACAAGGGCGCAGATCAGCAGGATCAGCGCCATGCGCACCGGCGAGGGCGGCGTGTCCAAAATTTCCAGGTCGGCGGGCAGAAATTCCCGGTCGGCGAGGAAAGAACTGGTCTTTCGCGCTTCTGCGCCGGCGTTTTGCGGCGATGCGCGTTCATGCTTCGGCTCTCTCGCTCTGCATCGCCCAGAGACGCGCATAAAGGCCCTGTGGGTTCTTCAGCAATTCGTCATGCGATCCCGCCTCGACCAGGCGTCCATCGATCATGCCGATGATGACGTCGCAGTCGCGCACCGCCGCGAGGCGATGGGCGATGATGAAGACCGTGCGGTTCTGCACGATCTGCCGCATGTTGCGCTGGATGATCCTCTCGCTCTCATAATCGAGCGCCGAGGTCGCCTCGTCGAAAATCAGGATCGGCGGGTTGGTCGAGAGCGCGCGGGCGATGGCGATGCGCTGGCGCTGGCCGCCGGAAAGATTGGCGCCGCGCTCCTCGATCATCGTGTCATAGCCCTGCGGCAGCTTGCCGATGAATTCGTCGGCGCCGGCGAGCTTGGCGATGGCCATGACCTGTGCGCGCGGCATGGCCGGGTTGGCCAGCGCGATATTGTCGTGGATGGTGCGGTTGAACAGCAGGTTTTCCTGCAGCACCACGCCGATATGGCTGCGCAGCCAGGCCGGATCGACCTGCGCGAGATCGGCGTCGTCGAGCAGAACCTGGCCCTCGTCGGGAATGTAAAAGCGCTGGATGAGTTTGGTCAGCGTCGACTTGCCGGAGCCCGAGGGGCCGACGATGCCGACGACCTTGCCGGGATTGACCCGCAGCGAAATCTGCTTGAGCACCTGCGGCGCGTCGGGGCGGTAGCGGAAGGAGACGTTGCGGAATTCGATCTTTCCGCTGCGGCGGCGGAAGTTGCGCGCGCAATGAGCCGGCGTCGGCTCCGGCGGCGCGTTGAGAATGTCGCCGAGCCGCTCGACCGACACCTGCACCTGCTGGAAATCCTGCCACAATTGCGACAGCCGCAGCACCGGCTGCGCCACCTGGGCGGCGATCATGTTGAAGGCGACGAGTTCGCCGACGGAGAGATCGCCGTCGATCACCGCCTTGGCGCCGAACAGCAGCAGCGCGGCGGTCGAGAGTTTCGAGACATACTGGATGGCGTTCTGGCCCTTGGCGCCCAGCATGGCCGTGCTGAAGGCCGAGCGCACGTAGGCGGCGAGCCGCTCCTCCCATTGCTTGGCGACCACCGGCTCGACGGCGGCGGCCTTGATCGTCTGCATGCCGACGATGGATTCGACCAGAAACTGCTGGCTCTCTGCGCCGCGGTTGAATTTTTCATTCAGCCTTTCCCGCAACAGCGGGCGCGCGAGCGCGGCGATGATCAGATAGAGCGGGATGGTCGCCAGCACGATCAGCGTCAGCTTCCACGAATAGGCGAAGAGCACGGCGATGAAGACGAAGGTGAAGAACAGGTCGAGCGCGGAAAACAGCCCCTGTCCGGTGAGGAAGGAGCGGATCGTCTCCAGCTCCCGCACGCGCGCAACGGTCTGGCCGGTCGGCGCGGGTCTCGAAATAGGAGACCGGCAGCCGCGTCAGATGGCGAAACAGCCGCTGCCCCAGTTCGACGTCGATGCGGTTGGTGGTGTGCGAAAGCGCGTAGGAGCGCAGATATTGCAGCGCCACATCGAACAGGCCGATCAGCGCCAGGCCGCCGACCAGCACGAACAGCGTCGAATAGCCGCGATGCGTCAGCACCTTGTCGATCACCACCTGGAAGAACAGCGGCGAAACGAGGGCGAAGATCTGCACGAAGAACGAGGCGATCAGCACGTGGATCAGCGGCTTGCGATAGCGCCACAGCGACGGCGCAAACCACAGGAAGCCGAAACTGCGCGGATCGATGCCGGCGCCGCGGAAATGGCGCGCGACGAGGATGACGACCGGCTCGATCTCGGAAATGCAGCTGGTCGAGCGGGATTTCGCGGGGTGCGCGCGTCACGGGATCGACGACGCGATAGTCGCCGGACGGCGTCTCGCCGCCAAAAACACAGTAGCCGCCTGATTTCAGGCGCAGGAGGGCCGGAACCGGCGCGCGAGGCGAGCCTCGCCGGCGACGGATTTTCCACGATCCGCGCCTTCAGGCCGATCAGTTTCGCGGCGCGCACCAGGTCCTTGTCGCCGACGTCGCCCATCGGCAAGGCCAGTTCCTTGGCGAGGTGCGCCGGGTCCGCCGCAATGCGGTAATAGGCGGCGATTCCGCACAAGGCGCGGAGGCCCGTCAGGGCGAGTGGCGTTCCGGGAGCGTCCGAGGGAACAGTCTGGTTCATGGCTTCAGTACAATCACTTGATGCAACCTACGATTTTTGAAGCGATAACAAGTCATAACGGAAATTCGCCGGCACGCCGGAACGCTGTTCCTGCTGCCTAACAGGTTGACGGAACGTCGCTTTGGGTCGGAATTTATTCGAATAGGCGTCGTATGGGAAGCCAATTGCCGAATTAAACTTAAAACACGGAATTCGCATTGCATTGTACGGCGCCCCGCCCTTCATCGGCGCGGCAGGCGGCGAAAGACAACTGAGAGATTGTTGGCGGGCATGACCTCGATTTCGGGCCGCCCGAAACCATTTTTGGCGGCGCAGCCGGCGACATCTTCGAGATTGCGCAGGCCCCATGCCGAATTGCGCTCGCGGAGGCTTTCATCGAAAGCGAGATTGCTGGGCGCCGTCGCAACGCCCTCCCGCCGGTACGGGCCGTAGAGATAAAGCGGGGCGCCCTCGGGAAGGATTTTCCCGGCCCCGGCAAACAGGCCTTCCGTCGAGTCCCACGGTGAAATATGGACCATGTTGATGCAGAGGATGGCGTCGGCGCGGGCGATGGGCCAGTCGGGGTTCGCGACGTCGAGCGCCAGGGGCTCCCGCACGTTGATCGCGGAAAGCTCGGCGATCCAGGCCGCTATGCTTTGCCGCGCGGCGGGGTCGGGATCGGATGGCTGAAAGGCCAAATTCGGCAGGTTGGCCGCGAAATGGACAACATGCTCGCCCGATCCGCTGGCGATTTCCAGCACCAGTCCGCGCTCCGGCAGGATCCGCCTGAGCACGTCGAGAATCGGGTCGCGGTTGCGGGCGACGGAGGGGGCGACGAGGCGAGGATCGGTCATTGCCGCATTATCGCCGATAAAGCCGCGCTGACGACTTTTTTCCGCGCAAAACGATGCCCGCCCCCTCGGACATTTCGGCCGGCGCCCTCCGGTCGGCCAGCGCGTTCCGCGCTGTCATAGAAGCCGCCACAACGGCAATTGCGGAAAGGAATGCATGTTATATGGCCGAGCAGCCCGCTGCGCGCCTCCGCCGCAGGCTGAATATGTTAGTTATTGATAACGTATAATATTCCTGCGCGAAACAGAAAGCCAAGCCTATGAGCGAGCGATTGGAAATTCTAAAAAAGGCGCGCGAGCGCATGACCGAGGACCGCGACCCCTTCGCCAAAACCCTGGCCGCGCCGTTCGACCGGGACAAGGCCGAGCGGGCGCGTCTGAAATTCATCGAGATCCAGGTCCTGATCGACGCCATCGACCGAGCCATCGCCGGCGATCAAGCTTAGACCATTGCTCCGCAGTCTTGGAGCGAGCCGTTAAACGCTTGCATTTAGGCGATCCTGTTGTCGCACGCGACGCTCGCCTAACCCATTAGCGATTTCAGGGAAGTTGGCGGGCATACCCCAAATGGGGGATTGCGGAAGGGCAAAATCATACAGTAGGTCTTTGGAATATTTTCAGTAAACCGGCGCGATTCGAACGCCGTGTCGCAGCGATTCAGTTGTCATCGTCATCCGCGAAAACCTTCGCGTCGGCGTCTGACAGTTCGGGAGGAACCGTTATGGTCGTCACAACCAATACATGGATCGGCGGTTCAGGCGGCGACGATATCTTGACCGGCTCGGACTGGAGCGAGGGCGCGCTCCCGGGCGGAACGGCCGTGCTGGGTGTGGGAAAGGCGGATGTCAATTCCGGCGATGTGCTGCCAACGACTCTCACCCTTGACGTTGGCGCTTTGCAAAGCGGCGGCGTCAATGAGACGCCGATCTCCGATCTCGTGGTGATCAGCTCGACGCTGGGTTCGGGCTGGACGATCGACAATGAGCAAAGCGGCGGGATTCTCCAGGGCTCGACGAGCACAGCCGTCATCGGCTCGGGGCTGATCGCGCGCGGAACCGTCACGTCGGCCGCGACGATCAATATCGGCGCCGGCGACATCGAATATATCGTGTCGACGGGGCTGAGCGCCACGGCGGGAGATTTCATCAATCTAGGCCAGATCAACCTAGTGGGCGTGGCGGGCAATTCCGCCGTGCTCTACGTCGGGCCGCCGCCGACCAACATCTCGCAGCTCACTGCCGCCTATGGCAATATTTCAGTCACCGACGGCTTCGTCACGGCGGCGGCGGCCGATCAAGCCGCGAGTGGCGGCGGCGCCAGCGGCGACATCACGCTCCACTCCAACAGCGCTCTGCTGGTGACCGCCAGCCTTGCGAACACCGACGTGACCTATGGCGGCGCCGGCGATATCATGGCCCTGGGCCAGACGGCCGGGGGCGCTTCGACCTATCAACAGGTCGGGGGGGCGGTCAGCGGCTTCGGCGCCGGCGACACGATCGCGCTTGATTCAGACGGAACCGCCGCCGCCGCGCCGACGAGCGCCAGCTACAGCGGGGGCGTCCTGACCATTGCAAACGCCTCGGGAACGCTGGCGAGCCTCGACATCGGCGCGGGCTATTCGAACGACGTGTTCTCGGTGCAAAAACAGCCCGCGGGCGAATATGTGGTCAACTCGGGAAACACGAGCTTCACCGCGCAATTTAATGTCACTTTCGCCGATGCCTGGACGGGCGGCGCGAGCGGCGCTGATTTCATGACCGGTTCGAATTGGAGCGAAGGCGCCCCACGGGCGGGACCGCCGTGCTCGGGGCGGGATCGGCGACCATCAATTCCGGCGACGTGCTTCCTTCCAGTCTCACGCTCGACGTCGGCGCGTCCCAGGCGAACATAGATGCGTCGACAACCTCAGTGCTTTCTCTCGCCGCCGGCGTCACGCTGTCCTCAGGCCTTATCATCGACAATCAGGCGGCCGGCGGCGCGATCACGCTCGACAACGCAACGACTCCCGTCATCGGCGCTGGCATGATCGCCGAGGGGGCGCTGACGTCGGACGCGACGATAAACATCGGCGCGGGCGATTTCGAGTTTATCATCGATGTCTCTGCAAGCGGCAGCTTCGTCAATGGCGGCCAGATCAATCTCTCCGGCGCTACGGGGAACGCCGCGGCGCTCTATATCGGCCCCCCACCCAAGGGCGGCGGCAGCCTGTCGGCGACTTACGGGAATATCTCGGTCACCGACGGCTTCATCCAGGCGGGGGCCGCAGATCAAGCGGCGAGCGGCGGCGGCGCCAGCGGCGACATCACACTCAACTCCGATGGCTATTTGCTGGCGACCGCCAGCCTGGCGAACACCGCCGTGACGTTCGCCGGCGCCGGCGACCTGTTGGCCCTGGGCCAGACGGCCGTGGGAACCTCGACCTATCAGCAGGTCAGGGCGATCAGCGGCTTTGGCGCAGGCGACACGATCGCGTTGGTGTCGGACGGAACCGCAATGGCTGTCCCGGCGAAAGCGAGCTACAGTTCGGCGACGGACGACCTGACCATTGCCAATGCCAGCGGCGCAACGCTGGCGACCCTCGATATCGGCGCGGGCTATTCCAGCGATGCGTTCGTGGTGACGTCAAAAACCACCAATGTCGCCAATACGGGAGCGACAAGCTTCAGCAACGAATATGACGTCAAGATTGTTCCAGCCCTGGCCATTACAAGCTCCGGCGAGGCGAGCAGCGAGGCCAGCCAGACCATAACGGGCACAGTGACCAGCGGCGGCGGCGCTACCGTCGCCGGGCAGACGGTGACCTTGACCGACAATGGCGTGGCGCTTGCGGCGAGCGCGCCGATCATCGTGCAGAGCAATGGCACCTTCAGCGCGAGCATCGTCTTGCCGAATGCGGGCGTCAACGCCATCGTCGCCTCGGTCAGCAATTCCGCGGGCAGCGTCGGAACCAGCGCGGCTGTCGACGACTGGCTGACGACGGCAGGCGCGACCAACAGTTCCAATGTCGACGGCCTGTCGGTCAACGTCGGCGACAGCGTCAATGTCGCCGTCGGCGGCGCCGGCGATTACCTCAATGTCACCGGGACCAGCGCGGTTGCGACGGCGACGGGCTCCAAGGACAATATCGCGCTCGCAGGCCTCAACGACTGGGCGGCGCTGAACGGAAGCGGCGAAGCCGAGACGGCGACGGGCAGCGGCGGCTATGTCGTGATGAACGGGGCCAGCGACAATTCGGCGATGAACGGACCGAGCGAGGCGGCTTCGGCCTCCTCGACCGGCGCCAATGATTATTTCTCGCTCGGCGGCTCCAATGACTGGGTGACCATGTATGGCGCCAATGACGGGGCGACGGCCACCGGCGCCGATGTCTCGGTGACGCAGGGCGGCACGGGCGACTGGGCCAATCTGCTCGGCCAAGGCGACGCCATGACCGCGACGGGGTCCACCGCCTCCGCAACGCTTGGCGGAACCGACCAATGGGCGACGCTGAACGGAAGCGGCGACGCCGGCACGGCGACCGGCGCGACGGATTATGTCGTGCTCGGGTCCAGCAACGAATGGGTGGCGCTGAAAGGGGCTGGCGATTCCGTCACCGGCTCCGGCAACGGCGATTATGTCGAGTTCGGCGGCTCATCCGCCACGGCCGACCTGACCGGCAATACCAAATCCTATGTTTTCGACGCGAGCTTCGGCAATGTCGTGATTTCCGACTTCAACGCGACCAGCGACACGATGCAGTTCAGCAAAAGTGACTTCGCCAGCTGGTCGGCGCTGAGCCCTGGTCATATCGTCCAGGGCGCCCTTGGCGCGGTCATCACCTTCGACGCCGGGGATACCGTGACGTTGAAGGGCGTGTCCGAGGGCAGTCTGGTCAGCACGCATTTCAGCTTCGTGTGAGCGGGATTTGGCAGATCACGACTGCAATGCCCGGCGGCGTCCGCCGGCATACGGATTGCAGTGACAAGAAGACCTGGCGAACACTGCCGCATGGGACGGTCCGCTCCCGACAGCCATAGCGTGAACTCGCGATGCGAGTTTTTGCGTCTCCGTGTTTATACGGATATCCGCAACCAGGCCCCTTGGCGGTCCAGCAATAATCCATTGTATCTGCAATAAAGTTTTTCCTGAGCGCCCCGCGGGGCGGCGGTGGGCGACCTAGACTGTCTCTTGACGCAACGGTTGGGCGGGCGCCTTTTGTCCGGCGATGGATTCCAGGCGCCTTAATGCTCGAAAGACTTGATTATGGCCCCCGATATTATTTCCGACCCCTGGGGCATGCCGATCGACCCCATTGCCGGCCTGAACGCCCCGACCGGCGCAGCCGACGCCGAAACGATCGCCGCTGCGTCGACCAACCTTGATGCGAACGCCCGGCTGCGCGATTTCAGCGCGGCCCTCGCGCGCGGCGACGCGCAGGCCGCGTTGGAGGCGGCGCGGGACGCCTGCCTCGCCGAGCCCAACCGGGCCGAGGCGCATTACGCCTTCGGCCAGGCCTGGAGCGCCGCCGGCAAGCCGGCGCGGGCCGAACAGGCCTTCGCCATCGCCGTCAAGCTGCGCCCTGGCTTCGCCGACGCCTGGGTCAACTTTGGCCTCGCGCGCTACGCGCAAGGGGCGGTCGGAACAGGCCAAAACGCGATGGTCCGCGCCCTGCAGGCGCAGCCCGGCCATCCCGCGGCGACCGCCAATCTCGCGGCGCTCTCGCGCCTCACCGGCGGTTACGAGGCGGCCGAGACGCTGCTGCGCGAGGCGCTGGCGCGCAACCCGCACGACGCCGGCGCGCGGCTGAACCTCGTCGCCGAGCGCCTGCAGGAGGAACAGCCGGCCGAGGCGCTGGCGCTGCTGAACGCAGTCGATCCGCCCGCCGACGATATCCCCGCCGCGCGCCATTGGCATTTGCAGCGGGCGCTGGCGCTGATCGCCCTCGGCCGGCCCGACAAGGCGCGGACCGCGCTCGGCGAGTTCGACGCGCTCGGCGCCGCCCCGCCCGAACTCGCGCCGCTGCGGCTGTGGCGCGACGTGCTGCTGGCGCTCGCCGAGGGGCGGCGCGCCGAGGCGCGCGCCCTTGCCGACGAGATGGAGGCCGCGCTCGAAAACATGGGGCCGAACGCCGTGCTCGAACACAAGATCATGGCGCGCTACGACCTCGCCAAATTCTGGTCGCGCGAGGGCGAGGACGACAGGGCCTTCGCGCAATGGCGCGCGGGCCATGCGCTGTTGCGAAAGATCCAGCCGTTTTCGCGCGAGGCGGCGCAAAGCTTACGACGACGCGGCGATCGCGACGTTTTACGCCGCAGCGCTACGCCCAGGGCCCGCGCGCCGACAATCGACGATCCCGCGCCGGTGTTCATCGTCGGCATGCCGCGCTCGGGCACGACGCTCGCCGAGCAGATTCTCGCCGCGCATCCGCAAGCGCATGGCGCCGGCGAGCGCTCGGCGCTCGGGCGGCTCGCCTGGCGGCTCGGGGGCGGCGAAAGCCCGGAGGTCGATCGCCCGCATCGCCGCGCTCGACCAGGCGACGCTCGACGCGGAGGCCGAGGCCTATCTGAAGGAATTGCATGCGCTCGCGCCGGACAAGACCCGCATCGTCGACAAGATGCCGGGCAATTATCTCTATGTCTGGCTGATCGCGCTGCTGTTTCCCGAACGCGAAGATCATCCATTGCGTGCGCGATCCCCGCGACATCGGCTTTTCGATCTTCACCTTCCGTTTTCACGGCGAGCACGGCTACGCCCACGATCTCGCCGATCTCGGCTGGATGATCGGCGAGCAGGACCGGCTGATGGGCCATTGGAAGGCGCGCGCTGCCCGTGCCGATCCTGACCTTGCGGCTCGACGACTGGGTGAAGGATTTCGACGCGACGCTGGCGCGCGTGCTCGCCCATGTCGACCTGCCGCCGGACCGGCCTGCGCGCGCTTTTACGAGGCCGACAGCCGGGTGCGCACGGTGAGCCGCGCGCAGGTCAAGCAGCCCGTCAACGCGCGCGGCCTCGGCCGCTGGCGCGCCTATGCCGAGGGACTCGCGCCGCTGATCGCCGAACTCGAACGCGCCGGCGCGCTGGACGGCTGGCGCGACGGCGACAGCGCCCGATGACCGCAACCCACGCGACGCCCCCTGTTCATTTTCCCTACTGAAGGATTTTTGCAATGACCGACCTCTCGACCACTTCGACTTACACCACAGTCGGCAAAGAGACCTATACCGTCGAGACCGCCGGCTATTACGACATCACCGCCGACGGCGCGCAGGGCGGGGCCGGAGACGGAGGCGCCGGCGGCCTCGGCGCGATGGCGAGCGGCGAGATTTATCTCGCCGCCGGCGCGAAGCTCGAGATCGTCGTCGGCGGCGCGGGCGGCGCGGCCATCTATGGCGGCGGCGGCGGCGGCGGCAGCTTCGTGATCGAGACTAACGACGGGACGAGGTCTGTGCGACGTCAACGAGGTGATCGCCGGCGGCGGCGGCGGCGGCGACGTGCACGAACGGCGGCGCCGGCCAGGCCAGTGCTGAACGGGAGCAATGGCGACCCGGGCGGAACGGGCGGACAGGCACGGCGCGGGCGGGAGGTGCCGGCGGCAGCATCGGGGCGGCGGCGGCGGCGGATTTACCGGCGGCGCCGGCGGCAACAACAACGCTGCCGCACAGATCGGCAGCGCGACGACGGGGGCGACGGCGACCTTCGACGGCGGCTCCGCCGGCGGCGGCGGCAGCGGCGGTTTCGGCGGCGGCGGCGGCGGCGGCACGATTGGCGGCGGCGGCGGCGGCGGTTACGGCGGCGGCGGCGGCGGCGGCGTCGTGCGGCCCACCGGCGGCGGCGGAGCCGTCGGCACCGACGGCCACGGCGGCGGCGGCGGGTCCTATTTAGGCGTCTATGTCACGACTTCGACGGAAACCGCGGGCGTCAACAGCGGCAATGGCGAGGTCACGCTGACCTACGAGGGCCCGATCGGGCCGCCGAGCATCGGCGGCGGCGCGACCACCAGCGCGCCCGCGGGCTCGACGGATGCGCCCTTCGCCGGCGTCATTGTCGGCGACGCAAATTCCGGCAGCCCGACCGACACGCTGACGATACATCTGAGCGACGCCAACGCCTCGCTCGTTGAAAGCACGAGCTATACGGGGCCGCTGTCGCTCGGCATCGACGGCAATGGAGACTATACGCTCGGCGGGACCACGGCTCAGGATACGGCGGCCAATATCACGGCCGCGCTCGACGCGCTGACCCTGAATGCGCCGACGGAGCTCACCAATCCGGTCAACGGGGTGGAGGCTCTGACCTTCACGCTTTCCGACGTCTCCAGCGGCGATCCCTCGGCGAAGACAACGGACACGATGACGGCCGACATCAGCGGTCCGCTCTCGACCACGACGACCAATACGTTCACCTCGACCGGCAAGATCGAGGACGTCACGGTGTCGGCGACGGGCTATTACGACATCACGGCCGACGGCGCCCAGGGCGGCGCCGGCTGCACCGCCGCCCTGGGCGGCGCCGGCGGCGGCGCCGGCGGCGCCGGCGCCATGGCGGGCGGCGACGTCTATCTGCAAGCGGGCGCGACGCTCGAAATCGTCGTCGGCGGCGCCGGCGCCGCCTCGAGCTATAGCGGCGGCGGCGGCGGCGGCGGCAGCTTCGTGATCGAGAGCTACGACGGGGCCAAGTCTGTCGATGTCAACGAAGTGATCGCCGGCGGCGGCGGCGGCGGCGGTTACGGCGGCGGCGGCGGCAGCGGCCAGGCCGGCGTGACCGGCGGCAATGGCGGCAATGGCGGCGGTTACGGCACGCCCGGCGCGGGCGGCGCGAAGGGCGACGCCGGCCAGGGCGGGAAGGGCACTTCTGCCGGCGGCGGCGGCGGGTTTACCGGCGGTTCCGGCGGCGATCCCGGCAACGGCGGAAGTGTCCCAACCTCGCTGACGGACGCGAAATTTGCCGGCGGCGCGGGCTACAACCGCGACGGTGGCGGCTTTGGCGGCGGCGGCGGCGGCGACGAAGGCGGCGGCGGCGGCGGCGGATTTGGCGGCGGCGGCGGCGGCGGCGGCAGTCAGGGTGGCGGCGGCGGCGGCGGGTCCTATGTCAATTCCGCCTCCGACGGCTATTCCACCATAGAACCGACGCAGCCGAAGACGGGCGGGGCGGCGACAGTCAATGCCGCCAATGCGGGCGACGGCGAGATCACCATCGCGGCCGTGGCGTTGCCGGTTCTGGGCGGGGCGGGAAACACCGTCTCTTATCAGGCGGTCGCTTCAGTCGTCCCCGTCGATCCCGCGCTGACGCTCAGCGACGCCGGCAGCGCGTCCATCGCTTCCGCGACAGTGTCGATCACCGGCGGTTTGCTGCCGAGCGACCTGCTGAAGTTCACCAGTCAGAACGGCATCACCGGCGCCTATGACTCCGCAAACGGCGTCCTGACGCTGTCGGGAACCGCCAGCGTGGCGAACTATCAGACCGCGCTGGAATCGATCGCTTATTCCTCAACGTCGCCCGATCTGGAAAATCAGGGACAGGATAAAACCCGGACGATTACCTGGGCCGTCACCGACGGTTCCGGCAGCGCGAGCAATCTCGTGACCTCGACGGTCAATGAGGTCGCCTGCTTTGTCGCGGCGACGCGAATCCGGACGGCCGACGGCGAAGTCGCGGTCGAGGATTTGCGCATCGGCGATCACGTGATGACCCTTTCGGGCGCGGCGCGGGCGATCAAGTGGATCGGGGTGCGCGCCTATGATGGCCGTTTCATACGCGGCAATCGGGATGTGCTGCCGATCCGCGTGCGCGCCGGGGCGCTCGGCGACCATGTCCCCAGCCGCGACCTCCTGATCTCGCCGCGTCACGCGCTTTATCTCGAGGGCGTGCTGATCGAGGCCAGGGATCTCGTCAACGGCGTCAGCATCGTGCAGGCCGAAAAGGTCGACCGCGTCGATTATTTCCACATCGAGCTGGAAAGCCATGACGTGATCTTCGCCGAAGGCGCGCAGGCCGAGACCTTCATCGACAATGACTCGCGAACCATGTTCCAGAATGTCGCGGATTATTTCGCGCTCTATCCCGATGAGGGCAAAAAACGGCGGGCCAAAAAATCCTTCGCGCCGCGGCGCGACGAGGGCTTCGAGATCGAGGCGGCGCGGCAGAAAATCGCCGAGCGCGCGGGACTCGTCGCGACTTCGGCGCCGGGCGACTTGCGCGGCTGGGTCGAAGGCGTGAGCGCGGACGCGCTGTGGGGCTGGGCGCAGGATTCAGGCGATCCGCAAAATCCGGTTAGCCTGCATGTCCTCGCCGACGGCTGCGTGGTCGGCCGCGTGCTGGCCAACCGCTTCCGCGCCGATCTCAGGGACGCAGGCCTCGGCTGTGGCCGCCACGCCTTTCAGTTTGAAGCGCCGAAGGGCGTCGATTTCTCGCGAGCGCATGTCGAATTGCGCCGAGCCTCCGACGGCGCGGCGCTGCCCTGTCCGGCGCAATGCGCGGCGTAAACGCAGGAGGGCTTCACGATATCGTTCGCCGAGAAAATCGTTATTTTTCAGATTGTTGAGAACGAAATGGAATGTCGGCGGAAGGGATAAAATGGTGCCGCTTGAGGGATTCGAACCCCCGACCCCCTCATTACGAATGAGGTGCTCTACCAGCTGAGCTAAAGCGGCGTCCGGCTTTTACGCGCGAATGGCGTGGTCATAGCCAGATTGGCGGCAATTGGCAAGGCGGGTTATCGGCCATCTGGACAATCCGGCGAACGCGCGAGGCGCCCTGTTCGTTCGCGCCGCAACCCGCTGAACAGTGAAAAATGGCAAAGAGCAAGCGCGTGGGCAAACGCCGCTAGTCCGCGCGTTTTCCCGGCAAATCCGGGCGGCGCTCCTGCGTCAATCGCTCCGCCTGTTCGCGGCGCCAGCGGGCGATCTTCTTGTGGTCGCCGGACAAGAGCACTTCGGGAATCGACCGCCCCTCCCATTCGCGCGGGCGGGTAAAATGGGGATATTCCAGCAGTCCCCCTTCAAAACTCTCGTCTTCAGCCAATTCATTCTTGCCCATCACGCCGGGCAGCAGCCGCACGCAGGCGTCGAGCAGGGTCAGCGCCGCGATCTCGCCGCCCGACAGGATGTAATCGCCGATCGAAATTTCCGTGAGGCCTCTTGCGGCAATCACCCTTTCGTCCACCCCCTCGAAGCGCCCGCACACCAGCGCCAGCCCCGGCCCGGCGGCGTATTCGCGCGCCATCGCCTGCGTGAGCGGTTTTCCGCGAGGAACTCATCAGGAGGCGGGGGCGGGGATCGTCAGGCTTGAGCCCGGCGTCAAGGCTCGCCGCCAGGACATCGGCGCGCAAGACCATGCCGGGGCCGCCGCCGGCCGGGGTGTCGTCGACGGCGCGGTGGCGGCCGAGGCCGTGGTCACGGATGTCGATCGCCTCAAGGCTCCAGATTCCCGCGGCGAGCGCCGTTCCGGCCATGCTCGCGCCAAGCGGTCCCGGGAACATGTCGGGATAGAGGGTGAAGACGCTCGCCGCCCACATGGTCAGGCGCCCGGCTTGCGCGATGGCGAGGGCTTTTCGGCCTCGGCGGGTTCGCCCAGAGTTTCGAGCGGCGGCTCGACGATCACTTTTCCGCCGGCAAGATCGATTTCCGGCACGACGGCGAGGGTGAAGGGAAACAGCAGCGTGTCGCCCGCGGGCGGCGCGACTTCCAGAATGTCGCCGGCGCCGTAGTTGGGCACGGCGACGATCGTTCCCAGCAGCAGGCCGTCGCGGGTTTCGGCGCGCAGGCCGATCAGGTCGCGACAATAAAACTCGTCCTCGTCCGGCGGCGGCAGTTTTTCCCTGGCGACATAGAGCTGCACATTGGTCAGTTTTTGCGCGGCGTTGCGGTCGGCGACGCCCTTGACCTTGACGACCAGCAGATCGTCCTTGAGCGGGCGGGCGGCGGCGATGACGAATTCGCGTCCCGCGGCATCATGCAAGGCGCCGTAATCGGCGATGCTCTGGGGGTCCTGCATATAGGATTTCACGCGCAATTCGCCGCGCACGCCATGCGGCGCGCCGAAAACGCCGACCAGAACCTCGTCACCCATAGCAGCCCCCAAGATGCAAAAGGGCGCCGCCGATCGAAACGGCGGCGCCCTTCAAGAGACGCGCGCGAAATCACTCGGCGGCGGCGGCGGCCTTTTCGGCGGCGGCGGCGGCGGCGGCGGTGCGTTCCTGCGCCTTCTTCTTCGGCTGGGCCTTCTGCGGATTGTTGCGGGCCTCGCGCTTGATGGCGCCGACGCCGTCAAGCAGGCGCGCCACGCGATCGGTGGGCTGCGCGCCCTTGGTCAGCCATTCCTTGGCCTTCTCGACGTCGAGCACGAGACGAACAGGCAAATCCTTGGCGGCCAGCGGGTCGAACGTGCCGAGACGCTCGATGAACCGACCATCCCTGGGCGAACGGGCGTCGGCGACGACGATGCGGTAGAACGGACGCTTCTTGGCGCCGCCGCGCGACAGACGAATTTTCAACGACATGGCATCTTCCTTTTGTTGTCCCGGCATTCAGGTTGCGCCGGGGATTTGCGCCGAGGGGCGGCTCAAGTTTTGCGATCAAACAGCCGGCCCCTCTTCCGGCAGTCCCTGACCCCGTCTGTCGAAGACGGAGCGAAAAAGCTCATTTCTTCTTGCCGAACGGATTGAAGCCGCCAAGGCCCGGAAGGCCTCCCAGGCCGGGCAAGCCGCCCGGCTTCGGCGAGCCAAGTCCCGGCAACTCCGGCAGCTTGGGCTTGGGCGCGAAAGCGCCCGGCGGCGGGGCTGGCGGCATGCCGGCGCCGCCGCTCCCGCCGCCGCCGCCGAATTTCTGCTGCAGGGCGGCGATTTCCTCAGGCGAGGGCTGCGGCATGCCGCCGCCAAGGCCGAACATCTGCGCCATCTGCGCCATCGGCCCGCGCTTGGCGCCGCCCATGGACTTCATCATGTCCGCGGTGGTGCGATGCTGCTTGAGCAGGCGGTTGACCTCCTCGACCTTGGCCCCGGAGCCCGCGGCGATGCGTTTTTTGCGCGAGGCCTTCAAGATGTCGGGGTTCTTGCGCTCGGCGGGGGTCATGGACAGGATGATCGCGCGCTGGCGCTTGATGATCTTCGGGTCGACGTTGGCGATGGCCTCTTTCATCTTGCCCATGCCGGGCAGCAGACCCATGATGCCGCCGATGCCGCCCATGGTCTCGACCTGCGCCAGCTGGTCGGCCATGTCCTGCAGGTCGAACTTGCCCTTGCGCATCTTGTCGGCGATGCGCATGGCCTTTTCGGCGTCGATCGTCTCTGCCGCCTTCTCGACCAGCGCGACAATGTCGCCCATGCCCAGAATGCGGTTGGCGATGCGCTGCGGATGGAAATCATCCAGCGCATCCATCTTTTCGCCGAGGCCGATCAGCTTTATCGGCTTGCCGGTCACCGCGCGCATGGAAAGCGCCGCGCCGCCGCGCCCGTCGCCGTCGACGCGGGTGAGGACGATGCCGGTGATGCCGACGCGGTCGTCGAAACTCTTGGCCAGGTTGACGGCGTCCTGGCCGGTCAGGGCGTCGGCGACCAGCAGGATTTCGTGCGGCCTGGCGGCGGCCTTGATCTCCGCCATCTCCTGCATCAGCGGTTCGTCGATATGGGTGCGGCCCGCCGTATCGAACAGCACCACGTCATAGCCCTGCAGGCGCGCCGCCTCTTCAGCGCGACGCGCGATCTGCACCGGCGTCTGTCCGGCGACGATGGGAAGCGTGTCCACGCCGACCTGCCGGCCGAGAATGGCGAGCTGTTCCTGCGCCGCGGGACGCTTCACGTCGAGCGAGGCCATCAGCACCCGCTTCTTGAAGCGCTCGGTCAGGCGCTTGGCGATTTTCGCCGTGGTCGTCGTCTTGCCCGCGCCCTGCAGGCCGACCATCATGATCGCGACGGGCGGGGCGGCGTTGAGATCGATGGGCTCGGCGTCCGAGCCAAGCGTCTCGATCAGCACGTCATTGACGATCTTGACGACCATCTGGCCGGGCGAGATCGATTTCACCACTTCCGCGCCAATGGCGCGGGCGCGGGCCTTGTCGACGAAGGAGCGCACGACATCGAGCGCCACGTCCGCCTCGAGCAGGGCGCGCCGCACTTCGCGCATGGCGACGTTGACGTCCTCCTCGGAGAGCGCGCCGCGCCGCGTCAGGCTGTCGAATATGCCGGAGAGCTTTTCGGAAAGGCCCTCGAACATTTTTTTTCCTTTCGTGCGACGACCGCGTCCGCGGTCGTCGAATTCCTCGCATTGGCCAGACGTGCGATCGGGCGCCTATGCCTGCCTTCCCCGCAGGCGACGCTTCAAAGCAAAACGCGCCCGGGGGCGCATCGCGCTGCCGGGCGTTGGCCTCCCGCATCCGGTGCGGGTCGGCTTTCGCAGAAAATCGTCTCTGACGAGAGTGCGGGCTTTTAGCTCTCCCGGCGCTTCATGTCAATTTTCCGCCGTGGAATTCAGTTCCCCAGGATCACGCGCGCCAGAATGTCGATCAGTGCGCCCACCGCCAGCACCGCCGCCGCAAGCGCCTGGATGGAGAAGCCCAGCGAACGTTTTTCCGCCGCCTGCTCGTAGCCGCGCTTGTAGAGAATGCGCCCGACAATCCAGACAAGGCCCAGCAGCGCCGCGATGGGATCGGACACATAATAGGCGAAAAGCCACAGCGAAGGCAGGAAGATCGGCAGCCATTCCAGCGTGTTGACTTGCACGCGATAGATGCGCTCGAAAGCCGGATCGCCCGTGATCGCGGGGGCGGCGATCTTGTATTCGACCCGCGCCTTGGCGACCAGAAAGCCGAACCAGCCATAAACGAACAGGGCGGCCAAAGTGACCAGCGCGGTAAAAATCAGCATTTCCTGCTCCCTGAGGCGTCATCGGCGAACCATCGCGGTCCTGCTCAGTTTAGGCCATAGCCGAACTTTGTGCGAGGATTGAACCGCAAGTCAGTCTATCTTGTCAAAGACCGCCAGTTTAGTTCATACTTGAACCAATAAGGGCCAACGAGCCTGTTGGGGGGAAGACGATGCAGCCGTCCGAGGAGCTTCTGGCAAGGCGACCCTGGGTCGCGCACTACCAGCCGGGCGTGCCCGCGGAAATCGAGCCGCAGGACCACGTCAGTCTCGTCGACGTCTGGCGCCGCAGTCTTGAGGCCTTTGGTCCTCGCGTAGCGCTCGAAAGCTTCGGCAAGCGCATGACTTACGCCGAACTCGGCGCTGCCGCCGACCGGGTCACGGCCTGGCTCCAGGCGCAGAATTTCAAAAAGGGCGAGCGCGCCGCGATCATGTCGCCCAATGTCATGGCCTATCCCGCCATACTCATCGGGATCTTGCAGGCGGGCGGCGTCGTTGTGAACATCAATCCGCTCTACACGCCGCGCGAACTCGAATTCCAGGTCGTCGACGCCAAGCCGCGCTTCCTCTTCGTGCTTGAAAATTTCGGCGCCACCGTCGCCGCCGTGCGCGACAGGCTGGAGCTGGAAAAAATCATCCTGATCGCGCCGGGCGACCTGCTCGGCCTCAAGGGAAAGGTCGTCAATTTCGTTTCGCGCCACGTCAAGAAGGCGGTCCCGAAGGCCGACCTTCCGGGCGCGCTGGCCTTCGCAACTTTGTTGCGCGAGGCGCAACGGCTGACGCGGGAGCCTGTCGCCATCGACGGCTCCGACCTCGCGGTGCTCCAATATACCGGGGGGACGACGGGCTCGGCGAAGGGCGCCATGCTGCTGCACCGGAATATCGCCTCGAATATCGAACAGAGCGTGGTCTGGTTCCGACCGTCCCTGCCGGCGCGGCCGACGATGCTGGTCACGGCCCTGCCGCTTTACCATATTTACGCGCTGACCGCTTGTTTCTGGTTCCAGATGCGCACCGGCGGCGCCTGCCTGCTGATCGCCAACCCGCGCGACATCGACGGCTTCGTCAAAACCTTGCAAAAAAGGCCGTTCGACACGATCGCCGGCGTCAACACGCTCTACAATGTCCTGGCCGACCATCCCGGCTTGAAAAAGGTCGACTTCAGCAACGTCGCCTACTGCACCGCGGGCGGCATGAGCACGCAATCCGCGGTCGCCCGCAAATGGCGCGACGTGACGGGCAAGCCGATCCTGGAAGGCTATGGCCTTTCCGAGACGTCGCCCGTTCTTTGCGGCAATCGCGGCGATATCGAGGCATTCACCGGCACGATCGGCTACCCGATCCCCTCGACCGACATATCGATCCGCGACGCCTCCGGGTCTCCGTCGCCCATGGGCGAGCCGGGCGAAATCTGCGCGCGCGGGCCGCAGGTTTTCGCCGGCTATTGGGACCGGCCCATGGCGACGGAGGCCGCCATGACCGCCGACGGCTATTTCCGCACCGGCGACGTCGGCGTCATGCTGCCCGACGGCCAGGTCAAGATCGTCGACCGGCTCAAGGACATGATCATCGTCTCCGGCTTCAATGTCTATCCCAACGAGATCGAGGACGTCCTGGTCGAACATCCGGGCGTCCGGGAGGCCGCCGTGGTTGGCAAGCCCTTCGATGCGACCGGCGAGGAGGTCGTGGCTTTCGTCGTGCGGCGCGACCTCGAGTTAACGGAACCGGATTTGCGCGCCTTCTGCCGCGAAAGGCTGACAGGCTATAAAATGCCGCGGGAATTCCTGTTCCGCGACGAATTGCCGAAATCCAACGTCGGCAAGGTCTTGCGGCGGACCCTGAAAGAAAGCCTGTGACCGCAATCCAGCCTTTGACCGCAATTCTGGATCGCGCGGCTTTCATCCGCGCGCATACGCGGCTGCTGCCGACACCCCACGCGCCGGAAATTTCGCTTTATATCGCCGACGAGGCGACCGAGCTCTGGCAGAAGACCGAGGACGAACTCGGCGAAATCGGCCTGCCGCCTCCCTTCTGGGCCTTCGCCTGGGCCGGCGGCCAGGCGCTTGCGCGCTACATCCTCGACCATCCCGAACTCGTCGCGGGCAAGCGCGTGCTCGATTTCGCCTCCGGCTCGGGCCTTGTCGCCATAGCCGCCGCCAAGGCGGGCGCGGCGCGCGTCGACGCCTGCGACATCGACGAATTCGCCCTGGAGGCCATGCGCCTCAATGCCGCGGCCAATGGCGTGGCCATATCGCCAAGACTGGAAAACCTCGTCGGACGCGACGAAGGCTGGGACGTGGCGCTCGCCGGCGATGTTTCCTACGAGCGCGACATGGCGCAATCGGTCACCGACTGGTTCGAAACCCTGTCGCGACGCGGCGCGCTGGCGCTGATCGGCGACCCCGGCCGCACCTATCTGGCGCGCGAAAGGCTCGAATCCCTCGCGGAATATCGCGTGCCCGTGACACGGTCGCTCGAGGATTGCGAGATCAAGAACAGCCAGGTCTGGCGCTTCAGGTCAGCGCTTCCTTGAGATCGAGAGTCCCCTTGACGCCGACGTCGTCGAAATGCGCGTCGAGGAATTTTTGCGCTGCGTTGCGGCCGATTTCCTTCAACTGGACGAAGAAATCATAGTCCGCGCGCATCCGGCTGGCCGCGCCGAATTTGTTCAGCTCGTCCTGCGCCTCGATCACGTGCATGCGGACGCATTTGTAATGCGTGCCGTCGAGTCGCCCTTCGCCGATCAAGCGCGCCACGAAGTCAATGGCGCGAAATTCCTGCAACAGCGACGAATTGAAAGTGATTTCGTCGATCCGTCCCAGAATTTCGGCGACCGTATCGGGCGCGCCCTTGCGCTCGATCGGATTGATCTGGACGAGAATGACGTCGGTCGTCTCGGTTTCCGTGAAAAACGGAAACAGCACGGGATTGCCCATGTAGCCGCCGTCCCAATAGGGAACGCCGTCGATCTCGACCGCCCGGAAAACCGTCGGCAGGCAGGCGGAGGCCATCACCATCTCGGCGGTCAACTCATGGCGGTGGAACACCCGCACCTTGCCCGTCTCGACGTTGGTGGCGGCGATGAAGAGCTTCAGGTGATCGCTGGCGCGCAGGGCGGCGAAATCCACCTGCTTGGCGAGCACGTCGCGCAGCGGATTGATGTTGAGCGGATTCATTTCCGATGGCGAAAACATGCCTGCCGTCTGCTGCATCATGGTCGCGAAGGGCGTGGCGTTCCAAAAATTCAGCATGCCCTCGAATACGTTGCGCTCGACCGGCGCATATCCGCCATCGACGCTGGCCGAACGCCAGAATTGCGCAAGCTGCGCCCGCCCGCCTTCGGCGCCGCCCTTGCGCATGCCCTCGGCGACATTGACCGCGTTCATCGCCCCGGCGCTGGTGCCGCTCATGCCGTCGAACTGGAAACGTCCGTCTTCCAGCAGCCGATCCAGCACGCCCCAGGTGAAGGCGCCATGGGCGCCCCCGCCCTGGAGCGCCAGATTGACCATTTTTCGCGGCGACGGCGTTTTCTGCTGCATCGGCCTGGCCTTGTTGTTCATGCGTCAGGCCGCCGTCCAGCCGCCATCCATCGAAATATTGGCGCCGGTGATCTGCGCCGCGGACTCCGAGGCGAGGAAGACCGCGAGCGCCGCGACCTCATCGACCGTGACGAATTGCTTGGTCGGCTGGGCCGCGAGCAGCACGTCGTTCATGACCTGCTCCTTGGTCATGTTGCGCGCCTTCATCGTGTCGGGGATCTGCTTTTCGACCAGCGGCGTCCAGACATAGCCGGGCGAGATGCAGTTGGCGGTGACGCCGAAGGTGGCGAGCTCCAGCGCCACGGTCTTGGTCAGGCCGGCGATGCCGTGCTTGGCGGTGACATAGGCCGACTTGAAGGGCGAGGCGACCAGCGAATGGGCCGAGGCCGTGTTGATGATGCGGCCCCATTTGCGCGCCTTCATGCCCGGCACGGCGGCGCGGATGGTGTGGAAGGCGGAGGAGAGGTTGATCGCGATGATCTGGTCCCATTTGTCGAGCGGAAAATCCTCGATCGGCGAGACGAACTGGATGCCGGCATTGTTGACCAGGACATCGACCGACCCGAAGGTCTTTTCGGCCTCGGCGATCATGGCGGCGATTTCGGCGGGCTTGGTCATGTCGGCGCCGTGATAGGTGGCCTTGACGCCGAAATCCTTTTCGATGCCGGCGCGCTCGGTCTCGATGGCGGCGGCGTCGCCGAAGCCGTTGATCATCGACGTTGCAGCCTTCCTTGGCGAAGGCGCGGGCGATGGCGAGGCCAATGCCGGAGGTCGAGCCGGTGACGATGGCGGTTTTGGCGGCAAGCGACATGATCATCTCCTGTCTGTGATGTGTTGCTGGTAAAGGCAGCGGGAGCTTCGGCGTGACTATAGAGGCCGGAAAAAATTTTGCAGCTGCGAAATGGGCGACTTTAGGCTGAGTTGCACCCTAAACGCCGGCAAGTTCATTTTGGCGCCGCGCTGCGGCGCCAAAATTCGCCTCCGCGCGTTTCTCTGATATAGAAGCCCCATCTGCAAGAAAACGAGTTGCGCCCGATGACCGAACACAAGTTCCCGCCGTTTTGCGACACCGAAATCGCCGCCGAGCCATTTCCCCGGCGCCATAGCGTTGGCGTCCGCGTCGGTTCGGGCAAGGGGGCGGTGCAGGTCGGCGGCGGCGCGCCCATCGTCGTGCAGAGCATGACCAATACCGATACGGCCGACATCGACGGCACCGTGAAACAAGTCGCGGCCCTGGCCCAGGCGGGCTCGGAAATGGTGCGCATCACCGTGGACCGCGACGAGGCCGCCGCCGCCGTTCCGAAAATCCGCGAAAAGCTCGACGCTCTCAACATTTTCACGCCGCTCGTCGGCGATTTTCACTATATCGGCCATAAATTGCTGGGGGATCATCCGGCCTGCGCCGAAGCCCTGGCCAAATATCGCATCAACCCGGGAAATGTCGGCTTCAAGGACAAGAAGGACAAGCAGTTCGGCGCGATCGTCGAACTGGCGATCAAGCACGACAAGGCCGTGCGCATCGGCGCGAACTGGGGCTCGCTCGACCAGGAAATGCTGACGGCGCTGATGGACGAGAACGCTCACGCCGCCCATCCCGTCGACGCCCGCGCCGTCATGCGCGAGGCCATGACGCGCTCCGCACTGCTCTCGGCCGAACGCGCCGAGCAGATCGGCCTCGCGCGCGACCGCATCATCCTCTCGGCCAAGGTTTCCGGCGTGCAGGACCTGATCTCGACCTATCGCATGGTGGCGCGCCGCTCCGATTACGCCCTGCATCTCGGCCTGACCGAGGCCGGCATGGGCTCGAAGGGCATCGTCGCCTCCTCCGCCGCGCTCGGCGTGTTGCTGCAGGAAGGCATCGGCGACACGATCCGGGTGTCGTTGACGCCCGAGCCGAACGGCGACCGCACGCTCGAAGTCCAGGTGGCGCAGGAGATCCTGCAGACCATGGGATTCCGCACCTTCGTGCCGCTGGTCGCCGCCTGCCCCGGCTGCGGCCGGACGACCTCGACGACGTTCCAGGAGCTCGCCCGCGACATCCAGGGACTCATCCGCCGGAAAATGCCGGAATGGAAAAAGGTCTATCCCGGCGTCGAGACGCTCAACGTCGCGGTGATGGGCTGCATCGTCAACGGCCCCGGCGAATCGAAACACGCGGATATCGGCATATCCCTGCCCGGCACCGGCGAAACCCCGGCGGCGCCGGTGTTCATCGACGGCAAGAAGGCCATGACCTTGCGCGGCGAAAGCATTGCCGAGGACTTCGAGGCAATCGTCGAGGATTATGTCGCCAAGCGTTTTGGAGCCAAGGCAGGCGTGGACGCGGCGGTGTGAGGCGGTTACGCGGCCTTAATGAAACGTCATTGGGCGGCTACCCCCCGATAAACCCCGCGCCGATATTGATGCTCATCGCCAGCACCGCGTTATTGTAAAAAAACGCCAGCACGCAATGCGCCAGCGCCAGGCGGCGCAGCCGCTTGCCCGTGATCGAGGCGTCGGCGGTGGCGCAGGCGACGCCGATCACATAGGAAAAATACAGGAAATCGAAATAATCGGGGCAATCGACGCCGGGAAAATCAATGCCGCCCCGCCATTTGCCGGCCGACGTCGCATTTGCTGACGCGGAAAAATTCATGCGCGTAATGCAGCGCGAAGATCATGTGGACGAACAGCCACGAGCCGATGATCGTCGCGAGCGCCAGGCCTATGTGCAGGCCTCTCGCGGCGGCGGGCAGGTCCTTGACCGTGGCGAGCTGGGCGAAAATCGCGCCGAAGGACACGGTCGAGGCTATCGCCGTCATGGCCAGGATGGCGTTGCGCCCCTCGTCCTGGAACAGCGCGCGGCGATGAATGTCGCGATGTTCGGAACGCAGGATCATCACGCCCGCGGCGACGAGATAAAACCAGATCGTCGCGTTCCAGCCGATCAGCCCCCGCGTCACCGCGCGCCAGTCGCCGGGCAAAAACAGGCCGACCGCGACGCCCAGCACGATGGCGATGAAGAGGCGAGGGCGCGACCGCAGGATCCGCAGGGGTTTTGGCAGGTTGCGGCGGGCCGGCGCGTCGGTCATGACGCTCAGGACTTTCTGGCGACGGTGAAGCGCGCGGCCTCCGCGAGTATGGCGGCCTTGTCGCCAAAGCCGCCGTCATCAAGCGCCTGCACGGCCTCCTGCGCGAGGGCGTCGCGCCTTTTCCGGGCTTCCGCCAGGCCGAGGACGGCGACCAGCGTCGCCTTGTTGCGGTCGGCGTCCTTGCCGGCGCGTTTGCCGAGCGCCTGCTCGTCGCCCTCGGCGTCGAGAATGTCGTCGGCGACCTGAAAAGCCGCTCCAAGCGCGGCTCCGTAACGGCGCAATGCGGCGCGCTGCGCCTCGCTGGCGCCGCCCATGCGCGCCCCCGCCTCGACCGCATAAAGCAGCAAGGCGCCGGTTTTCATCGACTGCATCAGGGCGACGAAGTTTTGGGTATGCGGCTCTTTTTTTCCTTCGGCTTCAAGATCGAGCGCCTGTCCCCCGACCATGCCGCCCAGGCCCGAGGCGCGGGCGAGCATGACCGTGAGATCGGCGCGAACGGCCGGATCGGCATGGGTCGGCGCATCCCCGACAATGTCGAAGGCGTAGGTCAGCAGGCCGTCGCCGGCCAGAATGGCCGCCGCCTCGTCAAAAGCCTTGTGGCAGGTCGGACGCCCCCGGCGCAGGTCGTCGTCGTCCATCGCCGGAAGGTCGTCATGGACGAGCGAGTAGCAATGGATCATCTCCAGCGCGCAGGCGGCGCGCAGGACGCCGGGTCCCTCGAGGTTGAAGAGTTTCGCGGTTTCGACCAGCAGGAAGGGACGCAGCCGCTTGCCGCCGCCAAGCGTGGCGTAGCGCATGGCTTCGAGCAGGCGCGAGGGGCGATCCCTTTCGCCGGGCAGGCAGTGCGGCTGCAGCAGGCTATCCAGCATGGATTCCGTCGCGTCAGCGACTGCGGTCAATCTTCTGGCGAATTCGTCCTGCGCAACCCCAGCCGTCATGCCGCCCCCTCCAGAGTTCGAAAATTGCGTTTGAAATTTCCTTGCGCCTTCGCTTGCCCGATGGCTCGGCGTGGGTCAAGGTTTTTGGCGCATGACGCCGCAACCCGATATTTCGCGCGACCGGCCGGCGCGCCCAACGCCGCCGGCCGGGTTTCTCGGCTGGCTGCGCCGGCTTGCGCTCGCCCTGGCCGCGCTCTTTCTCGGCCTGCTGATCTACGACACATTCGCGCCGCCGGTCTCGACCCTGATGCTCGGCCGCTGGCTTCTGGGCGAAAAGGTCGAGCGGGTCGCGATTCCCCTCGGGAAAATTTCGCCTTACCTCGTGCAAGCCGTGATCGCTTCGGAAGACGGGCGCTTCTGCCTGCATTCCGGCGTCGATTGGCGCGCCTTGCGCGTGGCGGCGGCCCAGGCCGAAGACGGCGGATTTTCCGGCGGCGCCTCGACCATCGACATGCAGACGGTGAAAAACCTGTTCCTTTTCCCCGGCCGCTTCCTCATCCGCAAGGCGCTGGAGATACCGCTGACGCTGGGACTTAACATGGTCTGGTCCAAGCCAAGGATTTTGCAGGCCTATTTCAACATAGCGGAATGGGGCGACGGGGTTTTCGGGGCCGAGGCGGCGGCGCGGCGCTATTTCGACAAATCCGCCAACGCCCTGACGCCGCGCGAGTCGGCCCTGCTCGTCGCCGCCCTGCCCAACCCGCGCAAGCGAGACCCGCGCCGTCCGCACGCCCAGCAATCGCGGCAGGCGGCGAAAATCCTGGCGCGGATGATCCACGGGGCGGCGTCGACGTCCTGCGTCAATCCGCGGCTTTAGCCGAGCCGCGCGACCAGCCGCTCGTAAAGCGGATTGACCGAGGAAAAGACATAGTCGAGCTGGCGCACGTCGACTTCGCCCGCGCCCTGGCCGATCAGCCAGTCGGCCAAGGCCGGCGCCTGCGATTTCGGAGCCCAGAAAACGATTTCGCCATCCGGGCCGCGCCGGCGCAATCGCGCGGAAAAGCCCGAAATCTTCTCGCCGATATTTTCCGGCGCCTGCAGCATGAAGGTGACGATCTCGCGCGTGGTGCGCGCCGCTTCCTCCGCCGAAATGCGCGTCAGGATTTTTCGCGCGACTTCGCGAAGCTCCGGCGTCCAGGACGCGCCGAGCGAGGCGACAAGATTGGCCTCGGACCGAAGGATCACGCCGTCATTGAGAATTCTTGAGGCCGTTGGCCGTCAGCGTCGCGCCGGTCGAGGTGATGTCGACGATCAGCTCCGCCTGTCCGGCTGCCGGCGCGCCTTCGGTGGCGCCGAGGCTTTCGACGATATGGTAGTCGGTCACGCCCTTGTCGCGGAAAAAGGCGCGGGTCGTGTTCACATATTTGGTGGCGACGCGCATGCGCTCGCCGCGTCGGGCGCGAAAGGCCAGCGCCACGTCTTCGAGATCGGCCATGGTGCGCACGTCGATCCAGGCCTGCGGGACGGCGACGACGACATTGGCGTGGCCGAAGCCAAGCGGCGTCAGCAGCTCGACCTGGCTCTCGGCCTGCGCCTCGCGCACCAGATCCTCGCCGGTGACACCGAGATGCGCCGCGCCGGACGCAAGATTCTTGACGATTTCGGACGCCGAGAGAAAGGCCACTTCAACGCCTTCGACGCCGGACAAGACGCCGCGATAGTCGCGGGCGCCGCGACCCTGCGTGACGGTCAGCCCCGCGCGGGCGAAAAAGGCGTTGGCGTTTTCCTGCAAACGTCCCTTGGAAGGCACGGCCAAAACCAGCCTGGATGCGTCGGTCATCAATCCCGCTCCCTTTGTCCCGCTCACTTCGCGGCGCCTGAACCCGGCGCGAGCCGCTCCATGAAGATCGCCGCCCCGACCGCGGCGATCCCGGCCTTGGCGCCGAGCGTCGAAAGGAGGCGGTCGTAGCGGCCGCCGCCGATGGCCGGCGCGGATGGCGAAGCGCCGGCCTCGAAGACCTCGAAGACGAAGCCGGTGTAATAGTCGAGGTTGCGGGCGAAGCCGGCCGAGAAATGGATCGTGTCGAGGTCGATGCCGCGCGCCGCCAGGAAATTCAGGCGCTGGTCGAAGGAGTCCATCGGATGCGCCATTTCGACTCCCGCGGCCGCGAACAGGGCGCGCAATTGCGTCGAGGCCTTGTCGGGATGGCCCTCGATGGCGAAAAACTTGAGCAACAGGGCGCGCTTGTCGGCGTCGAGGCCGGAATTCGAGCGCAATTGCGCCTGTTCGAGAAAGCGCTCGGCGATTTCGCCGGGCGTGCGCCCGCCGAGAGCTGAAATGCCGGCGATTTTCAGGAGGTCCTCGACCAGCGCCCGGGCGCCCGGCTTGTCGGCGCCGTCGAGCGCGGCGAGGACGCCGGAATGGTCAGCCGCCTGATCCAGCGGGGGATTGAGGATGTCGGCGAGTTTCTGGCCTTTGGCGAGGCCATTGCGGATACGCCTCAACCACACCGGCGGCAGCGCGAGCTTTTCGAGCAAGGCCTCCAACAAGCCGGCGTCGCCTATGAAAATGCGCCAGTCGCGCCGCCCCGCGGCGCTCGCCGTCTCGATGGCGAGGGCCAGAATCTCCGCGTCCGCGGCCTCGCGGTCGTCGCGGCCGAAATTTTCGAGCCCCGCCTGCAAAAATTCGGGCCTCAGGCCGGGGCGCTGGCGGAAAACCGGGCCGAGGCAGCAGAACGAGGCCGGGGAGCCGGCCTGCGGCGAGGCGAGATAATCGAGCGAGACGGGGATGGTGAATTCGGGACGCAGGCAGAATTCGCTTGAACCGTCGGCCGCCTGCAGCAGCCGGCCGCGCATGTCCTCGCCCGACAGGTCGAGGAAGACGCTCGCCGGCTGCAGTATCGCGGGGTCGCAGCGCTTGTAGCCCGCGGCTTCGAGCTTTTGCAGAAAAGCTTCGCCCCCAAAATCCTGACCGGCGCTCATCCCTGGCTCCCAAAACGCGGAAAAACGCCCGCAATTCCGGCTTGCTTTAGCAAAAGCGCGGGAGAAGCGCATCTCCTTTCGCGGGGAAGGGTGAATGGGCCGGCAAGGTTCGGGACTCCGCCGGGCAAAATGTCACAGCCCGTGCCGCTCCAGAATTTCGCGCACGACCGCGACCATGTCGGATTCCCTTACGGAAACCTGGGCCGGACGGGCGGCCTTCCATTCCTCGTTGGAGGCGATGGCGGCGCCGGCCTTCGCGCCCTCGATCAGGTCCTTGATCTGCACTTCCTGGCGCTCGCGCTCGTTCGATCCCTGGATGACGACGCAGGGGCTCTTGCGCCGGTCGGCGTATTTCATCTGCGGCTTCATGCCCGAGGAGCCCAGGTAGAGCTCGGCGCGAATGTCCGCTTCGCGCAGCCGCGCGACCAGCGACTGGTAGTGCGGCAACTGATCGCGGTCCATCACCAGCACCACGACGGGGCCGTTGTGGGGGGCGCTGGCGACAACAGGCGAATCGATGGCCTTCAGCGCGGCGTAAAGCCTTGACACTCCGATGGAAAAGCCGGTCGCGGGCGCGTCCTCGCCGCGAAAACGCCCCACAAGCCCGTCATAGCGGCCGCCGCCGCCGATCGAGCCGAAGCGGATCGGCTGTCCCTTGTCGTCTTTCACGCTCAAGGTCAGGTCGGCCTCGAACACGGGTCCGGTATAATATTCGAGCCCGCGCACCACCGAGGGGTCGAGGGTCAGGCGGCTTTCATTGTAGTCGGCGGCTTTCGCCAGCTCGTCGATGGCGCGCAACTCCGCCACGCCTTCCATGCCGCGCGCGGAGGAGGCGACGATGTCCGCCAGGGCGGCAAGCGTCTGCGCATTGGTCGAACGGCGCGCGGATGTGAAAGCCAGCACCTTGTCGATCGCCTCGGGCGCCAGGCCCGCGCCCCTCGTGAAATCCCCGGAATTGTCCTTGCGGCCAGGGCCAAGCAGGGCGCGCACGCCCTCCGGCCCGAGGCGGTCGAGCTTGTCGATGGCGCGCAGCACGACGAGCCTTCGCCCGGCCTCCTCGGGGCCGCCGAGGCCAATGGCCTCCATCACGCCGTCGAGAATTTTCCGATTGTTGATTTTCACGCAATAATCGCCGCGTGGAATGCCAAGCTTCTCCAGCGTGTCCGCGGCCATCATGCACAACTCCGCGTCGGCGGCGGGGCTTGAGGACCCGATCGTGTCGGCGTCAAACTGCAGGAACTGGCGGAACCGTCCCGGTCCCGGCTTTTCGTTGCGGAAGACGTAGCCGCTGCGGAAGGAGCGGTAGGGTTTCGGCAGGGCGTCGTAATGTTCCGCGAAATAGCGCGCCAGCGGCGCTGTCAGGTCATAGCGCAGCGAGAGCCATTGCTCGTCGTCGTCCTGGAAGGAGAAAACGCCCTCGTTGGGCCGGTCCTGGTCGGGCAGGAACTTTCCGAGGGCGTCCGTATATTCGATCGCCGGCGTTTCAACCGCCTCGAAGCCATAAAGCCGATAATTTCGCCTGATCGCCGCCAGCATGGACTCGACGGCCGAAATTTCATCGGCGCCGCGGTCGGCGAGGCCGCGCGGCAGACGCGCTTTGACTGGGGATGCGGCGTTCCTGGCTTCGGTCATGGTCTCTTCCTTTGGAGGGGCTGTCATAGAAGCCGGCAGGGGCCGAGACAAGCCTCTCCTCTCATGGGAGATTTCAGAAGCGCCGGCGGGCGCCGCGCGCCTTTGACTTGAACTCGGCCCCCGCGCCCCTTTAGCCGCGGGGCATGACAGGCAAATTCAAGAATCGGACGCTGGACGGCGGCGTTTTCCTCTCCGGCCTTTCGCAGGCGCAAGACCGCTACGATGCGATCCTTTGCGACATCTGGGGCGTCCTGCACAATGGCGAGCGCGCTTTTCCCGAGGGCGTGGAGGTCCTGCGCAACTTGCGCCTCCTGGGCAAGCCGGTCACGCTCGTCACCAATGCGCCGCGCCCCAAGGAGGAGGTCGCCGCTCAACTGACGGCGCTCGGCGTGCCCGGCGAATGCTACGACGCCATCGCCACGTCGGGCGATGTCTGCGCCCGCGCCATCGTCGAGCGCGTTCCTCAAAAACCCTGCCATATCGGCCCGCAACGCGACCGCCCCCTGTTTTCGGCGGCTTCGGCGATGGCGGGCGCGGAGATTGCGCCCGTCGGGCTGGAGGAGGCGGATTTCGCCGTCTGCACCGGCCTCGACGAAGACACGATCGAGACGCCGGCCGACTATGAGGACGTGCTGGTCGCGCTGCGCAAAAAAAACATGCCGATGATCTGCGCCAACCCCGATCTCGTCGTCTATCGCGGCGAGCAGCTCGTCTATTGCGCCGGGGCGCTGGCCGAACGCTTCGAAGCGCTGGGCGGGGAGGTCGAACAGGCCGGAAAGCCCTATGCGCCGATCTACCGCATGGCGCTTGGGCTGTTGGAGCAGGCGCGCAAGACGCCGCTCGACCTCGACCGCGTCCTCGCCATCGGCGACGCTGTGCATACCGACATAGCCGGCGCCGCGGCGATGGGGCTCGACAGCCTGCTGATCACCGAGGGAATTCACCGCGGCGAGCTGCACGGAGGCGCCTCCGGGCCGATCGACGCCGACGCCTACAGGCAGTTCGTCGACACCCACGGCGTGTCGCCAGCCTGGCGCATGAACCGGCTGGTCTGGTGAGCGGGCGGGCCTCATCGACCCCCTTGCCGGATTTGCCCCGACGATCTATGGACTTTTGAGCGCCGCCGCGCTTAGGTGCGCCACATTTCACAGCCATGCGCCAGCCATGAAAGGCAAACGATGTCCGAGCCGTTCAAAACTTATTATTTCGAGGATCTCAGCGTCGGCATGCGCGAATCCCTGATGAAGACGGTGATGAACGAGGACGTCGTGGGTTTCGCCGAATTGTCCGGCGATCACAACCCGATCCATCTCTCCGATCATTTCGCGAAAAAGACCCGCTTCGGCGAGCGCATCGCGCATGGCCTCTACACCGCCAGCCTGATTTCGGCCGTGCTCGGCATGTACCTGCCCGGGCCCGGCGCCGTTTATCTGCACCAGACCCTGAACTTCAAGGGACCGGTCAAGATTGGCGACGTCGTCGCGATCAGCGTCGAAGTGATCGAACTCGTCGAAAAGGGCCGCCGCTGCAAATTGCATTGCGAAGCCACTGTCGACGGCAAGGTGGTTCTCGACGGCGAAGCGACCGTCATGGTTCCCTCGCGCGATCCCACGCCGAAGCGGATTGAAGTCGTCGCCGATTGAAGCGGGCCGGCGAGCCGCTTTTTGAACATGCGTTCGGGACCGAATATGGCGCCGCAAAAGCCGTTCATTCTCGCCATCGATCCGGCGAGCCCGCCTGAGGGTCTCGTCGGCGCGGTCGTCGCGATCGGCAATTTCGACGGCGTCCATCGCGGCCATCGCGCCGTCATTTCGCGAGCGAAGGAGCTCGCGAAAAGGCTCGGGCGTCCCTGCGCGGTGCTGACCTTCGAGCCGCATCCGGCGGATTTCTTCGGTCGCGGAGACAAAATCTTCCGCCTGTCGAGCCGCGACGCCAAGGCGCATCGCCTCGCCGAACTCGGCCTCGACGGCATGATCGTGCTGTCCTTCGACGCCGAACTGGCGCGCCTCGACGCCGACGCATTTTTAAGCGAAATTCTGGTCCGGCGGCTGGGCGCCGGAGCCGTGGTCGTCGGCTACGATTTTCATTTCGGCGCGAAACGCTCGGGAACGCCCGCTTTTTTGCGCGAACGCGGGCCAGCGCACGGATTGGTCGTCGAAATCGTCGAAAAGGTCTCGGCCGACGCGGAAGGCTCGCTCGACGCCGTCTCCTCCACGGCGACCCGCGCGGCGCTCGAGCGCGGCGACGTCGCGGCGGCCGCGGCCCTGCTCGGCCATCACTGGTCCCTCACCGGAACCGTCATTCATGGCGCCAAGCTCGGGCGGCAATTGGGCTATCCCACCGCCAATCTCTCGGTGGACCCGGCCTGCCGGCTCATGCACGCGATCTATGCGGTGGAGGTCGCGTGGGACGGGGAAAGGCGCAAGGGCGTCGCGAGCTTCGGCCGCCGGCCGACCGTCGACAACGGGCCGCCGCTGCTGGAAGTTTATGTTTTCGACTTTTCCGGCGATATATATGGCAAGGAAATCGAGGTCTTCTTCATCGATTTCCTGCGTCCCGAGCAGAAATTCGATTCGCTCGACGCCCTGTTGACGCAAATCCGCCTCGATGAGCTCGCGGCGAAGCAGATTTTGGGACTTTGACCTCGGCCGCGCGGACCGTTCGCGCTGAAAATTCAAGACGGGAGCGTGCGCAATGGCGTCCAGAACTCCCCAACTCCAGGGTGGAACATGAGAATTCTCGGATTGGCCGTCGCGGCCTTCGCCCTCGTCGCCGCCTTCGCCGGCTGGCGCCTCAACGACAAGACGCTCGAACTGCTCGCCGCCGCGGCGTTGATCCTGGTCTATTGCTGCGAGAAGAGCGGCCCCGTCTCCGCATATCTGAAAATCTTCATCGCGCTGTTTTCGATCGAGACCATCGTCTTCGGCCTCGCCGACATCGCCGCCCGCTTCGGCTACTGGCCCGCGATGCTGGCGGAGGCGCGCCTGCCGGACACGCTGGCGCTCACCGTCGCCGTCTTCGCCATTCTGGTCTATGCCGTCTCCCACGTCCCCGTGGTGATCGCCATGACCCGCATCGCCGACCGCTTCTTCACCCACGCCGACGAAACCGTGGCCGATTTCGGGCCGCTACGCTTGAAAATGCTGAAGCGCTCGCTGGCGACGGGCATGGTGGTCTTCCTCGTCCTGCTCAACCAGGCGCAGGTGGCGATCACCGTGCGGCTGAACTTCTTCAACCGCGACTTCTTCAACGCGATCCAGGAGAAGAACGGCGCCGAATTCTGGCGCATGCTGATCTGGGTCTTCACGCCCTGGGCCTTCATCTACGTGGCGAGCGCGGTCGTCGAATATGTCGTCAGCTCCTATCTCGTCATCCGCTGGCGGCGCTGGCTGACGCGGTTCTACATATCGCACTGGCTCGAGGGCCACGCCCATTACCGGATGACCCTGACCGCCGGGACCACCGACAACCCCGACCAGCGCATCGCCGAAGACGTGGCCCGCTTCATCGACGGCGGCGGCGAAGGCGGCACGTTCGGTTATGGCGTCTATAATTACTCGATCCTGCTGATATCGACGCTGTCGTCGCTGGTGTCCTTCGCCATCCTGCTGTGGAGCCTCTCCTCCAACTACACTTTCCCCGGCACCAGCTTCGCCCTGCCGGGCCTGTTGTTCTGGGTCGCCCTGATCTATGCGGCGACCGGAACGGGCATCACCCACCTGATCGGCCGGCCGTTGACGAAGATCATGTTCGCGCGGCAGAAAGTGGAGGCGGATTTCCGTTTTTCGCTCGCACGGCTGCGCGAATACAGCGAGCAGGTCGCATTGCTCGACGGCGAGGCGGCCGAACAGGTTTCGCTGCGTGAAAAATTCTCCCGGCTGATCGCCAATTACCTCGAGATGATCGACCGGCGCAAAAAGCTCGTCGCCTTTACCGGCTTCTATGGCCAGATCAGCCCGATCATTCCCTATGTCTTCTCCGCGCCCTTCTATTTCGCCGGCAAGATCGCCCTGGGAGTCATGACCCAGACGGCCCAGGCTTTCGGCCAGGTGGAGGGCGCCCTGACCTTTTTCATCAGCTATTACACCTCGCTGGCCGGGTTCCGCGCGGTGCTGGAGCGCCTGACCTCCTTCGATGACGCGATCGACGCCGGCAAGCTCGAAGGCGGGATGACCATCGCAGCCGACGCGCCAGAGCCGGCGTTGCGCGGTGTCTCGGTCAACCTGCCGAACGGCCAGCCGCTGCTGCAGGGCGTAGACCTGACGCTGACAAACGGCCAGAACATGCTGGTCACCGGGCCCTCCGGCGCGGGCAAATCGACCCTTTTCCGCGCGCTTGCCGGCGTATGGCCTTTCGGCGCCGGCGATGTCGCGACGCCCGCGGCCGGACGGATGATGCTGCTGCCGCAAAGACCCTACATCCCCATAGGCACCCTGCGCGAGGCGGTGGTCTATCCCGCCGAGCCGGGCATCCACGCCGATGGCGAGATAATCGCGGCGCTTGATGACGCGCATCTGCCCGCGCTGGTCGAAAAACTCGACGTGACCGACAATTGGTCGCAACGGCTGTCGGGCGGCGAACAGCAGCGCGTGGCCATCGCCCGCGCCCTCCTCGCCAAGCCCGACTGGCTGCTTCTGGACGAAGCCACCGCCGCGCTCGACGAGGAGACGGAAGCCGCAATCTACGCCATGCTGGCTGATCGCCTGCCCGGGACGACCCTGGTTTCCATCGGCCACCGCTCGACCCTGGCCGCTTTTCATCCGGCGCGCGTGCAGGTCGTGCCGGGCGTCGCGGGAGCCGCATCCAGCGTCAAGCTTTTGCCTGCCTGAAAAGCCCAGCGCCTGTTCGGTGAACTTCTAAAGAAGCGGAACGCCGGCAAGCCCATGCAGCCAGAATAGAGTCGCGGCCCAGAAAGCGAATCCGATGAGCACGGCGGCCGCGTCGCCTCCATACCCCTGCGCCGGCGCCTTGGGCGCGGCCGCGCGTCGCTCGACTGAGAGACGGTCGTAAAGAGCGAACGCGAGGAACGAGCCGAACAGCAGCAAGGCCAGCAAATCGCCATTGGCGAGAAGATGCGCCACAGCCCAGACCATGATCGCCAGCAGCATGGGATGGCGGGCCTTGTCGCGGATATGCGAGGGAACATAGGCGCTGACGATCGATATGAAGGCGAAGAGCATCAGCGCAAAGGCGAGGTGGCGCGCCCAGGTCGGCGGCGTCCAGAGAGGGATGTCGGCCGGCGCGCCGCGGAAAGCCGAAACGCCCGTCACGATCAGGACAAGACCGGCCAGCGACGCGATTGAAAACGCCAGTTTGTAAACGTTGAGACCGAATTTTTCGACCAGCCCGCCGCGAAAGCCTGGAAGGGTTGGCGCCAGATGAGCGCCGAGGAACAGGATCAAGCCGAGGATCAATTGCGCCATTGAGAACCCCTTTTTTCCAAAGCGATCCGAAAAGACCTATTGGACCGGAGCCCCGGCTGCGGCCGGCATGGCCGGACGGGGCGCTGAAGCGGGTCGAGCAACCGCGGCGCGCCTGGCGCCTTTCGGTTCCTTCTGTTTGTCCGTCTTCGAATCCTTTTTCAAGGTCTCGGCCGCGAGGCGGGTCTGAAGTCCGTAATCCCGGGCCTCGGTCAGGCGCAGCGAGCAAAAGCCGTGTGTGTCCTCCCGGTCATAGTCGCGGCAGGATTGCGACCGGTTGGCGGAGAAGGCGGCCTGCTCCCTGACGACGGCGCGGACCGCGGGCTTGTCCTTCCGGAGCCGGTGCATCAGCGTGCGGAAATGCGCGCGGGCGTCCTTTTCCAGCGCGGTGCGCTCGCGCTCGATCGCCTTTTTCTGGCTGTCCGAGAAGCTGTCGCCGGCTGGCCCCCACAAGCCCGAGCCGTCGACGCGGCAATCGGCGTCGCGAAAGAGGCAGGCGCCGGAGGCGTTGATCGCTTGAAGGGCGCCATTGAGCACGTCGAACTGCAACGGGCAGGCGGAAGAATCGATCTCGAATCTCTGCACGCCGTCGGGCGCGCCCAGCGGTTTCAACCGCAGGGGCGTCGCGCCGCCCATCGTCGCCTGGCAGGATTGGTTGGGTTGGGAAATCTTGTCGCCTGGAAGCGTGAGGCGGGAAAGAACCAGGTCGTCGCCGGATTTCTCGATCTGCAGGGCGCCGCGCGAGCCAAGCAGGGCGAAGGGCTTGCCGACGACCGAATCGATCGACGGCGGCTTGGCGGCGGTGAAATGGCGGTCGAACGAAACCTCGCCTTCGGGATGGGAACTGGCCGGGGCGCGGGCTGAGGGGCGCCGCGCAACCGCAGGCGGCGCGCCAGACTGTCCCGCCGGCGTCGGCGCCCCGACTGCGCCCGGCAACAGCATTTGCGCCTGACCGCCAGACGGGGCGACGGTCAGGAAAACCAGGGCAATGAGGAAAATCTGGCGCATCGTCGATTTATGATTGAGCAAAGATGAAGTCTTTAACATTTTTGCCGGCTTTTCGCCACAAACAAGCAGCGGCCTGGCAAAAGACCCCCGCGGCGGGCGAGGGTCGATTTTGCGATCGCCGGTCGCGGCCAGTCGCCTCAGTATTTGGCGGCCACGGCGTCCGGGGCGCCGAAACGATAGACGAGCCCGCCGGAAATCAGCCACGGCTGGAAATTGACGTGCTGCGTCGTCACCACTGGAAATCCGGGCAATGCCGAGAGGCCCGCGGCGTGCGCTTCGGCGTATGAGAAGATCTTCTTCACGTCGAAGCTGAGGCCCCAGTGCTTGTCGAACATGTAGTCCGCGCCCGCCTGCAACGCCAGGCCGACGGAACCGCCCACTTTCACGCCAGTGAGAAAGGCATTCTTGTTGTCAAAGGAAAAGCCCGGCGCGAAGCCGACGCCAGCATAAGGCTGGAGCGGTCCAAACTGGCTGAGATGGTAGACGGCGGTGATCGGAACCACGGCCGGCAAGATCGTCGAAAGCACCGTGCCGTTCGGCAGGCCCGGATTGGCGGGGTTGAAGCCTTTCGTCTTATCCTTGGCGTAGAAGGGGATGCCGGCTGAAATGTCGATCGATATATTGCGGGTGACGAAATAACCGGCTTCGAAACCAACGGTCGCAACATTGCCAATCGTCGCGCCGACGCCAGCGGGGAAGATCGTGGCGACGCCCAGCGCCAGGGCCTGCGGATTTTGTCCGGCGAGGCGGGACGTGCTGGAGTTGACCGCATAGGTGACGCCGAGCTTGACGAAGTAGGGCTCGAAATTGTCGATGACAGGCGGGGGCGGCGTCGGCTCCTTGGCGCTCGGCAGATCGGCGGCCAAGGCGATGGTCGAGCCGGCAAGAAATGCGCAGAATGCGCTGCAGCCGCCAAGTTTCGTGAACTTAAAGGTAACCGCACCCATTGAGATCTCCCCCGTTTTGTCATTTTTATTGCAGATCAGGCTGCGATCCGTTCCGGTCTTTGTCAAGTATTCGCGACCTCTCGTCCTGAAATTAAGCTTTGATACAAGCTTATGAGATCGTTGAATTTACGATGTTTGGCCGGGGCGGGTCCTGTTGGGCGCAAGCAGAATTCCCGCGCACGTTGCCATTTTGTCACAAAACGCAACAACACAGGAATAGTCCGGGAGCAACGGCGTGGCGGTGATTTCCCGGCTCTCGACCTCGATGCGGGACCGGCGCCCTTGCGCGGCAATCGAATATGCGGCGCAACCTGGCTTGCGGCCAAAAAACGCCGCCCCTATATCAGTCGCGCTCTTGTATGCGGGCGCCCTCATCCCAATCTGAACGCAAGTCGGGGACCGGGCGGCGAAACATCCGCCCAGAACCGGACCGCTTCGGGGTCCGGCGGTTCTGCGAAGGAAAGGAAGAAAGAATATGGCTAAAGTAATCGGCATCGATCTCGGCACCACCAATTCCTGCGTGGCGGTGATGGAAGGCTCCACTCCCAAGGTCATCGAGAACGCCGAAGGCGCGCGCACCACGCCCTCGATCGTCGCCTTTACCGACGATGGCGAGCGCCTGATCGGCCAGCCGGCCAAGCGCCAGGCCGTCACCAATCCGGAAAACACCTTTTTCGCCATCAAGCGGCTGATCGGCCGCACCTTCGACGATCCGATGACCAAGAAGGACATGGGCCTGGTTCCCTACAAGATCATCAAGGCCGACAATGGCGACGCCTGGGTCGCCGCCGACGGCAAGCAATATTCGCCTTCGCAGATTTCCGCCTTCATCCTGCAGAAGATGAAGGAAACCGCCGAAGCCTATCTCGGCGAGACGGTCACCCAGGCGGTCATCACCGTTCCCGCCTATTTCAACGACGCCCAGCGCCAGGCGACCAAGGACGCCGGCAAGATCGCCGGCCTCGAAGTGCTGCGCATCATCAACGAGCCGACCGCGGCGGCGCTGGCCTATGGCCTGGACAAGAAGGGCGCCGGCACCATCGCGGTCTATGACCTCGGCGGCGGCACCTTCGACGTGTCGGTGCTGGAAATCGGCGACGGCGTCTTCGAGGTGAAGTCGACCAATGGCGACACCTTCCTCGGCGGCGAGGATTTCGACATGCGCCTCGTCGAATATCTGGCCGACGAGTTCAAGAAGGACAACGGCATCGACCTCAGGAAGGACAAGCTGGCCCTGCAGCGCCTGAAGGAAGCGGCGGAAAAGGCCAAGATCGAGCTGTCCTCGGCTACGCAGACCGAAGTCAACCTGCCCTTCATCACCGCCGACGCCTCCGGCCCCAAGCATCTGACCATCAAGCTCACCCGCGCCAAGCTCGAGGCGCTGGTCGACGATCTGATCCAGCGGACCATCGAGCCCTGCAAGCAAGGCGCTCAAGGACGCCGGCCTCACGGCGAGCGAGATCGACGAAGTGGTGCTGGTCGGCGGCATGACCCGCATGCCCAAGGTGCAGGAAGTGGTGAAGCAGTTCTTCGGCAAGGAGCCGCACAAGGGCGTCAATCCGGACGAAGTCGTCGCCATCGGCGCCGCGATCCAGGCCGGCGTGCTGCAGGGCGACGTCAAGGACGTGCTGCTGCTCGACGTGACGCCGCTGTCGCTGGGCATCGAGACGCTGGGCGGCGTCTTCACCCGGCTGATCGACCGCAACACCACCATCCCGACCAAGAAGAGCCAGGTCTTCTCGACGGCCGAGGATAATCAGACCGCCGTGACCATCCGCGTGTTCCAGGGCGAGCGCGAAATGGCGGCGGACAACAAGGCGCTCGGCCAGTTCGACCTGGTCGGCATTCCCCCGGCGCCGCGCGGCGTGCCGCAGATCGAGGTGACCTTCGACATCGACGCCAACGGCATCGTCTCGGTGACCGCCAAGGACAAGGCGACCAGCAAGGAGCAGCAGATCCGCATCCAGGCCTCGGGCGGCCTGTCGGAAGCCGACATCGACAAGATGGTCAAGGACGCCGAGGCTCATGCGGCCGAGGACAAGAAGCGCCGCGCGCTGGTGGACGCCCGCAACCAGGCCGAGGCCATGGTCCATTCGGCCGAAAAGTCGCTGGCGAATTCGGCGACAAGGTCGCGCGAATCCGACAAGAGCGCCATCGAGGCGGCGATCGCCGGCTTGAAGACCGCGATCGAGGGCGAGGACGTCGAGGCGATCAACGCCCGGTCCAACGAGCTGGCGCAGGCCTCGATGAAGCTCGGCGAGGCCATGTACAAGGCCGAGCAGGCCAGCGCGGCGGCGACCGGCCACGAAGGCAAGGCCGAGGAAGACGTGATCGACGCCGACTTCAAGGAAGTCAAGGACGACAAGAAAGGCGCCTGATCGCTTTTCGGGCCGGCGCGGCGGAAAGCCCCGCCACGCCGGCTTTTTTTGACCTCCAGCGAGAAAAATCGGTTGCGTCGCCGTAGCGCAGCCTCTAGCTCATCTTTATGAAAATGGGCATTTTCCTGCCGTGACCTTCTGAGCGCGTGGATAAAATTGTCGATGGCCAAACGCTGCTATTATGAAATCCTCGGCGTTGTCCGCACCTGCTCCGACGGCGATCTGAAGAGCCGCCTTCCGCAAGCAGGCGATGCAATATCATCCCGACAAGAATCCGGGCGACAAGACGGCCGAAGCGAAATTCAAGGAAGTCAACGAGGCCTATCAGATCCTTTCCGACGGCCAGAAGCGCGCCGCCTATGACCGGCACGGCCATGCCGCCTTCGAGCATGGCGGCGGCGCCGGCTTTGGCGGCGGCGGTTTCGGCATGGGCGAAGGCTTCGCCGCCTCGATGGCCGACATTTTCGACGATCTGTTCGGCGACGTGATGGGCGGCACGGCGCGGCCGCTCGACCGGCCGCGAGCGCGGCTCAGACCTGCGCTACAATATGGAGATTACGCTCGAGGAGGCCTTTCGCGGCAAGTCGGCGGAGCTGAAAATCCCGACGTCCGTTTCCTGCGAGGTCTGCGCCGGCTCGGGCGCCAAGGCGGGCTCCAAGCCCAAGACATGCTCGACCTGCGGCGGCCATGGCCGCGTGCAGGGCGCAGCAGGGCTTTTTCTCGATCGAACGCGCCTGTCCGACCTGCCAGGGCCGCGGCGAAGTCATCGACAATCCCTGCCCGAATTGCTCGGGCGCCGGCCGCGTCACGCGCGACCGCTCGCTTTCGGTCAATATTCCCGCCGGCATCGAGGATGGCACCCGCATCCGCCTGACGGGCGAGGGAGAGGCCGGACTGCGCGGCGGCCCGGCCGGCGATCTCTACATATTCCTGTCGATCAAGCCGCATCCCTTCTTCCAGCGCGAGGGCGCCGACCTTTATTGCCGCGTGCCGATCTCGATGGTGCAGGCGGCGCTCGGCGGCGAGATCAAGGTCCGCGCCGTCGACGGCGCCGAGGTCAAGGTCAGGGTCGACGACGGCACGCAATCGGGCCGCCAGTTCAAGATCAAGGGACGCGGCATGCCCGTGCTGCGCTCGCGCGAATTCGGCGACCTCTATATTCAGGCCAATGTCGAGACGCCGCAGAACCTGACCAAGCGCCAGAAGGAGCTGCTGGCGGAATTCGAAAATGAATCGACGCACAAGACTCACCCGGAATCGGCGGGCTTTTTTGCCAAAATGAAAGAATTCTTCGATCTGACCTGAGCATATTTATCCGAGCGCGGCCGGCCCGCTTTCGGAATTTTCTCGCACCAGCTCGCGTCGCATTGGCTGCCGGCCTAAGCCTTTCGGTCTTGGTCCGGCTTTCCAGGCGTCCCTTTCTTGACGGAAAGGGGATTGTGAGCGATTTTTACGCCCGGGTTCGTCCGGGTCCAAGGGCATGAAGTGAGCGCGCAAAAAAATCAGGCGGTGAAAATACTGTCCCGCCCGAAGGATATGATCGACGCTCGACTTGGCGACGAGGCCCGGTTCATCCGGAGCTGGCTGGAAAATCCGCGCCTCGCCGGGGCGATCACGCCCTCCGGGCGCTTTCTCGCCCGCGCCATGGCCCATTGCATCGATCCCTCCGGCGACGGCCCCATCATCGAGCTCGGTCCGGGCACCGGCCCGGTCACCCAGGCGCTGCTGGCGCGCGGCGTGGCGCCGGAACGGCTGGTGCTGGTTGAATTCGAACCCTCGTTTTGCAATCTGCTGACGCGGAAATTCCCGCATGTGAAGGTCGTGCGGGGCGACGCCTATCATCTGGCCGACACGCTAGGGACTCTGGCGCTGAAACCGGCCGCGATCGTTTCGAGCCTGCCGCTGCTCACCAAGCCGGAAGCGGCGCGCATCGCCCTGCTGCGCGAGGCCTTCGAGCTGATGGGAGCCGAAGGGCGGTTCATCCAGTTCACCTACGGCGTCAAATCGCCGGTTCCCGCGCACCTTGGCGAAAGCCTGCATATCCGAACCCAGAGCCTGTCGCCGATCTGGCTCAATCTGCCGCCGGCGCGCATCTTCGTCTATCGTCACGCCGCCTGCCTGGAGCGGATCGTGCCGCCGCCGGACATGATAGACAAGCTTCTCAGCCAGTCGCGACGCTTCGGCGCGGAAATCCGCGGCGAACTGGAGGAGGCCCGCGCCCGCCTCGTGGCCAATAATTCCAAGCCGAGGGCCGCCAAGGCGCGCCGTCACTAAATCCATCTATCCCCCAATGTCTTCACTGAACCCCAAGGCGGCGATGTCAGCTTCTTCCGGCGCCTTGCGCGACAAGTTTCAAGACAGACTTATTGTCGCGCTTGACCTGCCCGATGTCGCCGCGGCCCGCGACATGGCGGCGAGGCTGGGCGATTCCGTGTCTTTCTACAAGATCGGCATGGAGCTGGCCTATGGAGGCGGCCTCTCGCTGGTCGAAGAGTTTTCGCGCGGGGGCAAGCAGGTCTTCGTCGATCTCAAACTGCACGACATCGGCCATACCGTGGAAAAGGCGACGGCCCAGATCGCCCGGCTTGGCGCGCGTTTCCTGACCGTCCACGCCTTTCCCCAGACGCTCGCCGCCGCAAGGCGCGGCTCGGAAGGCAGCGCCTTGCAGGTGCTCGGCGTGACCGTGATGACCTCATATGACGACAAGGACCTGGCCGCCGCCGGCTACCGCCTTGATGTCCGCGAACTCGTCGCCTTGCGCGCGATGCAGGCGAAAGAGGCGGGCGTCGCCGGGCTGATCCTTTCGCCGGAGGAGCTGGCGGCCACGCGGGCGCTGGTCGGCAAGGACATGCTGCTCGTCACGCCGGGAATTCGGCCTGCCGGGACGGCGCTCGGCGACCAGAAAAGAATCGCCACCCCCTCCGAGGCCTTTTTGCGCGGCGCCGATCATATCGTGGTGGGGCGGCCGATCCTCGCGGCCGACGATCCGCGCGCAGCGGCGCAGGCCATCCAGCGCGAAATCGCCGAGGCCTGTGCCTGAAGCACACCAACGCCACTCGACACAATAAAAAACGCCGGGCGTACCTCCGGCCCGGCGCAACGTCCTGAGTGCTGGGGGACAGCGCTTCGAACGCCCAAGAAATAGCTGGGCATCATGACCCCGCCATGACAATTGCCCCCAGGGAATGAAGAAAATGCCGAAAGCCTACATCATCGCCCGCGTCGCCGTTCATGACGCCGAGGCCTATGGCCGTTACGCCGCGCTCGCGCCGGTCGCCATGAAAAAATACGGGGCGCGGGTGCTGGCGCGCGGAGGACGCTGCGAGGCGCTCGAAGGCGAAGCCCGCCCGCGCAACGTCGTGCTGGAATTCGACGATTACGAGACGGCCAAAGCCTATTTCCATTCGCCCGAATATCAGGAGGCGCGCGCCCACCGCCTCGGCGCGGCCGATTTCGACCTGACTTTGGTAGAGGGCGCCTGACGCTTTCGCCTTGGGACAAAAAGGCCTATAGAGCGGCCAAACTGGCCCCTGTGGAGATTGCACCAGATGGATGACATGCGCCTTGTCGTGGTCGGCGCCGCCGGACGCATGGGCCAGATGCTGGTCAAGACCATCGCCGCCACTGAAGGCGCGACGCTGGCGGCCGCGCTGGAGCGGCCCGGCTCGCCGGCCATCGGCCGCGACGCAGGCGAACTCGCCGGCCTCGGCCCCAATGGCGTGGGGATCAGCGACGATCCCCTGGCCGCGCTGCTCAAGGCCGATGGGGTGATCGACTTTTCAACGCCCGCGACGACGGTCGAGATCGCCGCTTTGGCCGCGCAGGCGCGCATCGTCCATGTGATCGGGACCACCGGCATGGGCGAGGCCGATCTCGCAAAACTCGAAGCCGCCGCGCGGCACGCGGTCATCCTGCGTTCGGGAAACATGAGCCTCGGCGTCAACCTGCTCGCCGCCATGGTCGAGAAAGTCGCGAAAACGCTGGGCGCCGACTGGGACATCGAAATTCTCGAGATGCATCACCGGATGAAGGTCGACGCCCCCTCGGGCACCGCATTGCTGCTCGGCGAGGCCGCGGCAAAAGGTCGCGCCATCGCCTTGAACGAGCGCAGCGTCCGCGTCCGCGACGGTTTTACGGGCGCACGGAACCCGGGTGACATAGGCTTTGCGACCTTGCGCGGCGGCACGGTGGTCGGCGATCACAGCGTGATCTTCGCCGGGCCTGGCGAGCGCATCGAATTGTCGCACAAGGCCGAAGACCGCGGCATTTTCGCGCGCGGCGCGGTCCAGGCCGCCCTGTGGGGACGCGAGCGCAAGCCGGGGCTCTATTCCATGGCCGACGTGCTGGGTTTTTGAAGTCACTCACCGCGCCTGGCGTGGTTGAAACCAATATGGAGAAAGAAAAGTGTCGGAACGTCTTCTCGTGCTCGTGCGCCATGGCCAGAGCGACTGGAACCTGAAAAACCTGTTCACCGGCTGGAAGGACCCGGACCTGACGGAACAGGGCGTCGGAGAGGCGAAAGCCGCGGGACAGCGGCTCAAGGCGCTCGGCCTGACCTTTGACACCGGCTTCACTTCGGCGCTTTCGCGCGCGCAGCGCACGATGAAGCTGCTTTTGGCCGAACTCGGCCAGCCCGCCCTGCCGGTGAGCAACGACCAGGCGCTCAACGAACGCGACTATGGCGATCTCTCGGGCCTCAACAAGGATGAGGCGCGCAAGAAATGGGGCGAGGAGCAGGTCCATCTCTGGCGCCGCTCCTATGACGTTCCGCCTCCCGGCGGCGAGAGCCTGAAAGACACGGTGGCGCGCGTGCTGCCCTATTACAACCAGGAAATCCTGCCGGCCGTTTTGCGCGGCGAGCGCACGATTGTCGCCGCGCATGGCAATTCGCTGCGCGCCCTTGTGATGGTGCTCGACCGCCTGACGCCCAAAACCATTCCGAGCATGGAGCTCGCAACCGGCGTTCCGCTGGTCTATCGCCTCAAGGCGGATTCGACGGTGGAGTCCAAGAAAGTTCTTGAGGGCTGACCGGTCCTAGAGCCTGTTCGGTGAACTCCGGGTCACCAAACAGGCTCTAGCTTCTTATTTTCACGCATTTTCTTAACGCGAACCGGAATCCACTTCGCTCGAAAATGCTCTAACGCGCCCGGCGCAGGGTCAGGTTGATCCGGCCGGGCGGCGAAAGAAGCGTCGACGTCCCCGAAAAAATCTTGTCGACGCCGTGAAACATCTTTCGCGCCGGGCCGCCGAAGACGAGGATATCGCCGGAATCGAGGCGGATCGCCTCGGTCGGCCCGGCGCGCAGATCGCCGCCATAGCGGAACCGGCAGGAGTCGCCGAGCGAAACCGAGAGGATCGGCGCGGAAAAATCGACCTCGTCGCGATCCTGATGCGCGCCCATTCTTGCGCCGGCGTCGTAATAATTGATCAGGCAGGCGTCGGGCGCGGCGTCGTATTCGGCATGGTCCCGCCAAAGGCGCAGGATTTTTTCCGGCATGGCGGGCCAGGGCCGGCCAGTCTCCGGATGAACAGCCTGATAGCGATAGCCCTCGACATCCGAAACCCAGCCGAGTGCGCCGCAATTGCTCATGCGCACCGAGAGCGCCTTGCCGCTGCGCGGCATGGTCGGGCGAAACAGCGGCGCCTCGCGCAAAATTTCGAGCAAAATTTCGAGCAGGTCTTCCTGCGCGGCCCGGTCGAGCGCCGATTTGTAAAGGCGCAAGCCGGGCTTAAGCAGCAACATCGTCGTCGTCGGGGACTCAGTTGGGTTTGGCGCCGCCCTTTGCGACGCCCACCTTGGCCGGGCGTAAAACGCGGTCGCCGATGGCGAAGCCGTCTTCGATCACCTGGGCGACCGTGCCGGCCGGCAGGCTTTCGTCCGGCGCCTCGAACAGGGCCTCATGGAAATTCGGATCGAATTTCTGGCCCTGCGGCTCAAGCTTGCGCACGCCGTGTCGCGCAAGCCTGGAAAGGAAGTCGCGTTCCGTCAGCTCGATGCCCTCGACAAAGCTTTTCATGAGGGCGTCCGCGCTTTCGCGCGCTTCGGCCGGCACGTTTGCGAGGGCGCGGTGGAGATTGTCGGCAAAAGTCAGCATGTCCCGGGCGAAGGAGGTCACGCCATAGGTCTTGGCGTCGGAGACCTCCTTTTCGGTGCGGCGGCGGAGATTTTCCATTTCCGCCAGAGTGCGCAGCACCTTGTCCTTGAGGCCGGCGTTCTCAGCGATCAGCGCCTGTACGGCGGCTGCGTCGCGTTCGGCCTCGCTCTGGACCGGGGAGGCGTTTTCTGCGGTCGCCGCGGCGGCGTCAGGGGTTTCGTCCGCCCGCTCGGGCGCATCGTTCTGCGGGGTCTTGCCGTCGTTCATCATCAACCGTTTCCTGTTGCGTCGGCCAGCATATCGGCCTGCACGCGGCAAAAATCAAGCTTTTCGCGCAGGATTGAAAACCTCGAGCAAATGCCGGCGCACCGCCGCCTGCCGCGCGGGATTGACGACCTTGGCCCCCGTGAGGTCGGTGACATAGAAGGCGTCGACCGCTTTTTCGCCGAAGGTCACGATATGGGCCGAACCGATGTTGAGATTGAGCCGCGACAGAGCGAAAGTCAGTTCGAACAGCAGGCCCGGACGATCGAGGCCGGACACTTCGACGACGCTGTACATGTGCGACAGGCTGTTGTCGATGACGACATCCGGAGGCACGTTGAAGGTTTCGGCGCGCGATATTGCGCCGCTGGCCTTGGCGGCGACGAGATCGGTGAGGCGGATCTCGCCGCGCAAGGCTTGCTCGATGGCGCGGGCGATGCGTTCGCCGCGCCTCTTTTCATCCTCGTCGCGCTCGAAAGCGCGGGAAATGCAGATCGTGTCGAGCGCCAGCCCGTCGGTGGTGGTGAAGATCTGGGCGTCGACGATATTGGCGCCGGTCGCCGCGCAGGCGCCGGCGATGATCGAGAGAAGGCGCGGATGGTCGGGCGCGACCACCGTCAATTCGGTGACGCCGCGAAAGGCCTCGGTCGCGACTTCCGTGGCGAGCGAATGCATTTCCACCGCGCTGGCGTGCAGCAGCAGCGCATGCTGGACCTTGTGCGCCACGTCCACCTTGAGCCAGTACGCCGGATAATGGCGGGCCGCGTAGTCCGCAAACTCCGGATCGGACCAGGCCGGCAGTTTTTCCCGCAATTCCTTCTGCGCCTGTTCGACGCGGCGCTTGCGGTCGACCGAGGAATGGCCGCCCGCCAGCACCACTTCCGTCTCCCAGTAGAGGGTGCGGAGCAGTTCGCCCTTCCAGCCGTTCCACACGCCCGGCCCGACCGCGCGAATGTCGCAGACGGTGAGAATCGTCAGCATCTTCAGCCGCTCGATCGATTGCACGATCTTGGCGAAAGCCTCGATGGTGCGGGGATCGGCGAGGTCGCGGCTCTGGGCGACGTTGGACATGACCAGATGCTGCTCGACAAGCCAGGCGACGGTCTCGGTCTCGGCCTCGTCAAGGCCGAGACGCGGGCATAGTTTTCGCGCGACCTGGGCGCCGGCGACCGAATGGTCCTCCTTGCGGCCCTTGGCGATGTCGTGCAGCAGAAGCGCCACGTAGAGCGCGCGGCGGTGCGAGATGGTCGGCATGATGCCGCTGCTGAGCGGGAGGTCGGAATCCCGCAGGTGCAATTCGAGCCCGGCCAGCTCGCCCAGGGCGCGCAGGAGATGCTCGTCCACCGTGTAATGATGATACATGTTGAACTGCATCAGCGCGACGATGCGTCCGAAATCCGGGATGAAGCGGCCGAGCACGCCGGCTTCGTTCATCAGCCGCAGGGCCCGCTCGCTCGATTGCGGACTGGTGAGGATCTCGAGGAAGAGCCGGTTGGCTTCGGGATCGGCGCGCAATTTCGCGTCTATGCGCGGCAAGCTCTGGGTCACGAGCCGCAGGGCGTCTGGATGGATGGCAAGCTCATTGCGCGCGGCGACATGAAACAGCCGGATCAGGTTGATCGGCGCCTTGTCGAAAACGTCGCTGGACGGAATGGTGACGCGATCGGTCTCGAGCGCGAAGGGGCCGAGATCCCTTGGCTTGCCGCGCCTTTGCCGGAAACGCCCGACAAAACGGTCGAAAACGGCGCGCGGCTTGGCCTGGCGCTCCTCGAGCGCAGCGCAGACGATGTTGGTGAGATCGCCAACGTGCTTGGCCATCACGAAATAATGCTTCATGAAGCGCTCGACCGCCGAAAGGCCGTCGCGCTCGGAATAGCCGAGCTTTCCGGCGATCGCGCGCTGCAGGTCGAAGCTCAGCCGCTCCTCGGGGCGGCCGGTGATGAAATGCAGGTGGCAGCGGACCTTCCACAGAAACGTCTCGCAACGACGAAACAGCCGCAACTCCTGCTCGCTGAACAGGCCGACGCCGACCAGCGCTTCGGCGTCCTGCACGCGATAGGCGTATTTTGCGATCCAGAACAAGGTGTTGAGATCGCGAAGGCCGCCCTTGCCTTCCTTGACGTTGGGTTCGACGAGGTAGCGCGAGGCGCCGGCGCGCTGGATGCGCTGGTCGCGTTCGGCCAGTTTGGCGGCGACGAATTCGGGCGCGGTCTGTCGCACGATCTCGTGGTCGAAACGCGCCAGCAGGGTGTCCAGCAGCTTGCGGTCGCCAAGCAGAAAGCGGCACTCGAGCAGGGTGGTGCGGATGGTCATGTCCGCCTTGGCCTGCTTGAGGCATTCCTCGATGGTCCGGGTGGCGTGTCCGACCTTCTGCTTCAGGTCCCACAGAAAATAGAGCATGGATTCGACGACGGCCTCGTCGCCGGCGCGGTCCTGGCTTCGCAGCAGGAAGAGGAGATCGATGTCGGAGCCGGGCGCCAGCGCCCCGCGGCCGTAGCCGCCGACCGCCACCACGCAGAGATGGCCGGACGCCGCACGGGGATGAAAATATTTCACCACGCAGGCGTGAATCGCCCGCATCAACTCGTCCTCGAGAAAGGCCAGATGCGCGCCGCAGGCGAGCCCGGATCCCTTGTCCTCCAGCGCGCGGCGCGCGATGGCCGTGCCGCGCTCAAGCGCAGCGGCGAAGATCTCGACCGCCGCCTTGCGGAATCCAACCGTGCCGCCGCCCTGAGCCTCCGCCGCAGCGGCCAGCTGCGCGTCGAGCGCCGCCCGGTCGACCAGCGTCTTCATGGGCAGGTCGAGGCGCGGTCCCGTCCATTTCGGGACCGACGTCGAATGAGCGTCCCGATGCTGAAGATTGCCCTGCAGGGTCACACTTTTGTCTCCATCGACGTCATTTTCCGCTCGATGGCGTCCCAGATGGCGGCGGCGACATCGGGGCCTCCAGTGCGCTGGATGGCGCGGATGCCGGTCGGGGAGGTCACGTTGATTTCAGTCAGGAAACCGTCGATCACGTCGATGCCGACGAAGACCAGGCCCCGCCTTTTCAGCTCGGGACCGATGGTCGCGCAGATTTCCTTTTCGCGCGGCGACAGTTCTGTCGCTTCGGCCGCGCCGCCGCGCACCATGTTGGAGCGGATGTCATTGACCGCCGGCACGCGATTGACGGCGCCGCAGGGCTCGCCATCGACGAGAATGATCCGCTTGTCGCCACGGCTGACGGCGGGCAGGAATTTCTGGACGACCCATTGCTCGCGGAAACTGGTGGCGAAAAGGTCGAATAGCGAGCCGTAATTGGCGTCTTCCCGCATCAGCCGGAACACGGCGGCGCCGCCGTGGCCATGCAGAGGCTTCATCACGACCTCCCCATGCACCGCGCGAAAGGCGTCGATCGCCGCCTTGTCGCGGGTGATGAGGGTCGGCGGCATCAATTGCGGATAATCCATCACGAACAGTTTTTCCGGCGCATTGCGCACGCTGGCGGGATCGTTGACCACAAGGGTCGCGCCGCCGATCTTCTCGAGAAGGTGGGTCGAAGTGATATAGGCGAGATCGAAGGGCGGATCCTGGCGCAAGAGCACGACATCCATGTCGCGCAGAAAAATTTCGCGGGGCTCGCCGAGCGCGTGATGGTCGCCCTTCACATCCTTGACGGCAAGGCTTTGGCCGACGGCGACGACATCGACGCCGCGCAGGGAAAGCCGGTCCGGCGTATAATAAAAAACCTGAAAGCCGCGGTTTTGGGCCTCGAGCAGCAGGGCGAAGGTCGAATCGCCGGCGATATTGATGCGTTCGATGGGGTCCATCTGAACGGCGATTTTCTTCTGCATGCTCATTCCCGTGGGTGCTCCGGCCCGAACGCTCGCTTATTCGCACCGGCGAATCCGGGCATGATTACATGCGGGCGTCGCCCCAGGCAAAGCGCAAGAGCGGATTGTTCGAGATATTCCATCTCGAAACAATCCGCTGGAGATGGCGAGACCATTAAGCATTCGCTAGAGCGGGCGCGCTAAAATGCGCCGAGTCACAAGGGCCAACCAGAGGGAAAGGACCGCGCGGCATGCTGATCGTCCTGACCTTCATCCTCAACGCCGGGCTCAATTTCCTGCTTGGCCTCTGCGTCGCCGCCGTGCTTGGCCCGGACTCCTACGGCCGCTTTTCCATCGCCTTCACCGCGGCGCTGGCCTTGACCATGCTGTTGTTCGACTGGCTGCGCCTCTCCGCCACCCGCTATTACACGGAAGGCGCGAGGACGGAGCAGGCGGGCCTGCGCGCCTCGCTCAACGCCAGCTACGCCCTGGGCTCAATCCTTCTGGGCCTCGCGGCCCTGGCGATCGCGGCGTTCGGCGTGGATATCGGCATGAGCCCGGCAATGGTCGCGGCGACGGCCCTGGTCGCCATCGCCAACGGCCTGTTCGATTTCTTCGGCGCCCTTCTGCGGGCGCGCTTCCGCAACAGCGCCTATTCCGGACTGGTGATCCTCAAGAACCTGCTGGCCTTCGCCGGCATGGTCGGCGCGGGCTATTATTTCCGCGATCCCGCGCTGGTGCTGCTGATGGCCGCCCTGTCAGCCCTCGCCGCGACTTTGGCGCTCTGGCGAAAGGTCGCCGACCCCAACAGCCCCGTGCGGCGGGCGAGCCGCGCGCAGATCGGCGTCTACCTGCGCTACGGCGCACCGATCGTCCTCGCCAATATCTTCTACCAGGCGATCGTGCTGGGCAATCGCGGCCTCGCCGCGGCGCACCTCGATTTCGCCGCGGCCGGCAAATTGTCGCTCGCCACCGATCTGACCCTCAGGCTTATGCTCGCCGTCGGGGCCTCGCTCGACATCCTCTTGTTCCAGCTTGCGGTGCACAGAAAGGCGATCGAGGGCGACGCGGGCGCGCGAAAGCAGGTCGCGAGCAACATCCTCGTCATAGCAGGCGTGCTGACGCTGCTCTGCCTCGGCTATATGGCGGATATGCCGGCTTTCGCCGCCTTGATCGCGCCGGAAAAATTCCGCGCCGACTTCGCCGCGCTCAGTTTCATCCTGGCGCCGGGCGTGACCCTCTTCTGCTTCGGCCAGTTCTGCCTCAACCCGATCGCCCAGCTTGAAGGACAAACGACCCGGGTGCTTTTCGCGGGTCTCGCCACCGCCGCGCTCGACCTTGGCGTGCTCTGGCTCGCGTCGCCTAAAGACCTTGCGGCCTATGCGGCGATTCATTCGGCCTGCCTCGGAGCGGGGTTCGTCCTGCTGCTCGGGCTGACCTGGCGCTGGCGCGCCTATTGGCCAGGGGTTCGCGATCTCGCCGCCATCGCCCTCGCCGGCGCCTGCTCGGCCCTGGCCATGGCGCCGTTGCGCAGCCTCGACCCGCCGCTGCTGGCGCTCGTGCTGACCGCCGCCGCGGGGATCGTCGTCTACGCGCTGGCGCTTTACGCGCTCGACCCGGGCCAGCTGGTCCGTCCCGCCATCGCGCGGCTTCGCGCGAAGGTCACGCTTGCGGCGCCGCGCGCCGAAACGGCCGTTGGACCTTGAGTCGATCCGCCTCTATCAGGATTCATCAAGAGTTCACGCTGATTGGCCAAATCTTTCGGGCCAAAGGAAAAACCGGGATCAGCCATGGATTATTTTCGCCGTTTCACCTTTCTGGTCTGCGCTCCGGCTTTCGATCCGGACGAGCTCGAGGGCGCGCGCCTGCAGCAAATCGTCGTCGCGGTGGAAAAATCCGGTTTCGAAGTGGTCAGGGCGCGGCGGGTGGAAGACGCGGAGCTGGCGATCAAGACCGACGCGGCGATCGGCTGCATGATCGTCGACTGGGGCAAGAAGGGCATGGACGGCAAGACCGCCGGCCTGATTTCCTACGTCCGCAAGCGCGGGCTGGAAATGCCGATCATCCTGCTGGTGCGGCGCAAGCGCTTCGAGGACCTGCCGATCGACGTGCTCGACAATGTCGACGGCTATGTGTTCCTTGCCGAGGAAACCCCGGAGTTCATCGCCAAGAACCTCGTCAGCCGCCTCAAGCAATATGCCGAGACGCTGAAGACGCCGTTCTTCGGCGAGCTGGTCGATTATGCCGAGGAAGGCAACCAGCTCTGGACCTGCCCGGGCCATAACGGCGGCGTCTTCTACAGCCGCAGCCCGATCGGGCGGATTTTCGTCGAACATCTGGGCGAAGCGATCTTCCGCGACGATCTCGACAATTCCGTGCTGGAGCTCGGCGATTTGCTGGTCCATGAGGGGCCCGCCTTGCGCGCGCAAAAAGAGGCCGCGAAAATTTTTGGAGCCGAGCGCACCTATTTCGTGCTGAACGGCACCTCGGCCTCGAACAAGATCGTGCTTTCGGCGATCGTCGCGCCTGACGATCTCGTGCTGTTCGACCGCAACAACCACAAGGCCGCCCATCACGGCGCGCTGATGCTCGGCGGGGGCATACCGATCTATCTCGAAACGGACCGCAATCCCCAGGGCATGATCGGCCCGATCGATTTCGAGGCGCTGGACGAAAAGGAAATCCGCCGGAAAATCCGCGAAAATCCGCTGGTGAGGGACAAGGACGCCTGGACGCGGCAGCGCCCGTTCCGCATCGCGGTGATCGAGCAATGCTCCTATGACGGCACGATCTACAATGCCGAGATGATCCTGAAGAAGATCGGCCACCTCTGCGATTACATCCTGTTCGACGAGGCCTGGGCGGGATTCATGAAATTCCATCCGCTCTTCGCCGGGCATTTCGCCATGGGCCTGGCCAATCTCGGCGCCGACGCGCCCGGGATCATCGCCACGCAATCGACGCACAAGCAGCTTGCGAGCTTTTCCCAGGCCTCGCAGATCCACGTCAAGGACCGCCATATCAAGGGACAGGCGCGCCGCATCGAGCACAAGCGCTTCAACGAGACCTTCCTCATCCACGCCTCGACGTCGCCCTTCTATCCGCTTTTCGCTTCGCTCGACGTCGGCGCGCAGATGATGAAGGGCAAGTCCGGCGAGGTCCTCTGGGACGACACGATCCGGCTCGGCATTGAAATCCGCAAGAAAATCCGGGCGCTGGCGCGCGAATTCAAGGAAAAGGCGCGCGAGCCGGAGCAGGACTGGTTCTTCGATCCCTTCGTGCCCGACGTGGTCGAGACTCCCCGCGGAAATATGGTCTGGGAGCACGTGCCGACCGACGATCTCGCCGAAAACGCCTCCTACTGGACATTCGCGCCCGGCGCGGCCTGGCATGGCTTCCGGCATATCGCGCCCAATTACGCCCTGACCGACCCGTGCAAGCTGACGCTGATCACGCCCGGCTTCGACCGCGCGACCGGCGACTATCTCGATCATGGCGTGCCCGCGCCTGTGGTCGCGCAATATCTGCGCGAAAACCGCATCGTCGCCGAGAAGAACGACCTCAACTCGCTGTTGTTCTTGCTGACGCCCGGCGTCGAATCGAGCAAGGCGGGCGCGCTGATTTCGGCGCTCGTCGCCTTCAAGACCTATCACGACCGCAACGCGCCGCTCGAGGAGGTCATTCCCGAATTCGTGGCGAAGCGGCCGAAGCGCTACGCCGGCATGCGCCTGCGCGACCTCTGCGCGGAAATGCATGACTTTTATCGCAAGGCCGGCACCAGCAGCCTGCAGCGCCTGCAATTCCGTCCCGAACATCTGCCGACCAAGGCGATGCGGCCACAGGAGGCCGTGCAAAAACTGACCCGCAACCAGGTTCATTACCTGCCGATCGATCAGATCGAAGGCAAGATGGCGACGACGTTGTTCGTCGTCTATCCGCCGGGCATAGCGACGATTGCGCCGGGCGAGATGCTGGACGAGCGAGCGCGGCCGATGCTCGAATATTTGAAAACCTTCGAGCGCGGCGCCAATCTTTTTCCCGGCTTCGAGGCGGAAATCCAGGGGCTTTACCGCGAGATCGGCGCCGACGGCTCAATCCGATTCCATACCTATGTGGCCGACCCCGAATAAAGCGCCGGCCTTGTAGCCGCCGGGCGGCGTGGTCGAGCCCTCGCCCAGCGCGCGTTGCAGCATGACGCTGTCGGTCCAGCGGCCGAAACGATAGCCGACGCCTTCCAGACAGGCGACCCGCCGGAAGCCGCAGGCCTCGTGCAGGCTGAGCGACGCCGCGTTTTCCGAATCGACATAGGCGATCATCTGGCGATAGCCCGCCCCGGCGCAGGCCCCGATCAATGCCGGCAGCAATTTGCGTCCAACCCCCGCGCGCAAATAGCTTTCGTGCACATAGATCGAGTTTTTCACGCAGTACCGATAGGCGGGACGCTTGCGAAAGGGCACGGCGTAGGCGTAGCCGATCACCATGCCATGCAGTTCGGCGACGAGGTGGGGCAGCCGGTGCTTGAGCATGTTCTTGCGCCGGCGCTTTATGTCATCGGCCTGCATCGGCTCGAACGCGACGCCATGCAGGCCATGCGTGACATAGCGCGTGTAAATGGCGATCATCGCCGTGGAATCGGCGTCGGTCGAGGGACGGACGATAATTTCGTCCTCTAATTTCATGTCGTCGTTCTGGTCGGGCATGGCTGCATCCAATCCGGCCTGTCCATAGCCGATTCCCGCCGCGACGGGAAAGCGCTCAGTCCGGGCCGGCGCCGTCCGCCGCAAGCACTTCGCCCGCAAGATAAAGCGAGCCGGCGATGATTATGCGCGGCGGATGTGGCCACTTCCGCTCGGAAATTTCGCGCAGGGCCGCTTCGACGCTCGCGCAGGCGTGCGCCCTGAAGCCGAGATCGCGCGCCTGGGACGCCACTTCTTCAGGGCTGCGGCCAACCTGCTCGCCGGAAATCGGCAGGGCCAGGACGTCGCCGGCGAGGCCTGTGAAATGGCGCAGGAACGCCAGCAAATCCTTGGTCTGCAACGCGCCATAAAGCAGGACCAGGGGTCGCGGCGCCTTCTCCTCGAAATCCGCCATGGCCTCGGCCAGCACGCGCCCGCCCGCTTCGTTATGGCCGCCGTCGAGCCAGAGCTCCGCGCCGGGCGGGGCGAGGGACGCAAGCCGCCCGCGGCCGAGGCGCTGCAGCCGCCCGGGCCAGACAGCCTTGACCATGCCCGCCTCGAAGGCGGCGGTCGGCAGGTCGGGAAAACAGACCCGCAGCGCAGCTATGGCCGCGCCGGCGTTGACGAGCTGGTGCCGGCCGGACAGACGCGGCAGGGGCAGGTCGAGAAGCCCCTGCGCATCCTCGTAAACCATGCGGCCGCGTTCGGCGCGGCAGAGAAAATCCTGGCCGTGGATCGAGAGGGGGGCGCGGAGGCGGTCCGCGACGCGCTCGATGACGCCGAGGGCCGCGTCGTCCTGCGCCGAAACGACGACGGGGACGCCGGGCTTGATGATCCCGGCTTTCTCGATGGCGATTTTCTCGATCGTGTCGCCGAGAAATTCGACATGATCCATCGAAACGGGCGTGATCACGGCGCAAACAGGGGAGTCCACGACATTGGTGGCGTCGTAGCGTCCGCCGAGGCCAACCTCGAGCAGAACGGCGTCCGCCCGATGTTCCGCGAAAAGCAGCAAGGCCGCCGCCGTGGTCGCCTCGAAAAAGGTGATTTCCGCGCCCGCATTGGCGCTTTCGATCGCGTCGAGCGCGCCTGACAGGACCTCGTCCGTCACCAGCCGCCCGCCGCCCGGCGCGGCCAGCCGGATGCGCTCGTTGAAGGAAATCAGATGCGGCGACGTGTAGACATGGGCGCCCAGTCCGGCAGCCTCGATGATCGCCCGCATGAAAGCGATGGTCGACCCCTTGCCGTTGGTGCCGGCGACATGGATGACCGGGGGCAGGCGTTTTTGCGGCGCGCCCAGTTCATGCAGCAGCCGTTCGATCCGGCCGAGCGACAGGTCGATCCGCTTCGGATGCAGATCGAGCAGCCGCGCGAGAATGGCGTTCGACACAACCATTTTTGCGCGTTCAGGCGGCGGCGGACGCGGGGGCCTTGGTCAGGAGCCGGCAGATGCGGCCGAGCGTCTCGCGCATCTGGGCGCGGGGGACGACCATGTCGACCATGCCATGTTGCATCAAGTACTCGGCGCGCTGAAAACCTTCCGGCAGGCGCTCGCGGATGGTCTGCTCGATCACCCGCGCGCCGGCGAAGCCGATGACGGCGCCGGGCTCGGCGATATGGATGTCGCCGAGCATGGCGTAGGACGCCGTGACGCCGCCGGTGGTCGGATTGGTCAGCACGACGATATAGGGCAGTTTCGCGGCCTTGAGCCTTTCGACGGCGACCGTCGTGCGCGGCATCTGCATCAGCGAGAACATGCCTTCCTGCATGCGCGCGCCGCCGGAAGCCGTGAAAATGATGAAGGGGGTTTTCTTCTCGATGGCGCGGAAAATGCCGGAGACGATGGCTTCGCCCGCGGCCATGCCGAGCGAGCCGCCGAGGAAGTCGAAATCCTGCACCGCCACGGTCACAGGATTTCCCTGCAGGGCGCCCGCGGCCAGCATCACGGCGTCGGAGGCGCCGGTCTTGGCCCGGTAGTCCTTGAGACGGTCGACATAACGCTTCACGTCCCGGAATTTCAGCGGATCGGACGGCGCTTCCGGCGTCGGAAGGGTCTCGTACGCGCCGTCGTCGAACAGCGACTCAAGCCGCGCCTTGCCGGGGATGCGCATGTGATAGCCCGAGCCCGGCACGACGAAGAGATTGGCCTCCAGGTCCTTGTGGAAGACCAGTTCGCCGCTGTCGGGGCATTTGACCCAGAGGTTCTCGGGCGTTTCACGCCGCAGTATGGAGCGGATCTTCGGCGGGACGACATTGGAGATCCAGTTCATGGGCTCACCTTTTCCTTGGCCGGATGCTGATCCGATTTACGCGCCGCGCCTCTGACGCCCTCGGCGAGTTCGCCGACAAGCCTGGTCACCGCCTCGATCGTGGCGGGACCGCCCCGGCCCTGCGCATCGAGGGTTTTCGCCAGGGCGTCGATCAGGGCCGAGCCGACCACCACGCCGTCGGCATGGGCGGCGATTTCTTCCGCCGAGGCGGCGTCCTTGACGCCAAAGCCCACGGCGACCGGCAACGGCGTATGCGCCTTGATCCGTTTCACGGCGGCGGCCACCCTGGAATAATCCGGGCGTCCGGCGCCGGTGATGCCGGTGATCGAGACATAATAGACAAAGCCCGAGGTGTTGGCGAGGACCGCCGGCAGGCGGGCGTCGTCGGTGGTCGGCGTGGCCAGGCGGATAAAACTCTGCCCGGCGGCAAGCGCCGGAAGGCACAGCTCGGAATCCTCTTCCGGCGGCAGGTCGACGACGATCATGCCATCCGCGCCGGCCGCCTTGGCGTCGGCCAGGAAATTTTCCACGCCATAGACATAGATCGGGTTGTAATAGCCCATCAGGATCACCGGCGTCCGGTCATCCGTCTTGCGGAACGCCGCGACGAGATGAAGCACGCCCTTGAGGTTCATGCCGGCATGCAGCGCCCGCAAGCCTGCCGCCTGGATCGCCGGGCCATCGGCCATGGGATCGCTGAAGGGCATGCCGATTTCGATCAGGTCCGCGCCCGCCCCGGGCAGGGCCTTGACCAGGTCCAGCGAGATCACGGGATCGGGATCGCCGGCCATCACGAAAGTGACGAGCGCCGCGCGCCCCTCCGCTTTCAGGGCGGCGAAACGTTGGTCGATCCGGCTCATTCACATGCCTCCCAGATGATCGGCGACGGTGAAAATGTCCTTGTCGCCGCGACCGGAAAGGCCGAGCACCATCAAGTGATGCTTCGGTTTCGTCGGCGCGATCTCCATGATTCTCGCCAGCGCGTGGGCCGGCTCGAGCGCGGGGATGATGCCTTCGAGCTGGGCGCAGAGCTGGAAGGCGGCAAGCGCTTCCTTGTCGGTGGCGGAGAGATATTTGACGCGGCCGTTCTCCTTGAGCCAGGCGTGTTCGGGACCGATGCCGGGATAGTCGAGGCCCGCCGATATCGAATGGCCCTCGAGAATCTGCCCGTCCGGGTCCATCAGCAAGTAGGTGCGGTTTCCGTGCAAGACGCCGGGGCGGCCGCCGGCCAGCGACGCCGCGTGGCCGTTCTCGACATCGAGCCCGTGTCCCGCCGCCTCGACGCCGTAAAGCTCGACCTCGCGTTCGTCGAGGAAAGGATGGAACAGGCCGATGGCGTTGGAGCCGCCGCCGATGCAGGCAAAGAGCGAATCCGGCAGGCGCCCCTCGGCTGACTGCATCTGCTCGCGCGTCTCCTCGCCGATCACGCACTGGAAATCGCGGACCATGGCCGGATAGGGATGCGGCCCTGCCGCCGTGCCGATGCAATAGAAGGTGTCGTCGACATTGGTGACCCAGTCGCGCAGGGCCTCGTTCATCGCGTCCTTGAGCGTGCGCGCGCCTGACTGGACGGGCACGACCTTGGCGCCCAGCATGTTCATGCGGAAGACATTGGGTTTCTGGCGCTCGACATCGACGGCGCCCATGTAGACGACGCAATCGAGGCCGAAGCGCGCGCAGGCGGTGGCCGTGGCGACGCCATGCTGGCCGGCACCGGTTTCGGCGATGATGCGCTTCTTGCCCATGCGGCGGGCGAGCAATATCTGTCCCAGCACATTGTTGATCTTGTGCGCGCCGGTGTGATTGAGCTCCTCGCGCTTGAAATAGATTTTCGCGCCGCCGAGACGTTCGGTCATTCTTTCGGCGAAGTAGAGCGGGCTGGGACGGCCGACATAGTGGGTCAGCAGGTCCTGCAATTGCAGGTGATAGGCGGGATCGCGGCGGGCCTCCTCATAGGCCTTTTCCAGCTCCAGGATGAGCGGCATCAGCGTTTCCGCGACGAAGCGCCCGCCGAATATGCCGAAATGGCCGCGCGCGTCCGGTCCCTGGCGCAGGGAATTCGGTTGGATTTGTGAGGGTTGAAGGGTCATTGGCTCGCTCTTTTATGCCGGGACCTTTAAACGCTTCCAGCCGCAAAGTCATCATTCCCCCGGCGAAAGTCACCTCGCCGCACGGGCGGCGGCGATGAAGGCCAGGATTTTTCCGGCGCTCTTGCGTCCCGGCGCGTCCTCGACTCCCGAGGACACATCGACGCCGGGCGCGCCCGTCAGCCTGATGGCGTCGCCGACGTTTTCGGCATTGAGTCCACCCGACAGCAGCCAATCTTTTCGCCTGCCTTCAAGCGCATGGTCGTGGATCAGGCTCCAGTCGAAGGTGAGCCCGTTGCCGCCGGGCAGGTCGGCGCCCTTCGGCGGCTTGGCGTCGAACAACAACCGGTCCGCGACATTTTCGAAAGCCTCGGCGCGGAAAAGATCGGATTTTTCGGCGACGCCGATGGCCTTGATGATGGGCGCCCAAAGGCGCGCAGCGCCGTGACGCGTTCGGGGGTCTCGCTCCCGTGCAATTGCAGCCAGTCGGGCGATAGCGCGTCGATGACCGAGGCTATGACGGCGTCGTCGGCATCGACGACCAGCGCCACCTTTTCCGCCCGTCCCGCCACCTGCGCCGAAAGTTTTCGCGCCAGTGACAGGTCGATGTGGCGCGGGCTTTTCCCGAAAAACACGAAGCCGACCATGTCGGCGCCGCCGGTCAGCGCCGCTTCAAGCGGCTCGGCCGCGTTGAGGCCGCAAATTTTGACAATCACCGACATTTCCAGGCGTCAGGCCGCGCCGCGCGCCGGGACAATGGCCGGGGACGAGGATGGAGCGGCGGTCTTGAGCGCGGCGATCTGATCGCGCAGATAGGCGTTTTCGCCGCGCAGGTCCTCCGCTCTGGCGTTGGCGTCGCGCGCGGCCTTGCGAAAGCGGCCCTGCCGCAGCCAGGTCGCGACCCCGCCAAGCACTACGCCGAACATGGTCGCGGCGATCAGCACGAAGAAGAGTGGGACGGAGATTTGCGGCGACGGAATGTCGCCGCTGTTGAATGGGTCGAACGACACCGTCACAATTTGCCGGTTGGCGATCGCGAAAGCCAGGAAGAGCAGGGTGACAGGCGCAAGAACGAGAAATTTCAGAAACCTGCGCATGTACAGCCCCATGATTACGCCGCGATCAGCCCTTCGGCTCATCGTTGAGGCGCTCGCGCAATTCCTTGCCCGTCTTGAAGAAGGGCACGAATTTCTCGGCGACTTCGACATGATCGCCGGTCCGCGGATTGCGGCCAAGGCGGGCATCGCGCTTCTTGACGGAAAAGGCGCCGAAGCCGCGCAATTCGACACGGTCGCCGCGCGAAAGCGCGTCGGTCACTTCGTCGAGGATTGCATTGACGATATTCTCTACATCGCGAAGGTAGAGGTGGGGGTTGCGGTCTGCGATGCGCTGAACAAGTTCTGATTTAATCACGGAGATCATCCCAATGTTGCAAGGTGACTGGCTTCGCGCTCGATTACCTCGCTAATTTTGCGCAGCACCGTGCCAAATCGCCAATAGGCCGTCAAGTGCCACAACGTCACGCACGTTTTCGGCCTGGGCCAGCAGGTCACCGGCCATGGGAAAGCCCAAAGCCGCGGCGGCGTGGCCAGCGAGGCTGAAAATGCCCAGATTGTTCACGGCGCTGGGCTTTTTCCATTCCCTGACCGGCAGCCCCTTGGCGATTCCGCGTTCGGATTCGAGCCAGGCGATCGCCTCGCGCTCGCCGCCGGCGGCGTCGATCAGCTTCAACGGCAGGGCCTGCCGACCCGTGAAGACGCGACCGTCGGTCACCGCGGCGAGTTGCGAATCGCTCATCTGCCGCCGCTCCTTCACCAGCCCCTTGAACCAGCCGTAGGAATCGACGACCAGGGCATCGATCGCCGCGCGCGCCGCATCGCTGGTCGGCTCGAAACCATTCGGGGCCGCCTTCAGCGGCGAAGACTTGATCGTCTCGACCTTCACGCCGATCGTATCGAGCAGCTTGGCGACGTTGGGGAACTCGAACAGCACGCCGATCGAGCCGACCAGGGAATTGCTGTCGGCGAAGATGCGGTCGGTTCCCAACGCAACAATATAGCCGCCCGACGCCGCCATCGTGTCGACCACGGCGACAACCGGCTTTTTCGCGGCGACGAGCCGCAATTCGTCATAGATATGTTCGGAACCGGTCACCGTGCCGCCAGGGCTCGAAATCTTGACGATCAGCGCCGCCGCCTTGGACTCGCCGACATCCTTGATCAGCTTGAGCGTTTCCTGGTCGCCCGTGATGACGCCGGAAATTTCGATGCGGGCGACATGCGGGGCGAGGTGAAGCGCGCCGCCGCCGAACCGTCCGGCCAGCGCGAGGATCGCCACGACGCCCACGACCAGCGCCGCAACGCGCCAGAAAGTCAGCTTGCGGCGCAATTGCCTCCGGTCGAGGATCGTTTCAACGGGTGTCGTCTGGGTCATTCCGGGAACTCCGATTTGCAGCGGAATCTAAGCGTTCCCGGCTCAAATCTCAATGCGGGCGCGCAATTCTTTTGCGCGCCGGCGTCGTGGCGCCGACCTTCTCCGCCCGCCGCCGGCGATCGGCCGCCAGTAGCGCGAGCCCTGCGGCCACCGACTGGAACGGATTGTCGGAATGCAGTTTTTGCGCGCCGAACCGCCGCTCGAAGATTTTCCGCAGGGCGGGAATATGCGACGTGCCGCCGGTCAGGAAAACCGCATCGATGGCGTCTGGACCGCACTTCGCCTGCGCCAGCGTCGCCTCGAGCGCCGCCTCGATCCTCGCCAGATCCGGCGCGATCCAGCTTTCGAAATCCGTTCGCTTCACATTGGCGTCGATCGCGACGCCGCCGCGGCAAAAGCGCAAGGGCGCCGCATCCGCAGTCGACAGCGCCGCCTTGACCGCGCCAACGGTCTGGTAGAGCTCGAACCCGAGATCCATCTCGATCAATTCCGCCAAGGCCGCGAGTTCGTCGCCCCTGTCGCTGCATTCGGCAAAATGACGCAATTCGTTCAGCGTCTTTGACGATTTGAGCCAGGAAATCTGGTGCCATTGCGCAAAGGTGGCGTGGAAATAGGCGGGCAGCGGCAGGATTTTTTCGAGCGAGCGATAATCGGCGCCCTTGCCGAGGCGCGGCGAGATCACATGGTCGATCAGCCGGTAATCGAACGTGTCGCCGGCGACGCCGCAACCGCCATGCGCGAGCGCCTCGGCCTCCAGCCCTTCCGGGCCATGGTGAAAGCGAAGCAGCGCGAAATCGCTGGTGCCGCCGCCAAAATCGGCGACGAGGACGGTTTCGTCGCGCTTGAGATTGCGGGCGTGCCAATAGGCGGCGCCCAAGGGTTCAAAGGCGAAATCGGCCTGCGCCAGCCCCGCGGATTGGTAAGCCTGGGCAAGCCGCGCCGTAGCCAGGTCCTCGTCGGGCCGCTCGCCCGCGAAAATGACCGGCCGGCCCGCGCAGAGCCATGCGTTTCCAACCATCGCCGTTCCGCCCTGGCCTTCGAACAGGTGGCGCAGGAAGATGGCGACCATCTCTTCGATCGTGACTTTCTGGCCGAACAGCCGCGCTTCGGAAAAAACGCGGCTGGCGAGGTGGGTCTTGAACGACTGGATGAAGCGTTCGCCGGATTCGGCTTCGAGCGCGCGGGCAAGCGCTTCGGGACCGGCGACATGGCCGAGGCCGCGCCCTTGCCTCCAGAACATCAGCGCCGTTCGAAACGTATCGGTCGGCCCCATGGCGCTCGGCCAGGAGACGCTGCGGACTTCGCCTTTTTCGTTTGCGAAGGCGATGACGCTGTTGGTGGTGCCGAAATCGACGCCGACGGCATAGGTCATGATTGATCCCGGCAAAGAAAACCCCGCGCGAAAATTTTTCGCACGGGGCCCATATTTTGCAAAAGCGACGAAATTACTTCGTTTCGCGGGCTTTCAGGGCGGCGCCGAGGATGTCGCCGAGCGAGGCGCCGGAATTGGCGGAGCCGTACTGGGCGATGGCTTCCTTCTCTTCGGCGACTTCCAGCGCCTTGATCGACACCGAGACTTTTCTGGCCTTGCGGTCGAACAGGGTGATGCGGGCGTCGACCTTTTCGCCGACGGCGAAACGGTCGGGGCGCTGGTCGGCGCGGTCACGGGCGAGTTCGTTGCGCTTGATGAAGGCCTGCAGATCGGAGCCGACGATCTTCACTTCGAGGCCGCCATCCTTCACTTCCAGCACTTCGCAAGTGACGATCGAGCCCTTCTTCATTTCGCCTTCTTCGCCAGCCGGCGCTCCGGCCGAGGCGAAGGGGTCGCCGCCAAGCTGTTTGACGCCGAGCGAGATGCGTTCCTTGTCGACGTCGACGTCGAGAACGCGGGCCTTGACCATGTCGCCCTTCTTGTAGTCCTCGATCGCCTGTTCGCCGGGGCGGTTCCAGTCGAGGTCGGACAGATGGACCATGCCGTCGACGTCGCCGTCGAGGCCGATGAACAGGCCGAATTCGGTCTTGTTCTTGACCTCGCCTTCAACGTCCGAACCAACGGGATGCTTCTCGGCGAAGCCTTCCCAGGGGTTCTGCAGGGTCTGCTTGAGGCCCAGGGAGATGCGGCGCTTGACGGAATCGACTTCCAGCACCTGAACGTCGACTTCCTGCGAGGTCGAGACGATCTTGCCGGGATGGACGTTCTTCTTGGTCCAGGACATTTCGGAGACGTGAATCAGGCCTTCGATGCCCGGCTCCAGCTCGACGAACGCGCCGTAGTCGGTGATGTTGGTCACGCGGCCGTGGAAGCGGGCCTCGATCGGATATTTGGCTTCGATGCCCTGCCACGGATCTTCGAGCAACTGCTTCATGCCAAGCGATATGCGGTGCGTCTCGTGATTGATCTTGATGATCTTCACCTTCACCGTCTGGCCGATGTTCAGCACTTCCGAGGGATGGTTGACGCGGCGCCAGGCGATGTCGGTGACATGCAGCAGGCCGTCGATGCCGCCGAGGTCGACGAACGCGCCGTAATCGGTGATGTTCTTGACGACGCCGTCGATGGTCACGCCTTCTTCAAGGTTGGCGACGATTTCATGGCGCTGTTCGGCGCGGCTCTCTTCGAGCACGGTGCGCCGGGACACGACGATGTTGCCGCGGCGGCGATCCATCTTCAGGATCTGGAAAGGCTGCGGAACGCCGAGCAGCGGGGTGACGTCGCGGATCGGACGGATGTCGACCTGCGAGCGCGGCAGGAAGGCCACGGCGCCGTCGAGATCGACGGTGAAGCCGCCCTTGACCTGGTTGAAGATGACGCCGTCGACCTTCTCGTTGGCTTCGAAAGCCTTTTCGAGCTTGACCCAGCTTTCCTCGCGGCGCGCCTTGTCGCGGGAGATGACGGCTTCGCCGAGCGCGTTTTCAACGCGTTCGAGATAGACTTCGACTTCGTCGCCGACGACCGGAGCGGGATCGCGGCCATGGCCGGTGAATTCCTTGAGCGCGACGCGTCCCTCGGTCTTTAGACCGATATCGATGACGGCGACGTCCTTTTCGATGGCGACGACGCGACCCTTGACGACCGAACCTTCGAAAGCCTCATTGTCGCCGTAGGTTTCGGCAAGCAGAGCGGCGAAATCGTCACGCGACGGGTTGAAACCCGCGTTATTGGCAGAGGACATATTTTCTCCTGGATGCCCGTTAGGGCGGCGCCGGTCTTGGGTTGGCGTTTAGGGGCGCTCCGTTCCGCCAGCGCGCATCTTTTTCGATGCGCCTTGTCCTTGAAGACAGCCGGCGCGGGCCGGCGGGCGGGAGCAGGTTTTTCGCGAAAGGACGTAAAGCGGCCCTGCGCGAACTGGGCCTTCTAGCAATTTCGCCTGATGTCCACAAGAAAAAAGCGCGCGCCGGCTTCAGCCGCGCGCGGCGTCGACGAGCTTGACCGCTGCGGCGAATGCGGCCTCGACGTTGAGGTCGGTCGTGTCGAGAATATGGGCGTCCGGCGCCGGCTTCAACGGCGCCTCGGCCCTTTCGCTATCACGTTTGTCGCGTTTTGCGATGTCGTCGAGAATCGCGGCGTAATCGATTTTTTCGCCGCGGCCGCGCAATTCCAGCGCGCGACGCTGGGCCCTCGCCTCGGGGCTGGCGGTCACGAAGATTTTAACGTCCGCCTTCGGCGCGATCACCGTGCCGATGTCGCGCCCGTCGAGAACAGCGCCGCTCGGACGCGCGGAAAAATTGCGCTGCATGTCGATCAGCGCCGCCCGCACGGCGGGAATGGCGGCGACGACCGAGGCCGCCTCGCCCATTTCGCGCCCGCGCAGTCGGGCCTCGTCGAAATCGAGCAGGGCCAGGCCGCGGGCGGCGCGCACCGCCGCGTCCACGTCGTCGAGCCGCGATCCCTGGTCGAGAAGGGCGCGCGCGGCGGCGCGATAGAGCAGGCCGGTGTCGAGATGCGGCAGGCCGTAATGGGCGGCAAGACGCCGCGCCAGCGTGCCCTTGCCGGAGGCGGCGGGACCGTCGAGCGCGATGATCATCAGGAAAATTCCGCGCCAAGCTGCGCCATCAGCGGGCGAAAGGTCGGGAAGGACGTGGCGATCATCGTCTCGTCGTCCACGGTCACAGGCTTTTGCGATGCGAGGCCCATGACCAGGAAACTCATGGCGAGCCGGTGGTCGAGATGGGTCGCCACGACGCCGCCGCCATAAACCTCGCCGGCGCCGCCTTCGACGATCAGGTCGTCCTTTTCGATGGAGGCCTTGACGCCGTTGGCGACCAGGCCGGCCGCCGTCGCCGCGAGCCGGTCGGATTCCTTGACCCGCAATTCCTGCAATCCGTTCATCCGCGTGACGCCGCGCGCAAAGGAGGCGACGACGGCGAGGATGAGATATTCGTCGATCATCGCCGGGGCGCGGGCCGCGGGTACTTCGACCCCTGTCAGTTCACTGGCTCTGACGCGCAGGTCGGCGACCTCTTCGCCGCCTTCCTCGCGGCGCTCGAGGATATCGATCCGCGCGCCCATCTCGACAAGCGTCGTGATGAAGCCGATGCGCAGCGGGTTCATCATCACGCCTTCGACGACAATGTCCGAGCCCTTCACCACGAGCGCCGCGGCGATCAGGAAGGCGGCGGAAGAGGGATCGACGGGGACGACGATCGGCTTCGGCCGCAATTCCGGCCGTCCTTCCAGCGTGATCTTGCGGCCGTACTCGCCGAACGGCTCGGACGAAAGCTCAGCCCCGAAAAACCGCAGCATCTTTTCCGTATGGTCGCGGCTGGCCTCGCTCTTCGATCACCGTCGTGCGTCCGAGCGCGTTAAGGCCGGCAAAAAGCACGGCTGACTTGATCTGGGCCGAAGCGACGGGCGTGCGGTATTCGATCGGCGCCGGTTCGGAGGTTCCCTTGAGCAGGATCGGGCAGCGGCCGCCTTCGGCCTGCTCCAGCACCTCCGCGCCCATCAGAACCAGGGGATCGAGGATGCGGCGCATCGGACGCTTGCGCAGCGAGGCGTCGCCATCGATCCGCGCGGTGATCCCGTGGCCGCCGACGACGCCCATCATCAGGCGCGAGCCAGTGCCGGCGTTGCCGAAATCCAGCGCGCCCCGCGGTTCGAGGATCGAGCCGAGGCCGGGGCCGAAAATGCTCCAGCTTCCCTCGCCAAGGCGCTCGATCTTTGCGCCGAGCGCGGAGCAGGCGCGACCGGTGTTGAGCACGTCCTCGCCTTCGAGCAGGCCTTCGACCCGCGTTTCGCCTGTCGACAGCAGCCCGAGCAGGAAGGCGCGATGCGAGATGCTCTTGTCGCCGGGCGGTTTCACCCGGCCCTGCAGGGGGCCGCAGGAGCGCGCGGTCAGGGGCTTGGCTTGGCTCGAATGGGACATGGCCTGAGAAGCGTTCCGGTAGCGTTAGAGCGTTAAGAAAATGCGTGAAAACAAGAAACGAGCGCCTGTTCGGCGAACCGGGGTTCGTCGAACAGGCTCTAGCGCAGGGTTTTGGCGATTTCCGGCAGGATGACGTCGTTGAGCGCCTGTTCGGTGATCGGCCCGGTATATTTGAAGGCGATGGTTCCATCGCCGCGCACGACAAACGTCTCGGGCACGCCGGTCAGCCCCCAATCGATGCCGACTCGGCCCGAGGAATCCAGCCCGATGGCGTCATAGGGATTGCCCCCCGCGGCCAGAAACGTCTTCGCATTGGCCGGATCGTCCTTGTAATCGACGCCGACGAGGCGGACGCCCATCGCCTTCAGCTCGGCGTTGTCGGCGAGCTTTTTCAAGACCGGATGCTCGATCCGGCAGGGCCCGCACCAGGACGCGAAAAGATTGACGATGGTCACGCCGCCCTTGCGAAGATCGGCGTCCGACAAGCCCGGCTTTCCGGAATCGGGCAGGCCCGGCAGGTTGAAGGCGGGCGCCGCATGGCCGATCAGGGCCGAGGGCAGCACGGCAGGGTCGCCGCCCGAATGCAGGCGCAAAGCGAAAAGCCCGGCAAGCGCCGCAAAGGCGACGAGCGGCAGCGCCGCCATCCAGCGCCGCCCGCCCGTGGGCGCCAGGTTTTTCGGGGCGTCGTCCGGAACGCTCATCGGTCCTCCTGGTCGCCGAACCGCGCCAGCTTGTTTTTCAGGTCGCGGTAGTCGAGCGCGATTTTCGTGACGACGAAGCCGACGAGCACCGCGGCGAAGCCGTAGGCGGAGATGATATAGAAGGAATAGTCCTTCATTGCGCCGCCTCCGCTGAAAATTCGGGATCTTCGGCGCTGGCTGCGAGAATGCTCAGCCGGCGCAGGCGGCGGCGCAGGATTTCATTGCGCACCGCCATCAGATGCAGCGTGAAGAACAGAAGCGAAAAGCCCAGCGCCATGATGAGGAGGGGCCAGAGCATGGACGGCGATATGGCGGGACCGCCAAGGCGGAAGACCGAGGCCGACTGGTGCAGGGTGTTCCACCAGTCGACCGAAAACTTGATGATGGGAATGTTGACCACGCCGACAAGCGTCAGAATGGCGGCGGCGCGCGCCGCCTGCGCCGGCTCCTCGATCGTCTGCCAAAGGCCGATCAGGCCGAGATAGATGAGCAAAAGCACGAGTTCGGAGGTGAGCCGCGCGTCCCAGACCCACCAGGTCCCCCACATCGGCTTGCCCCACAGCGACCCCGTGACAAGGCAGAGCAGCGTGAAAGTCGCGCCAAGCGGCGCGGCGGCTTTTTGGGCGGCGTCGGCCAGCGGATGCCGCCAGACCAGCGTGCCAAGCGCGGCCGAGGTCATGACCATGTAGCACATCATGCCAAGCCAGGCCGAGGGCACGTGCAAGTACATGATCTTGACCGAGGCGCCCTGCTGGTAATCGTCGGGCGCGACGAAGAAGGTCAGATAAAGGCCGATGGCGAGGGCGAGCGCCGCCCCGCCGGCGAGCCAGGGGATCAGCCGGGCAGCCAGCGATAGGAAATTAGTCGGATTGGCGTATTTGAGCATAGAGCTTCAGCCTTTCGTCGCCTGATTAGGCGCGCTCGCCGCCAAATGCAATTGATTGCCGGCGAAAAGCGCGAGGGCGAGCCCGGCCGTGCCGGATTTGTCCTTTGCGCGGCTTGGGCAAATGGCGTTTCCCTGGCCAACCATCTTAGCAAGAACGTTAATTGACGCGAAGGGTGCAGCTGTCGTTTATGCGTCCTGAGTTTTTTCGAGTTCGAGCCGCCGGCCTCGTCACCCATCCGCAGAGAAAGAGCCAGTCCATGTCGATGCTTGAAGCCTACCGCGCCCATGTCGCTGAACGCGCCGCGCTGGGAATCCCGCCGCTGCCGCTGTCAGTCAAGCAGACCGAGGGGCTGATCGCCCTGCTGCGCGAGCCGCCGGCCGGCGAAGAGGCTTTTCTCCTGGATTTGCTGACCCATCGCGTGCCCGCGGGCGTCGACGACGCCGCGCGCCTCAAGGCAGGGTTTCTGGACGCCGTGGCCAAGGGCGTCGAGAAGAACGCCCTAGTGTCGCGCAAGCTGGCGACCGAACTGCTCGCCACCATGCTCGGCGGCTTCAACATCAGGCCGCTGATCGACCTTCTGTCCGATTCGGACGTCGGCACGGTCGCGGCCGAGGGCCTGAAGAAGACCCTGCTGATGTTCGACTATTTCCACGACGTCAAGGAACTCGCCGACAAGGGCAATTCCAACGCCAGGGGCGTCATCCAGTCCTGGGCCGACGCCGAATGGTTCACCTCGCGTCCGGAAGTGCCGGAAGCCCTCACGGTCGCCGTGTTCAAGGTCAACGGCGAGACCAACACCGACGACCTCTCGCCGGCCCCCGACGCCTCGACCCGTCCCGACATTCCCCTGCACGCCCTGGCCATGCTGAAGAACGCCCGTCCCGGCATCGTCCCCGACGAGCCGGGCGTCCGCGGCCCGCTCAAGCAGCTTGAGGCGCTGGTCGCCAAGGGCCTGCCGGTCGCCTATGTCGGCGACGTCGTCGGCACCGGTTCTTCGCGCAAATCCGCCACCAATTCGGTTTTGTGGTTCACCGGCCAGGACATTCCCTACGTTCCCAACAAGCGCTTTGGCGGCGTCTGCCTCGGCACGAAAATCGCCCCGATCTTCTACAACACCATGGAAGACGCGGGCGCCCTGCCGATCGAGCTCGACGTCTCCAAAATGGAGACCGGCGATGTTGTGGAGCTCCGCCCCTATGACGGCAAGGCGCTGAAAAACGGCGAAGTCATCTCCGAGTTCACCGTCAAGTCGGACGTGATCTTCGACGAAGTGCGCGCCGGCGGCCGCATTCCCCTGATCATCGGCCGCGGCCTCACGGCAAAAGCCCGCGAATCCCTGGGACTGCCGGTGTCCACCCTGTTCCGCCTGCCGTCCGTCCCCGCCGACACCGGCAAGGGTTTCACGCTCGCCCAGAAGATGGTGGGACGCGCCTGCGGCCTGCCCGAGGGCAAGGGCATGCGTCCGGGAACCTATTGCGAACCGAAGATGACCACGGTGGGATCGCAGGACACCACGGGGCCGATGACCCGCGACGAGCTGAAGGACCTGGCCTGCCTCGGCTTCTCCGCCGACCTCGTCATGCAGTCCTTCTGCCACACCGCGGCCTATCCGAAACTCGTCGACGTCAAGACCCATCACGAGCTGCCGACCTTCATCTCCAACCGCGGCGGCGTCGCGCTGCGTCCGGGCGACGGCGTCATCCATTCCTGGCTCAACCGCCTGCTGATGCCCGACACCGTCGGCACCGGCGGCGACAGCCACACCCGCTTCCCCATCGGCATTTCCTTCCCGGCGGGCTCCGGCCTCGTCGCCTTCGCGGCGGCGACCGGCGTGATGCCGCTGGACATGCCCGAAATCCGTGCTCGTCCGCTTCAAGGGCGAGATGCAGCCGGGCATCACCTTGCGCGACCTCGTCAACGCCATTCCCTTGGCGGCGATCAAGGAGGGTTCGCTCACCATCGAGAAAAAAGGCAAGAAGAACGTTTTCAACGGCCGCATCCTTGAAATCGAGGGCCTGCCGGATCTGAAGGTCGAGCAGGCTTTCGAGCTTTCCGACGCCTCCGCCGAGCGTTCGGCGGCCGGCTGCGCGGTGCGGCTGAACAAGGAGCCTGTTATCGAGTACATGACCTCGAACATCACGCTGATGAAGTGGATGATCGCCGGGGGCTACCAGGATCGCCGTTCGCTCGAGCGCCGCATCGCCGCCATGCAGGCCTGGATCGCCAAGCCGGAACTGCTGCAGCCCGACGCCGACGCCGAATATGCCGCGGTGTTCGAAATCGACATGTCCGAGATCAAGGAGCCGATCCTCGCCTGCCCGAACGATCCCGATGACGTGAAAGTTCTCTCGGAGGTCGCCGGCGACAAGATCGACGAGGTTTTTATCGGCTCGTGCATGACCAACATCGGCCATTTCCGCGCCGCCGGCAAAATTCTGGCGGGCAAGTCCGACATTCCCACGCGCCTGTGGATCGCCCCGCCGACCAAGATGGACGCGCATATCCTGACCGAGGAAGGCTATTACGCCACGCTCGGCAAATCCGGCGCCCGTATGGAAATGCCGGGCTGCTCGCTGTGCATGGGCAACCAGGCGCAGGTCAGGAAGGGCTCAACGGCGATTTCGACCTCGACCCGCAATTTTCCGAACCGCCTGGGCATCGACACCCGCGTCTACCTCTCCTCGGCGGAACTCGCCTCGGTGGCGGCGCTGCTCGGCAAGATCCCGACGTTTGCGGAATATATGGCTGAGATCGGCGGCCTCGCCGGCAAGACCGAGGAGGTCTATCGCTACATGAATTTCGACAAGATCCCGGAATTCGTCGAGATCGCGGAGACGGTGCAGGCCTGATCTGAACGCTTCGGATTGATCGCATGATGACAACGGCCCGCCGGCCTCCGGCGGGCCGTTGCTTTTTGCGGACGGCGCCCATGAAGCCCGGCCGCTGCGGCAGCTATCGCCTCGGTGACCTAGCGAAAGCTTTCCTTAACCATATTTCACTTAAATAACCCTCGTAGAAAAGGCGCGAATCGTCAGCAATGACAAGCCTAACGCAGAATTCTCTTCAGACGTTCATTTATACTTTAAGGGCTTGCCATGCGCTCGACATTTCATTCCGTTCGCGCTTCCCGGAACAAATTTGGCGCCCGTTTGCTGGCCTCGACCGCGCTGCTGGCGGCATTCGCCGCACAACAGGCTGTCGCGCAAGTCGTCACCAAAAACCTGGTCACCTATGACCTCCCCGGCTACTCGCCGGAGCCGTTCACCAACATCACCATGAATCACGCGGCCAACGTGCTGGTGCAGATCTACGATGCCTATGATCCCGCCCAATTCATTATCCTGAATACGAAGGATGGGGGGACCCAGACCATCCAGCTGGCGGCGGGCTCGACCTACGACACGACCGGCTACGCCAACGGCGTCTATGGTCTCAACTCCCTCCAGACAACCGTCAGCCTTAACGGCGCCTTCACCGGGTCCGGCAACGTCCTGAACCTGAGCACCGTGGGAACCGGCGGCGCCATCGCGATCTCGGGCGCGGGCTCCGTGACTTCGACCGCCAGCTCAAGCTCGACCGGCGGCGCGGGAATCCTTTTGGCGAGCGATACCGGCGCCATCAGCGTGACGGGCCTGGACGCCGGCGTGACCGGCCAGACCTTTGGCGTTTCGACCGCCACCACCACGGGCGCGACCAGCCTGAACCTGGCCGGCGCGGTTACCGCCAGCGCGGGAACCGCCATCGCCTCGACCTCGACATCGGGCGACATCGCCCAGGCCGTCGCCGGCGCGGTCACGGCCACGGGCGGCGCGGGCCTTTCAGCGACGACCGCCGGCAATATCGCCCAGAGCGCGTCTGGCGCGGTCAACGCCAGCACCTACGGTTTTTACGCGGTTTCTTCCAGCGGCAATGTCAGCGTCAGCGCGGGAGGAGCAATCGTCGGCGGCACAGGCGTCTACGCGGCGACCGGCGGCGCCGGAAACGTGAGCGTCACCACGTCCGGAACGGTAACGCCGGGCGCCTCGGTCTATGGGATTCTGACCGACACGACAGCCGGCTCCGGCGCGACGACCATCAATGTGCTGGGCGGCGCCACGCCCTCCGCCGGCAGCATCGGGGTCGAGGCCAATTCCGGTTCGGGCAATGCGACCATCACCGTTGGGCCGCACGGCGTGATCACGGGCGGGGCGGCCGGACTCGTCGTCAACGCCGGCTCCGGCCTTTCGACCGTCAACAATTACGGCGCGATCACCACGTCGAGCCCGGGCGGCGCGAGCTACGCTTTTTCCGCTGGCGCGGGAACGGGCGGCGCGATCCTCAACAATTACGGCAGCGTCACGGGCCTTGTCGCTTCGTCCGGCGCGGCGTTCGTCTTCAACAATGGCGGCGCCTTTACCGCGGCCGCCGGCTCGCACGCGTTGAACGCCGCCAGCAACACGATCAACAATTACGGCGTGCTGACCGTTGCAGCGGGCTTGGGCTCGGGATCGACCGCGACCCTTGCGGGGGCCGTGCAATTGAACGATATGCGCGGCGGCGTCATCGACTTGTCCGTCAACCCCCAGTCGACGCCCAACACGTTGAAGGTGCAGAACCTCGCCATCGCGTCCGGCGGCGTCGTCAAGGTCGACTTCAACGCCGCGGGCGCCTCTTCCTCCGGCCAAGGCTATGATTCGTCCAGTTCGGGCAGGGGAACGACCGGGACGATTGATGTTACGGGCAAATTGACGACGGCTCCGGGCGCGAAGATCGCGATCGTTTCGACCAACGCGATGAGCGCCTCGATGACGGGGTCTGCGGCCATCGTCTATACCGGCGTCAAACTCAATGCGCCCCAACCCACGGCGACGTTGACCCAATCGTCCAATTATACGCTGGTGGGCGATCCTTCGAACGGACGCTCGATCTTCGCGCTGGTCGATGACGGCAATGGCGGCGTCTACCTGCAATGGAAGCCGAATTTGTCGGTCGCGTCGCTGGGCGGCTATATGGGCGGCGCGCCGGGCGCGTCGTCAACGGCCGCAACGACGATTGCGATCGGCGCCGCCGGCCTGGCGGGACTTGGCGGCGGCTCTGGCGGCGCGACGACGGGCGTCGCTGGAAAAATCGCCGACGCAGCCGCAAGCGGCGCAGGCGTCCTCAGGCCTTCGATGGCCGACTGCAGCGCCAATGACGGCTGGAGCGCCTGGGGCCAGATCGACGCCAGCGGCGCAAGCTTTTCGGCAGGCGGCGTGGGTCGCTCCTACGCCGGATCGATCGGCGTCGAACGCGATCTGAGCCGGGCGTTCAGCGCGGATTGCGGCCGTCTCGCCGTGGGCGCCTTCGCGGTCGACGGCGATTCCAGCTTCAATTATCCGACCGGCACCGTCGAGGTCAGGAGCGCCGGGGGCGGCGGCTTCATCCGGGCTTCGTCGGAAACGGGCGTCTACGGCTCGCTGATGGGCGCTTCGACCGGGTCGGACAGCGACATTGTCAATGCGGCCTACGCCTCGTCCGCAAAATCGAGCGCGCTCAACGGCATCGGGCTCGCCGACATGGGCTACGCCTTTCATTTCGCCGAACTCGCATGGCTGGACACCCGCGCATTCGGCTCCTACGGACGGTCCGCAAGCTCGGCTTTCACCGACACCTGGGGCATCCCCGTGTCAAATCTGAGCCACGCCATGACGTCCTACGGCGTGACCGAGAGTATCAACTACGCCTTCGACCGGGGCAGCGCTGTCTATTTGCGCAGCGGCGTGACGACGGTTCAGGACGCGCAATCGATCGCGGCCTTTGGCGTCGAGCATAGCGGCGCGGCGCGGGCGACTTACAAGATCGTCGAGGGCGGTTTCTGGCGCGCTTATGGCCCCTCGCTCATCATCGCCGTCTCCGGATACGGGACTTTTTCTGGCACTTCGATCGGTTATGGCGGCCTGGGCCGCCTGGCCCTGAATTATTGACAGGGGCGGCAGCGCCGTTTGTCAGGCCTACGGGCGTTTCCTTGACCGGAATTTTGACCCAAAGCGGCCGTCGCCAAATTCGCGCGCGAGGTCAAGAAACGGCGGAAAAGGGACGGCCGTGAACTGCGTCAGCAACGGCTGCTTGGCGCGTCGGCAGCGGATATTTGTGGCACGTCGCATCTCACCGTCATGGCCGGGCTTGTCCCGGCCATCCACGCCGAGCAATATCAAACCATGCTGGGCGGATGGATCTACATCGTCACAAATCGGCCGAATGGCACGCTGTACATCGGCGTGACCTCGAACTTGTCTCGTCGGATTTATGAGCACCGGGAGGGCCTCATCGACGGTTTTTCAAAGCGCTATGGTTTGAAGCGCCTCGTCTATTACGAACAGTATGCAACAATTATCGATGCTATCCAGCGCGAGAAGAACATGAAGCATTGGCCGCGCGCCTGGAAAGCGCGGCTCATTCTCGATCTCAACCCGGAATGGGACGACCTTTACGAAATTCTGGCATGATTGACGGCAGACGGAGCAACGGCCCGGCGTGGATGGCCGGGACAAGCCCGGCCATGACGGCTCTGGACCACAGCAATGCGATGTCGGCCATCGGAGGAAAGCGGTCGCACAGAATGCTGACGGGAAGGTCGCCATTGAGCCCGATTCCGGAAAATCGTCAGCGCGCCAAGCAATGTCGGCACTCGCCGTAAAGGCTCACGCCTCTCTCGCCCGCAACGCGGCGGCGGCGGCGAAGGGCGCCCCGGCGATGGTCGCCAGCGACAGGGCGCAAAGGATCAGGAACGGCGTGTGAAAAGGCACCGTGCCGCCGCTCGCCGCCGCCGCCGTGGACACGCCGAAGATCAGCACCGGCGTCGTCAGCGGCAGGATCAGCACGGCCATCAAAAGCCCGCCGCGCCTCAAACCCGCCGTCAGCGCCGCGCCGATGGCGCCGAGCAGGGTCAGCGCCGGGGTTCCCGCCAGCAGCGAGGCCGCGACGCCGGCCTGCGCCTCCGGCTCCAGCCCGAGCATCAGGCCCAGCAGCGGCGCAGCGGCGACCAGCGGCAGCGCCGTGAGCACCCAATGCGCCGCGCATTTGACGAGCACCACCAGCTCCAGCGGCGTCGAACTCATCATGAACAGGTCGAGCGAGCCGTCGTCGGCGTCGGCCTGGAAGAGGCGGTCGAGGCCGAGCAGGGTCGCGAGCAGCGCGGCGATCCACAGGATGGCCGGACCGATCCGCGAGAGCAGGTTCAGGTCTGGCCCGATGGCGAAAGGGGTCAGGCTGACCAGGATCAGGAAGAAGACCACGCCGATGGCGCCGCCGCCGCCGACCGAGCGGGCGATGCGGGTTTCGCGCAGGAACAGAGCCAGAAGCGGAGACGACATCAGGCCGCTCCGGCTGTGGCGAGGCCGGCGCCGCCGCGCGATTCGCTTGCGTCCAGGCGCAATTCCTTCGCGTCGACCAGGCCAAGCGGCGCATGGGTGGCGGCGAGGATCATGCCTCCGCCGGCGCGATGCTCGGCCATCGCCTGCGCGAAGCGCTGCTGCGAGCCGACGTCGAGCGCGGTCGCGGGCTCGTCGAGGATCCAGACGGGACGCGCCGCGACGAAAAGCCGCGCCAGGGCGACGCGGCGTTTCTGGCCGGCGGACAGATAGCCGACCGGAAAATCGCCGATCCGCGCGAGGCCTACTTTTTCCAGCGCCTGCTGCGGCGAGATTTCGCCCTTCGAACCTTTTGCGGACGCGCCCAGCATGGACGCCCAGAATGCGAGATTTTCCAGCGCCGTCAGCGCCGATTTCAGCCCGTCGGCATGGCCGACGTAATGCGCCTGTTCGGACAGCGGGCGCGGCGTCGCCGCCAGTAAAAACCAGCTCGCCGCCGCGCAGGGGCAGAAAGCCGGCGAGCGCGCGAAGCAGGGTCGATTTGCCCGCGCCATTGCGCCCGAGCGCCAGCAAGGCTTCGCCCGACGCAAGCTCGAACGAGATGTCCTTGACGATGGCGCGGCCGCCGCGTTCGACCCGAAGCGACCGCGCGGACAGGCGGAAGTCTCCAAACTGCTGTGTCAAAACCAAAGATCCTGATTCATCGGCGCGTCGCACGATCCGGGTAGGGGATGTCGCAACTTTGTTGTGTAGCCTGCGTTTGCGTAATTATCTATAAGCGCGACGTCCGCCTTTCTCGCCAACCCCCCGGGAATCCCAGCGATGGCCTCTCTCGACAGTTTCAAATGCCGCAAGACCCTCAAGGTCGGCGCCAAGACCTATCATTATTTCTCGCTCAAGGCGGCGGAGAAGAACGGTCTCAAGGGCATTTCGCAATTGCCCTATTCGATGAAGGTGCTTCTCGAAAATCTGCTGCGCCATGAGGATGGCCGCTCCGTCACGCGCGACGACATCCTGGGCGTCGCCGAATGGCTGGAGAACAAGGGCACGGTCGAGAGGGAAATCGCCTTCCGCCCGGCGCGCGTGCTGATGCAGGATTTCACCGGCGTTCCCGCAGTGGTCGATCTCGCCGCCATGCGCGACGGCATCACCTCGCTCGGCGGCGATCCCGAGAAGATCAATCCGCTGGTTCCCGTCGATCTCGTCATCGACCATTCGGTGATCGTCGACGCCTTCGGCAGCAAAAGCGCGCTCAAGACCAATGTCGATCTCGAATATGCGCGCAACGGCGAGCGCTACACATTTCTGAAATGGGGCCAGGACGCGCTCGACAATTTCTCCGTCGTGCCGCCGGGCACCGGCATCTGCCACCAGGTCAATCTCGAATATCTCGCGCAGACCGTCTGGACGAAGAAGGAAAAATACCAGCCGAGCCGCGGCAAGGCGGTGACTGTCGAAGTCGCCTATCCCGATACGCTCGTCGGCACCGATTCGCACACGACCATGGTCAATGGCCTGTCGGTGCTCGGCTGGGGCGTCGGCGGCATCGAGGCGGAAGCCGCCATGCTCGGCCAGCCGCAGTCGATGCTGCTGCCGGAAGTCGTCGGCTTCAAGCTGACCGGCAAGATGAAGGAGGGGGTCACCGCCACCGACGTGGTGCTGACGGTGACCCAGATGTTGCGCAAGAAAGGCGTGGTCGGCAAATTCGTCGAATTTTTCGGGCCCGGCCTCGATGCGCTGACGCTCGCCGACCGCGCGACCATCGCCAACATGGGTCCGGAATATGGCGCGACCTGCGGCTTCTTCCCCATCGACGGGGAAACCATCGACTATCTCGACAAGACCGGCCGCAAGAAAGCCCGCGTCGAACTGGTCGAAAAATATGCCCGGGCGCAGGGCCTCTTCCGGACCCGCGCCGCGCCGGAGCCCGTCTTCAGCGACACGGTCGAACTCGATCTCTCCACCGTCGTTCCCTCGCTCGCCGGCCCAAAACGTCCGGAAGGCCGCATAGCCCTCGAATCCGTAGCGGCCGGTTTCGCGGCCGCGATGGAGAGCGAATACAAGAAGATCGCGCAGATCGGCGAACGCTATAAGGTCGAAGGCGAAAAATTCGACCTGGGACAGGGCGATGTCGTCATCGCCGCGATCACCTCCTGCACCAATACGTCGAACCCGAGCGTGCTGATCGGCGCGGGCCTGCTCGCGCGCAACGCCGTCGCCGCGGGTCTGACGGTCGCGCCCTGGGTGAAGACCTCGCTCGCGCCGGGTTCGCAGGTCGTCGCCGAATATCTGAAAAAAGCCGGCCTGCAGAAATCGCTCGACAAACTCGGCTTCAACCTCGTCGGCTTCGGCTGCACGACCTGCATCGGCAATTCCGGTCCGCTGCCCGAGAAAATCTCAAAGTCGATCAACGCCAATGGCGTGGTCGCGGCCGCCGTCCTCTCCGGCAACCGCAATTTCGAGGGACGCGTGTCGCCTGACGTGCAGGCGAATTATCTGGCCTCGCCGCCGCTGGTCGTCGCCTATGCGCTAGCCGGCTCCGTGCAAAAGGACCTCACGAAAGAGCCGCTTGGACATGACAAGAAGGGCGCGCCCGTCTTCCTGCGCGAGATCTGGCCGACTTCGAAGGAAATCCAGGAGTTCATCCGCAAGAACGTCACCAAGACGCTGTTCAAGGCGAAATATGCCGACGTCTTCAAGGGCGACGCGCATTGGCGCAAGGTGAAGACGCCGCAGAGCCAGACCTACGCCTGGAACAACAAATCGACCTATGTCCAGAACCCGCCCTATTTCAAGGGCATGACCATGGATCCGCCTGATGTCGCGGACATTCTGGGCGCGCGGGTGCTGGCGCTGTTCGGCGACAAGATCACCACCGACCATATTTCCCCGGCCGGTTCGATCAAGGCGGCGTCCCCCGCCGGCAAATATCTCATCGCCAACAAGGTGAAGCCCGCCGACTTCAACCAGTACGGCACGCGCCGCGGCAATCACGAGGTGATGATGCGCGGCACTTTCGCCAATATCCGCATCAAGAACTTCATGCTCGCCGACGCCGACGGCAATGCGCCGGAAGGCGGCAATACGAAATTCTTCCCCGGCGGCGAGGTCATGGCCATTTTTGACGCGGCGATGAAATACCAGAAGACCAGGACCCCGCTGGTGGTCTTCGCCGGCATCGAATATGGCAATGGCTCGTCGCGCGACTGGGCCGCGAAGGGAACGAACCTGCTCGGCGTGCGCGCCGTCATCGCCCAGAGCTTTGAGCGCATCCACCGCTCGAACCTGGTGGGCATGGGGATCCTGCCGCTGACGTTCGAGGACGGCGTGAGCTGGAAGAGCCTAGGCCTCAAGGGCGACGAACTCGTGTCGATCAAGGGCCTTGGTGAACTGGCGCCGCGGCAAAAACTTGAGGTGGAGATCGCCTATGCGGACGGCACGGCGAAGACTGTGGCGGTGAATTCGCGCATCCAGACGGCGGACGAGATCGAGTATTACAGGAACGGCGGCATCCTGCATTACGTGCTGCGGCAGCTGGCGGCGGCGTGAGGGGTTTGCGCCTTGCTTGAACGCGGAAGCCGCCGGAGCGATCCGGCGGCTTTTTCGTTTTGGGGATGCTTGGGACACGACGTGTCTCAGGGCAGCCAATTAAGTTCCTTAAGGGGGCTTATCCGACAACAAAATTACGTAGCCGTGTGGCGAAACGCGGATTTGATGGCCATTACCTGGGTCAAGGGTCTCGCCGGGGCCAGCTTCCGCAATTTTGGCTGCGTCCTGCGGTAATTCGTCAACTCGACGGAAAAAAGACGACCTTGCTGATAACAAGCAATCGTTGGAAATGGCGGCTTTTTTCGGTTCGGGTCAACCTTGTTTTCGAGAAGATTTTCGCGAACAAACCGTCCGAATGCGAAAATTGCCAAAGGGCCGCCATAGTCACGCCAGTCCACTGATTTGCCGTGTAGGCCGCTCGTGTCGAGCGAGATAAAATTCCCGATTGCGAACACACGATCTTTGCAATCGTTATCAATCGACCAGACGGGAGAGAGCATCGAATGACTGAAAGCATTCCGCAGCATCCGGCTGATTTGATAGGCTGAAACAATGTCCTGATTAACGTGATTTTTCGTGTTTGGAAAACATCCAACGAGTACGTCTCGAATAGCGGCGGCCATAATAAAGGTTGCCGTCATTTCAAGCTGCGGGGCGGCGAGTTCCGCTTGATCGACCCGGAGCCCGAAGTCTTCGTATGAGACGCGATGCTTGCCGAAGGTCCATTCGACCGGAACGTCAAGGGTCTGCAAATTATTTGCCACGGCGAGGTTCACCGTGCAGGCCAAGCGAAATTGGTGTTCGGCGAGCATGAGCTTTTTGACGGGAGATTCTTGATCATCCATACGTCATCATTATGGTCGAAGATCAATAAGGCAAGGCCCGCCTTTTGACGGGCTAAGAGTTCAAGAGTTACGGTGATGGGGCGCCGTCCACCCCGTCACGGCAATCCCTCATTCGGCCGCGGCCCGACGCTTCGCCTGATCGCCGCGCCCCGCGAGCAATCCCGCAATCGAAATGTCTTCGTCGATTTCGTCCCAGTGCAAACCCTCGCGGCTGATTTCGACGCCAAGGCGCTGCTGCGGGGTGGCGTGCAACAGTCGCGGAAACCACGCAAGCGGGACACCCAATGTCCGCCCGTCCGACAATTCCACCCACATGCTGTTCTCATCGAAACGCAGGGATTTAGCCGAAATGCTCATGCCAGGCCCTTTCGATCAATTCCGCCTTATCTTCCACGATTTTGGCTAATTCGCGCAAGGTCCGCGCATCGAAACCATCGCTTGTTTCGAGACTGACCGGCGTGATCCAGAATTTCGCCATGCCGTCGCCCTTCCGCACGTGAACATGCGCCGGCTCGCGCGGATCGCCTTCGTTCGAATAGAAAAAGAATTTGAACCCGCCTTGGCGAAATACGACCGGCATTCCCGACGCCCCCTTATAGCGTCAAGCATACCGTGCCTTCCAACCGGCGCACCATCAATAAAATGCGACTCTTCGGACGTTGGAAACGCCTGTCCCTCGAATGGCCGGTTGCACAGGGCTGCCGGCCATCAAAAATCGCGCGCAGGTTGCATAAAAAAGCGTACGCCGCGCGGGGTGAAAAAATGTGAAAAATCCTGCGATTTTACGGTTAATTCGCGCAAAACTGCGTCGATTTCCGCTCTTTTTCGCTCGATTTCACCCCGTTTTCAAGCACTCCACCGCACGGTTGTAGCCTGCGGCGGCGGCGCGGAAAACTTTCCGTCTTGCGCGCGGATCGAAAATAGCCGCAGGAAAATCGTATCATCTCAAAGAGAACGGCGCGAAAACGCCAGGCCGCGCCCATGCCTTGTTTCACGTGAAACATAACAAGAACGTTTGCCGCCCGGCGAAATCGGCTGCACCGCGCCATTTTCACTTTCACTTTTCGGAAATGCCAGTGGCTGGCCCTAGAAATGCTCCGGCTCCGCCTCGGGCTTGATCTCGTGCTTCAGGATCAACGGCGTCTGGGCGATGGCGAAGATCACCGTCAGCGGCATCACGCCAAAACTCTTGAAGCCGGTCCAGAAGTCCCAGCTTTGGGTCAAGCGGACGCCTTCGTTGAGCGCGGCCAGCACGAAGAAGAAAAAGCCCCAGCGGACCGTCAGCTTGCGCCAGCCCTCCTCGTCAAGGTGCATGACGCTGTCGAGCGCCACCGGCAGCAGCAGCTTGTCGAAAGCCAGCCCGCCCAGCAAGGCGCCGCCGAAAAGGCAGTTCACGATGGTCGGCTTGAGCTGGATGAAGGTCTTGTCCTGGAAGACGAAGGTCAGGCCGCCGAAAAACAGCACGGCGATCGCGGTGACCACGGGCACGATGGGCAAATGTTTTGTCAGCGCCCAGGATGCGATGAGCGCCGCGACCACGGCGACCATCAGCACCGCTGTCGACGTGAGCATGCCGACTTTTTCGACCGGCAGCCCCTCCGGCAAAAAACCGGCGATCAGCCAGTGAAACAAAGCCGGCTTGGAATTGGCGAGGAAGAACAGGACCAGCGGTCCCATTTCCAGCACCAGCTTCAGCAGCGGATTGACCTTCTTGCGCTCATTGCCCGGCGTCATCGATTTCCTGTCCGTCGTTTTCGCCGTCGAAACCGGCGATGGCCCGCGCGAAATCGCGGGCGGTGAAAGGCTCGAGGTCGTCGGCCTGCTCGCCGACGCCAATGAAATGAACGGGCAGGCCGAATTTTTCGGCAATGGCCACCAGAATGCCGCCGCGCGCGGTGCCGTCGAGCTTTGTCATCGCGAGGCCGGTGACTCCGGCGACCTTGCCAAAAATCTCGACCTGGCTCAGGGCGTTCTGGCCGACCGTCGCATCGAGCACCAGCAGCACGGCGTGGGGCGCCTCCGCGTCCACCTTCTTCATGACGCGGACGATCTTTTCAAGTTCGGCCATGAGTTCGGTGCGGTTTTGCAGCCGGCCCGCCGTATCCATCAGCAGGACGTCGACATTCTGCTCCTGCGCCGCCTTGATCGCGTCGAAAGCCAGGCCCGCCGCGTCAGCGCCGGGTTCGCGCGCAATGACTGGCGCATTCATGCGACCGCCCCAGATGCGCAGCTGTTCAATGGCGGCAGCGCGAAACGTGTCGCCGGCGGCGAGCATCAGGCTTTTGCCCTCCAGGTTGAATTGCGTCGCCAGCTTGCCGATGGTCGTGGTCTTGCCAGAGCCGTTGACGCCGACGACCAGAATGACGAAGGGCTTTTTGGCGTCGTCCACTTGCAGCGGCTTCGCCACCGGCGTCAGCACCCGCTCGATCTCGTCGGCCAGGATGCGCCGCACTTCCTTGGGTTCGATCTGCTTGTCGTAGCGGCCCTTGCCAACCAGCGCGGCGATGCGCGACGCCGCGTCCACGCCGAGATCGGCGCGCACCAGCACGTCCTCGAGGTCTTCCAGCATGTCCGCCGAAAGTTTCCGCTTCGTGAAAATTTCAGCGACGCCCTGCCCGATGGAGGACGACGAGCGCGCCAGTCCCTGCCGCAAGCGCGACCACCAGCTTGGCCTCGGCTCCTGCGGGGAAGGTTCCTGCGGAGCAGGCTCCGGCTGCGATGGCGCGGGCGGCGGCGCGGGAACCGCCTCGGAGGGCGCGGCTTCCGGCTCCGGCGTCGGCTCCCAGAATTCCGGGTCGGAATGACGGAGCTTGAACAGACGGGCCAAAACGCCGGCCTTTTCCGCCTTGTCTTTCGGATCTGCGCCCATGCGCCAAAAACTCGCTTTCACTGAGGGCGAAGCGCCCTTCTCATAAACCCGGGTTCCTGCGATAAGCAACCATGCCGCCGCTCGCCCGAAAACCATTCCGCCCTTCGATAGCCTGTCCCGCATGACGCCGGAAGAGATTTGTGCACGCCTCATCTATCGTGACGGGTTGATGCTGGTGCTCGACAAGCCGCCTGGCCTCGCCGTTCATCGCGGTCCCAAGGGCGGGGAGAGCTTTGAAGATTCTTTTCACGCCCTGCGTTTCGGCCTGCCGCGCGACCCCGCGCTCGCGCACCGGCTCGACAAGGACACTTCGGGTTGCCTGGTGCTTGGCCGCCACCGCAAGGCGCTCGAAAAGCTCGGCCTCCTGTTCAAGCAGGGCAAGATCGACAAGTCCTACTGGGCGGTGGTCGAGGGCGGCCCAAGGGATGATGAGGGCCTGATCGACCTGCCGCTCGGCCGGCTCGACGCCACGCGTGGCTGGTGGATGAAGGTCGACCCCAAGGGACTGCCCTCGAAGACGCGCTGGCGCGTCCGAGGGCGGGGAACGGACGCGGAGGGCGCCCCGATCTGCTGGCTGGAGCTTGAGCCCCTGACGGGCCGCACGCATCAGCTGCGCGTTCATTGCGCCGCGCTGGATTTTCCAATCTTGGGCGATCCTATCTATGGCTCCGGCGCATCGCCTGATCGGACATTGCACCTCCACGCCCGCGCGATCGCCATTCCGCTATCGAAAAACAAGCCGCCCATTAGGGTCGAGGCCTGCATTCCCGAGCATATGCGGGAAAAACTCGGCCTTTGCGGCTGGACCGAGGCTTTGGACGAGGCGGTGCTGGCCGAGCGGCGAAGGCTGGAGAAGGCGCGGCAGAAAGAGGCCGCCGAGGCGAAAGTCGAACAGGACTGATCCCTGAGGCGCCGAAGGCGCATTGCCCAAAGCGCCTTCATGCTGTAGGCATTCGGCCTCAAATTTTGGAGAGCAGCATGGGTTACAAGGTCGCTGTCGTCGGCGCCACAGGCAATGTGGGCCGCGAAATGCTGGATATTTTGGCCGAACGCCGGTTTCCGGCGGACGAGGTGGTGGCGCTCGCGTCGTCGCGCTCGATCGGCACGGAAGTCTCCTATGGCGACAAGATCCTCAAGTGCAGGCATCTCGACACCTACGACTTTTCCGATTGCGACATCGCCCTGATGTCGGCCGGCGGAACGATTTCCAAGGAATGGTCGCCGCGCATAGCCGCAAAAAATTGCGTCGTGATCGATAATTCCTCGGCCTGGCGCTATGATTCCGACGTTCCGCTTGTCGTGCCGGAAGTCAACGCCGACGCTCTGAAGGATTTCCGCAAGCGAAACATCATCGCCAATCCGAACTGCTCGACGGCCCAGCTGGTCGTGGCGCTGAAGCCGCTGCACGATCATTTCGGCATCAAGCGCGTGGTCGTTTCGACATACCAGTCGGTCTCCGGCGCCGGCAAGGAAGGCATGGACGAGCTTTTCGCCCAGACCCGCGCGGTTTTCGTCTCCGATCAGGTCGAGAGCAAGAAATTCCCCAAGCGCATCGCCTTCAATCTCATCCCGCATATCGACGTCTTCATGGAAGACGGCTTTACCAAGGAAGAGTGGAAGATGATGGCCGAGACCAAGAAAATTCTCGACCCGAAGATCAAGCTGACCGCGACCTGCGTCCGCGTTCCCGTGTTCATCTCGCATTCCGAGAGCGTCAACATCGAATGCGAAAAGCCTGTTACCGCCGACGAAGCGCGGGCGATCCTGCGGGAGGCGCCGGGCATTCTGGTGATCGACAAGCACGAGCCCGGCGGCTACATCACGCCGCATGAGGCGGCGGGCGAGGACGCGACCTATATTTCCCGCATCCGCGAGGACGCGACCGTCGAAAACGGCCTCGCCTTCTGGTGCGTCGCCGACAACCTCCGCAAGGGCGCTGCGCTCAACGCCGTGCAGATCGCCGAAGCGCTGATCAATCGCAAGCTTTTGACGCCGAAGCAAAAGGCGGCGTGAAGCCTCGAGCGTCGAGGAGGCCCGGCGCTTTTGTTTCAAGCCTGTCCAGAAGCAGCCGGGTCCAACACGCGCTATTCCGAAGCAATCAGAATCGCGGCTCCTTGCCGAGCGCGTCATGATGGGCGCTCGTCGCGATCTGGCGGAATTCTCCGTCGGGATCGTCGAGCGCCAGCAATTCACCACTGGAAACCCCGAAATAGGCGCCGTGCAGGCTGAGCCAACCCCGTGCTTCCAGCGTCGCTATATAAGGAAAGGAGCGCAGGTTCTTCAGGCTCTGCTTGATGGATTGCAAAGCCAGCCGCTCCGACCATTTTTCGAGAGGTTCGGTCGGCGCGCCGAGCTGTTCGGCCGCAGGCCCGATCAGCTTGATCCACCCGCCGATGAAATCGCCCGGCGCGAGAGGACGCATATAGGGATCGCTCTGCAACTGCGTATAGGCCTTGACGCCGCCGCACTGGGCGTGGCCCATCACAACGATATGCTTGACCTTGAGGCCCATCACCGCAAATTCGATAGCCGCCGAGGTGCCGTGGTAATCGTCGTTCGGCTGGTAGGGAGGCACCAGATTGGCGACGTTGCGCAGCACGAACATTTCGCCTGGGCCGGCGTCGAAAATTAATTCCGGCGAAACGCGGGAGTCGCAGCAACCGATCAACAGGATCTCGGGGTTCTGGCCCTGTTCGGCCAAGTGCTCAAATCTTTCACGCTCGCGTCCAAAACGCCCACCCAAGAAGCTCTCATAGCCCTCGGCCAGCCGTTTCGGAAAACTCGTTTCGCTCATATCGATTTGCTTCCCATTTCGCTCCTTGTGCCGCAATGCGGCAGAATGAGCAATCCTTCGCTTCAACTCGCCCCGCGACATTTCGCAGCGTTTTCGAGCAATCGATCCGCTTGGATCGGATCGGGAGCGCGCATTTGCCAAAAGTTGAAATGACAATGGCATGAAACGCGGCAAGACATTATGGTGCCGCGCAACAGATTGAGTGATCCCTTTTGCCGGAGACAACATGACCAGCCTTCGCCCTCGCCGCAGCGTCCTTTACATGCCCGGCTCGAACGCCCGCGCGCTGGAAAAGGCCAGGACAATCGCAGCCGACGCCTTGATCCTCGATCTCGAAGACGCCGTCGCTCCCGACGCGAAGGAACTGGCGCGCAACCAGGTCGCCGCCGCCGTGAAGGCTGGCGGTTTCGGCCGCCGCGAAGTGGTCGTCCGCATCAATGGCTCCGGGACGCCCTGGGGCAAGGACGACATGGTCGCCGCGGCGCAGGCCGGTCCGGACGCCATTCTCATCCCCAAGGTCTCCTCCCCCGGCGACATCATGATGGCGGCGAAAGCCATGCGCGACGCCGGCGCGCCGGACCATACACGCCTCTGGGCGATGATGGAGACCCCGGTCGCCATCCTGAACGCCGATTCCATAGTGCGCACCGCCATGGACCCAGCCTCGCGCCTCGCAGTCCTGGTTATGGGAACGAACGACATCGCCAAGGAGACGCGGGCGCGGCTGACGCCGGGCCGGCCCTCCATGCTGGCCTATCTCTCGATCTGCGTCGCCGCCGCTCGGGCGCATGGCGCTGAAATCATCGATGGCGTCTATAATGATTTTTCCAACGAGGCCGGCTTCCGCGCCGAATGCGAGCAGGGCCGCGATTTTGGCATGGACGGCAAGACCTTGATTCACCCCAACCAGGTTGCCGTCTGCAACGAGGTTTTTGCGCCTGCCGAAGGTGAAATCACCTTTGCGCGGAAAATCATAGAGGTTTTCGACCAGCCGGAGAACGCCTCCAAGGGAGCCTTGCAGATCGACGGCAAGATGGTCGAAAGGCTGCACGCCGACATGGCGCGACGCACGGTCGCGATCGCCGAAGCGATTGCCGCCAGCGCCTGATTCCTCGTTCGCGCCGATTTCGGGTTTTCTCGGCCGGGACGGCGTCTATAATGACGGGGGAACGATGGGGAATGTGATGAGTGACGAGAAGGACGGGCAGGCCGAAAGCAGCGGAATGGGCGCTATGCCCGTCGCCGGAGCGGAATCGCTCTCCGGACGGACACGCACGGCGCCCGTTATCGAGGGCCAGGCGGTAGAAGTTCCCGCGGGGGAGCCAGCGGCGGTTCCGTCAGAGCGAGCGGAAGCTGTTGACAAAGAAGCCGTCGAACAGGAGACGGGAGAGCCCTCGAGCGCGGCCACGCCGACGGAATCCATTGAGGCTGGAACGACCGACGCCAGCGGAAAAGAGCCTCAGCCGAGGAGCGTGCTGCGCGCCGCAGGCGCGGTGGCGGCTCTGTTGGCGCTCGGCGCCGGGGGTTATTACGGTTGGACCGAATTCGGCGGCAAGAAGGCCGCGACCGACATATTCGCAGCCTCAGAGACCGCACCGCCAGGTCCCGGCGCCGGAACTCCCGCCGACAAGCAGGCCGAGACGCCAGCGCCGGCTGCTGCCTCGCCGCCGGTGGGTGAGGCTTCGCAGAAAGCCAACGAAGCACCCTTAGCGCCCATGGCCGAAAAGGAGTCTAAGGCTGCCGAACCCGCTCCCGCTCCATCGGGAGCGCCGGGTGAAAAGTCGCAGCAGGCGCCCGACGTTGTTCCCGATAAAATGGCCGAGACGCGTGCGCCTGTTTCGTCGCCCGTTCAGACCATGAAGAAAGCCGAAGAAGCCCCTGCAGCGACCGCTCCATCGAAGGTCGAGCCGTCACCCGCGGCGCCGGCGCCGGACAAGGCGGCAGCCGCTGGCGGTGCGGAAGCAGAAACGAAGCTGACGCAAATGGCCGCCCAACTCGCGGCGACGCAAACGACCCTGGAGCAGGTTAGCCAGCGGCTGAAAGCCGTCGAAGTTCAGCTGGCCATCCCCAAGACAGATGCGCGCGCCCAACTCGCAGAACGCGACGCGGGCCCGGCCAATACAGGCGACGCCTCGGCGCGCGTCGTCGCCGCGCAAAGCCTCCTTGCCGCGCTCAGGCAGGGCGACGATTATTCCCCCATGCTGGCCGCGCTGCAAAACCTCGGCGGCGATCCCGTTCACCTGGCGCGACTGCGCGCAGGCGTGACCACTCCTACCCCCGCCAAACTTGCCGAAAATTTCGCTGCGCTCGCGCCGAAGATCATGGCCAGCGCGGCGCCGGTCGCGCAACAACCTGCGGAAACCAAGCCGCAAGGCTTTGGAGAATCCGCATGGGCGTTTTTAGCAGTCCGCCTCAATAAAATGGTAAAGGTCCGTCCGGTCGGCGCGCCTGATCAGGATGCAGTGGCCTCGCGGATTGATCGCGTCGAAAAAGATCTGTTGCATAACGATATCGCTGGCGCGTTGTCGGAGCGGGCGCAATTGCCTGCGTCGGCGCTGTCCGTGACCGCCGACTGGGCCTCCGCCGCGCAGGCGCGGCTCGACGCCGAGGAGGCCGCCAAGGCCGAATTGGCCCAGTCGCTGCAAAATTTGAGCAAAAGCAAGTCCTGACGGCGCAATCCCCCGCACCGCATTTCCAGTTGAGTATTCGCGATGTTCCGCATCCTGATCTTCCTGCTCCTGATTGCCGCAGCCGCTTTCGGCCTGGGGCTCCTGCTCGAACAGCCAGGCACGCTGTCGCTGACCTGGTTCGGCTATCACGTCGAAACATCGCCGCTGGTCGGACTGAGTTCGGTGGCGCTCGTCGCCATACTCGCCTGGAGCGTCATTCGCTTCATCTTCGCCGTTCCGAGCCTCATGTCCGTCGCGCGCCATGCGAGGCGGCGGAAGCGCGGCCATGAGGCGATCGCGCGCGGCATTCTTGCAGCGGGCGTCGGCGACGCGCGCAAGGCCGAACGCGCCAGCCGCGACGCCAAAAAATATTTGCCGCACGAACCCCTGACCTTGCTGCTGCAGGCGCAATCCGCACAGCTCGCCGGCGACCGCTCGGGGGCCGAGCGCGCCTTCACCGCCATGGCCGGACGTCAGGAAACCAGATTGCTGGGCCTGCGCGGCCTGCATGCGGAAAGCCTTCGCCAGGGCGATCACGAAACGGCCCACGCTTTTGCGATGCAGGCGCAAGCCATGGCGCCGCTGGCCTGGTCGGGACAAGCCGTGCTCGATCGCTATGCCGAGCAGAATGATTGGGAGGCGGCCCGACTCTGCGTCGAACAGAACCTGCGGGCGAAAATTGTCGACGCCGCCACGGCCAATCGCCAGAAGGCGGTGCTGGACACGGCCATCGCCAGGGAATGCGAACTCACTGACCCCGAACGCGCAGTCAAGCTTTTGCGCGCGGCTGTAAAGAAGGCGCCGAATCTGACGCCGGCAACGGCTTTGCTCGGGCGGCTCCTCTCGCGCAAGGGCGACTTGCGCGGAGGCTCGAAACTGATCGAAGCGGCCTTTGCAAAAACCCCGCATCCCGACCTCGCCCAGGCCTATGTCGACATGCGCCCCGGCGATTCCTCGGCCGACAGGCTTTTGCGCGCGAAAACGCTCGCCAAATGTGCGCCCAACGATCCGGAAAGCGCGATGATGATCGCGCAAGCTGCGCTGGGCGCCAGGGATTTCTCCACGGCCCGCGCCGCCATGGCGCCGCTGATCAACGGCGGCGAGCGGCCGACCGCTCGCATGTGCGTCATCATGGCTGAGATCGAAGACCGCGAACATGACGCGCAGGGGCTGGTGCGCGAATGGCTGGCGCGCGGTTCGCGCGCCCCACGTGACGCCGCCTGGGTCGCTGACGGGCATTATTCAAAGCAATGGGCTCCTGTTTCGCCTGTGACGGGCAAGCTCGACGCCTATCGCTGGCTGCAGCCCAAGGAAGCGCTGACCGGTCCGATAGAGGCGCCTCCTCCCGCCTATGAGCCGCCGCCCGCGCTCACGGTCGAGGAAACGCCGAAGGCGGAAAACGTTGAGGCCCAAGCGAATGTTCCCGTCAAAATCCTGCCGCCCGTCGCGACCAAGCCCGACGTGACGACCGAACCGCCGCGACAGCCCTCCACGCCACAACCGGTGATTTTTCCTCTGGCGACGCCGCCAGACGATCCCGGACCGAAAAAGCAGCAGGCGGAACTACGATCGTATTGACGGGACTGCGGTACGTCCTCGACAAGAGCCGTCAAATTCTGTATAGGGCCGCCTCCAGCTCGAATTCGGGCGGAAACAGTTGCGCACAATTCGGTTCGGCAAAATCTGCTCCGGAATGGTCGCCAATTCACAACAGCGTTCCGAAACGCTCGCCGCAAGGCGGAACGGAGATAAAATGGCAGTCAACATCATTGAACAGCTCGAAGCCGAGCAGCTCGCCAAGCTTTCCGCTGGCAAGACTATCCCGGAATTCGGTCCCGGCGACACCATCGTAGTCAACGTGAAGGTGAAGGAAGGCGACCGCACCCGCGTGCAGGCCTATGAGGGCGTCGTGATCGCCCGCAACGGCGGAGGCCTCAACGAGAGCTTCACCGTTCGCAAGATTTCCTATGGCGAAGGCGTCGAGCGCGTCTTCCCGGTGTATGGCCCGCTGATCGATTCGATCAAGGTCGTCCGCCGCGGCAAGGTGCGTCGCGCCAAGCTTTATTACTTGCGCGACCGTCGCGGCAAGTCCGCTCGTATCGCAGAGCGTTCCGACCCCAAGACCAAGGCCAAGGACAAGGCCGCCAACGCCAAGTAAGATCTGAATCGGCCGTTATTCGCGCTGACTTCCCGCGAAGGCTGGCCTCTGCGCCAGCCTTTTTCGCATTCCGGCGTCATTTTGAAATTCCGGCCTTGTCCGGACGCTCGAAAGCGCCATTTCGTTAATCATCGGTTCGGCGAAAGCACGTCCGGCCGCATCAGGGACGAGGAAGATGGTTGAGACCTCCGGCACGCCGCGCACGCTTTACGACAAGATCTGGGACGATCATGTCGTCGACATCCAGCCGGACGGCACCGCACTTCTTTATATCGACCGCCATCTGATCCATGAAGTGACCAGCCCTCAGGCTTTCGAGGGCTTGCGCATGACGAAGAGGACGGTCCATGCGCCTCAGAAAACCCTCGCGGTCGTGGATCACAACGTGCCGACCACCGACCGCTCCAAGCCGATCGAAGATCCGGAGAGCAAGGCGCAGGTTGAACAACTGGCGACCAACGCCCGCGATTTCGGCGTCGAATATTTCAACGAGCATGACCGCCGCCAGGGCGTCGTGCACATTATCGGTCCGGAACAAGGTTTTACGTTGCCGGGCGCGACCATTGTCTGCGGCGACAGCCACACCTCCACCCACGGCGCCTTCGGCGCCCTAGCGCATGGCATCGGCACCTCGGAAGTCGAGCATGTGCTCGCCACCCAGACTCTGATCCAGTCCAAGGCCAAGAACATGCTGGTCAAGGTCGATGGCAAGCTCGGGGAGGATGTCACCGCCAAGGACATTGTTCTGGCTATCATCGGCAAAATCGGCACGGCTGGCGGCACCGGCTATGTCATCGAATATGCAGGCGAAGCTATCGAAGCCCTTTCCATGGAAGGCCGCATGACCGTCTGCAACATGTCCATTGAGGGCGGCGCCCGCGCCGGTCTGATCGCGCCGGACGAAAAGACTTTCCAGTACCTCAAGGGCCGTCCCAAGGCGCCCGAGGGTGAGGCTTGGGAAAGCGCTCTGCATTATTGGTCGCAACTCAAAAGCGATCCGGGTGCGCATTACGACGCTGTCGTCGAACTCGACGCCGGCGCCCTGCCGCCCCTGCTGACCTGGGGCACCAGCCCCGAGGACGTGGTGGCCATCGACGGAACGGTTCCGACAGCGGATTCCGGCGCCACCGAAGCCCAGCGTGTCAAGATTCAGCGTTCGCTTGATTATATGGGACTCAAAGGTGGCGAAAAGCCTGTCGACATCAAGATCGACCGCGTTTTCATCGGCTCTTGCACCAATGGTCGCATCGAGGATTTGCGCGCGGCAGCAAAGATCGCGGAGGGACGCAAGGTGGCAAGTCATGTCAACGCTCTGGTCGTGCCAGGTTCGGGCCTCGTCAAGGAACAGGCGGAAGCCGAGGGCCTCGACAAGATTTTTCTTGCCGCCGGCTTCGAATGGCGTGAGCCGGGCTGCTCGATGTGCCTTGCTATGAACCCCGATCGGCTGGCGCCCGGCGAGCGTTGCGCGTCGACTTCGAACCGCAATTTCGAGGGACGCCAGGGTTTCAAGGGCCGCACCCATCTCGTCTCCCCCGCAATGGCGGCGGCGGCGGCGGTCGCCGGACATTTCGTCGATCTGCGCAGCTTCCACTGATCGGATCGCTCATGGACGCCGGAACCCTGCGCGCGCTTCAAGCGCCCTTGAAGGAAAAATACAAGGCGGATTCAAGTTCCGCTCTGGTCACTCTCAAGGCGGAAGGCGATTTGTCGGGCGAGGGCCTCGTCTGCAAGGTTTCGACCTCGCGCGCGATGATCGAGGCGGGACTGCACCCGGCCACCGGCGGCAACGGCATGCAGGCCTGTTCAGGCGATATGCTGCTAGAAGCGCTTGTCGCATGCGCCGGCGTAACATTGAAGGCCGTTGCGACAGCGATTGATTTTCGGCTTGGAGGCGGCGTCGTGCGGGCGGAAGGCGATCTCGACTTCCGCGGGACGCTGGGCGTCACCAGGGACGCGCCGGTCGGCTTTGCCGATATAAGGCTGATTTTCGAAATCGACACCGACGAGCCGCAGGAGCGAATCGACGCCCTCACCCGGCTGACTGAGCGCTACTGCGTCGTTTTCCAAACGCTCGCGGCACCCCCCAAGCTCACGCTGACGGTCAAGACCGGATCCTGAACCAGAAAGGAAGCGGCCATGGCAAGCGTAAGACCGCCCGCGCTCGATTGGACCGAGCGCCGGGCTCCCTCGCTCGAGGAATTCGAGGCCCTGGCCGATGCGGCGTTCCACCGGCTTCCCGGACGATTCCTGAAATTTTGCGAAGGGCTGGTGATCCGCGTCGAGGATTTTCCAGAAGAAGACGTGCTACTCGAATTCGAGGCAGAATCCGAATTTGAACTGCTCGGCCTTTTTCGCGGGCACGGTATGGCTCAGAGCGGCGAAGTCCGATCCGGCGAATTTCCCAACGTGATCTTTCTCTACCGACGTCCCATCCTCGATGTCTGGTCCGAAGGCGACGATACCTTGGGCGATCTCGTCAAGCATGTGCTGGTGCATGAAATCGGCCATCATTTCGGCCTGTCCGACGAGGACATGGAGCGTATCGAGCGAGAAGCGCTTTGAATTTAAAAAGGTCGAGTCATGACCGGTAAAATCGTTGATCATCCAGTTGCTGTTGAAGCCGCCTCAGCACCTTTGCGGACCAAGCCTTCCAATTACCCAGAGCCTTTCTTCAGCCGCATGGCGCGACGAGAAAAGCGACCGCTTGGGGATCTGTTCGGCCTGAAGAATTTCGGCGTCAATCTCACCCGCTTGGCGCCGGGTGGCGAATCGGCCTTGTTGCATCGGCATTCGCGCCAGGACGAATTCATCTATATCCTCGAAGGCGAACCTCACCTGGTCACGGAAACGGGAGAGACCCGATTGCACCCAGGCATGTGCGCCGGTTTCCCTGCGGCTGGCGCGGCTCATCAACTCGTCAATCGCACCAATTTTTTCGTCGTCTATCTCGAAATCGGCGACCGCGCGCTGGGCGACGAGGGACTTTATCCGCGCGATGATCTGAAAGCCGTCCTGCAGCCGGACGGTCGCTGGTCTTTCGCCCGTAAGGACGGAACTCCATATTAAAACGCTCTGATTGCCCTCCGCCATCCCCTTTGCTAAATCCAATGCAATTCGCCGATCCGGCGCCAAAATCCCGGGCCCAAAAACATGGAAAAGTTCACGAAATTCACGGGCGTCGCTGCGCCGTTGCCGATCACCAATATCGACACGGACATGATCATCCCCAAGCAATATCTGAAGACGATCGCCCGCACCGGCCTCGGAAAGGGCCTGTTTTCGGAAATGCGCTACAAGGAAGACGGCTCGGAAAATCCCGATTTCGTGCTGAACAAGCCCGCCTATCGCAAGGCGCAGATTCTGGTGGCGGAAGATAATTTTGGCTGCGGCTCCTCTCGCGAACATGCCCCCTGGGCGCTGCTCGACTTCGGCGTGCGCGCGGTAATCTCGACCAGTTTCGCCGATATTTTTTACAACAACTGTTTCAAGAACGGCATCCTGCCGATCAAGGTCTCGAAAGAGGACCTCGCCAAGCTGATGGACGACGCCAATCGCGGCGCCAACGCCACCCTGACGATTGATCTTGAAGCGCAGGAAATTCGAGGCCCCGACGGCGGCGTGGTGAGGTTCGACATTGATCCGCATCGCAAGCACTGCCTGATCGAGGGGCTCGACGATATCGGCCTGACAATGGTCAAAGCGCCGAAAATCGCCGATTTCGAAGCAAAAATCGCCAAGGACCGGCCCTGGATCTGAGACGTCTACGCTTTTCCATTTTTTTGCCGCGAGAATCACGTTAGGCTTGCGCCATGAAGCCTTGGATTCTCGCGCTCTCCGCTTTTCTTGCCCTCGATGGGCCGCCCGCGCCGATTTCGACTCCTGCAAGGAGCGGATCAAGGCGCAGGCCGCGGCCAAGGGCATGTCCCCGAGCGATGCTTTCGCGCGCGCTGGATGACCTGCAGCCCAACGACGCCGCAAGCTTTCTCGGCAAACAGCCGGAATTTTCCACCCCGATCTGGGACTATGTCGCCGGGCTCGTCGATGACGAGCGGATGCGGGACGGGCGGCAGCGCTTCTCCGAAAACAGGCAGGCGGCGCTCGCTGCGCAGAGGCGTTTCGGCGTCGACGCGGCGGCGGTCGTCGCGGTCTGGGGCGTCGAATCCGATTTCGGCAAGAGTTTCGGCACGCGTCCGATCATCCAGTCGCTGACGACGCTGGCCTGCACGCCCAATCGCCGCTCCGAATATTTTCATGGCGAACTTCTGTCGGCGCTGAAAATCGTCGACACGCGGCGACGTGTCAGCTGGAAAATTTCAAGGGCTCCTGGGCGGGCGCCTTCGGCAACACCCAGTTCATGCCCTCGACCTTCCTGAGCCTCGCCGTCGACATGGATGGCGACGGCAAGCGCGACGTTGTCGATCGGTTCCCGACGCGCTCGGCTCGACCGCCAATTTCCTGCATCACGCCGGTTGGGTCACCGGCCTTCCCTGGGGATTCGAGGTCAGGCTGCCGGCCAATTATCACGGCCCGTCTGGGCCGCGGCGCGCAAGCAACCGCTTGGCGACCTGGGCCGGGCGCGGCCTGACCCGCGTCAACGGCGCGCTCCCTGTCGGGCGCGGGCGCCTTCGGCCTGCTGCTGCCGGCCGGGCCGCACGGCCCCGCCTTCCTCGTCTCGCGCAATTTCGACGCCTTCTACTCCTATAACGCCGCCGAATCCTACGCGCTGGCCATCGGCGCTGCTGTCGGACGGCTCAAGGGCGGGGGCGGCATCGTCACGCCCTGGCCGACCGACGATCCCGGCCTCGACCGGGTCGAGCGCCGCGAAGTGCAGGCTCATGCTGGAACAGCATGGCTATGACATCGGCGGCAAGCATGACGGCGTGATGGGGACGAAAACCCGCGAGGCCATCGCCGATTACCAGCAACGCCTCGGCATGAAGCGCGACGGCCGCGCCGGCAAGAAACTTCTGGCCGCTCTGCGCGGCGGAAAATAAGTCTCAGTTCACGCGACCAGTCCGATCCGGCAGATCGTTGCCGCCGCCGTCGGGCGGCGCGGCGCGCGCGAGAAGATCGCCGGTGCGCTTGATCGCGTCGAGAAAGCCTTCGGTGACCGGTCCTCGCGCAAATGAGCGGTCAGTTCGTTGACCGCCTCCTGCCATTCGGCTTCCGAGATTTTGCCGGTCAAGTCCGTCGTCGGCGACGATCCGCGCATAGTGTTCGGCCAGAGAAACGAAAATCAGCACACCGGCGCGATGCCGCGTTCGGGTCATGCCCCGAATGTAGAATTGTTCCGCAGCGACGCGAAAGGCCTGGCGTCTTTTTAGCAGCGAGGCGTGAGCGCCAGCCCGAGATGCGTCAAGCTGAAAAGCAGCAGCGCGGCGACGAAAACCGCCGACCTGTATGGCGAAGATGCGTTGCGCCGGGATTTGCGTGAAGGCCAGCAAGGGCCAAGGCGTCAGCAGAGCCAAGGCCGCGGCAAAAATCGCCGCTGCGCGCATCGATTTCGCATGGACCGCTGAGCCAGCACGCAGACGATCTGGCCGCTGGTCCGCGCTTCGGCCGCCTCGCACCGCCGCGACAATCGCGTCTTCATCCGCGTCCGCATCACCAGTCTCCCGATGCGCCGCCGCCGCCCGACGAGCCGCCGCCGCCACTGAAACCACCCCCAAAGCCTCCACCGCCGCCGAAGCCCCGCCAAAAGAACCGCCGCCGCCCACCAGCCGGGACCGGGCAGGAATATGAATGGACCGCCGCCGCCCCGACCGCCGCGACCGCCGCCGCCGCGACTGCTGTTCCAGATGATGAAAATGACCAGCGCGACAATCAGAAAGGGCAGGATCGCGTCAAAGGCAGAATTCTGGATCGTCGACGCGCACCTGCGGCTTTTTGGTCCATTCGTTGGAATCGGTGGTCAGGATGGTGATGACGTCATCGACGCCGCGCGTAATGCCGCCAGGAAAATCGCCCGCCTTGAAACGCGGCGCGATGGCGTTGGCGATGACGACTTTCGACAGGGCGTCGGTCAGCGTGCCTTCAAGCCCATAGCCGACTTCGATCCGGACCTTCTTTTCGTTCGGCGCGACAACAAGCAGCACGCCATTGTTCTTGGTTTTTTCGCCGAGCGCCCAATGCCGGAACAATTCATTGGCGTAGGGCTCGATCTCCTGCCCCTGCAAGGACGACACCGTGGCGACGACGAACTGGATTCCGGATTTCTGCTCGAGATCCCTCAAGTTTCTGCTCCAGCGCCTGACGCGTGTCCGCCGGCAAGAGATTGGCCTGATCGACCACATGGCCGGTCAGGTCGGGAAAGGTGATGGCTCTGCGCGAGGGCGGCGACCGGCGCCAGCAAGGAGCGCCAGCCCAGAAAAGACCACAAGCAGTCAGCCGCGAGCGCCGGATGGGCGCCGTCGGCTTTCAGTGCCGGATTTCGGCGCCATGGCCATCGGCGCTTGTGCGAGCGCTTCAGAATTTGACGGTCGGCGGCGTCTGCGCGCCATCCGTGGCGGTGAATTCGGCCATCGGCTTCTTGCCGCGAAACACCGTCATCGCCCAGAGCATCGAGGGGAAAGTTTCAGCGTCAGATTATAATCGCGTACGGCCGCGATATAATCGCGCCGCGCCACCGGTGATGCGGTTTTCGGTGCCTTCGAGCTGCGATTGCAAGGCAAGGAAATTCTGGTTCGACTTGAGGTCGGGATAGTTTTCCGAAACCGCCAGCAGGCGTGCCCAGCGCGCCGGACAGCTGGTTCTGCGCATCCTGGAACTGCTTGAGCTTGTCGGGATCGGTCAGTTGCGAAGCGTCGACATGAATCTGCGTCGCCTTGGCGCGGGCCTCGGTGACGCCGATCAGCACGTCTTTTTCCTGCTTGGCATAGCCCTGGACCGTCGCGACCAGATTGGGGATGAGGTCGGAGCGGCGCTGGTAATTGTTCTGCACGTCGGCCCAGCGCGCCTTGGCGGTTTCTTCCGCCGTCGGGATGGTATTGTAGCCGCAGGCCGAAAGGCTCAAGCCGAGCAGGGCGACAGCGACGAAATTTCGCAGGCGGTTCGAAAAAGCCATTGCGGCGCATCCTCAGGAAAAGCGATTGCAACGCGGCGATCCTTGTGGCGCCGTCGTTGAAGACAACCTAATCTAGGGAGCTTCCGCCGCTAAGCCAGAGCAAAATCCCTATTGCGGGATGGAAAGCAGAATTTTTCCCTGCGCGTTGCGGTCCTTGAGCACATCACAGCGCCTTAGCGATCTCGGCGAGCGGATAGACGGCGTGGACATGGGCGGAAAGGATTTTTCGCGCGGTCCAGTCGAAGATCTGCGCCATGTTGTCGCGATGGGCCTCGCGGCTCTCGCTTGACGAATTCGCCCCAGTAGACGCCGATAACGGCGCAGCCCTTGAGCAAGAGTCAGATTGAGCGGGATTTTCGGGATTTCGCCGGAAGCGAAACCGACCACCAGAAAACGCCCCTTCCAGGCCATCGCGCGCAAGGCCGCCTCGCTGTAGGCGCCGCCAATGGCGTCATAGACGCAATCGACACCCTTGCCGCCGGCTCGCTTTTTCAATCCCTCCTTGAGGTCTTCAACTGAATAATCGAGACCTTCATGCGCGCCGACTTTTCCGCGAAGCGAAGTTTTTCCGCGCGAAGAGGCGCAGGCGATGACATGCGCGCCCATGGCCGCGCCGATCTCCACCGCTGCGAGGCCGACGCCGCCTGAAGCGCCGAGCACCGCGAGGGTTTCCCCGTTCTGCAGGTCGGCGCGCTGGCGCAGGGCGTGCAGCGTCGTGCCATAGGTGACGAAAAGGCCCGCCGCCTGGTCGTCATCGAGTTCATCAGGAACGGGTGAGAGGCTTGGCGCCGGCAGGACGAGACGCGATCGCGCCGCCCCATAGGAGCAATAGCCTGCGACCCGCTGTCCGATCCTGAAATTTTCCACGCCCTCGCCCAGCGCCACGACCCGGCCGCAAAACTCAGCCGCCCGGCGAAAAGGGAAGCTCCGGCTTGAGCTGATATTTGTTCTCGATGATCAGAGTATCGAAAAAATTGAGCGCGACGCGCGACGGCGCGACGCAGCGACTTCGCCCGGCGCCGGGCTGGGCTCCGGCAATTCGCGCAGCACGATCATTTTCCGGCGGGCCATGATTTTCACAAAGGGCGGCGATCATTCGGTTTCCGTATTGAAGACTTTTCCGTCTGAATCGCCGCAATTATAGGATGCCCGGTCCGCAATTGTCAGCGGTCCGATTTTCGCCTGTTTCGACGATTAGAGGCCGGCAGCGCGCGCACTCCATCGCGCCGCCGATTGGCGCTATGATCCCATCGAAGTGATTCGTTTCACGCCCAACTAAGCATGGTCGAACATGATCTTTTCCGCCCCGCATCGCGCCTTTTTCCAATGCCCGGCCTAGCCCTCCTGGCCGGCATCGTGCTGGCGACGGCCTTCGCGGAGAGCGCAACCGCCGCCCCGGCCAAGGGCGACGCGCCGAACGCAAAGGAAGAGAAGGCAAGCGGCAAGAAGGCCGGCGACAAGAAAAAAGCCCGATGACAGCCAAGCCGGACCAAGGCAAATCCGCCTCGATGGGGACAATTCGGCGACTGGGGCGCCTATCAAACCCAAGGAAAGCAGAAAACCTGCTACGCCCTCGCCCAGCCGAAAACCCGCGAACCGGACAAACTGAAGCGCGACGCCGCCTATGTCTTCATTTCCTATCGCCCCGCCGAAAATGTCAAAAACGAAATTTCGATCATCATGGGCTTTGCGATGAAGGACGGCGGCGACGCGGAGGCGACGATCGGCGACGCCGAATTCGGCCTGATCGCCAAGGGAACGAACGCATGGGTCAAAAATCCCGCGGAAGAGAGCCATTTCATCGATGCGATGAAAAAGGGATCGAAGCTGATCGTGAAGGCGGCTTCGTCCAAGGGAAAGGTCTCGACCGACACCTATTCGCTCGCCGGGCTTGTCACAGGCGCTGGACAAAGTGCGCAAGGAATGCCCGTGACTCCGCGCCGGATACAGCGACTTGCATGCTTGCCGCTTGTCGTTGATCGCAATAAACTTCCCCAAAGAGCACGACAGGACAGCGTTTTTCGTCCGACTTCCCCCCAAGGTCGCAGGACCAAAGTGTGACGCCGTTCCCGCTTGTGAGAATTTGAGCCGATAGGTCATAATGCGGCTCGATTGAACGGCGCGCGGGGCGAAAACAGCCACGGCGTCGATTTTTGTCCGGGAGGAAGCAATGTCCGAGAAAATTTATCCCGTTCCGGCGGAGTGGGAAAAGCGCGCCTTCGTCAACGAAGCAAAATACAAGGAAATGTACGCGCGCTCGGTTTCCGATCCGGACGGCTTCTGGGCCGAACACGGCAAGCGCATCGACTGGATCAAGCCCTTCACCAAGGTGAAGCACACGAGCTACGATCCGCACAATGTGTCGATCAAATGGTTCGAGGACGGCACGACCAATGTCTCGCTGAACTGCATCGACCGCCATCTCGCCAAGCGCGGCGATCAGGTCGCGATCATCTGGGAAGGCGACAATCCTGACGAATCCAAGAAGATCACCTACAAGCAACTGCATGAAGAGGTCAGCCGCTTCGCCAACGTGCTGAAGTCGAAAGGCATCGGCAAGGGCGACACGGTCACCATCTATCTGCCGATGATCCCCGAAGCCGCCTACGCCATGCTGGCCTGCGCCCGCGTCGGCGCCGTTCATTCCATCGTCTTCGGCGGATTTTCTCCGGATTCGCTCGCTGGCCGCATCGAGGGCTGCAAGTCCAAGGTCGTCATCACCGCCGACGAAGGCCTGCGCGGCGGCCGCAAAGTGCCGCTCAAGGCCAATGCCGACGTGGCCATCGACAAGACCGGCGACATCGTGACAACGCAGATCGTCGTCAAGCGCACCGGCGGCAATGTCGCCTGGAAGGAAGGGCCGCGATTGCTGGTGGCATGAAGAAGTCGCAAAGGCTTCGTCCGATTGCCCGCCCACCGAGATGAACGCCGAAGATCCGCTGTTCATTCTCTACACCTCCGGCTCGACCGGCGCGCCGAAGGGCGTCGTCCACTGCACCGGCGGCTATCTCGTCTACGCGTCGATGACGCATCAGTACATTTTCGACTACCACGATGGCGACATCTATTGGTGCACCGCCGACGTGGGTTGGGTCACCGGCCACAGCTACATCGTCTATGGCCCGCTGGCCAATGGCGCGACGACGCTGATGTTCGAGGGCATTCCCAATTATCCGACCATTTCCCGCTTCTGGGACGTGGTGGACAAGCATCAGCGTCAACATCTTCTACACCGCGCCGACCGCCATCCGCTCGCTGATGGGCGCCGGCGAAGAGCCGGTGAAGAGGACTTCGCGCAAAACCCTGCGCCTGCTCGGCTCGGTCGGCGAGCCGATCAATCCGGAAGCCTGGGAATGGTATCACCGCGTCGTCGGCGAGGAACGCTGCCCGATCGTCGACACCTGGTGGCAGACGGAAACCGGCGGCATCCTGATCTCGCCGCTGCCCGGCGCCACGCCCTGAAGCCCGGCTCCGCCACCCGCCCCTTCTTCGGCGTGCAGCCGCAGGTGGTCGATGCCTCCGGCAACGTGATCGAGGGCGCCTGCGAGGGCAATCTGGTCATCGCCGATTCCTGGCCGGGCCAGATGCGCACGCTCTATGGCGACCATGAGCGCTTCCAGCAGACTTATTTCTCGACCTATGCCGGGAAATATTTCACCGGCGACGGCTGCCGGCGCGACGCCGACGGCTTCTACTGGATCACCGGCCGCGTTGACGACGTCATCAACGTTTCCGGCCATCGCATGGGCACGGCGGAAGTCGAAAGCGCGCTGGTCGCCCACGCGGCCGTTTCGGAAGCCGCCGTCGTCGGCTATCCGCACGACCTCAAGGGCCAGGGCATCTACGCCTATGTCACGGTTATGGAAGGCGTCGAGCCGACCGAAGACCTGCGCAAGGAACTGGTGGCCTGGGTCCGCAAGGAAATCGGCCCCATCGCCTCGCCCGACGTGATCCAGTTCTCGCCTGGCCTGCCGAAGACCCGTTCCGGAAAGATCATGCGCCGCATTCTGCGCAAGATCGCCGAAAACGATTTCAGTTCGCTCGGCGACACCTCGACGCTCGCCGATCCGACTGTGGTCGACGATCTGATCGAGAACCGCGGCGGCTGAGAAGCTAGGATAGTCGTAGCTTACAAAAGCAAGCCGGGCGGAAATCGCCCGGCTTTTTTGCTTGGACGGAACAATACGGAATTCGACAAGTTTACCAATCGCAAGAATTTAGGCTCGATTGGTGGCGCCAAAGCCCTAGCTTTCCAATGGCTTTGCCGGCACGCTCGAAAACTCGTCGTCATGCGGCGACGAATCCGTCGGAGTGGTCCGTCCATGCTTCAACTCAAGAGCTTTACAAGCCGCCGTGCTTTGCTACGCGAGCCTTGTGACCCTTTCGACGTCCATCGACGCCGCGCGGGCCAGCACCCATGTCGTCAACTACCGCTCGTCCTACAGCGCGGGAACCGTCGTAATCAGCATGAGCCAGCGAAAGCTTTATTATGTCCTGAACGACGACAAGGCTATCCAGTATCCGGTGGCTGTCGCCAAGCCAGGCAAGGAATGGATGGGATCAACCTGGATTCGGGGCAAGTACAGTCATCCCGACTGGACGCCGCCCGCCATCGTCAGGGCCGACCATCCCAACCTGCCCAATTTGATCCGGGGCGGTTCGCCTCGCAATCCGATGGGCGTCGCGGCGATTTTGCTCGAACGCAGCGAGATCGCCATTCACGGCACTTCGGCTTCGATGCGACATTCGGTCGGCACCCGCGCCTCTTACGGCTGCATTCGCATGTTGAATGAGGACGTTTCCGATCTTTACGATCGTGTCAGCGTTGGCACGACCGTCATCATGACGCCATAAGGCCTTTGCCGATCCAATCGCATGGGATCTGCGGCTTGGCCATCAACTCTGCCAGCCAAGTGCGCACGCTTTCGGGCGTCGCGCCTTGCGCGCGAATATCCCTCAGGCTAGCGGCCATCAGGCTTTTGGACAATTTTCGGCCCCGCGCGTCCATCACCAGTCGGTGATGGCGATAGGTCGGGGTGTGCAGGCCAAGCAAGGCTTGCAGGAGACGATGGAGACCGGTCGCACGCTTCCAGATCGGCGCCCCGCACAATGTCGGTCACACCCTGCAGATGGTCGTCCAGCGTACAGGCAAGATGATAGGAGGCCGGAGCGTCGCGGCGGCCAATCAGCGCGTCGCCCCAAAGGACAGGCTCGGCGATGACGACGGTCCCTTCGCGGCCCTCGTGGAATTCGACAAATTTTAGCGGCGCTTCGATTTCGGCCAAGGCCTTGGCCATGTCGAGCCGGATGGAAAATCGCTCGCCCGACGCAATCCGCTTTTCGCGCGCCATCGCCGAGAGATTGCGGCAGGCTCCCGGATAGAGCGGCGCTCCGTCCGGGTCGCGCGGCCAATCAGGCCGGGTGGCGCAGACCTGCGAAATTTCCGAACGGGAACAGAAGCAGGGATAGGCCAAACCTCGTCGCCGCAGGTCGTCGAGGGCGGCGCCATATTCCGCCATGTGTCTTGATTGCCGCCGCGGCGGCTTTTCCCAGCGCAGACCCAGCCAGGCCAGATCTTCTTGCAACGCCGCGTCGAAATGCGGGCGGGAGCGCTGCGCATCGATATCTTCGATGCGCAGCAACAACCGCCCCCCGGCTCCATCGCGCCAAGCGTTCGTTGAGCAAAGCCGAATAGGCGTGACCCAGGTGCAGATAACCATTGGGGGAAGGCGCGAATCGGAAAACCGATAGCGTCCGTCCTGGCAACGAAGGCGTCTTTTCCATCAAAAATCGCTGGCGATGCCCTTGCGCTCCCAATCTCCATAGCGGACAGGCTCAGGTCCTTTCGGACCGTTGATTTCGAGGGGCGGCGTCGGTTGCGGCGGCGCCGTGTGCGCGGCGTTCCTCGGCTTCCGCCAACGCCCTTTCCGCTGCCGGACTCAAAATTCTAGCATTCGGTCTCGGGGATTTCTTGTTGCAGTCATCGACGCTATTCTTTCGTTATGCTGGTGATCCGGGCGCCGTGGAAGAAGCCTTTCGGAGGATGGAAGCCGCCAACGCCGCATCGCCGATCCGCATGGCTATGTGGACGCCGCTATGGTAAAAATATAATCGAAACCCGCCTTCGCGCAACTCCGACCAGAACACGGGGCGAATAAATCATAATTTCGGCAGGCCTTTCGGTCGCCCCGGCAAGGGCGGCGGGAAGGACAGGAGCGCTGCAAAGCCCAACCATCCGGACCACGCGGCAGGCGAAGGGTTGGCCCATCCGGGCCTCGCAGCGCGTGTCGCTGCGGCCGCGGTCATATGCGATGTCGTGCAGGGCGGTCATGCGCTTGACGAACGTTTTGCTCCCGAAGCCACGCCCTCGCGAGTTAGCGGTCTGGACGAACGCGACCGAGGTCTCGCACGCTCCATCGCCACAGTCGCGCTTCGACGGCTCGGCACGATCCGGCTGGCGCTCAGTCAGTTGGTCGAAAAGGGCCTGCCCCGAAATTGCGGCCCGCTCGAATGGCTTCTGATCACAGGAAGCGCGCAAATTCTCTTTCTCGATGTTCCCGACCATGCCGCTGTAGATCTCGCGGTTCGAGCGGCGCGTCTCGATCCGAAAAGCGCGCCTTTCGCCCATCTGGTCAATGGCGTGTTGCGCAACTTGATTCGCCGCCGCGACGAATTTCTCGACCAGTCTGATCCTCTCGAAGACGATACGCCACACTGGCTATCCGCGCGCTGGCGTCGCATCTATGGCGAGGCGCGCGCGCATGCCGTAGCGGCCGCCATTCGCGACGAACCGACGCTAGACCTTACCGTGAAGAGCGATCCTGCGGGCTGGGCGGAAAAACTCGGCGGCCGCGTCCTGCCGACCGGTTCGGTCCGCCTGCAGACCCACGCGCCTATTCGCGAATTGCCTGGCTACGATGAAGGCGCCTGGTGGGTCCAGGACGCTTCCGCCGCCCTACCGGCGCGCCTTCTCGAGGCTCAGCCAGGGCAACGCGTTCTTGATCTCTGCGCTGCGCCTGGTGGCAAGACAGCGCAACTCGCCTTGACCGGAGCGCGAGTGACGGCGCTCGATCGCTCGGCCGAACGGCTAAAAGTTCTGTCGGCAAATCTCGTCGCGTCTGGGCCTTGACGCCGCCATTTCCGTCGGCGACGCCGCGACGTTCAAAGCTGAGCCTTTCGACGCCATTCTGGTGGATGCGCCCTGTTCCGCCACCGGCACGGCGCGGCGTTGCCCGGACGTGCTCTGGACAAAGAAACCCGGCGACATCGCTTCGCTTACCGCCATTCAGACCCGAATTCTCGATCGCGCCCTCAGCCTTCTCAAGCCGGGCGGCTTGCTGGTCTATTGCACCTGCTCGCTCGAACCCGAAGAAGGCGAAGCGCAAATCGGCGCCTTGCTGCGCAGGAATCCCGACATCATCAGAGAAAAGATCAATCCTCTCGAATTGGGCTTGCCCGCCGAGGCGGCGACGCCCGAGGGCGATTTGCGCCTGCTGCCTTCGTTTCTTCCACACGAAGACCCGCGCCAGCGAGGGCTCGACGGGTTTTTCGTCGCGCGCCTGAAACGCGTCAATTAGCTGTGAATTAACCATGTTCAGGCAACCTCCGGGGCTGCTGTCGCCACGAGGCTTTCGGACATTGGCGCGCAGGAACCCGAGCTTCCGGAGATTGGATCGCCTTGACGAATTCGAGCGCCCCGCCCCTCGTCGAGCGATTCTGGCTCCTTCAACTTCTGAGCGGCCGCGTCGCCCTCACATTTGCGCGCCGCGCTGGCGCGCCCCTTTTTCGTCCTCGGCCAGTGGAGGGCGCGGCAGCCTGAACGACTTCTGATCGCGCCGCAGGACATTCGCACCGGCGACCCGACCATCGCCGCCGACATTTATGCAGGTTACTTTGTCTTTGGCGGCAAGATCGTCAATGCGCACGGCCGCTCGCCCTTCTCTCTCGATCCGCCTTCTCCGGAATGGGCGCGCAATCTCTATGGCTTCAGTTGGTTGCGTCATCTGCGCGCCGGAGACTCAGCTCTGGCGCGCGCCAATGCCCGGGCCCTCGTCAAGGAATTCATAGCTCTCCTCGGCAAGCCGAGCGCGCATACGGCGTGGGAGACGGGGGTTGTGGCGCGACGTACGCTCTCCTGGCTCAGCCAATCGCCCATGCTCCTCGAAGGTGCGGATTTCGAGGACTATCGCAAATTCATCCGGGTGCTCGCGCGCGGATTTGCGGTGCTCCGTCGGCAAGCGAGCAATGGGCTCGGCGGAGAATTGCGGCTGACCGCCATGATCGCCATCACTGCTTTCACGCTTTGCGCGGAGGGCGGCGCGCCCCTGCTCAAACGCTCGGTCGCGGACCTGAACGAACAATTGCGCAAGCAAATTCTGCCAGACGGCGTCCCAATCGGTCGCAATCCGCAAACACTCGTTGATCTTCTGTTCGACCTGCTGCCCCTACGCCAGGCTTTTGCGGCGCGGGGACAGTCACCGCCTTCGGAATTGCTGAACGCCATCGACCGTATGATTCCGGCCTTGCGGATGTTCCGGCATGGCGACGGATCGCTTGCCCTATTCAACGGCATGGGGGTGACGGCGCCCGACCGCATCGCCATTGCGCTTTCCTACGAGGACGCCCGGGGACAGCCGATTTTCAACGCTCGTCATTCGGGCTATCAGCGAATCGAGGCAGGCGATGCTCTCCTTCTCGCCGAGACCGGGCCGTCGCCGCCGCCCCTCTTTTCGGGCGCAGCCCATGCGGGTTGCCTTTCCTTCGAATTCTCACTCGGTTCGGAGCGCATCATCGTCAATTGCGGCAGCCCGGGACCGCAACGTCCGGATCTGCGCACCATCGCGCGCGCCACCGTCGCGCATTCGACCTTAAGCATCGATGAAGCTTCGTCGTGCCTGTTCAGCGTCCAGGCTGGCGTCCAGCGATGGTTCGACGACGAAATCCTTTTTGGTCCCTCCAATGTGCCCGTTTCACGTGAGGAGACCAGTGAAAGGACGACTGTCGTCGCTTCACATAACGGTTTCCAGCGGCGCTTCGGTCTGATGCACGAAAGAAGCCTGACGCTTCAGGCGGACGGAACGGCCCTGCGCGGCAAGGATCGACTGGTGGCATTTCGCGGAACGGCCGCGAAAGGGGCAAATTACGCCATCCGCTTTCACGTCCACCCGTCTGTCGCATTGAGCTCCATCTGGAACGGCGCAGGCGTCGAGCTGCAAACGGCCTCCGGGACCAAGCTGACCTTCGAGGCCGGCGGTCTGCCGATCGATGTGGAGCCCAGTCTTTTTTTCGCCGGGCCGGAAGGTCCGCGCGCCTGCCAGCAGATCGTCGTTTACGGCGCCGTCGCCGACATCAAAGAAATCGACTGGCGCTTTACGCTGCGAATGCCCCGCACTGCTGAGGTCCGGCCCTAGGCCAGACGCAGGGTCGAGCAGTGAAGCGACGCATTTCCGTTTGCGGCGAAACATGCTAAGCGCGGCGCAAAGTGAATATGCCCTGGCCGATGTTCCGGCCTTCCCCCGACCCACGCCGCCCTGTCGCCGCTTCTCCCAGCCGCACAAGGCGAAGCCGATAAGAGCAAGCCCATGTCCGATTCCCGCGCCATCAAACGTGCGCTGATTTCCGTCTCCGACAAGACGGGACTGATCGATTTCGCCAAAACCCTGTCGCAGCGCGGCGTCGCGCTCATCTCAACGGGCGGAACTCGCAAGGCCCTGGCCGACGCCGGGCTTCCCGTGGTTGACGTGTCCGACGTGACCGGTTTTCCCGAAATGATGGACGGACGGGTCAAGACCCTGCATCCCAAAGTGCATGGAGGCCTGCTGGCGATCAGAGAAAATCCGGAGCATGAGGCGGCGATGCTGGCGCATGGGATCGATCCAATCAACCTGCTCGTCGTCAATCTTTATCCCTTCGAGGCAACGGTTGCGAAAGGCGCGGACTGGGACGAAACCATCGAAAACATCGATATTGGCGGCCCCGCGATGATCCGGGCTGCGGCGAAGAACCATCAGGATGTCGCCGTTGTCGTCGACGTCGGCGATTATGCGCTGATATTGGAGGCGATGGAGTCCGGGCGCGGCGCCCTCGATCTCGGCCTGCGCAAAAAGCTTGCCCAAAAGGCCTATGCGCGTACCGCTGCCTATGACGCCGCGATTTCCAACTGGCTCGCTCAGGCGATCGGCATCGAAGCCCCGGAATTTCGAGCGGTCGGCGGCAAGCTCGCAGAGCCCATGCGTTACGGCGAGAACCCTCACCAGTCAGCGGGCTTTTACAGAACCGGCGATATCCGACCCGGCGTCGCTACGGCGCGTCAAGTCCAGGGCAAGCAGCTCTCATACAATAATGTCAACGACACCGACGCCGCCTTCGAACTCGTCGGCGAATTTGATGCGATGCGCACCGCGGCCGTGGCGATTATCAAGCACGCGAACCCCTGCGGCGTCGCGGAAGGCGCCAGCCTTAAGGAGGCCTATCTCCGCGCCCAGGCATGCGACCCGGTCTCCGCTTTCGGCGGCATCGTCGCCCTCAACCGCAAGCTCGACGCAGCCGCCGCCGCCGAGATCGTGAAAATCTTCACCGAGGTTATCATTGCTCCAGACGCAGAGGACGAGGCCATCGCCCTTATCGCCGCGAAGAAAAATCTCCGGCTGCTGCTGACCGGCGGCTTGCCTAACCCCCGCTCGCCCGGACTTTCGGTGCGTTCGGTCGCGGGCGGCTTGCTGTTTCAGTCGCGCGACAACGCGGTCATCGACGACATGCCGCTGAAGGTCGTCACGAAGCGGGAGCCGACCGACCGCGAGTTGACCGATCTCAAATTTGCCTTCCGCGTCGCCAAGCACGTCAAGTCCAACGCCATCGTTTATGTCAAGGACGGGGCGACGGTCGGCATCGGCGCCGGCCAGATGAGCCGCGTCAATTCGTCTCGCATCGCCGCGTGGAAGGCGGCCGAAGCCGCGAAAGCAGTTGGAGCGGTGGAAAGCTGGGCCAAGGGCTCGGTCGTCGCCTCGGACGCCTTCTTTCCGTTCGCCGACGGCCTCCTCGCCGCCGCCGAGGCGGGCGCCACGGCGGTGATTCAGCCCGGCGGCTCGATGCGCGACGATGAAGTCATCAAGGCGGCGGACGAAGCCGGTCTCGCCATGGTGATGACCGGGCATCGCCACTTTCGCCACTGAGAGGCACTTCGATTCATCGCGGCGGGACTTTTCCGTCGCGATGGCGCCATTTGCGACCGCGCCCAAAACATGCGGCTATTTTTCTGACGGAAATATTTTTTGCAGTGCAATTATTTGAGTTTGAAGGTTTTCAAGCATCCCGCGATTGTGAACGCGGCGCGAGGGCCTTGAAGGTCCCACAATTAGGGATCAATCAGGGATCAATCAGCACAAGCAGGCTGATTCGATAGCGCGGAACAACATGCTGGCAGTCAAGAATGCGTTCATACGACCCGCAACGCCCCAAAGCGATTTAACCTTTTGGAGCGAAGCGGCGGTCTGCGACCGCCTTTCCACTTTTTATCTTTCGCGAGTTCACGACGCTTCACTCGCCCACCAGGCTGCGCGCATGCACTGGTCGATCTGGCGCGGATATCTCAACGATCTCGCCATTCCCGCGCGCGCCTCGCAGCAAGCGCTTGCAAAATGGCTCGTGGACGCCAAATTGCCCCCGAATTTGCTCGAAGCAGGCAACAATCTCGTCATCGACGAGATTGTCGAATTAATCCTGCAACGGTTCCGTCGCGCGCCACTTCAGGCCAAGGCCTATACCAAATGTCTGGTCGCCGCGGCGACCAGACTAGGACAGGCCCGCGCCTAAATCTTTTCAATTCTCAAAGTGCGTGCAAATAGTCGCTTTGTTCAGCTAACCGGGCGAGACCTGTTTCCGGACGCGCGCCGAAATGCTGGATGATTTCGCTTGCGGCGAGCGCGCCAAGGCGGGCGCAGCGGTCGAGTGGCTGCTGGCGCGTATAGCCAGCCAGGAAACCGGCGGCGAAAAGGTCGCCCGCTCCGGTTGTATCGACAAGATTTTCGATAGGCGCCGCCACGACTTCGTGGGTGGTCGCGCCCTTGACGACGATTGCCCCCTTTTCCGATCGGGTCACCGCCGCCAAAATGTTTTCCTGACGAAGGGCGGCCAAGGCCGCAGCGAAATCGGCGGTTTGATAGAGAGCGTGCAGTTCAGATTCATTAGCGAAAAGAATGTCCACGACCCCGTCGCGGATCAGGCCCAGGAATTCCTGCTGATGGCGATCGACACAGAAAACGTCGGACAGGGTCAGCGCCACCTGGCGACCCGCTTCATGTGCGATCCGCGCCGCTTCGACAAATGCCTGCTTGGCGGCCGGCGGATCCCACAAATAACCTTCAAGATAAAGAATCTGCGACGCCGCAACGTCAGCGGCATCAATATCGGCGATGGTCAGGTTTTGGCAGGCGCCGAGAAAGGTGTTCATGGTCCTTTGGCCATCCGGCGTCACCAGAACGAGGCAACGCGCCGTCGAGGGGCCTTCTTGCGCTGCGGGCGTGGCGAAATGCACGCCCGCCGCCTTTATATCGTGGGCGAAGGCGCGGCCAGCCTCGTCGTCGCGCACCTTGCCGACGAACGCCCCATTGCCGCCAAAACTCGCAAGACCGGCTATGGTATTGGCCGCCGAGCCGCCCGAAATGATCGTTGTCGCGCCCATGGCGTCGTAAAGCGACTGCGCCTGCGCCTCATCGACCAATTGCATCGCGCCCTTGCGGAGCCTCGCATTGATGACGAAATCGTCATCGACCGGGGCGATCACGTCTACAATGGCGTTGCCGAGGCCAAGAACGTCAAATTTATATGTCGGCATGATCGCCTCCGAAAATTTAGCTTGCTCGCCTCTTGCCTGCGCAACGTCGTCGGGTCAAGCCCATCATGCGCGCGGCCCGTCGCATTGACAAAGCTCCAATTCAGGCCAGACCGCGGCGACGAAGTCGCACGTAGAGCGCACCTGAACCGCCGTGAGGTCGGCCCGCTTCCTCGAACGACAGCACTACGGCGCGCAAACCCGGAGCGCGCAGCCAATGCGGAGTCTGACGGCGGAGCACGCCGCCCTCGCCTGAATGGGGATCGCCCGCGCCGCGCCAACCGCCCTTGCCTGTGATGACAAGAACAAGCCGCGAGCCGTCGCCGGCCGCGCGCCAAAGAAAGGCGTTCAAGGCATCGTGCGCCTCGGCTTGAGTCATCCCATGCAGGTCGATCACGTCGTCAACATCCGCCTTGCCCGAGGACAGGCGTCTTTTTAGTCGCCTGTCTAGCGGAGCGATCGGCGAAATGGCGGGGGTAACCGGCGGCTTGGCCGCCGAGGGCGCGGGTTCTGGCTTCCGCTTCGAGGCTTTGCCTGCCTCGGAAGAAGACGCGGCCGGCGGCTCCGGCTCCGCCCGTGCCTCGACGGCGCCATTTCTGACGCGAGGATTTACGTCGGCCGTCGCATGACGCCATAGCGCCAATTCATCGTAGGAGAGAAGCCGACGGCGCGGCGCTCGTTTTCTGTCGCCCAATAATTTCATTGCCCAAAGTCCATTACGTCCTTCCGAGCCTTCATTCCTTGGGCAGAAGCACGAAAAACCGGCCGTGATGCCGAATTTCGCCTGCGCGCGCGCCGGCCGCTTCGCCTAGCCCGAAGAAGACATCGGCGCGCGCCGGGCCCACGATAGCTGAGCCGGTGTCCTGCGCAATCATCAACTGTTGAAATGGCTGGGGCTCGGCGCCACGCCAGGGCATCCGCGCGTCGATGTAAAAAGGAAGGCCGTAAGGCCAGACGTGAGCATCGATGGCGATAGAACGCAAAGGCGACAAGGCCGCGCCGCCGCCGCCTTTCGGCTGCTCGGACGACACCTTGCCGATCCCGGCCTCAAAGAAGACGAAAGATTTATTGAGCCGTAGCAAGTCGTCCCCTGGCTGGCCCCGTTCAAGACCATTCTGCCGCAGCCAATCGATCAAGCGGCGCATCGTCATTTCAGATGCGGGCGCGACGCCTCGCTGGACCAATACGCGGGCCAGTGAAGTGTAGGGCTGCCCGTTGCGACCGGCGAAAGACAATTGAAGAGCGCGCCCGTCCTGCAATCTTACGCGCGCGGAGCCCTGGACCTGAGCAAGGAAGAGATCGGCCTTGTCGCGGAGATAGACAAGTTTGCGGATGCCCGTGACCTTTTCAAGCGCACCGTCCTCGATCGCGCTCCGATCGAAATATCCTCCGCTCAAGCCTCGCTGCGACTTCAGATCGGGAGGCAATCCGTAGACGGGAATCGGAAACGCCTCGCTCGGCGTGAGCGAACCCGAGATTTCCGGCAGGTAATAACCGGTGAAAAAGGCGTCGGGCGCCGACGTCGCGACGACGAGGAAAGGTTGAAAGCGTTGTTCGAAAAAAGCGCGCGGATTTCGGTCGCCTTCGCCGCGCAGCGCCGACCCGCAGACCTTCCGCAGAGCCTCGATGCGCGATTGCGGTATTGAGGCGGCAGTTCGCGGAGGCGCAGAGCAGGATTTGGCGAAGGCCCGCAGGGCTTCCTGATGACGATCCCCCGCAAATCCGGGGAGATCGTCGAATGCGACAGGCTGCAGTCGATAACTGGCGTCATCGGCGCGACAGGTCCCTGCAAGGGCTAGAACGGCAAAACATCGGAGGGCCAAAACCCGAAAGAAGCGCTCGCCGTGCGTCGTCATTGGGCGGGCGTCGTGGCGACCAGCGTCCAGTTCGGACTGGTCGCGTCGTTGCGCCGGGCGAAAGTCCAGACATCGATGATATCGGACGGCGTATTTGGATCGCCTTCGATCACGACGCCATTCCGATCGCGCGTCGACGTGATGAACCGCGCGTCGAAACGCACCGCGATCAGGGCGCTCGCCCGATCCACCCGAGCCTGGACGATTTTCGTCGAATTGAAGCCGACAAAAGTCGTTTCCAGCGTTTCCGCGCGCTGCTTCCGAGCAGCCAAAGCTGCAGCGAAACTGCCATAAACATCCTCGCTCGTCAGAGAATGCAACATGGCTTCGTCACCGCGCGAAAAGGCCTGCACGACCATTTCATAAGCGGAACAGGCGCCGTCCAGGAATGGACGCGCGGCAAATCCGGGCTGCGCGCGGGCAACTTCGTCCAATCCCATCCAGACGGGGCTGCCAGGTTCGGCGAAACCCGCCCAGCCCTGATTGCTCGGCGCGGGAGCCGGCGTCGGAGACATTGGGAAAGAAAGCGGCGCGCCATCGCCCTTCTGTTCGAGGCCGGTCCTTTCACCAAGGACCGAACGAAGCTTCCAAACCACAAAGAGCGCCAGGAAGGCAAAAATGATCGTCGCCGGGTCGAGTTGCATTTCATCGCCTCGCATTGCCGGTCGGAGCGCCCATTGCGCCGGTCGCACCGTCCAACCATATTATCTCCGTCGATGGGTAACATTGACGGATGGCGCCAGCAAGGACGCCGCCGTCGCCGTGGAGTTCTCGAAGGAAACGCGGATGCGCCGGCCGTCTCGATTTATGCTTGGACTTTTGGCGTGGCTGACGCTGGAGGTTGCCGCTTTTGTCGCCATAGCTCAGGCGATCGGTGTCGCCGGCGCCCTTCTCCTTGGCCTCGCCACTTCGATGGCGGGCATTGTGCTGTTGCGACAGGCTGGGAACGACGCCTGGAAGCAATTGCGTGCGGCCGTAGTTGGCGGCTCGAGCCAACCTGTAGACATGGTCGAAGGCCTGATAGGCGCACTCGCAGCCTTGATGCTGATCTTGCCTGGATTCGTCTCGGATCTCATCGGTCTCGCTTTGGCCGCGCCGTCGGTTCGGCAATTTTTCGGCCGCAAATATGGCCATTCCGGAGCCTCCGCGTCGGGACAGCGCCGGCCGGGAGGGGAAACCATCGAGCTTGCGCCCGGCGAATGGGCGTCTATTGACCGTCCCCCCGAGCCAATGCGGCGATAATTCATCGCTTTCCTGCTAATCACCCAAGCGCTGCTGCTTGTGTTTTCCGGGCATTTCGTGCTACCGGGCTGCGAGGTTTTTGCTGGGATCGAACTTGGCTTTGGCTCGCGCGCCCGCGCCGGTCAGAAACATGGGCGCCGCCAGACAGAGGAAGCCGAAACGGCCTCAAGCCGCACAGCGAAACTTGGCAGGAGATTTTCATGACCGATACCAACGGTGGACAGACCGGCGCAGCGCCGGCGTTGAACTGTCTGGTTCAATATTGCAAGGATCTTTCGTTCGAAAATCCGAATGCGCCGCGTTCGCTCGGCCCCCAGGAAAACGGTCCGAACATTTCGATCCAGGTTAATGTCAACGCCAAGCAGCTCGCGGACAAGGATTTCGAAGTCGAACTCCTGCTTGAGGGTTCGGCCGGCGAGGGGGAGAAAACCCTTTTTAAATTCGAGCTGACGTATTCGGGCGTGTTCCGGTTGGTCAATATTCCCGCTGAACAGTCGCACCCGGTCGTCATGATCGAATGCCCGCGCCTGCTCTTTCCCTTCGCGCGCCAGATCGTCGCCGATTCCGTGCGCAATGGCGGGTTCCCGCCGCTCTATCTCGATCCAATTGACTTCGCCGCGCTCTATCAGCAGCGCATGCAGCAAGCGCAGGCCGGCCAGCCGCAGCATTTGTCATGACCGCGGCGCGAGCGCGAATTGGTTCCGGCTCAACCGTTTGTTCGGGCGCCGGGTTCCGCTAAACCGCCTTCGCCTCGCTTGAACGCTGCAATGGAAAACCCGCCTCTCGGCGGGTTTTTCGTATCGAGCCTTAATTCGACGTTCAGGCCGCTTTGGTTGAAAAATCGTCCGGGCCGCCAAAATACTCTATATAGCGTCCCTCGATTTCAGCAATTGGCATGACGACAAAGACGTCGGTCACGCCGAACTGCCGGTCGATCACAGCGCCGTCGCCGAATTTCGCGCCGACCCGCATGTAGCCTTTGACCAGCGGGGGCAGCGCGGCGAGAGCGCGCCGAGCGTCCAGGTCGCCAGCCGAAATTCGATCCATTGCGGTGAATTTTTGGGCCAGCGGCGCAACGCGCCATTGTGGCTCGGCCAATGCATGATGGAAGAGGAAGCTCAGTTGCGCCGCCAACTTTTCAGGATCGGCGCCTTCAAGGCTGGCGCAACCAATCATGGCGTCGATGCGGTAATGTTTTACATAAGCCCAGATACCGCGCCAAAGCATTTCTATCGTCCGCTTGCCACGGTATTCGGCCAGAACACAGGACCGGCCCAATTCGAGAAAACGTGAGTTCGGGCGCCTCGCGAGCAGCGGGCCGATGTCGAACTCCTGCGCGCTGTAGAAGCCAAAATTGGCTTGCGCCACCTCCTGGCGGAGCAGCCGGTAAGCGCCGACGACCCGAGGCTTAATCTTGCCGAAGCGATTACGCGCAGCATGGTCCACAACCAGAAGGTGATCGCAGACCTTGTCGAACCGGCAAATGTCCCGGCGCACCAGAGCCGCCGCGCCTTCAGCGACGGCTCCCCCTTCGTCGAAAAACACTTTGAAGCGCAACTTCTGCGCCTTGCGGATTTCCGATTTTTTCGTCGCCAATCGCAATTCAAGCGAGCCCGACCAGCCGAGCGACGGGCCGAGTCCGTCATGTGAAAAGTGAAGGCGCGGCTTTTTGGGCCGCCAATGAATTTTCGACGACAGCCCCGCAATGACGGCCAGTCCGTTCATGCCAACTCGCCCCTCGAATAACTTCGCTTCCGCATATCCGCCTGATCGACAATTCGCGTGCAGGGAGGATCGTTGGAAGCTAAACCAATCGAGATACGGATTTGTGACGGCACGGACCGCGCGCGGTCAGTTTCCGAGGGCCTGATCGCCGGTCATGATGGCGCTGGCGATGGCCTGGAGATCGACAGGTTTGGTCAGGAAATCGTCGAGACCGGCCTCGATCGCGGCCTTTCTATCCTCGTCGAAGGCGTTGGCGGTCAATGCGATCATGCGCATCGGCTCCGCTCCTGCCCTGGTTTCGTCGGCGCGGACGAGGCGCGCGGCAGCAAGCCCATCAAGCCGGGGCATTCGAATATCCATCAAAACAGCATCGTAACGCTCGCATTGGCCTTGAAGAGCCGCCCGGACCATTTCGACTGCTTCGACTCCGTCATGGGCGCGCGCGACATCGGCGCCAAGGCGTCGCAAATGGCGTTCGACCAAAAGCGCGTTCACGTCATTGTCCTCCGCCAGCAGAACCCGTCGCCCGGCGAGCGGACGATCCGTTGGGAGCGTTCGGGAAGCCCCGCCGGCGCCTATCGAAGCGATGATTTTCGGGTTGAGCCGCGTGTAGAGCGATTCGAGCCGCACGGGCTTCACCAGCCAGCCGTCAAAGTCCTGGACGATCGCCTCGCCGAAAGCGCGGCGTTCGAAGGGGGAGAAGAGAACGAGACTTTTGGAGACGCCGGCTTCCCGGGCGGCGCCCGCGAGGCGGTGGGCGACCGGCTGTCCCAGAGCGCAGTCGACGATGACAAGGTCGGGCGGAGCGCCGCCGAACCGGCGGAGCGCGTCCAGCGCAGCGGCCTCGCCATGCGCGCGAAAAACCTCGACGCCAAATTCGGCCAGACGTTCGCCCAGGAAAGGTCCGCCAAAGGGCGAAGCAGCGACGATAAGCGCGCGTTTGCCGTTAAGCCCTTTTTTTGCGTCGAGGGTTGCCGCCGCCGGCGCAGCCTTCATAACGATCGCGAAGGCGAAGATCGAGCCTTCGGAACCCGCCTGCTCTAGCCGAAGCTCACCGCCCATCAATGCGACAAGACGGCGGGAAATAGCCAATCCCAAGCCCGTCCCCTCGTGTTGGCGCGAAGCCGAGCCATCGGCCTGCTCGAAATCTTGAAAAATAGCCTGGCGCCGTTCGAAGGGAATGCCGGGCCCGGTGTCGGCAACCAAAAATCGCACAACGCCATCGGGCTGACGCGTGACGCGAAGGCCAACGCCGCCGCTTTCCGTGAACTTCACCGCATTGCCGGCGAGATTAATAAGAATTTGCCGAAGTCTGGCGGAATCGCCGATGACGGTTCTGGGAAGCCCCGGGTCAATCCAGCTCGCGATTTCGATGCCCTTGCCCTGAGCGCGCGGCGCCAGCAATTCCGCGACGCCTTCGACCATGGCGAGCAGGTCGAACGGCGCCGGCTTGAGTTCGATCTTGCCCGCCTCGATTTTGGAAAAATCGAGAATTTCATTAATGAGTGAGGAGAGTGACGCCCCGGAGACGCGTATTGCGTCGAGATAAGACGCCTGCTCGGCCGTCAAGGGCGTGGAGGCCAGCAGATCGGCCATCCCGAGTATGCCGTTGAGCGGTGTCCGCACCTCATGGCTGACCGTGGCGAGAAAGCGTGACTTGGCCTCGTTCGCGGCTTCCGCCTTGTCGAGAGCGTTCGCGGCGGATTTCAGCTCCCAGACTTCGTCCTGCAGGCGCTCATGCGCACTTTCAGCACATTTTTGCGCCCGCCGAGCCTTTCGCGTCATGAGGAGGGACGGGCCGACAGAAAGGAGCGCTGCGGTCGCGAGGCCGGTCATCAACGCCGATATCGAATCCATGGAAACACCAACGCAAACGGGGCGTGACCGCCCGGAAAACGCGATCCTAGCGACGATGGCTGAATGTTTCGTTGCTTAGGCGGCGCGGTTGTCGCGATCGGAGGCGGCGCGATAAGAGAGCGCTTCGGCCAGATGTGGACGGAGCACGTCAGGAGAGCCCTCGAGATCGGCGATGGTTCGCGCCAATTTGAGAACGCGGTGGAACCCCCGCGCGGAAAGTCGCAATCGCTCGGAGGCGTCACGCACCAGATTGCGCCCGGCCTCATCGAGCCGCACAACCTCTTCGACCATGGACGCAGGCGCCGCCGCGTTACATGTGATGTCTTCGCGGCCAAGGCGATGGTATCGCTCGCGCTGAATTTCGCGCGCGGCCGCGACGCGCGCCGCCACCTCCGCCGAGCCTTCGGACGCCGCAGGGAGAATCAGGTCGGAGGCGCGGATCGCCGGCACTTCGAGATGCAGGTCGATTCTATCGAGCAGCGGCCCCGACAGCCGGGTCTGATAGGCCTGGGCGCAATGTTTCGGATTGCCGCGACGACACGAAAAGCCGGGCTCTTGTGCATGTCCGCAACGGCAGGGATTCATCGCGGCGATCAACTGGAAGCGGGCCGGATAAACACAGCGATGGCTTGCGCGTGAAATAGCGATCTCGCCCGTTTCGAGCGGCTGGCGCAGCGCATCAAGCGTCTGTGCCTGAAATTCTGGCAATTCGTCCAGAAAGAGCACGCCATTATGCGCCAGCGATATTTCGCCCGGCCGCGCTTGTGGCCCACCGCCTACGAGCGCCGGCATTGATGCGGAATGGTGTGGGGCGCGGAAGGGACGCCGGTCCGTGAGCTGCCCGCCCGCGAGAGCGCCCGCGACGGAATGGATCATCGAGACTTCAAGCAATTCGCGCGGGGTCAACGGGGGCAGAATTGAAGGAAGACGGGCGGCCAGCATGCTTTTGCCAGCCCCCGGGGGCCCATTCAACAAAAGGTTATGGCCGCCTGCGGCGGCTATTTCGAGCGCCCTTTTTGCACTTTCCTGTCCTTTGATGTCACGCAGGTCGGGCTGCGGTCCTCCGACGGCGCGGATGGCGGGCGCAGGACGCGAGAGGACCTGCGTCCCTTGAAAATGGTTGGCGAGCTGAATGAGGGACCGCGGCGCGAGTATCACGATGTCGCCCGACGCCCAAGCTGCTTCCGGCCCGCACTCGGCAGGACATATCAACCCTTGCCCCCGGCTGTTGGCGGCCACGGCCGCGGGCAGGACGCCGGCCACGGGACTGACTGAGCCGTCGAGCGCCAATTCGCCAAGCACGGTGAAGCCGTCGAGCGCGTCGGAAGGTATCGCGCCGATCGCCGCCATGACGCCGAGGGCTATGGGCAGGTCGTAATGGCTTCCCTCCTTGGGCAAATCGGCGGGCGCAAGATTGACCGTGATGCGCTTGGCGGGAAGCGAGAGGCCAGATGCAACCAGAGCGGAACGGACGCGCTCGCGCGATTCCGCGACGGCCTTGTCGCCGAGACCAACGACATTGAAAACGACGTTGCCGTTGGAAATCTGGACCTGAACGTCGACGGGCCGCGTTTCCACGCCTTCGAAAGCCACCGTCGACACACGCACGACCATTGTCCGTCTCCTGACTGCGCAGAGCTTACTTAACGGCATCGCGAATGGCAAGAACGTTTGAGGAACATGTTTCTTTCTTCTTGCGCCGGAAACCGTTTCACGCCATGCGAAACGCATCGAGAATGCCAGCTACGCATGACATCGTTCGAGGACGGCCATGAGCCACCTGTCTTTTGCTTTTTCACGCCACGCCAGAATGTTATGCGCAGCCGTCGCCTTCTTGACGGCGCTGGTTGATCGCCTTGCCTGTCCGCGCGGCCGATTGCGGCCATGACGAGGACGGGTTTTCCGACTTTCTGGGAAAGGTTCGGCAGGACGCCGCGGCGGCAGGCGTTTCCGCGAGCGCTATCGAGGCGGGGCTCGACGGCGTGACGTACAATCGCTCCGTCATCTCGCGTGATCGCGGACAGAAGGTCTTTCATCAGACCTTCGAGGAGTTTTCGGGGCGCATGGTCAATGCCTTCCGCCTGAAAAAAGGCGCGCAGCTTCTTCTTCAGAATGCTGAGCTGCTTTCGCGGATCGAAGAGAAATATGGCGTTCCCGGACCGGTGCTGGTGGCAATCTGGGGACTTGAGACCGATTTCGGGGCATTCATGGGAGATTTCCCGACCATCGAATCGCTGGCGACGCTCGCATGGGACTGCCGCCGCTCGCCAGGAGTTCCGCAGTGAACTCATAGATGCGCTCAAGCTCGTGGAACGCGGCGATCTCGATCCAAAAACCGCGCGCGGCGCATGGGCCGGTGAAATCGGACAGACGCAATTCATGCCCTCGTCCTACGTCAAATATGGCGGTGGACTTCGACGGGGACGGCAAGCGCGATCTTATTCACGACAGGTCTGACGTGCTGGCCTCGACCGCCAACTTCCTCAGCAGCAACGGCTGGCAGCGTGGACAACCGTGGGGCGAGGGCACGCCGAACATGGAGGCCATCCGCGCCTGGAACAAATCGACAGTCTATTCCAAAACCATCGCCTATTTCGCGGAAAGACTGGCCGCAAGCCATTGATTGGCGCGACGACAACCCCAGCGCGTGACCTGTCACAGCCTTGTCATGCGCGAAGGAGTAACGAACGGGAGCGGGAGCGTCTCGTCGCCTGAATGCGCCTGCGCCCAATCACACCACTCAAGGAAAAGCGCCAGTGCTGGAACGCGCGCCGCCGAACGCCTTGGGCCGATCCCTGGCCCCCAATCTTTTTGACATTGCGGCGTTGGCCTTGGTGATTGGCGCGCTCGTAATGATCGCGTATGGCGCGCATCAGACCGACGTCGCCCTCACAGTCCTCGATTCGACGCCGATTTCGCTCGATCCCTGGCGGCTGCCCGAATATGCGTTGCGCACGACATTGCGCATGCTGGCGGCGATCGTGGCTTCGCTGGTCTTCACTTTTGTTTACGCCACGCTCGCGGCAAAAAGCCGTAGGCGCCGAAATGGTTCTCGTTCCGATTCTCGACATTCTCCAGTCGGTGCCAATTCTTGGCTTCCTGACTTTTACAGTCGTCTTTTTCATGAACCTGTTTCCCGGCCGTGTGCTGGGAGCTGAGCTGGCCTCGGTCTTCGCCATTTTCACCAGCCAAGCCTGGAACATGACCTTCAGCATGTACCAGTCGCTGCGCAATGTGCCGAAGGATCTGGAAGAGGCGACTCAAAGCTTCCACCTGTCCTGGTGGCGCCGGTTCTGGCGGCTAGACGTGCCTTTCGCCATGCCGGGTCTCGTCTGGAACACCATGATGTCCATGTCGGGCGGCTGGTTCTTCGTCGTAGCGTCCGAAGCCATCACGGTTGGCGACACGACTGTGACGCTGCCGGGCGTCGGCGCTTATGTGGCGACCGCCATCAAGGAGCAGAACCTTCCCGCCGTCGGCTACGCTGTCGTATGCCATGCTGGCGGTCATCATAATATACGATCAGCTTTTGTTCCGCCCGATCGTGGCATGGGCAGACAAATTCCGGTTCGAGCAAACTGCTTCTGCGGAAGCGCCGACATCCTGGTTGCTCGATCTTTTCCGCCGGACGCGGTTCCTGCGCGCTCTGGCCGCAAATGTGTCGGCGACGATCGAATCGACGACGCGCATCCGCATTCCACTGCCTGATTTCCCGCAGGTAAGATTTCGACTGCGCGTATCTGGCCGCTGGATCGACGCAGTCTGGATCGCCATCATCTTTGGCGGCGCCGCCTGGATCGGCTGGCAGGTGATCAATTTCATCAGCGAGACCCTGGAATGGTCCGATGTGCGAACAGCGTTCATTGATGGCGTCTATACGCTCATCCGCGTGACAATATTGATAATCCTCGCGTCCCTGATCTGGGTGCCGATCGGCGTCTGGATCGGCTTGCGGCCGTCGCTTGCCGAAAAGGTCCAGCCGATCGCGCAATTCATGGCGGCCTTTCCCGCCAATATAGCCTTTCCCGCCGCCGTAGCCCTGATCCTGCATTTCGGCCTCAACGCCAATATCTGGCTCAGCCCGCTCATGATCCTGGGCACGCAATGGTACATTCTGTTCAATGTCATTGCCGGCGCGACGGCTTTTCCAGGCGACCTGAAGGAGGCGGCGCAGAGCTTTCACCTCAAGGGATGGAAATGGTGGCGCTATGTCATCCTGCCCGGCATTTTCCCTTATTATATCACTGGGGCGATCACGGCTTCGGGCGGCTCCTGGAACGCCGCCATCGTCGCTGAAGTCGCAAGCTGGGGCGACCAGAAGCTGAACGCCGTCGGTCTTGGCTCCTATATCGCCAAGGCCACGGAAGCCGGCGATTTCCAGAGGGTGGTGCTGGGCATCGCCGTGATGTCCATATTTGTCACTCTGTTCAATCGGCTGATGTGGCGCCCCCTCTATGCCTATGCCGAGAACCATCTACGCCTGGGTTGAGCCCGGGCTCTGGAGAACCTCATGCTCGATGTCGCCGAAGCCGGTTCCGAATGCCGCGCTGATCGACCTCAAAAACGTCAACCGCAGCTTCGCCAAGGCGAATGGCGATGAATTGGTCGTGCTGGAAAAAGTCGATCTGATCATCAAGTCGGGCGAGATCGTCGGCCTGCTCGGCCGCTCCGGCTCGGGCAAGTCCACGCTGCTTGCGAATCATCGCCGGACTGATCAAGCCCTCGTCCGGCTCCGTCTGGTGCCGCGGGAAGGCCATCGACGGTCCGCCGCGCGGCATCGCCATGGTCTTTCAGTCTTTCGCGCTGTTTCCGTGGCTGACCGTGCTGGAAAACGTCGAGCTGGGCCTCGATGCGCTCGGCGTCGCCAAGCCGGAGCAGCGCAAGCGCGCGCTGGCGGCCATCGATCTGATCGGCCTCGACGGTTTCGAATCCGCCTATCCCAAGGAGCTTTCCGGCGGCATGCGACAGCGCGTCGGTTTTGCGCGCGCATTGGTCGTGCACCCCGATCTGCTGCTGATGGACGAGCCCTTTTCCGCGCTGGACGTCCTCACCGCGGAAACCCTGCGCACCGACATCATCGATCTCTGGATCGAAGGCCGTTTGCCGATGAAATCGGTGCTGATGGTCACGCATAATATCGAGGAAGCCGTGCTGATGTGCGACCGCATCCTCGTCTTCTCGTCCAATCCCGGGCGGATCGCGGCCGAGATCAAGGTCGATCTGCCGCATCCGCGCAATCGGCTCGACCCGCCGTTCCGACAATTGGTCGACAGCATTTACGCCCGCATGACCCAAAGGGCCGAGCCGCGCCCCGCGGCGGTCGAAGGCATTCCCGGCACGGGCGTTGGCATGGTGCTGCATCCCGTCTCGACCAACGTCCTTTCCGGCCTGATCGAGGCGGTGGCCGCCGCGCCCTTCAACGGCCGCGCCGATCTTCCCGTTCTGGCCGACCGCCTGCAAATGGAGGCCGATGAACTGTTCCACCTGTCGGAAGCGCTGCAGCTTCTCCGTTTCGGCATGTTGAACGAAGGCGACTTCCTGTTGTCCGACGCCGGGCGCGCTTTTGCCGATCTCGATACAGACGCGCGCAAAAAACTGTTCTCGCAGCATCTGATCAATTATGTGCCGATCATCAGCCTCATACGCCGCGTGCTTGACGAACGCCCGAGCCATTCGGCGCCTGCGGCCAGGTTCCGTAATGAACTCGAGGATTACATGTCCGAGGATTATGCGGAGGAGACGCTCGAAACCGTTATTTCCTGGGCGCGCTATGCCGAGCTTTTCGCCTATGACGAAAAGGCGGAGATGTTCAGCCTCGAAAACCCGAATTGAGCAAATTCAGGATTTCGAGGCTTTTTTCAATGCGTAAAGCGCGTCCAACGCAGCGCGCGGCGTTAATTCGTCGGGATTGAGCGCGTCAAGCGCAGACCGCAACGCGTCGACCCCAGCCGAAACAGGGGGACGAGCTTCCGGCAACGCAAAAAGCGGTAAATCGGCGACCAGCCTTTCGACCGGAGCGCGGCGGTCCGTTTGTTCGAGTTCAGCGAGGATGTGGCGAGCGCGCTCGACCACGCTCGTGGGCAGGCCCGCAAGCTGGGCGACCTGAACGCCATAGGAACGATCGGCGGCGCCCCGCGCCACCTCGTGCAGGAATACGACATCGCCATTCCAGTCGGTCACGCGCATGCAAAGATTGACGAGGCGCGACAGTCTTTGCCCGAGATGGGTCAGTTCGTGGAAATGGGTGGCGAAGAGGGCGCGGGCCCGATTGTTTTCGTGCAGGTGCTCCATTACCGCCCAGGCGATCGAAAGGCCGTCATAAGTCGCTGTGCCCCGACCGATCTCGTCGAGAATGACCAGCGATTTCTCGGTGGCTTGATTCAGGATCGCGGCGGTTTCGACCATTTCGACCATGAAGGTCGATCGGCCCCGCGCCAGATCGTCGGAAGCGCCGACGCGCGAAAACAGGCGATCGACCACGCCGATATGCGCTTTTTTTGCGGGAACGAATGAGCCGATTTGGGCGAGCACGGCGATGAGAGCGTTCTGGCGTAGAGAACGTCGATTTGCCCGCCATGTTCGGACCGGTCACCACAGCGATCCGGCCGCCCGTTTCCGACGCCTTGCGACCCACGTTTCCGGTCAGCTCGCAATCGTTCGGCACAAAGGCTTCGCCCCGCGTGCGCAAAGCGGCCTCAACCACGGGATGGCGGCCGCCGACGATCTCGAAAGCCAGGCTGTCATCAACTTTCGGGCGGACCCAATCGGCTTCTGCAGCCGTTTCCGCCAGGGCCGCGATCACGTCCACGGCCGCCAGGGCTTTGGCTATCGACTCGATTTCGGCCGCACGCGCCTGAGCCTGAACCGCCAACCCATCGAATAACGCGCGTTCTATGGCCAAGGCCTCATCGGCGGCGCTGGCGATTTTTCCTTCGAGCTCGGCCAGTTCGGTCGTCGAGAAACGCATGGCGTCGGCCATGGTCTGGCGATGGATGAAGGTGGCGTTGAAGGGCGGGCGCAAAAGCCTTTCGCCGTGCGCCTGCGAAACCTCGATGAAATAGCCCAGGAAATTATTGTGCTTGATCTTGAGCTGGCGGGTTTCCGCCAGCTCGCAATAGCGGCCCTGCAGAGCGGCGACGACACGGCGGCTTTCGTCGCGCAAGGCCCTGAATTCATCGAGGCGTGGATCAAAGCCAGGCCGGATGAAATTGCCGTCGCGACGGTCGAGCGGCAAATCGTCCGCCAGCGCCTCGGAAAGGATTTGCGGCAAGGCCGAGATCGACGCCGGCCTGGAAGGCGGCGGCCTTGGCCAAAAGATAGGGAGGGTTGCCTGCTGCGAGCCTGACGCCGCAATCGCGCGCGGCCAGCAAACCTTCGCGCAGGGCGGCGAGATCGCGCGGGCCGCCACGCTCCAAGGCCAGTCGGCCCAGAGCGCGCATCATGTCTGGCGCGCCTCTGAGAGACTGCCGGATGTCCTTGCGGATCAGCGGATCCGCTGCAAAATATCCGACGGACTCCAATCGTGCGTCAATTCTTACGCAGTCGCGCAACGGCGTCGCCAGCCAGTCCGCCAGCAATCGCGCGCCGGCGGGCGTGGTCGTGCGATCCAGGACGGACATCAGCGACCCGCTGCGTTGTCCCGACAGCGTGCGTGAGAGTTCAAGATTGGCGCGCGTCGCCGCGTCAATTTCGAGCGTAGCGCTTGTCTTGCGCCCTGTTCGGGCGTGAAAGCCGCGGGCGAGATGCGAATTGCGTCCGCTCGACATAGGCGACGGCTGCCGCGGCGGCGTTGATCTCCGCGCGGGTCAATGGTCCGAAGCCTTCGAGCGTCGCGACGCCGTAGAATTCGAGCAGGCGCCGCTCGGCGACAACGCCGTCGATCGAGGCGCGACCGAGCGGCGCCAAGGAAGCGCCGGTTTCCGCCAGGAGGCGCGACACGCCTTCGTCCGCCAAAATCGCTTCGCCCGCGACGATTTCGCGCGGCTCGAGCCGAGCCAACAAGGCGGCAAGACCGGCAAATTCGGTTTCATGGACATCGAACGCGCCGGTCGAAATATCGACAGCCGCCAGTCCAAACTGCCATGCCGCCTCGCTCAGCCGTTGCCGCGCGATCGCCACGAAAAGATTGGCGCGACCGGGGTCAAGCAGTCGCTCCTCGGTGAGCGTGCCCGGCGTAACCAGCCTGACGACATCGCGACGGACAACCGATTTTGGGCCGCGCTTGCGGGCTTCGGCGGGATCCTCGATCTGTTCGCAGACAGCAACGCGATGGCCCAAGGCGATCAAGCGCTGCAGATAGTCGTCCGACCTTTCGATCGGCACCCCGCACATGCGGATGTCCTCTCCCAGGTGCTTGCCGCGTTTGGTCAGCACGATCCCGAGGGCGCGGGAGGCGATTTCGGCGTCTTCGAAAAAAAGCTCGTAAAAATCGCCCATCCGGTAAAACAGCAAGCAATCGGGATTTGCGGTCTTGATTTCGAGATATTGAGCGATCATCGGCGTGACGCGCTCGGCCGCGTCCACCTTCTCCGATCTTCCGGCCGCCTTTTTGCGAGCTGGAAGGGCTTTTTGAGAACCGACCGCCGGAGACAGGTCGCCATCGTTCGACTTCTTCAGCACGGCGTCCGTTTTCGGCGACTGAACTGGAGCATTCGGGTCGTCGGCGTAATACGGGGCCTGCTCGACGTCGCGCATAAAAGTCCTCCGATCGCGGTTGCGGGCGCCAAACTAGCAGAAGCGCCGCCCTCCGCGCATCCATTCGCTCGATTCCGCCGGGATTATCCAATGTCCTTTTGGGCGCCGGCGTCCCGTTTCGCGACGCCACGAACAAAAAAAAGGCCTATGTCGAAAGCACTGCTTGTAATTCGCCCCACGCCGCGGATAAGTTCGCCCCTCCTTAAAGTCGAACAGAGATAAAAAATGCCCGACAGCAAGCCGAGCCGCGCCAAGCGGCCGACCTTCACGGACCAGGAAGCGCTGCAGTTCCATTCCCGTGGAAGGCCCGGCAAGTTCCAGATCATGCCGACAAAGCCGATGGCCACCCAGCGCGACCTGTCGCTTGCCTATTCGCCGGGCGTCGCCGTGCCCGTCCACGCCATAGCCGAGGATCCGTCCAAGGCCTATGATTATACGGTCAAGGGCAATCTCGTCGCGGTCATCACTAATGGAACGGCCATTCTTGGCCTCGGCAATCTGGGCGCTTTGGCCTCGAAGCCGGTCATGGAGGGCAAATCCGTCCTGTTCAAGCGTTTCGCGGACGTCAATTCAATCGATCTCGAAATCGACACGGAAGACCCAGACGAATTCATTAACGCCGTGCGCTACCTCGGCCCAACATTCGGCGGCATCAATCTCGAGGATATCAAGGCCCCGGAATGTTTCATCATTGAAGAGCGCTTGCGCGAATTGATGGATATCCCGGTCTTTCACGACGATCAGCACGGAACGGCGATCATCGCCGCCGCCGGCATGATCAACGCCATCCATCTCACCGGCCGCGACATCAGGCAGACAAAGCTCGTATGCAACGGCGCGGGCGCTGCGGGGATCGCCTGCCTCGACCTGATCAAGGCTATCGGCTTTGCGCCTGAAAACGTCATGCTCTGCGATACCAAGGGCGTCGTCTACCAGGGCCGTACCGCGGGAATGAACCAATGGAAATCGGCGCATGCCGTCATTACCGACAAGCGCACGCTCGATGAAGCGATGGTCGACGCCGATATTTTCTTCGGCCTGTCGGCGAAGGGCGCATTGACGCAGGCCATGGTCAAGTCCATGGCCGCCAATCCGATCATTTTCGCAATGGCCAATCCTGACCCGGAAATCACGCCGGAGGATGCTCACGCGGTGCGCCCCGACGCGATCGTCGCCACGGGCCGTTCGGACTATCCCAACCAAGTCAACAATGTCCTAGGTTTCCCCTATATTTTCCGTGGCGCGCTCGACGTGCGCGCCAAGACCATCAACATGGAAATGAAGATTGCCGCGGTGCATGCGCTTGCACAACTTGCGCGCGAGGACGTGCCCGACGACGTGGCCCGCGCCTATTACGGAGCGCGCCCGCGTTTTGGCCGTGAATATCTCATTCCCGTTCCCTTCGATCCGCGTTTGATCTCCATTGTGCCGCCCGCCGTGGCGCAGGCCGCCATGGACACCGGCGTCGCGCGCAAGCCAATCGTCGACATGGGCGCCTACAGGGCCGAGCTTTCGGCCCGGCGCGATCCCGTCGCCGGCGTGATGCAGTCGATCATGGACCGGGTAAAGCGCAGCCCGAGACGGGTCGTTTTCGCCGAAGGCGAGGAAGAACAAGTCATTCGTGCCGCCGTCGCCTATGTAAACCAGGGTCTGGGCTCGGCCATTCTGGTCGGGCGCGAAGAACGCGTTATCGAAGTCGCCAACCATGCCGGGCTCGAACTCGACGAAAAACTCGTCGAAATCCATAACGCCCGCATCTCCCACCGCAACGCCGCCTATGCGCAGATGCTTTACGAGCGCCTGCAGCGCAAAGGTTTTCTGGTGCGGGACTGCCAGCGCATCATCAACAACGACCGCAATCATTATGCCGCGGCCATGGTCGCGGCAGGCGACGCCGACGCCATGGTCACCGGGCGTCACCCGTAATTTCTCGATCACTCTGGAAGAGATCCAGCGGGTGATCGACCACAAGCCCGGCCACCGCCTGATCGGCGTCTCGCTGATCCTGGCGCGCGGCCGCCCGATCATCGTCGCGGATACGGCGATCACCGAAATGCCGGAAGCGGACGACCTCGCCGACATCGCCATCGAGGCGGCCGGTTTCGCGCGCCGGCTGGGCTATGAGCCGCGCGTGGCTTTGCTGGCCTTTTCGAATTTCGGTCATCCGCCCGGCGAACGTTCGATCCGCGTCAAGGAGGCCGTTCGGATTCTCGACGAACGCCGGGTCGATTTCGAATATGACGGCGAAATGGCCGCCGACGTGGCGCTCAACAAGGAGGCGATGGCGCTCTATCCCTTCTGCCGCCTGACCGATACGGCCAATGTGCTGGTCATGCCGGCCTTCCACGCCGCTTCGATCTCGACCAAGATGATGCAGGAACTTGGCGGCGCGACGGTCATCGGCCCGATGCTGGTCGGTTTCGACAAATCGGTGCAGATCGTCCAGCTCGGCGGCAAGGATTCGGACATCGTCAACATGGCCGCCCTCGCCGCCTTCAACGCCGAAGGCTGAGTTCCTTCAGCCTGATCCGCCGCATCAGCGCGGCGGGGTTGCGCCCAGCGCGGCGCGCCTATAGTCGCGCCGTTTTTCCAGCGGATACCGGTTCCATGTCCAAGCCCAACAAAGAAATCAAAAAGGTCGTCCTCGCCTATTCCGGCGGTCTGGACACGTCCATCATCCTCAAATGGCTGCAGACGACCTATGGCTGCGAAGTCGTCACATTCACGGCCGATCTCGGCCAGGGCGAGGAACTGGAGCCCGCCCGCAAGAAGGCGGAGCTGCTCGGCATCAAGCCCGAGAACATCTTCATCGAGGATTTGCGCGAGGAATTCGTGCGCGACTACGTTTTCCCGATGTTTCGCGCCAACGCCCAATATGAGGGGCTATACCTGCTCGGCACTTCCATCGCGCGGCCGCTTGATTTCCAAGCGCCAGATCGAAATCGCGCGGAAAGTCGGCGCCGACGCCGTTTGTCACGGCGCGACAGGCAAGGGCAATGATCAGGTTCGTTTCGAACTCTCCTATTATGCGCTCGAACCAGACATCAAGGTCATCGCGCCCTGGCGCGAATGGGACCTTGCCTCGCGCACGGCCCTGATCGAATTCGCCGAAAAGCACCAGATACCCATCGCCAAGGACAAGCGTGGCGAATTGCCTTTCTCGACCGACGCCAACCTCTTGCACACGTCTTCCGAGGGCAAGGTCCTCGAAGACCCGGCGCAGGAAACGCCCGATTACGTTTACTCGCGCACCATCGATCCCGAACAGGCGCCCGACAAGCCGACGTACATCACGATCGATTTCGAAAAAGGCGATCCCGTCGCCGATTGACGGCGAAAAGCTGTCGCCGGCGAAGCTGTTGACAAAGCTGAATGAACTCGGCCGGGACAACGGCATCGGTCGACTCGATCTGGTCGAAAACCGCTTTGTCGGCATGAAATCGCGCGGCATGTACGAAACGCCGGGCGGCACGATCCTTTATTTCGCCCATCGCGGCATCGAATCAATCACGCTCGACCGCGGCGCAGCTCATCTCAAGGATGAGCTCATGCCGAAATATGCCGAACTCATCTACAACGGCTTCTGGTTTTCGCCGGAGCGCGAATTGCTCCAGGGCCTGATAGACAAGAGCCAGGAAATAGTCAGCCGGTCGCGTCCGGCTGAAGCTTTACAAGGGCAATGCGACGGTGGTCGGTCGGGAAAGCCCCTATTCGCTCTATGACCAGGATCTTGTGACCTTCGAAGAAGGGGCTGTGGCCTATGACCATCGCGACGCCGCCGGCTTTATCAAGTTGAACGCCTTGCGCCTGCGCACACTCGCGAAGCGCGAACGCAAGACCGGGAAGAAATAAGGGCCGTCATCGCAAGCTAAGAACCCGGACGCCTTCAAGGGCGTCCGGTTCGGAACCTTTCCTGCCCTGCGCCGTAAATTCGACGCAACTCCCTGATTTTTTGCTGTCCAGATTAGATTTTGATCGCGAGGAGCGATGCAGCGCGTCCTTCTTTTGGCAATTGCGCTGGCAACCGGCTTGGTCGCGCTCGCCATTGTGGGCTTTTACGCCTACGAACGTCCTACCTATCTTCGCGTGGCCGTTCCGCGCGGCAGCGATTCCCAGAAACTGCTGGTTGCGCTCAACCAGCAATTTGTCCAGACCCGCGCGAATGTTCGCATGCGGCTGCGTCCTCACCGCAGACGCCCGATCCGCCGCCAAGGCCATGGAAGATCATTCGGTGGACCTCGCCGTGGTGAGATCGGACATAGCCATGCCGACTGACGCAAGCACGGTCTTGATCCTGGCGCATCAGTATGTCGTGATCGGGGCTCCACCCGGCGCTGCTTACGCCAATGTCGCCGACCTCAAGGGAAAGCGAATAGCCATTATTTCTACGGAAATGTCGGGCGACGCCAATCAGACCATGCTCGACACGATCGAAGCGCAATATTCTTTGCCGCCCGACGCCCTGATCAGGCGACCCACCGACCTGTCCGAGCTAGGAAAATTGTTCCAATCGGGAGAGGTGGACGCGGTTCTCGCCTGCGGCAGGTTCGACTTCGCCCCAATTGGCCGAAATTGTCCAGGTCTTGTCGCGAGGCGCGACCTCCGATGCAGAGCCCGTTTTCGTTCCCATTCTGGAATCCAACGCCATAGCCAAGAAAAATCCAGGGTTCGAAGCGACGGAGATTTTGCGCGGCGCTTTCGGCGGAACCCCATCGCGCCCCGCGGAAAATGTCGAGACCGTTGGCGCAACCGTTCGTCTGGTTGCGCGGGACGACCTGTCGAATTCGACCGTCGGCGACGTCGCCCGTTTTATTCTTGCGAACCGTTCCGCCGCAGCGATCAGCACGCCGCTGGCGAACCACATCGAAGCGCCAGAAACCGACAAGGGCCAGGTTCTTGCCGACTCATCCAGGCGCTGCCGCCTTTCTCGACGGAGAAGAAGAAACTTTTTTTGATAAATACAGCGACCTGATCTATATCGGCGCAATGATCGGCAGCGTCTTGGTTTCTGGGGTGGCTACCCTCGCGAGCCGCGTCACGGTCCAGGGTTATGCGCGCTTCGATCTGCTAATGGAGCAGGCCCTGACAATCTTGAAATCCGGGCGTGAAGCGAGCGATCTGCCGACGCTAGCCAAGCTGGAGTTGGAAATCGACGATATTCTGACCCAATCTCTCGCTGCGGCCCACATGCCAAAGCTGGACGGGCACCAACTCGCCGCCCTGACCCTGGCAGTCCAGCAGGCGCGGCTTGCCATCGCGGACCGGCGCTCTGAAATAATGGAGCGTGTCGCAGACGGGATTTCCGCGCCTCACACCAGCGCCTGACGCCCTCGCCTTAGCAAGCTTTGCTCCGACGCGGGTTTTCAAGACGTTGCTTTTCGTATAGAGCAAGCCGCAGTTCCTGTTTCGCCGCGCATTTCGCGATCATGGCAAGGTCATAAGCCCGTCATATTTGACGCAAATGACCTGTCCGGGCGGCGGCATCTGGCGCGACGCTCTTCCCGTTGGAGCCCTTTCATCTCCGTCTGACACGGAATGGAAAGCTTTGACTTCCGTTTCAACGCCTGTCCTTCACCGGAAAGTCCGAGGCTTTCCGCGGACAGGCTCAAAGGCCAAGGCCCCCATGAACCTTCGCAATATCGCCATCATCGCCCACGTCGACCATGGCAAGACGACGCTTGTCGACCAATTGCTGCGCCAGTCCGGCGCTTTCCGAGAAAACCAGCGCGTCGCTGAGCGCGTGATGGATTCCAACGACATCGAAAAAGAGCGTGGCATCACCATTCTCGCCAAGGCGACCTCGGTCGTCTATAATGGTATGCGCATCAATATCGTCGATACGCCCGGCCACGCCGATTTCGGCGGCGAAGTTGAGCGCATCCTGTCAATGGTCGACGGCGCCATCGTGCTGGTCGACGCCGCTGAAGGCCCGATGCCGCAGACGAAATTCGTCGTCGGCAAGGCGCTGAAAATCGGTCTCAAGCCGATTGTCGCCATCAACAAGGTCGACAAGGCCGACGCCCGCGTGACGGAAGTCGTCAACGAAGTGTTCGATCTGTTTGCCGCGCTCGACGCCACCGATGAGCAGCTCGACTTCCCAATCCTCTACGGCTCCGGCAAGAATGGCTGGATGGCCGAGAGCCCCGAAGGTCCGCAGGACGGCATGGGTCCGCTGTTCGACATGGTCGTCCGGCATGTGCCCGCGCCGCCGGTCGAGGACGGCGCGCTGCGCATGCTCGGCACGCTGATCGAGGCCAACCCCTACCTCGGCCGCATCGTCACGGGCCGCATTTTCGCCGGCTCAGTGAAGGTCAATCAATCGGTCAAGGTGCTGGATCGCGAGGGCAATGTCGTCGAGACGGGACGCGTTTCGAAAATCCTTGCCTTCCGCGGCATCGAGCGCCAGCCGGTCGACGAGGCGGAAGCAGGCGACATCGTCGCCATCGCTGGCTTGCCCAAGTTCAACGTCGCCGACACGCTGGCCGCGCCTGAGGTCACCGAGCCGCTGCAGGCGCAGCCGATTGATCCGCCGACGCTGTCGATGACCTTCATGGTCAATGATTCGCCGCTGGCCGGCACCGAAGGCGACAAGGTGACCAGTCGCGTCATTCGTGATCGCCTGACGAAGGAAGCTGAAGGCAACGTCGCGCTGCGCGTCGACGACACCCCCGGATCGGACGCTTTCGTGGTCTCAGGGCGCGGAGAATTGCAGCTCGCAATTCTGATCGAGAACATGCGTCGCGAGGGTTTCGAATTGGGCATTTCCCGCCCGCGCGTGGTGTTCCAGAAGGACGAGGACGGCAGCCGCCTGGAGCCGATCGAGGAAGTGGTGATCGACGTCGATGAGGAATTTTCCGGCGTAGTCGTGCAGAAAATGTCGGAACGCAAGGCCGACATGATTGAAATGCGGCCGTCGGGCGGCAATCGCCTGCGTTTGGTGTTCCATGCGCCTACGCGCGGTCTGATTGGCTATCAGGGCGAACTGATGACCGACACCAAGGGCACCGCGATCATGAACCGTCTGTTCCACGCCTACTCGCCCTACAAGGGTGACATCCAGGGCCGGCGCAATGGCGTGCTGATTTCCAACGATGCTGGCGAAGCGGTCTCATACGCCATGTGGAAGCTCGAAGATCGCGGCCCAATGATGATCGAGCCCGGAATCAAGGTTTATGCCGGCATGATCATTGGTCAGCACACCCGCGAAAACGACCTCGAAGTGAATGTGCTCAGGGGTAAGAAGCTGACCAACGTCCGCGCCTCTGGCACGGACGAAGCGGTCAGGCTGACGCCGCCGATCCGCATGACGCTGGAAAAATCGCTCGCCTATATCGAGAACGACGAACTGGTCGAAGTCACGCCCAAGTCAATTCGCCTGCGCAAGACGTATCTCAACTCCAATGATCGCAAGCGCGCCGAACGCGCCAAAGAAGCGGTTTGATCTCCGGACCCATCATGGTCTGAATAATTTGCGGGGCTTCGGCCCCGCTTTTTTGTATAAGGCGGCGAACCTTGGCCTGTAGGAAAGCCGATGGAAGCTGCGTCCAACCCCGTGCTTTTCGCTCAGAACGCGCGCCGATTGCGGCTCGACACGCTATCGCGTCTTCGCTGGCTGGCGATCTCAGGCCAATTGCTGACTGTGCTGGCGTTGGCACTGGTCCTTAAATTCCCTTTGCCGCTCACGCTTTGCCTTGGGGTTATCGGCGTCTCCGCGCTGCTGAATCTCGTCCTTCGATTTCTGGCCCCGAAAAGCTTGCGTCTTGGCGACGGGCAGGCGACGGCCTTGTTGACGTTCGATGTGTTGCAACTCGCGGTCCTTCTCTATCTTTGCGGCGGCCTCGAAAATCCTTTTTCCATCCTTTTTCTGGCTCCGGTAACGATTGCGGCGGTGTCGCTTCCGGCGCGGCAGATCGCGCTGATCGCCCTGTTGATCGCTCTTGCCGCAAGTTTTTTGGGCGTCGAGCACAGGCCCTTGCCTTGGTATGAGGGACAGGCCATCAACCTCCCTTCGACCTATCGCCTGGGGATTTGGAGCGCCTTGATAGTCGCCTGCGCCTTCATTTGCGCCTATGCCGCCCGCGTCGCCGGGGAGGCGCGAACCCTGAGCCAGGCGCTAACGGCAGCAGATCTCGTACTGGCGCGTGAAAACCATCTTTCTCAACTCGATGGTCTCGCTGCCGCAGCCGCTCATGAACTCGGAACGCCCTTGGCGACAATCGCACTTGTGGCGCGGGAGTTAAGCAAATCGTCCCTATCGCCAGAGATCGCCGAAGATATTGCCCTTCTCAACCAGGAAGCGCTGCGCTGCCGCTCGATCCTCGGACGCCTGACGTCACTTGCCAGCCAAAACCATGAGCCTTTCAGCCAGACGAAACTCGGCATATTGATCGAGCGCGTCGTGGCGCCACATAGGCATGGTGGCTCAGTCAACGTTCTGATCGACTCAAGCGGCGAGGGGCCTGAACCGCTCGCGGCGGACAGTCCGGCTATTGTCTATGGGCTTGGCAATTTTATCGAAAACGCCGTCGATTTCGCCGAAACGCTGGCGAGGGTTCAAGCGCGATGGACCGAATCGACGGTGGAAGTGCTTATTCTTGACGATGGACCTGGCTTCCCGCTGGAACTCGTCGATCGGATTGGAGATCCTTACGTCACGAGCCGAGTTGGCCGCCGCGTGAAGAGCGAAGAGGGCTCAGGCCTTGGACTAGGTTTGTTCATAGCCAAGACGTTGCTCGAGCGGACGGGGGCAGAGATCGTTTTTTCCAATCGCAATACGGGCGGCGCCCGTGTTCGTCTGAGATGGAATCGTCGCCACTTCGAGAAATCGGAAACCTGAGGAGGAGAAAGAAGGCGATTAATTCATCTTCGATCAGGCCTCCGCAGCGGAAATTCGGAAAATCGAATGAAAAATCGAAACTCGATATGATAGTGAGGTATCCGACGGGGCCCGATCGGGGATAGCCATGGATGGATTGTCAGGTTTGCCAGGCGACGGCGAATTGAACGAAGCCGCGCTCTTATTCGCGCGGGACAAAACCTTGCTGATTGTCGATGACGACAAACCGTTCCTGAATCGATTGTCCAGGGCAATGGCGGCTCGCGGATTTGTCGTCACCATCGCCGAAACAGTGGTTGAGGGACTCGCAGCAATTCTGAGCGCCGCTCCCGCCTTCGCTATCATCGACATGCGGCTGGGCGACGGCAATGGTCTCGATGTGATCAGCGAACTCAAGGTGCGCCGGCCCGAAGCGCGCGGAATTATCCTCACTGGCTACGGCAATATTTCCTCGGCCGTCATTGCCGTCAAACTCGGCGCTTTTGATTATCTCGCCAAGCCCGCCGACGCGGACGAAATCTTTCATGCCCTCTTGAACTCCAGCGCGGTGGCGACAGGCGACGCTCCTGAAAAACCAATGTCAGCGGAACGCGTGCGCTGGGAGCATATCCAGCGCATCTATGAGCTTTGTCAAAGAAACGTCTCGGAAACCGCGCGCCGCCTCAACATGCACCGGCGGACCCTGCAGAGAATCCTCGCGAAGCGCGCGCCCCGCTGATCACATTCAAAAACTCGGTTTAAGGACGACGATCCCGACGATGAAAAGCATCAGAACCGTTGGGACTTCGTTCCAGATACGATAATAACGTTGCGGGTGAAGGTTCAAGTCCCGCGAAAAAGCTGTCTGCAATCTCCAGAAATGGACATGGATTCCGGTCAAGGCCAAGACCAGCGACAATTTGACGTGGAGCCATGGCGCTTGAAAGAAACCTGCCTCGGCCGCCAACAATAGACCACTGGCCCACACTACGACCATGGCGGGCGTCATGATCGCCCGAAGCAATCTCCATTCCATGACCTTGAAGGTCTCAGATTGCAGGGAACCCTTCTCCGCCACGCAATGATAGACAAAAAGCCGAGGTAGATAGAGGAGTCCCGCCATCCACGAGATCACCGCGACGATATGAAGGGTCTTGATCCAGAGGTACATTTTCAAGCCTTGGTCGAGCGGACCTGTCGTAGCAGGGCCTCGACATGCTCGATGGGGGTATGCGGCAGAATTCCATGCCCCAGGTTGAAAATATGAGGACGATCACGATAGGCTTCTAAGATAGCCCGCACGGCCGAACTTTGTGCTTCGCCTCCCGCTATGAGCGCCAATGGATCGAGATGGCCCTGCAAAACGACATTTTTCGGAACGGCTCGCGCCGCCCAGGTTGCATCGACCGCAGTGTCAAGGCCTACGGCGTTTGCGCCGGTCTCTCGCGCGAAACTTGGAATATGGGACGCGGCTCCCCGCGGAAACACAATGACCCGCGCCTGCGGATGCATTGCACGCACGCCGGCGATTATTTTGACGACCGGCTGACGACACCACCGGTCGAATTCGATGGCGGGAAGCACTCCCGACCAGGAGTCGAAAATCTGGACGGCTTCGACGCCGGCTTCGATCTGTCTCGCCAGATAGGCGATGGAGGCCACGACAAGTTTGTCGATCAAAGTCTGGAATGCGTCTGGCTGCCTGTAAGCGAAGAGTCGAGCTGGAGCCTGATCAGGGGTGCCGCGACCGGCGATCATGTAGCTTGCGACTGTCCAGGGGGCTCCGCAGAAGCCGATAAAGGCGGTATCAGCTGGCAGAGCCGACTTGACCCGATCGATTGTCTCCAGCACCGGTCCTAACCTGTTGAAGGACAGTTCGGACAGCCGGGCGATGTCGTCGGGGGTTATGAGGGCTTCGAGGCGTGGACCTTCGCCGGTCTCAAATGAGACTTTCTGTCCCATGGCGTCGGGCACGACCAATATATCGCTGAACAGTATGGCGGCGTCGAAACCGAAACGCCGGATAGGTTGAAGGGTGGCTTCCGCTGCGGAAGCCGGCGTGTAGCAAAAATCGAGAAAGCTGTCGGCCTTGGCGCGGATCGCGCGATATTCCGGAAGGTAGCGTCCCGCTTGGCGCATTAACCAGATGGGCGGCTTCTCGGCGATATCGCCATCAAGGGTTTTCAAGAAGGGCTTGTCGGCGGACAGTGAGGAGGACACCGGCTGATCCTATTAATTATATGAATTTAGACTTTTTATTTTTCTTATTGGCCCCCGCAATAGCCTTATTCCAAGACTTGCACAACGCATCCCCAGGGTCGCAACCATTTTATGGGTTTTTTTTGACCTCTGACCAAAGCGCGTTTGTTAACGATTTGTTAACGATTTACACGGGAAAGGGGTGGGATGGTCGGCGTCGCCTTACGACTTTTCCCCGTAATTCCCACATTTTTCCGGCATGTCTCGGAATTTTGTCGACAGGCTTGCGCCTGTTGAGAAAATTCAGAAAAAAAGCCACATTGGCGTGGGGCGGCGGTCTTGTTCGTAATCCGCCCTGCAATCCACAGGGCCTGTGGAAAAGATCCGCGGCGAGCATTCAAAGGCGCCGGAAGAAACTTTTTGGGAGCACGGTCCTGCCTTGAACCGGAATTATTTTCACCTTCACCTTGTGTCGGATTCCACCGGCGAGACGCTGATCGCCGTCAGTCGCGCTGCAGCGGCCCAATATCAGGGCGTCGCTTCGATCGAGCATGTCTATCCGTTGATTCGAAACAGAGACCAGCTGGAACGGGTCATCGCGGAGATCCAGGCTTCGCCAGGCATCGTGCTTTTCACGCTTGTCGATCCCGAACTCGCCGACCGACTGGAGCAAGCGTGCAACGAGACAGGTTCACCTGCGCTTTCGGTGCTGGCTCCGATCCTCGGCCTGTTCCAATCTTACCTAGGCCCGGCTTCTGCGCCTCGTCCGGGCGCCCAGCACATGTTGAACTCGGACTATTTCAAACGCATCGACGCGCTCAATTACACAATGATGCATGACGATGGCCAGCTGCCAGACGATCTGGAAACGGCGGACGTCGTGCTTCTGGGGGTCAGTCGGACGTCCAAGACGCCCACGAGCATCTACCTCGCCAACAGGGGTATCAAAACTGTGAATATCCCACTAGTTCCCGGAGTTGCCCTTCCCATTGCGATTGAAAAACTGAAAAAGCCGCTGATTGTCGGGCTTTTCGCGTCGCCGGACCGAATTGTGCAGATCAGGCAGAATCGGTTGCTTGCGCTCAAAGCGACGCAGGACTCTCCTTATGTTGATCGGGAATCGGTCGCCGACGAAATAAGCCGGTCGCGGAGATTGTTCGCCGAGAGAGGCTGGCCAGTGATTGATGTGTCCAGGCGCTCGATCGAAGAGACGGCGGCCGGCATTCTCGATCTCTATCGCGCGCACGCCATGAAATTCATTGCACAGGCTTGACCGGCGCGAATCGGATCGAGCTGGAAGGGTCGTTGCAGGTCATGTGTGGAAGCATAAGCGGCAGGTTATTCCTGTGGAGGCAAATGATCGCCAACATGATCTCGCCGGGAAGGTCAGCCTTTCGGATCGATCTCTCGGTCGTGCGGCATTTCGTGGATGTCGGCGATAACGTCCATGCCCCGGCGACGCGAACTTGCGAAAGAGGCGTGGCATGATCGTGCTGGGACTGACCGGCTCGATTGGCATGGGCAAGACGACAGCCGCAGCAATGTTTCGCGCATTCGGCGTGCCGATCTTCGATGCTGATCTGTGTGTCCATGACCTTTACAGCAGTGAGGCTGTTGACGCCGTCGAAGGCGCATTTCCAGGCGTGCTTCGTGAAGGAAAGATTGATCGCGGCCTGCTCGCAGACAGGGTGCTGGATGTTCCGGCGGCGATGGCGCAGCTTGAAGCCATTGTGCACCCCTTGGTCGTCGAACGACGGATGGCTTTTCTGGCGGCGGTTCGCTCAGCTGGAGCCAGGCTCGCCGTGCTGGATGTTCCGTTGCTTTTTGAGACGCGGGCGGAGGTCGGTCTGGATGCGATTGCCGTGGTCACAGCGGACGCAGCGGCACAACGCCAGCGGGTGCTTGCACGACAAGGCATGACCGAGGCGAAATTTTCAGCCGTGCTCAAACGGCAAATGACGGATGTGGAAAAGAGGTTGCGCGCTCATTTCATCATCCAAACGTCCGAGGGGTTCGACGCTGCCAGACGGCAGATCAAGGTGATCATCGCGGCGCTTGCCGGCTGCGAATATTGCTACCGGACAAATTGACGGACAACTTGGAGATTGTGATGAGGGAAATCATTCTGGACACAGAAACGACGGGTCTTAACCCATTGGATGGGGACAGGGTTGTTGAGATAGCTGCCGTTGAACTGCTAAACGGCTCAGTTACAAATAATAATTTTCATGTATACATTAATCCAGAACGAGATATGCCTGATTCTGCATTCAAGGTGCATGGAATATCATTTGATTTTTTGTCTGATAAGCCGAGGTTTGGGGAAATTGTTGAGGGGTTGTTGCGTTTCATCGGGGATGATCCGATTGTTGCCCACAATGCGGAGTTTGATCTTAAATTCATAAATGCCGAACTGACGCGGGTCGGGCTTGCTGCGCTCGACGGTAGCCGCGTTATCGACACTCTGGCTATGGCCAGGCGGAGGCACCCCGGAGCATCGAATTCGCTCGATGCGCTGTGCGTGCGTTATGGAATCGACCGAAGCCGCCGGATAAAGCACGGGGCGTTGATTGATTCCGAAATTCTCGCTGAAGTATATATGGAGTTGAAGGGCGGCCGTCAGACCTCCTTGACGTTTTCGATTCAAAAGGAAATCCAGAAGGTGACATGTGCGAAGGCGCCGACATTCCGAATCGAACAGCTGGAAGCGCGCCTGACAAACGATGATCTTGCCGACCATTTGCGATTTGTTGAAACGCTTGGCGGCAAAGCGCTGTGGTCGGGATACGGAGTTGTTTGAGGCTTAAAGGCAATCGCTGAAACTGCCGGCTTGCGGATAGGAAGAGAATTCCAAGAATGCAACGCAGCAAGAAAATTTTATGACAAGCTAGGGGGTGGTCAAAAAATCAATCGTAAATTCAATATGTTGATTGCAAAGGAGGTCTTGCGGTTGTGAGTCAGGCATCTTGACAGGCGGTCAATCGCGACCCGAATCGTCGGCATAAAAAAAGAATTAAGATCGGTCATTGTCGGTTGCAATTTTCACCCTTGCTCTGACTCCCGCCGTTCTCAGGTCATAGAACTGCAACCTGTCGCGATAGGAGCCGATGATGGGCCTCCGTAGGGATGCATGCGCTGCTATTTTCATTGCGCGGGTCGTTGGCCGCGTATATGTTCTCGATTGTCACCGCGGGCAACAACAGTAGTTACGAACGTCTAGAGTCTGTCTTGAGCAAAAGAATTAAAATATATAATAAGAATGAAAGAACAAAAGCTCGTCAGGACGCGACTTCAGGAAAGTGCCGTAAGGAAAATACTGGTCCGCGGTAGAACGGTGGCGTAAATGTATTGGCGTGTCTGCCATTAAATACGCATAAAAGAACAAAAAGTGTTTATCGTCGAGGGGGACGTTATGAAATTGATGTGCCGTCAGGGAGAAGCTTGTGCCTTTGTAAAAAGGCGCAGGCGGGTTCGGGCTTTGTGCGGCAGTGAAGTGACACGGCCCTTTTGGGGCTCGGGCGCCACTGGGATGTTCCCTCGCTAATGAGATGCCCCTCCTCGGCCATATGACTGAGGCGGTCGTCGCTCTCTTTCCCTCCCATATTACGACCCGATTCAGAGCCGTTTCAGGCGCGCGGGTCTTTGAAGCAAGAAGAGCTGATATGTCGAAGACGCTGGCGGACAAGATCGTAATCGGGGGCGAAGGCATGACCGAGCCGGAAGTTTGGGCGCGGCTTTGCAAACGGCTTCGCGCTGAGGTTGGGGACGCTGTCTACTCTTCGTGGTTTACACGCCTTGAACTTGATCGGATCGACAATGGCCATGCTTTCCTGTCGGTCCCAACCAAGTTCCTGAAGGCCTGGATAAACGCTCATTATTCCGAGAAACTCAAGGCGGCGATCCTCGCTGAGATCCCGGATGCAAAGGATATCGTTCTCGATGTTCGCGCGGCAGGGCGGGTACTGCCTCGCGCCGGCGATCGCTCCGAGGCGGTTACGCAGGCGGCTGAATGCGTGGAGGCGGGAATAGTGGGAACGCCCGCCAGTTCCTGCGGGAAGTATACAATCGATGGGTTCGAAGGCTCGGCTTTAGATCGTCGGATGACATTCGGAAACTTCCTTGTGGGCCAGTCCAACCAGTTGGCGCACGCGGCTGCCCAGCAGGTGAGCAGATCGCTGCCGGGTTCAGCCTCCATGTTCAATCCGCTTTATATCCATTCAAGCGTTGGTCTCGGCAAGACACACTTGATTCAGGCAATTGCACACGCGGCGGGGGAGGCCGGGCGGCGCGTCTTCTACCTGACGGCCGAAAAATTCATGTACGGTTTTGTCAATGCGCTGAAAGCGCAGAACTCAATCGCCTTCAAGGAGAAGTTGCGTGCGATTGATGTCCTTGTCATAGACGATATCCAGTTCCTGCAAGGTAAATCGATTCAGCATGAGTTCTGTCACACTTTCAATGCGTTAATAGATAACGGACGGCAAGTGGTCATAGCCGGCGACCGGACGCCCGGCGATCTGGAAAGCCTCGATGAGCGAGTTCGTTCGCGGTTTGCGGGCGGCTTATGCGTCGAAATGAACGCGCTGGATGAAGCCTTGCGGATCAAGATTCTTGAGGCGCGCATCGCCGCCGCTAGAATTTCCCAGCCAGGCTTTGAAGTGTCCAAGGCCGTCGTCGGTATGGTGGCGCGTTCGATCCAGACCAATGGTCGTGATCTTGATGGCGCGGTCAATCGCTTGCTTGCGCACACGACCTTGGCCGGCGCCGCTTTGACAATCGACGCGGCGGAGGCCGCTATACGCGACCTAGTGCGCGCTCGTGATCCTAAACGCGTAAAAATTGAAGAAATTCAAAAGCTTGTCGCGACGCATTTCAATGTGAGCCGGGCCGATATTTTATCATCGCGCAGGACGGCAAATGTCGTTCGTCCAAGGCAGATCGCCATGTATCTGTCAAAGATGATGACGCCGAGGTCGCTGCCTGAAATCGGCAGACGTTTTGGTGGTCGGGATCACACGACTGTGTTGCATGCCGTTCGCAAGATTGAAGGACTTGCCGGAAAGGATTCGGCGTTGAACGAAGAGCTTGAATTGTTCAAGCGCCTCCTGAGTGAATGATCTCGCAAAAGTATCCGCGGTTCGGAGCGGGACGTGAAAAGCAATCCTCACACTTTTGGTACGCAGCTTGTTCTTGGCGGCGCTCGATCAGGAAAAACTGCTTTTGCACTTTGCGAAGCAGTGAAAAGCGGCCTCGAGAAATGGATGGTCGTGACCGCCAAAGCGGATGATGCCGAGATGCAGAATCGCATCGCTTTACATCGCGTCGAGCGTGGGGCGGGCTGGACGGTGATCGAGGAGCCCAGAAATCTTGTTGGTGCGATCGAAAGGCTCGCGCGGCCCGAGCGGATCGTCGTTGTCGATTGCCTCACGCTTTGGCTCTCCAACTTGTCGTTTGATCAGGAGAATATCTCCATGGAAACGGCAAGGCTCGCGGTTGGCGCCAAATCAGTGGCTGGCCCAATTATCTTTGTGACCAACGAACTAGGACTGGGCCTCGTACCGGAAACCCGCATTGGCCGGGAGTTTCGTGATGCGCAGGGGCGTTTGAACCAGGCCATGGCTCAAGCCTGCGACAGAGTGATTTTCGTGGCGGCAGGGCTTCCATTGAATTTGAAGCCAAGCCTTACGAAGATTTGAAACGATTTTCTCGTGGCGGAGTTTATGGTCCGAACGACGACCAAGAATTTCAGGTTTCTGGACGCCTTGGCTTGTGGATTGCCAGGAAAAGCGCTAGTCTGAATGCCTCTCCTAAAATTCAATCGCTTGCCACTCGCCGCTTTGATCGGCACTTCGGGCAAGGGGCGTGTTTACGCCGCCGATTGACCCTCCCCTGCATTGTAAGAAGGGCGCGTTGCCCCATGTCAGATATCGAAAAAGCCGAAACCGAAGTCCGGATGCGCGAGATCAAGCTCCAGGATTTAAAAGCCAAGTCTCCGACTGAATTGCTCGCCTTCGCGGAAGAGCATGAGGTGGAAAATGCATCAATCATGCGCAAGCAGGAATTGATGTTTGCGATACTCAAGCAACTCGCCTTCCGAGACATAGAAATCGTCGGCGAAGGCGTCGTCGAAGTCCTGCAGGATGGTTTCGGATTTCTTCGCGCGCCCGACGCCAACTATTTGGCGGGTCCCGACGATATCTACGTGTCGCCTTCGCAAATTAGGCGATTTGGTCTTCGGACTGGCGACACGGTCGAAGGTCTGATTAGGAGTCCGAAGGAAGGCGAACGCTATTTCGCGCTTTTGAAGGTCAACTCAATCAATTTTGAAGACCCGGAAAAAGTGCGGCACAAGGTTCACTTCGACAACCTCACGCCCCTTTATCCCAACGAGCGGTTGAAGCTTGAAATCGAAGATCCGACGCGCAAGGATCTGTCGGCTCGCGTGATCGACATTGTTTCGCCGATCGGCAAGGGTCAGCGCGCCTTGATCGTCGCGCCGCCGCGCACCGGCAAGACGGTGATTCTACAAAATGTGGCACAATCGATCACGACGAACCACCCCGAGTGCTATCTGATCGTTTTGCTGATCGACGAGCGTCCGGAAGAAGTCACGGACATGCAGCGGTCGGTAAAAGGCGAGGTCGTTTCTTCAACCTTCGACGAACCAGCGGTTCGCCACGTTCAGGTTGCGGAGATGGTGATCGAAAAGGCCAAACGCTTGGTCGAGCACGGCCGGGATGTCGTCATCCTGCTTGATTCCATCACCCGCTTGGGCCGGGCTTATAATACGGTGGTGCCATCGTCCGGGAAGGTCTTGACCGGCGGCGTTGACGCCAACGCCTTGCAGCGACCGAAGCGGTTTTTTGGCGCGGCGCGCAATATTGAAGAGGGAGGGTCGTTGACCATCATCGCTACGGCGCTGATTGAAACGGGATCGCGCATGGACGAGGTGATCTTTGAGGAGTTCAAGGGCACTGGCAATTCAGAAATTATTCTGGATCGCAAAGTTGCGGATAAGCGCGTGTTCCCTGCAATCGACATCACTCGCTCCGGCACCCGCAAGGAGGAACTGCTTGTTCCCTCGGACATACTAAAGAAAATGTATGTTCTTCGGCGCATTCTCAATCCGATGGGAACCGTCGACGCGATTGAGTTCCTGCTCGGCAAGTTGCGCGAAACGCCCAAAGGTAACTCGACGTTCTTCGACTCCATGAACACCTGATCGATTTAAATTGGCGTTCGATGACGACCTTGCGCGACGATGTTTCACGTGAAACATCGTCGCGTTATCGTTTGAGGAAATGGGTGATCGAATGGACGGGCGCCAAACCATCTTTGCGCTGGCCTCTGGTTCCGGAAGAGCTGGAATCGCGGTTATTCGCCTATCAGGTCCAGCTGCTTCACGGGCTTTAGCGGCTCTTGTCGGACAGTGTCCGCCGCCGCGTCGCGCGACACTTCGAAAAATTGTTGATCCGATTAACGCCGATGTCCTGGATTTCGGCCTGATTCTGTGGTTTCCGGGCCCGAACAGTTTCACGGGGGAGGATTGCGCCGAGCTGCACATCCATGGTGGGCGAGCCGTCGTCGCCGCAATTCTGCAATCGTTGGGGGCGTTGAAAGACCTTCGTCCAGCCAAAGCAGGGGAATTCGCTCGACGCGCATTGGAAAACGGAAAACTTGATTTGATCGATATTGAAGCGCTTGGCGATTTGATCAACGCAGAAACCGAGCAGCAACGACGTTTCGCCATAGTCCAGACCGAGGGCCACTTGGGCGAACGGGCCGAAAAGTGGCGACGGAGCCTGATCGACGCGCTGGTGCTGGTCGAAAGCGAGCTCGACTTCTCTGACGAAGCAGATGCGCCGAGGGCCAGTAGAGACCGTATCTTGATCATTTGCCGAGAAATCGCCGCTGCTATGGAGCCGCTCGTAGTCCAAAGATTCAACCGTCGAGCGCTTGCGCGACGGGTTGACCGTACTCATCGCCGGACCGCCGAATGCCGGAAAATCGACACTTCTCAACGCTATCGCCAGGCGAGACATTGCGATTGTCTCAGAGCGCGCGGGGACGACGCGCGACTTGATAGAGGTGAGGCTGGATCTTGCCGGATATCCCGTCAATTTGATCGACACCGCTGGAATAAGGCCAAGCGAGGACCTGATCGAGCAGGAGGGAATCAGTCGGGCCATTCAGAAAAGCGCGCACGCCGATTTAATTCTATGGCTTTCGCCGGCCTCCGAAGCACCGGTCGCGCCGCCGGTCGAATTTAACGGGCGATCGATTTGGTCGGTTCGAACCAAGGTGGACGCAATCGAAGGAGGCGATCCAAAATCGAGCGAAACGCATGGTGCGACGATAGCGCTCTATGCCGCGGAAATCTCCGTTTCCGCGAGCACCGGCCACAATGTCGATTGTTTGATTGCGATGCTCAAGGGCTGCGCACAAGAAAGCATGTCAAACGCTGGCTCGCTCGTGGCCGCCAATGAACGGCAACGATTCGCAATCCAGGAGGCGCAGGACGCCCTTGATGCCATCCTTAGAGAACAGGCGCCGATCGAGATTCTCGCCGAGGAATTGCGACGGGCGTGCTTTTCGCTTGAAAACTTGATAGGGAAGGTCGGAGTCGAGGATGTCCTTGACCAGCTTTTTTCTCGCTTCTGCATAGGGAAATAATTGGGAACCGGCATGGAAACGCGGGATAGCCAGTTTGACGTCATTGTCATAGGCGGGGGCCATGCGGGATGTGAGGCTGCCGCAGCCTCTGCACGCTGCGGCGCGCGCACGGCGCTGGTTACCCATAAATTTTCGACGATAGGGGAGATGTCTTGCAATCCGGCGATTGGCGGGCTGGGCAAAGGGCATCTCGTTCGGGAAATCGACGCGCTCGACGGTTTGATGGGAAGAGTGGCCGACCGCGCAGCGATTCAGTTTCGGTTGCTCAATCGGTCCAAAGGTCCAGCCGTCCGCGGGCCGCGTGTTCAGGCTGACCGCAAGCTATACAGACAAGCAATGCAGGGCGTTTTACGTTCGACAACAAATCTGTCGATTATCGAGGGAGGTGTTACCGGCTTTGTGTTTGGGGATGAAATCCACCTGCTCTACTTGGCGGATTCCGCCAAGCTCGAAGCCAAGGCGGTGGTTCTGGCGAGCGGAACGTTCCTTAACGGGGTCATCCATGTTGGCGCTGCCTCCGAGTCCGCCGGACGAATGGGCGACGCGCCGGCGCTGCATTTAAGCGAGCAATTGCGCTCATGGGGGATTCGGCTCGGACGTCTGAAGACGGGAACGCCACCACGCCTTTCTCGAAAGTCGATCGATTGGCATTCATTGCCGCAGCAGGCAGGTGATGACGATCCCGAATTTTTCTCGACCTTCACCCGAAGGGTCGAAAACCCGCAGGTCTCCTGCGCTATCACGCACACAACGGTTGAAGGTCATGCGGTCATACTCGAGCAATCTTGACCGTGCGCCAATTTATTCCGGCCAGATATCCGGGCGCGGCCCGCGTTATTGCCCTTCAATCGAGGATAAGGTTGTCCGCTTCGGCGACCGGGAAAGTCATCAGATCTTCCTTGAGCCGGAAGGATTAGATGACGATACGATTTATCCGAACGGCATTTCGACGTCGTTGCCGATTGATGTCCAGGACGCGTTTCTGCGCACCATCCCGGGTCTCGCTGCTGTTAAAATTCTTCGCCCAGGCTATGCCGTGGAATATGACTATGTCGATCCGAGGGAATTGAGATCGACATTGGAGATGAAGAAGCTCCCTGGTCTTTTCCTTGCGGGACAAATAAACGGCACGACGGGATATGAAGAGGCGGCTGCGCAAGGCCTTGTCGCCGGCTTAACGCCGCCGCCCACGCAACCGGGCGACAAGCAATCACTTTCGACCGCACTGAAGCCTATTTCGGCGTGATGATCGATGACCTCGTGACCCATGGCGTCTCTGAACCTTATCGCATGTTCACCTCTCGCGCAGAATTTCGGCTATCCTTGCGCTGCGACAATGCCGACATCCGGTTGACGCCAAAGGGCGAGGCGATCGGTTGCATCGGTCGGAGAGAAAAAAACTTTTCGCCGACCGGATATGGCAGCAATTCCAAGCATTGAAGGAACGGCTGCGGAATTGGATTTGACGCCAGACGAGGCGGAGAAACATGGGATTCAAATCAATCGCGATGGGGTACGGCGTTCAGCCTATACGATTTTGTCCTATCCGGATGTCCACATTGCGAACCTCGTGACGATCTGGCCGGAGTTGCACAATTTGAAAGTCACATCGCCGACCAAGTTGAGATCGACGCCAAGTACAAGGTCTATTTGGAACGCCAGAGGTCGGCGGTTTCGGCGTTGAAACGTGATGAGGCCGTCGGTCTGGGATCGGATTTTGATTATGATCGGATTTCCGGCTTGTCGAACGAAGTACGAGCAAGATTGAAGTTCGCAATGCCCGAGAACCTGGGCCAGGCCGGCAGATGGAAGGCGTGACGCCGGCCGCTTTGACGCTTATTCTGGCGTGGGTCAAAAAGAATGCGCCGGTCGCAATTTGCTGTCCACGGTCGGACGAGATGATCGCCAACGATTCGCGCATCTCCCGGAGATCAATTCGGATGTTCGGCGAAAGCTCATGATCTACTCCGACTTGCTGGAAAATGGCAGAGAAAATCAATCTGGTCGGTCGCCTCTACCGTGCCGGATCTGTGGGCGGCATTTCGCAAGATTCCTTGCAACTGTTGCCTATCGCCGGGGAATGGAGGTATTGGGTCGATTTGGGATCCGGGGCAGGATTTCCGGGAATGATGATCGCCATCGCCGCCGCTCATGGACGAACGGGCATCCGTGCATTTGATCGAAGCCGACAAAAGAAAGGCGGCTTTTCTGCGCGAAGTTTCACGTGAAACACATTACGTCCGTAACCATTCACGCGGAGCGAATCGAACAGATCCTGCCCGAGCTCAGCTCGCACGTTCATTTTGATGTCGTTTCCGCTCGCGCGCTTGCATCCTTGGGCGGGCTCTTGAATACGCGCGTCCGGTACTCGAAAAAGGGGCGGTTGGCCTGTTTTTGAAGGGGAAAGGGGTTGCAGACGAATTGACCGCCGCTCATGCTGACGTTAGCCTCGACTTCACTTTCTCTGATAGCCTGACCGATCCCGAAGCTAAAATCGTCGTCGTTCGAAGGCGTATAATACTCCAGAGAAATCCGCTTAAGGGTCTCCAAATGGAAAATTATGACCAGATGCGCGTCATCGTTCTTGCCAATCAGAAGGGCGGCGTCGGCAAGACGACGACCGCGATCAATCTCGGCACCGCTTTGGCCGCGATCGGCGAGACAGTCCTGATCATTGATCTCGATCCGCAAGGCAACGCATCAACAGGGCTCGGGATTGACCGGAAGCTGCGCAAGGTTTCAACTTTTGAGGTCATGACCGGTGAGCGGACCCTTGACGCGGCAATTCAACCCACAGCGGTGCCGCGGCTCTATGTCGCGCCCTCGACGCTCGATCTCCTGGGGGTGGAGCTGGCCATCGCCAATCAGAAGGACCGCAGTTATCGGCTCCGTAACGCGCTGCGGGCCATGGCCGAGCGGAACTGTTTTGCCGAACGGCGAGCGCATCACCTATGTGCTGGTCGATTGTCCGCCTTCGCTCAATCTCCTGACCATAAACGCCCTCGCCGCGAGCAACAGTGTTCTGGTTCCCCTGCAATGCGAGTTCTTTGCCCTGGAGGGCTTGTCGCAATTGCTCTCGACAGTCGAGCAGGTAAAGCGGAGTCTCAATCCCGGGCTAACTATCCACGGAGTTGTTCTGACGATGTTCGACTCGCGTAACAATCTTGCGGGACAGGTTGTCGCTGACGTGCGCGCATTCCTCGGCGACAAGGTTTACGACACGGTCATACCGCGAAACGTTCGCGTCTCCGAAGCGCCCTCCTATGGTAAGCCCGTCTTGCTTTACGATCTCAAATGCATCGGATCGCAAGCCTATCTCAAGCTGGCTTCCGAGGTCATTCAACGCGAACGGAATTTGCGAGCGGCCTGACTAACGTTTCCGACGCGGTCTAAGTTGGTGTTTGTAATACCGCCGATTTCCCAGCCAGTTCTTGGCGTTCGGCGGTTCGCAGAAAAATTGAGGACTTGAAATGGCGGAAGAGGCGAGAACGCGGTTGGGCCGAGGATTGGCTGCGCTGATTGGCGAATCGTCGATGGAGGGCGGTGAAGCGCATCAACAGCAACAAAAGGCGCCAATCGAATTCCTTCGCCCAAACCCGCGCAATCCGCGGCAAAGCTTCGACGAGAACGGTTTGCAGGAACTGGCCGAACTCCATCCGGGAGCGCGGCATTGTCCAGCCGATCCTGGTGCGAAATTTACCGGGCGTGGCCAATGTTTACGAAATTATCGCGGGCGAACGCCGGTGGCGGGCGGCGCAACGCGTTGGCCTGCATGAGGTTCCGATCGTGGTTGTCGAGGCCGATGATCGCCAGTCCCTAGAATTCGCCATTATCGAAAACGTTCAACGTTCCGATCTCAATGCTTTGGAAGAGGCGCAGGGATACGAAAGATTGACGGAGGAATTTTCGTATAATCAAAGTGATCTCGCAAAAATCATTGGCAAGAGCCGAAGCCATGTCGCAAATACTCTGCGCTTGCTGAAATTGCCGACGGAGGCCAAGAAATATCTGGTCGACGGCAGCATTTCGGCCGGCCACGCGCGGGCGCTGCTGTCGGTCGCCAACCCGGAAAAGATTGCGCGGCAAATCGTCGATGAAGGCCTGACTGTACGCGATGTGGAAAAACTTGCACAAGCCGGTGCGCAAATCGAAAAACATCCCGCGGAAAAAGCCAAGGTTGAGAAGGATGCGGATACGCGGGCTTTGGAAAAGCTGCTCACCGACCTGCTTGGCTTGACGGTGCAGATTGCGCACCGCGGGGAAGCCGGAGATGTACGAATTCAGTACAAATCACTCGAGCAACTCGACCTGCTTTGCAAGCGCTTGCAAGGGTAATGTGAGGGTGACGATCATCAGGCACGTCGCAAAGACGTCGCCAAAGACAAAAATAATCTCGTCACGCGTTCTTCGCCAAGAAAGTTGGCTTGCCTCGTCGTTTTGACGGCAGTGCTGAGCGCCGCGACGATCTGATCGAGTCTGACTAATGAAATTTGTTTCAGATGCGAAGCAATTTCCGCTTTCCGGCTATAACCACTGAATTGGCGCAAAAGCATTTGCAGGTTGTCTTCAAAGGACGCGCCATTGTCGATTTCCGCCCGGCCCCGGTGCAGCGCAATGGCATAACGCAAAGCCGCAGCCAACAACATTTGAATATCGACACCCGAATGCAAAGCGCGGTTTACCAGCTCCATTGCCAGGGCAGGTCGACCCGAAAATACAGCAGACAGGGCGGCGTCGGTGCTCAGCGCCGACGCGTCGTGCAATATTTCGTTGATGTGCTCGATCGTGACCCTGGACTGCCCGTGCACGAAAAGCGCGAGCTTGCTGAGTTCGCAACGCGTTGAGAGCCGGTCCTCTCCCAGCATGGCGCCGAGAGCCTCACGGGCGTCCGGCGCGATGGAGATATTCGCCGCCTGAAGTTCCGCGTCGATAAGGCGTTGAACATCTTTAGTGTCGTCAGCGCGACATTCGATCGAAGCGGCGAAGGATTGCTTCTCGACCCATTTTCGCAATGGCGCGTCACGCTTCAATTCGCCGGCCTGCAAGACGATGATGCAATCAGCGGGGGGCGCAAGGGCGAGCAGTTCGAGGGCTGGTAGTATGCTTTTTGTGCCGGTCTGTATTCGAATCGCGCGACGGTTTCCGCCAAAAAGGCCGATTGCATTGGCTTCGTCGACAAGGATCAGGGGATCTGCCGAAATGAGATCGCCCACCAGATCGATTTGCTGCATGGATTGTCGATCATCACCGATCGCCGCGCGCACCAGCTTTTGGCCGCGTTCAAAAACGAGTCCCTGATCCGACCCGAAGACGAGAAAAAGAAAATGGTCGACATTGGGTCGCGCCAGATAACGATCCGCATCCTGATGCGAAACGGCTCCCATCGTCAGACGTGTGCGGCCAAGGCGACTGCGATTCGGGTTCGAATCTGATCTGCTAGCACTTTGGCATTGCGGATTTCGGCGTCTCGCGCGGCGCGGACATTGGAAAGCCGCTGGCTGGTTCGATCATAGACAACGAATTGCGTCACATTGCCGGCAGCGATCGGTTCGCCGCCGCCGGCGATGGGGAGAAGCTTGTATTCGGCATCGACATTCACGTCGCCAGCCTCAGCCTGGCCCGTAAAGGTATTCATGACTGGCGTCGACATGCGTTCATGCAAGGCGATGACGAGACGATATTTGGGCGTTGGCGAGGACCCTGTGCCATTGAGCGCGAAAATAAGTTCGTTCTCGACGTAATGGCCGAGCCGCTCAGGGATCGGCTCGACCTTGATCGCCTGCATTTCCGATGAGACTGAATGACCTCCGGCGGTCGGGCCGTACAGCGGTTGGATGTTGCAGCCCGACAGGACGACCGCCAGACAGATCGCAGATGACAGTCGAAGCCACTTATGCGCGTTATACGACGACATTGACGATCCTTTGCGGCACAATGATTATTTTTTTAGGCGTCCGACCTTCCAAAGCGCGCTGGACGGCGTCGAGAGCCACCACCGCCGCCTCGATTTCACGCTGCGTGGCGTCCCTGGCGATCAAGAGATCCGCGCGCTTCTTCCCGTTCACCTGCACGGGCAGCATTACCATGTTATCGACAACAAGAGAACGATCGGCCTTCGGCCAGGACAATTCTGCGATCGGAATTTCGTTGCCGAGCGTCGCCCAGCATTCTTCGCCCAAGTGGGGCATCATTGGAGCGAAAAGATGGGTCATGATACGCCCGGCTTCGCCGAATGCGCTCCTGACGTCTGGGCTGGCAGCTTCGCTGTCCACATTCGCGAGTTGAGTCGTCAATTGATTCGCGAGGTCGTAAACATGCGCGACGCACCGATTGAAGCGTAGGCGTGCAAGATCGTCCTCGACCTTAAGCAAAGCGGCATGGGCGGACTTCCTCACAAGCTTCGCCTGCTCTCCGTAATCTGCGACCTCACCCACATCCTTGCTGAAATCCGCGATTTCGCCGATCAGCCGCCACAGGCGCTGCACAAACTTTGCCGCGCCTTGCACCCCCTCTTCCGTCCAGATGACGTCGCGGTCTGGCGGCAAGTCCGAGAGCATGAACCACCTGGCGGTGTCGGCGCCGTAAGTCGCGATAATATCGTCGGGGTCGATGGTGTTGCGCTTGGATTTCGACATTTTTTCGATGCCGCCGACTTCGACGGGTGATCCATCGGATAATGAAAAAGCTCGTCTTGTCTCGCTATCTTGGTCGAAACGAATTTCGGTCGGCGCAAGCCAGGCGCCGTCGGCGGACTTGTAGGTTTCGTGGACGACCATTCCCTGGGTGAACAGTCCGGCGAAGGGCTCGCGCAGGCCGATGTGGCCCGTCGCTTTCATTGCTCGCGTGAAGAAGCGAGAATAGAGGAGATGCAGGATCGCGTGCTCGATGCCGCCGATATATTGGTCGACGGGCAGCCAATGATCGACTGCCGCGCGCGTCGTGGGAGCCTGTTCGTTGTGCGGATCGGTAAACCGGGCAAAATACCAGGACGAATCGACGAAAGTGTCCATCGTATCGGTTTCCCGTCGCGCGGACTTGCCACATCGCGGACAGACGACATTTTTCCAGTTCGGATGCCGATCGAGCGGGTTGCCGGGCAGATCGAAAGAAACGTCGGATGGCAAAGTGATCGGCAGGCTGTCCGACGGCGCCGGCACCACCCCGCAGCTATCGCAATGAATGATTGGAATTGGGCAACCCCAATAGCGTTGCCGTGAAATTCCCCAGTCCCGTAATTTGAAATTCACCTGGCGCCGGCCTCGCGGCGAGCCGGCCAGGAAATCCGCTTCCAAGCGCCTGATCACTTCGTCGCGCGCAGATTCGGGCGTCATGCCGTCGAGAAAGCGCGAATTGATCATCAGCCCGCCGCCATCATAGGCGGTTTCGTCCAGCGCGAACTGCGTGGGATCGACGCCTATCGGACAGACTACGATTGTGTGGCCGAGTCCATAGGTGCGGGCGAAATCCAAGTCGCGCTGATCGTGCGCGGGGCAGCCGAAAATGGCGCCGGTTCCATAGTCCATGAGCACGAAGTTGGCGACATAAACAGGGAGGGTCCACATGGGATCAAAGGGGTGAACAACCTTCAGACCGGTGTCGTAACCCTTTTTTTCCGCCGTCTCGAGGGCCGCGACGGACGTGCCGAGCCGATGGCATTCTTCTATGAAGGCGTCGAGTTGAGTATTGGTCTTGGCGAGTTCTGTTGCGAGTGGATGATCTGGCGACAAGGCGATGAACTTGGCGCCGAAACAACGTGTCGGGACGAGTCGTATAAACTTCAATCTCTGGCATCGGCGCTGGCTGCGCCAGCGCGAAGCGCACCTCTGCGCCTTCCGACCGTCCGATCCAGTTTTTTTGCATCAGCCGGACCTTTTCGGGCCAGCGGTCGAGCGTTTCCAACGATTCCAGCAGATCTTCCGCGAATTCCGTGATCTTGAAGAACCATTGCGTGAGTTCACGCTGCTCGACGGGGGCGTTCGAACGCCAGCCGCGTCCGTCGATCACTTGCTCATTGGCAAGAACCGTCTGATCGACGGGGTCCCAGTTGACCTTGGCGTTTTTACGATAAACGAGCCCCTTTTCCAGCATGTCGAGGAACATTTTTTGCTGATGCTTGTAGTAACTCGGGTCGCAGGTTGCGACTTCGCGCGACCAGTCGATCGAAAGTCCCATGCTTTGCAACTGCTTTCGCATGGTTGCGATATTGGCGTAGGTCCAGGTCGCCGGATGGGAGCCGTTCAGCCGGGCGGCGTTTTCGGCGGGCATGCCGAAGGCGTCCCATCCCATGGGATGAAGGACATTATGTCCCCTTGCGCGCATCGCCCGGGCGACCACATCGCCCATGGCGTAATTGCGCACATGGCCCATGTGGATACGACCCGAAGGATATGGAAACATCTCAAGGACATAATATTTGGGCCGGGAATTGTCGTTGCGTGTTCGGAATGTTTCCCTGTCGTGCCAGACCATTTGCCATTTCGGTTCGGCTTCGTGGGCGTTATAGCGCTCAGATCGCATGGGGATTCCACATTCCGCAGCTTCAGAAATTTTGCGCAATGAGCAACATTTCGGCGCAACGGTCAATTGATTTGCCTGAAAAACCGCCTGCGCCTCTCTGATCGCCTGCCCTTGATTCGGCGAGCAGTGAAATTTAGACCGGAGGGCGGCCGGCGCACGCGTTTTTCGCTCCGCTTTTTGGAGGACACATCCTTTGCACACACACTTGCCCGAAAATGGCGTGGAAGCCCTCGCCCGGGTTCGTGCCCGTATCGCGCTAGCCTGCCGGGACAATGGCCGCAGGGAAGCCGAGGTCGAACTCGTCTGTGTTTCAAAGAACTTCGACGCCGACGCCATATTGCCGGTGCTCGACGCCGGGCAGCGAGTTTTTGGCGAGAATCGCGTTCAGGAGGCGTCCGGAAAATGGCCACCGCTCCAATCCTTATATACCGGAACAAGATTGCACTTGATCGGTCCATTGCAATCGAACAAGGCCGCCGACGCCGTCGCCCTGTTCGATGTCATAGAAACCGTGGATCGGCCCAAGATCGCCTGGGCGATCGCGCAGGCCGTGCGTGAATCCGGACGAAAGCCAGCACTTTTCATTCAGGTGAACACTGGAGCGGAGCAGCAAAAAGCCGGCGTCGCGCCTGAGGACCTCGGCGCATTGCTTGCTCTATGTCGCCACGAATGCGGTTTGAAAATTGATGGTCTGATGTGCATCCCACCGGTCGATCAACTCGTCTCCCCGCATTTCGCCCTGCTCCGACAGCTTGCCAGCCAATTTGGCTTGAACCGATTGTCCATGGGCATGTCAGGAGATTTCGAGCTGGCCATTCAGCTCGGCGCTACCCATGTCCGCGTCGGCTCTGCGATATTCGGAGAACGGCGCGGCCGCGAAAAATCCCCGACATCGACCTGAAGTCGTGAACTCCAAAGGAACTGGGCTTTTTGCATAACGTTGCGCTTCAAGGCGATGCATCCCGCTGTCGGCTTGAGGTCAGCATGGGCGAGATGCAGAAATATGGCGCTGCCTCGCCCCATGATGCGAGGGCGAAAATTAAAATCTAGGATGCCAATCAGGTCATAGACGCCGTCGTCCCTTTCCAGTCTTTCGGCGCTTGCGCGAAATGGAAGCACCACATGGCGATTGTAAAGATAGGATGCTGGATCATCGCACCAGCCGTCATTCCGCCGAATGGTCTGGCAACCGGACCTGAAAGGTTTCCAGGACTTCGATCGCATCCAGCTAATTATCAAAAAGCTTCCAACGGGAGTAAAACCATCCCCTTCGCGTCGTTTGCCGGCAATTCCGCTGCGTCCGACGGCGCAGGGAATTCGATGCGATCCCATGCACAAGACCCCCCGGGGGGGAATATCCGCCAAGCGTGGCAGCGCACGGACGGCGATGCGAGAGAAAAGACGTGGTCCACGAAGCTGCAACACAACAGGGTTTTGACGAAATTTAGATGAAAGCGTAATTTGTTTCCGTACCAAAGGCGCGCCGATCTTTTTCATACAGTTCACCCTTCAGATCGCCGCTTGCCGCGGTTATAGGATTTTTCATGCAGCAAGTCCGCCGGATCTTGGTTGTCGATGACGATGCTCTTTTGCGTCTCTCGCTGGTCGAACAATTGGCCGTCCACAATGAATTTATCACGGTCGAAGCGGCGGATGTTTCTGCTGCATTGGCGACGCTTCGGATCCAACCTATCGATCTGATCATCATGGACGTCGGATTGCCCGATGGCGACGGTCGTGAGGCGGTCAAAAAACTTCGCGGCGAGGGTTTTCAGAAGCCCATCATACTCCTGACCGGACATGATTCGGAGACCGATATTGTCCAGGGGCTCGATTCGGGCGCTAATGACTACGTGAACAAGCCTTTCCGATTTGCCGTATTGCTCGCCCGCATCCGGGCTCATTTGCGTCAATATGAAATGAGCGAGGACGCAACGTTTCAGATCGGCTCTTATCTCTTCTATCCCGGCGCAAAAATTTTGACGGGCGCCGGCGGCGAGAAATTGCGGCTGACCGAAAAGGAAACCGCGATACTGCAATATCTGAACCGGGCCAAGGGCGCTGTTGTTTCGCGTGACGAACTGTTGCGCGAAGTCTGGGGCTATAACGCCAATGTCACTACGCATACGCTTGAGACGCACATTTATCGCCTGCGCCAGAAGATCGAGACCGACCCGACGAACGCCCAACTCTTGATGACTGAAGCCGGCGGGTATCAACTCGCGTTTTGAAATTCCAGCCAGCGGCCAAAATCTAAACGGTCGCCGCCGTCATGGTCGAAGGGATGTCATTGGAAAGCGATATAAAGATACTTTCGCGCCTACCCATGCTCTCCAAACTTGAGGCTGAGGCGTTGCGTCTGGTCACCTTCGCCGCCGAGAAGCGTGTCCTGCGCGCCGGTGATGTTCTTTTCCGGCAAGGCGATGTGTCCGATGGGGGATACGTCGTGATTTCCGGGGCGATTGCGCTTGATTCCTCGCAAGGCGCGTCAGTCGCCGGAAAAATTGTCGGTCCGGGAGGGCTATTGGGCGAATTGGCGCTTCTTGTGGCGACGCGTCATCCCGCGACGGCGATTGCGCGCCAGAATTCGAGTTTGCTGAAAATTCCACGCGCCCTTTTTCTTCGGGCATTGGAAGAATCGCCTGCCAGCGCACAGCGGTTGAAGCGCGCACTCGGACGCGAACTGGAATCCTATTCAGTCGAACTGGAAAAAACGCGGCAAGCCTTGCTGGAATAACTAGCTGCTAGAGTTTCATAAGCAGGCTGACAGGGACATGATCCGATGGGCGCTCCCAACCGCGAGCTTCCTTAAGGATTTCAATATTCTGTAATGTCGGACCGAGCGAACTCGACGTCCAGATATGATCCAATCGCCGACCCTTGTCCGCCGCCGCCCAATCCGAAGACCGATAGCTCCACCAAGTATAGAGTTTCTCCTTGAAAGGCGTGAATTGGCGGAGGGCGTCGATCCAAGCGCCGTCGTCGAGAATGAGCTTCAACTTTTCTGTTTCGATCGGTGTGTGGCTGACGACCTTCAAAAGCGCCTTGTGGTTCCAGACATCGTGCTCGTAGGGCGCGACGTTGAAATCCCCGACCAGAATCGTATCATTTGCGACGAACGCTTCTTTACGTGTCCATTCATGGAATTCGTCGAGAAACGAAAGCTTGTGAGCGAATTTGGGATTGATCGCCGGATCCGGTTCGTCCCCGCCGGCGGGAATATAAAAATTATGCAGCCGCAGGAGGCGGTCGGCGACCTTGAAGGACGCGGCGACGTGGCGGGCGTCCCCGAGGCCGCAAAACGGTCGGCGATCGACGTCCTCGAGAGGTAGTCGCGATACGATGGCGACGCCGTGATAGCCCTTCTGGCCGTGGATGGCGATATGTTCATAGCCGAGCTTGCGAATATCCGACGCCGGAAATTCAGCGTCGCGACATTTGGTCTCCTGAAGACAAAGAATATCTGGTTTATGCTCGTTAAGAAACGCGGCGACCAAGGGAAGACGCAATCGGACGGAATTAATGTTCCAGGTTGTGATCTTTAAATTCACTGTGCCGCCCCAGCCGAGAGACTATTGCCTAAGCAACTCTTTGAGCATGGTGAAGGGAGTGCGGCAAGTAGAAAGAACCGTTTTTGGCTTGTATACCCTGGCGAGGGGGCTATCAGTTTTGTGATGGCCAGATGCTGTCGCTCGGAATTCGGAACAGGTTGCGATCCGGCACCGATCGGAGGTCGATATTGTGAAGCGTCACCAAGGTCTGGTAGCCTTGAGGATCAGTCACTTCCCATTGTTTTAACGAAAACGTCTTGCTGTCGAAATTGAGCTTGATCCGCGACGTGCCACCGAAAGTCGATCCATCCTCAACCGTAATTGTGGTTGAGCGCGGGTCGGATGCTACGTCCACGACCTTGACGTCGCGTTTCAGGTTCAGTTCTTCCTTGAGGAGGAACTTCAATGGCGTCTGGCTAATAAAATAAAGCTGTTGGGTCTGCAGCTTTCGATCGCGTATAGCGACTGTCGTTCCATCCGCGATAATTTCCATCGTCGCCGGCTGGGCATATTCAAACCGCAGCCGGCCCGGTTTCGCGACATAGAGTTTCCCCTCGGATCGGCGTCCATCGACGCCAACCTGAACAAAATCTGCGGTCATGACTTGTGCGGCGTTGAAATAATCGTCCGCCATCTGAATGGCCACTTGTGAATCGAGCGGCTCAGAAGCGGGTTTTGGCGCATCAACTGCCGTCGCAGGCGTCTTTTTTTCCGTCGGCGCAGCCTTCTGGGCCAGGCAAACAACGTTCCCGGCGACGACGAGCACTGCGCTCAGGAACAAACCCATACCGCGTTTCATGTCCGGTCCTTGGAAAATTTGATGCGGAAATCTGACGCCCGTCGGACGTGTCGCCCCCGTTTCGACGGTCTCTAGCGAGAAGTTGTGGCGGCATTGGGATTTCAAGCGTCATCGGGATCGAAAGCCCCGCGATCCAAGCCGCCGCCGACAAGTATCTGTCGTTTTCCCGCATGGTTGGCAGGGCCGACGACGCCCTCTTTCTCCATGCGCTCGACGAGAGACGCCGCCTTGTTGTAGCCCACCGACAGGCGGCGCTGGACATAGGAGGTCGAGCACTTTTTGTCGCGCAGCACGATCGCTACCGCGCGGTCGTAGAGATCGCCTGACTGATCGCCTTCCGCAGTCGTCGCCGCCGCGTCGCCGTCGTCGTCATCTGAAGAATCCTCGACCGTCACCGCATCGAGATATTCGGGCTGGCCCTGCATCTTTAGATGCGCCACGACCCTTTCCACCTCGTCGTCGGAGACGAATGGCCCATGCACACGCGAAATCCGGCCGCCGCCAGTCATGTGGAGCATATCGCCCTGGCCGAGCAGCTGTTCCGCGCCCATTTCGCCGAGAATGGTGCGGCTGTCGATCTTCGAGGTCACCTGGAAGGAAATGCGCGTCGGGAAATTGGCCTTGATCGTGCCGGTGATGACATCGACGGAGGGCCGTTGCGTCGCCGTGATCAGATGGATGCCCGCGGCGCGCGCCATTTGCGCTAGACGCTGGATCGCGCCTTCGATCTCCTTGCCCGCGACCATCATCAGGTCAGCCATCTCGTCGACGATGACGACGATATAGGGCAGGGACGTGAGGTCCATCCGCTCCTGCTCATAGATCGCCTCGCCGGTCTCGCGATCGAAGCCGGTTTGCACGGTTCGGGTGATGATTTCCCCCTTGGCGCGGGCTTCCATGACGCGGGTGTTGAAACCGTCGATATTGCGCACGCCGAGCTTCGACATTTTCTTGTAGCGATCCTCCATCTCGCGCACCGCCCATTTGAGCGCCACGACCGCCTTTTTGGGATCGGTGACGACGGGGGTGAGGAGATGGGGAATGCCGTCATAGACGGACAGTTCCAGCATTTTCGGATCGACCATGATCAACCGGCAGTCCTGCGGCTTGAGCCGATAGAGCAGCGAAAGAATCATGGTGTTGATGGCGACAGACTTGCCCGATCCCGTGGTGCCCGCAACGAGCAGATGCGGCATTTTCGCGAGATCGACGATGACAGGCTCGCCGCCGATGGTTTTTCCCAGGGCTATCGCGAGCTTGTGCTTGCTGTCGGTGAAATCGGGGGAGGCCACCAACTCGCGTAAAAAAACCGTCTCGCGGCGCGGATTGGGCAGTTCGATGCCGATGGCGTTGCGTCCGGGCACCACGGCGACGCGGGCCGAGACGGCGGACATCGAGCGGGCGATGTCATCCGCCAATCCAATGACGCGCGAAGACTTGATCCCCGGCGCCGGCTCGAATTCGTAGAGCGTCACGACAGGGCCGGGGTGAACGCTGATGATGTCGCCCTTGACGCTGAAATCATCAAGAACGCTTTCGAGCAAGCGCGCGTTCTGTTCAAGCAACTCATGCGCGACGGTGGCGACAGCTTTTTTGCCAACGCCTAAAAGGGAAACTGACGGTAGGGCGTAATGGCCCTCCAACCTGCCGCCGTTGTCGAGCCGCTCACCCCCGACCAGACCGGCAACTCCGGTCTTGCGCCTGGGGGCCTGGATAAGAGCGCCTTCGCCAATCGCGCTCTGCTGGCCGCGTTCAAAAATTTCTTCCTTGGCATTCAGATAGCTTGGTGCAGCTGCGGAGGCCTGCGAAGCCGCGGGCTTTAGCTCATTTGCGCCCAACTTGTCGCTATCGTCTTTCCGGCTATGTTTTCCGCCAAGCTTTGCCAGAGACCATTTGCTGAAGCCGCCGCCATTCAAGAAGAAACCGGAGGCGTGAACTCGCCGGGAGGGCTTTCGTTTTTCGTCATCCTCGTGGCCGCCTGGGGCAAAATTTTGGAACTGCCCGTCAGAGTCTTCTGTCTCCTCGTCGAAGGGAGAGCCAAACCCGGCAGAAGCAGTCAGGCAAAGAATCGACAAGGCCAAAAAAACAATACCGGCAAGGATAATGCCGAATGGCGAAAAATAGTGTCTCGGCACAGAGATTATGGCGTCACCGATGACGCCGCCAAGGCCTGTCGGCAGTGGCCATCTATTCGTCGCCGGCAAAAGGGAGGCGACCGCCGCGGCGCTGCCGGCGCCGATGAGCCAATAGGCGAGATGGCGGGATTTGCGGCGGATATTGCGGTGGGTGAGAATCCGCCATCCGAGCAGGGCCAAAGGCGCGAGTAGAGCGATTGAACTCACGCCGATCAATTGCATGACGACGTCGGCGACAATGGCGCCCCGGAAGCCGAAGGCGTTAAGGATCGGCGCGTCGGTGGCATGGTTGAGGCTGGGATCGTTGACAGACCATGTAGCCAGCGCGATGCCCAACGACGCCGTCAGGCCTATGACGAGAAGACCCAATATTTCCTGACTGCGGCGGAAAATAAAAATCCGCGCCGCTTCAGGTAGGATTTCGCCCAAGGGAAATGTTGTCGTGCGCATCCCAACCTTTTCATCCTCGCTGCGCGACGGCTGCTGATGAAGCCTATTCGGCGGGAGTTAACTTTGACTTAACCTTATGATTTCCTGCAGAGGCTTGTCGCGATTGGCAAAAGAAAAAGGCGACCAAATCGGTCGCCTTTTCAATCGGGTGACTAAGGATGCTTGCTCAGGCAGCTTCCTCGACATCGCCATCGTCGGATGCCGCGGCCTCTTCAGCTTTGGCTGCGCGGCGGGGACCTTTCTGCAACTGCGATTCGATCAGTTTAAGCGATTCAGGATCGCTTAACTTCTGAACGGCAGCGATTTCGCGCGCCATGCGATCAATCGCGGCCTCATAGAGCTGGCGCTCGGAATAGGATTGCTCGGGCTGGACATCGGACCGATACAAGTCACGAACGACTTCGGCGATGGCGACAAGATCGCCCGAATTGATCTTCGCTTCATACTCTTGAGCGCGACGCGACCACATTGTCCGCTTCACCCGGGCGCGACCTGTCAAAGTGTCGAGCGCCTTTTTAACCACGTCGGCATCCGCGAGCTTGCGCATTCCCACCGACACCACTTTCGGGGTCGGGACCTTGAGCGTCATCTTGTCCTTCACGAAGGAAATAACGTAAAGCTCAAGCTTGAACCCGGCGACCTCTTGTTCCTCGATCGCCATGATCTGACCAACGCCGTGCGCAGGGTAAACGATGAACTCGTTAGTTTTAAATCCAGATTTCGCGCCAATAGCCTTGCTGGCCGTCTTGACGGGCGACGCCGCAACTTTGCTCGGATCGGAGGAACGAGGGGCGGACGATGCGGCGTTTGCCGACAGAGATGGTTTTTTCTGCGTCACCTTGATCCAATCACAAATGGTTTGAGGTCCATTACCCAGTGAGATAGCCGATAGGCCGCCCACTGATTTCGAGTCAGATCATATTTTAATTCAATCTGACCTGCGCCTTGAGGGAATTTAATCGCCCCTTGTTATGATCGTCGACGCCAACGCCGACCCCTCGGAGAAACCTAACAATCGTCAAGACGACGTCATGCTGTGGTTTCCGATCAACCTGACAACCCGATCTGGATATTCGCTCCGCATCCGAGGCTTGACGCGACGATGAACGTCAAGCTTTAGGACCGTTAGGCAAAAACAGGCTCCACGCCGAAGCGGGAGCCGTGTGCACATCACGCAAAAGCCAAAGTTGATTGACAGTGGGCAATTAGATACCACAAATTAACGCGCGAATCAAAGGATTATTGAATCGTCGGAATGTGCCGTAGTCCCATGGTTAACTTTGGTGTCGATCCCTGGCCATAAAACTGCGGCTCAGTTAGTCTCCTTGGCCAGGGTTCTTGCTGAAGAGATCGAGCTTGCCCTCGCGACCGTCAAATTCCTTCGCTTCCGGCAAAGCGTCCCGCTTGATCGTGACATTAGGCCAAACCAAAGCAAATTCGGAATTCAAAGCGAGCCACTTTTCAAGGTCCGGCTCAGTGTCTGGCTTGATCGCCTCGGCCGGACATTCAGGTTCGCAGACGCCACAATCAATGCACTCATCCGGATGTATCACAAGCATGTTTTCGCCCTCGTAGAAACAATCGACGGGGCACACTTCAACGCAATCCATGTATTTGCATTTGATGCAATTTTCGACGACGACGTAAGTCATTATCCTCTCCGCGCATGGGACGAACCCGTGCGATCAATCCGAATTGAGTGGCTTGCTAGCGCTTTTAACGCCGCCTTGCAAGTTATGCGCGTTGCCTCCGTTTTAATCCCCGAGGCGCTGTCAGAATGGCCGGTGCGCTCTGATATTTTTCGGCGTTGCCTCTAGAGCTCAATCTCAACCCTTGCTGTTTCAGGGGTCGGTCTCGCTGAAAAGTTCGGCGAGCTTTTCGGTCATGGCGCCTCCAAGTTCCTCAGCGTCGATGATCGTGACCGCGCGCCGGTAATAGCGGGTCACGTCATGACCTATGCCGATCGCAATCAACTCGACGTAATCCCGCGATTCTATCTCTTCGATCTTTTGACGAAGATGGCGCTCGAGGAAATGACCGGGATTGACGGACAGTGTGGAATCATCGACCGGGGCCCCGTCGGAAATCATCATCAGGATCTTGCGCTGTTCGGAGCGCGCCAGCAACCGGCGATAGGCCCATTCGAGAGCTTCCCCGTCGATATTCTCCTTGAGAAGGCCTTCGCGCATCATCAGCCCAAGATTCTTGCGGGCCCGCCGCCAGGGCGCGTCGGCTGATTTGTAGATAATGTGGCGAAGATCGTTGAGGCGCCCGGGATTGGCCGGCTTGCCGGCCTGCAACCAGGACTCCCGGGATTGGCCGCCTTTCCAGGCGCGGGTGGTAAAGCCGAGAATCTCTACCTTGACGCCGCAACGCTCAAGCGTCCTCGCCAAAATATCGGCGCAAGTTGCGGCCACGGTTATCGGCCGTCCCCGCATCGAGCCGGAATTGTCGATCAGCAGCGTGACCACCGTATCACGAAAATTGGCGTCCTTTTCGCGCTTGAAGGACAAAGGAACCTGTGAATCGACAATAACCCGGGAAAGGCGCGCCGGATCGAGCATTCCCTCTTCCAGGTCGAACTCCCATGCGCGGTTTTGCTGCGCCATCAATCGGCGCTGCAGACGGTTCGCCAAGCGCGCGACAACCGAAGAGAGGTTCTGCAACTGCTTGTCGAGATAGGCGCGAAGCCGTTCGAGCTCTTCCGGCTCGCACAAATCCTCCGCGCGAATGATTTCATCGAATTGCGGCGCAAAGGCGCGATAATCATTGACGGCCGCCAGGGCTTTCGACGAGGGCGGTCGTAGCGAGCGACCCGCCTCGTCGCCCTCGCCGTCTTCCATTTCATCCGGGGCGGGACCGGGCGGGCCGTCCTCGGTCTCCATCTCGCCGTCCTGAATTTCTTCGTCGGCGTCCTCTGAGCGTTCACTCTCAAGGGAATCAGCAGAACTCCTTCTTTTCGTCGCCGCCTTTTTCTTCCGGTTGATCCGACCCAGCCTCATCATCGCCGTCAGCCTCTTCGTCGTCCTGCTGATCAGCGTCGCCTTGCTCGGACATATCGAGTTCGACCAGAATTTTCCGTGTGAGTTTAGCGAAGGATCTTTGGTCCTGTATCGCTTCGGCAAGCCTCGCGAGATCGCTGCCGGCGCGAGTTTCCAAACTGTCCCGCCAGAGTTCCACCAGTCGCGCGGCCGCCTTTGGAGGCGCTCGGCCCGTCAATTTCTCGCGGACTAGGAGCGCCAGCGCGTCTTCGAGCGGCGCATCCGATCTTTGCCTAACGTCCGCGGCATGGTTGCGTTCATAGCGATCTTCCAGCGCCGCCGAAAAATTCTGCCCCACTCCCTCCATTCTGAGGGCGCCGATCGCTTCGACGCGCGCCTGCTCCATAGCGTCGAAAATGGCGCGCGCCGTCGGCGCCTGCGGCGCAAGGCGGGAATGGGTCCGAACATCATGGCAGGCCAGCCGAAGAGCCATGGAATCAGCCTGTCCACGCAGAATCGCCGCGTCGCGGGCGTCCATGCGGCGCGGCGGCTCCGGCAGGCGAGCCTTGCCTTGCTCCGCGGTTCCGATCACGCCAGGCTTGTCAGGCGCGAAGGAAATTTCAAGATCCGGCGCGCGCGCCATCGCGCGAAGGCAGCCGGCGACGGCGCGCTTGAAAGGTTCATGCGGCGTCTCGCGCGCCGATGCCGGCTTCTGGTTGGACAGGCTCACGCGTAACGCTCCGTCCTCATGTCGCAAACAGATTTGCTGGGCGAAAGCATCAACTCAAGGCCACGTTCACGGCGCTTTCCGGAAGTTCCTTGCCGAAGGAGCGCTGATAAAACTCGGCGACCAGAGGACGTTCAAGCTCATCGCACTTGTTAAGGAAAGTCAGGCGAAAGGCGAAGCCGACGTCACCAAAGATTTCGGCGTTTTCAGCCCAGGTGATCACGGTGCGCGGGCTCATCACGGTCGAAAGATCGCCGCTCATGAAAGCGTTGCGGGTCAGATCGGCGACACGAACCATCTTGCCAATCGTGTCGACGCCATCCTTGCTCTTCTGGAAGGACTTCACCTTGGCCACGACTATATCGACCTCCTTGTCATGCGGCAGATAGTTCAGGGTCGTCACGATCGACCAGCGATCCATTTGCCCCTGGTTGATCTGCTGCGTGCCGTGATAGAGGCCGGATGTGTCGCCAAGTCCGATTGTGTTGGCGGTTGCAAAAAGGCGGAAGGCCGGATGGGGCTTGATGACGCGGTTCTGGTCGAGAAGCGTCAGGCGACCCGAAACTTCCAGGACGCGCTGGATCACGAACATCACGTCGGGGCGACCCGCGTCATACTCGTCGAAACAGAGTGCAACGTTGTTTTGCAGCGCCCAAGGCAGGATGCCGTCGCGAAATTCGGTGATCTGTTTGCCTTCGCGCAGGACGATGGCGTCCTTGCCGACCAAGTCGATGCGCGAAACGTGGCTATCGAGATTGACGCGGACGCAGGGCCAGTTCAGCCGCGCGGCGATCTGTTCTACGTGGGTCGATTTCCCGGTTCCGTGATAACCCGTGATCATGACGCGCCGATTGAAGGCGAACCCGGCCAGGATTGCGAGAGTCGTCGTGCGATCGAAGAGATAAACGGGATCGAGATCCGGCACATGCTCATCCGTCGCCGAAAATGCGGGAACTCGCATATCCGTATCGATGGCAAAAACCTCACGCACTGAAACCACCTTGTCGGGCAAGCCGATCAAGGGCGCATTGGCAGAAGAAACTTGCATCTCACCTCCGTCTCCGCGTCGTCTATCCGGTTCTGCGGCGACGTGGCCGGTCGTCGAAGGGGCTGACAATGGCGGATGTTCATCTTTAGCTGCGGCAGGGCGCGGGAGCCGCGACGACTTTCGCTGTCAACGATAGCCTTTTGCAATGAAGCCTCACAAGAGGCTCAAGCCGCGGATTGGACATTGCGAGCGCTTTTTCGCAGTCCGAGTCCTCAGACCGCGCGGAAAGTCCTCAAGACATTATAGGCGTTGATGATTTCGCGCAGCCTGTCCTCATTCGAGCGATCACCGGAATTGGCGTCGGGATGAAGGCGCTTGACCAGATCCTTGTAGCGCGCCTTGATTTCCGGCGATCCCGCGTCATCGTCGAGCCCCAGCACATGCAGCGCTTTGCGCGCGGCAATGCCATGTTTTGGGGATCGAGCCGCCGGGCGGCGGGCGCGATTTGCGCTTCCCATATTGTAGGGGTCTCGCACTCCGGGGGCGCTCGCGTCCTGGCTGTTGGCGCCCATTTTCCAGGTTGGACGGTGGCCGGTCAGCGCATCCTTCTGATAGCGCATCACCGCCTCGTCGCTCATGCCATTAAAATAATTGTAAGTTGCATTATATTCCCGCACATGATCGAGGCAGAAACAAAAATATTGACCTTCCCGAAGGCGACCCATGGGCGCGCGAAACTCCCCCGCCGCCTGGCATCCAGGATGCTGACATGGTGGACCAGAAGGGCTGGCCGGCGCCGGCCCCTCGCCCCGGCGCGTCCTGATCCGGTCAAATAATGGTGAATCCAGGTTCATATCGGCACAATATGGTCCATCGGGGGGTCGGAGCAAGAACGCGAAGCCGATTAAATCGCTTGACTTTTTCATGCTCGGCAAACGCCGCGTAGAATGGAGACTCAATATGACGCAGCCGGGTAAACGGACCATGCGCGAAACAATGGAGGCGAAACTTTCCTCAGCCTTTGCGCCGCAATTCTTGCGGGTTGTCGACGAATCTGACAAGCACGCCGGTCACCTTGGTCACGACGGCGACGCGGGCCACGGCGGCGAAACCCATTTCCGGGTCCAGATCGTTTCCGACCGTTTCGCCGGCAAGAGTCGACTCGAGCGACACCGCGCCGTTAATCAGCTGCTGGCCGATGAATTCACTGCCGGCGTTCACGCGCTGGCCATGGAAATCAAGGCGCCGGGCGAGGCATGACACAGGCTTCCGTTGTTTTTCCGTTTGCGGTATGAGGTCTCGCTTCGGGGGCGACCCTGCAAAACGGGTCCCCAAATCGAATCCGACTTCGATCGGATGGTCGGCTGGATTGGCGCAAATCATGAATATCTTTTCGGTTCGGCTTCGTTCCCGGCGAATCCGCGGCGCTTGCGCCGCCATTGCGCTTGCCGCCGCTGGGCTGGGCGCGGCAAGTCCTGCCCTGGCGCGGCACAAGTCTGTCGCTGCCAAGCAAATTTCCCAGAAGGCCCCCGAGGTCCCACAGCGTCATACTGTTACGCCCTTCATCGTTGTGGACGTAGCAAGCGGCCGGGTAATCGCGCAGCGCAACGCCACCCAAACCTGGTATCCCGCGTCGGTCACCAAACTTATGACCGTTTATGTGGCGCTAGATGCTGTGCGCCGAGGTCGACTCGCGATGGATACGCCCCTTGTTGTGACGGCGCGTGCGGCGCGCATGAAGCCATCCAAAATGGGGTTTACGCCGGGGACCCAGGTCACGCTGGATAACGCCCTGAAAATGCTGATGGTCAAATCGGCCAATGACGTCGCAATCACGATTGCCGAGGGCGTGTCCGGATCAGTCGAGGCGTTTGCCGACGAGATGAACAAGTCGGCGCGGTCGCTCGGAATGCACGAATCGCATTTTGTCAATCCCAACGGCCTGCCCGATCCAAATCACGTCAGCTCCGCCCGCGACATGGCGGTTTTGGGGCGAGCCTTGTTGCTGGCCTTTCCTGAACATGCCGACCTTTTCAATATCGGCGCCTTCCGTCTGGGCGACAAAGTCGTACCGACGCATAATGGCATGATTGGCCGTTATCCCGGCGCCGATGGCATGAAGACTGGCTTCACCTGTCCCGCGGGTTTCAATCTTGTCGCCAGCGCCACCCGCGACGGACGAAAACTCATCGTCGTGGTGATGGGCGACCCCTCGGCGCGTTTGCGGACCGCGCATGCGGCGAATCTTTTCGATCAGGCTTTTGCAACGACGCAATTGGGCGATCAGGCTGCCGAATTACCGGACGTGGGCGGCGCTGCGCCAGACATGCGCGCAGAAATTTGCGCCCGCCGCGGCAAGAAGGCGCAGCTTGAGGCTGAAAGCGAAGACTTGAACGCCCCGATCGATACACCGGACGGTCAAGTGGCGTCGCCGGGCAATGGGGCCGCCATAGCCGCGTTGCCACGCCCCGCCTATGATCCCATTCCACTCTTCGTTGGTCCCAATCCTGGCTACCAGGGTCCGGTGGCCGGCCCCCGGCCCGTAAATACGCCGATTGGCGCCATTGCCTATACCGCGCCACAAAAGGTCGTCACCCCGGCTCCGTTGAAGCCAGATCCCTCGGCGCTTTCGATGGCCCGGGGCCAACCGGCCAAGCAGAAGGCCGAAGCGAAGCGTCCTGTTGTCCACGACCATGGCAAGGCCGGCAAGGCGAAGGAAAAATCGCTCAAGAAAACGAAAGCGGGCGGCAAGCAGCAACACAAGGCAGTTGAAAAATGAGCGACGCCAATGTTGCGCGCCGGCCGCCGCCGCCAGTTCCCGTTGCAATCGTCACGGGATTTCTCGGCTCGGGCAAGACCACTTTGCTCAACCAGTTGCTGCGCGATCCCGCCCTGGCCGGAGCTGTCGTGCTGATTAACGAATTCGGCCAGATCGGCCTGGATCATCTCTTCGTTGAGAAGATCGACGGCGACATGATTATGATGGCCTCAGGCTGCCTGTGTTGTACGGTCCGCGGCGATCTGATCGATTCCCTCGAGAATCTGCTGCGGCGACGCGACAACGGACGAATGCGGGATTTCGACCGCGTCATCATCGAAACAACGGGCCTCGCCGACCCGGCGCCAGTGCTTCACACGATTATGAGCCATCCCTATCTGCTGTTGCGGTTTCGGCTCGACAGCGTCGTGACGGTCGTCGATGCGATCAACGGCGCGGCGACATTGGATCGCTATCCGGAAGCGCTCAAGCAAGCGGCCGTTGCCGATCGATTGGCGCTTGCAAAGACCGATCTGGTTTCGACAGAGGTTCAAGAGTGGGAACTGACGCGTTTGCGCCTTCGTCTTGCTGAACTCAATCCTACCGCCCGCATTCTGGAATCTGCCAGCGATTTCGACATGGCTGGCTTGCTGGATGCCGGTCTTTACAATCCCGCGACGAAATCGCCTGACGTCGCGCGCTGGCTTAACGCCGAGGAGTTGATCAACAAGGCCGAGCAGTTGCGAAAAAGTGGGGCGCATGCCTGTCGTCACGACCTTCCTCACGCAAGTCATGACCACGCTTCCGGGCTCGAGAAAAGCAACGCCAGTCGCCACGATGAATCCATTCGCACTTTTTGTCTCGTCAGTGACGAGCCTTTGCTCCTTTCCGCCTGCGATCTTTTCCTCGAAATGCTGCGCAGCGCGCACGGCCCAAATCTACTGCGCATCAAGGGCGTCATCGCAATGGCCGACGACGTTTCGCGGCCGTTAGTCATTCATGGCGTCCAGCATGTCTTCCATCCGCCGGTTCGCCTGAACGCGTGGCCTGACCAGGATCGCCGAACCCGAATCGTACTTTATCGTCAGGGATCTCGATCCGGACTTTATCGAAGGTCTTTACGCCGCTTTCGCCGGGCAGGTCCGGATTGATCGACCCGACGCCAACGCCCTGACCGACAGCCCGCTCAAGCCAACGCCGGGCGGCCTGCTGTCGTAACTCCTGCGCGGATTGGCCCGAAGATTGTTGGTTCTATTGCGCCATGGGAAATTCGCGCCTTTTTTGCATCAAAATGATCCAAAGTCTCGTTTTGGCCCTCGCGCGCGATCGGAGTTGGGACAATTGACTGAAATGTTCTGGATTCCGCGTCCCCTCTTAAATGGGGCTTTGCGCGCCGGCCCGGCGGAATTCGTCGAGCCATATGAATTCACGCATGGCCAGCGCGGGATTGAGACGGTCCGCGAGCCGCATTTTGTTGAATGCGTTAACGTTGATGAAGCGCAAGTTTACATCGGGGAATGGACGGATCTGGCCGCGCGGTCGCTTGAAATGAACGTTTTCCTGGACCCCTTATTCGTCTTGGCTGCGGCGCGCCATATTTCCAGCGCCCCACTGCCGGAATTCCTGCTTGTCTGGGAAAGCGGGGCCGTTGACCCGCGCGGTCGGTTGGTCGGCCTTTGGCCGCTGGTTTTTCCCAGAACGGTGTTTGGAGACGCGGCGAAAATATGGGTCCATGATTTCAGTTGCTCCGGCGTGCCCTTGCTGGACAGGCGGCAGGCAAGCGAAGTCATTGATCTAATGTTCAAATGGCTGAAACTTCGGCGCGCGAACGTCCACATGCTCTTTGCGAGCCAATTGCCCAAAGCCGGGCCAGCTTGCGGATTGCTGCTGGATCATTCCGAAGCGCATGGCCTCCATTTCAGTCACTTGCGGCAGTTCGACAGGGCAGCCCTTAATGCTCGGATCATCGGAATAGGGGCAAGGGATTTTGTCTCGCCCAAGAAGAAAAAGGAATTGCAACGTCAATTCAGGCGGTTGCGCGAAATGGGCGCCGTCACCTTCGGGGTGGCGCGCGATGGAGCCGCTCTTCGCGATCAAGTTGAAGCCTTCATGGCGCTTGAAGCGCGTGGATGGAAGGGACGCAAGGGCGACGCCTTCCTGAATGATCCCGGTCTGGCCACTTTCCTGCGAGCCATGACTCGGACAATGGGGCCTGAAGGAAAGTGCCGGCTTTACTGGATGGCCATAAATGGGCGCATGATTGCGGGCAACATTGTTCTTATTTCGCGGGAAACGGCCTATTTCTGGAAAACCGCCTACGATGAGGACTATGGCTTTGCCTCGCCCGGGGTTCTCCTGACAATGGACATGACAGACCGCCTTTTGCAGGAGACGCAAATCGCAATGGTGGATTCCTGCGCCATTCCCGATCATCCAATGATCGACCATCTCTGGCGAGGGCGTTTGCGAATCGTCGACATCTTGATGTCGCTGCGACCGGAGCGCGCAAAGGCTTTCAATGTCGCCGTGCAGCGTGAAAGGTTTCGGCGCCGGCTCCGCGAAAAGGCCAAAGCTGCGCTAGCGCATTTTCGGTCAGCTTGAGGAGCCGATGGTGGGATGAATTCAGAAGCCGAGCGGCAGCGTCTCGACAGATGGTTATGGCATTCGCGGATGGTCAAGACGCGTCCGATGGCGGTCGAATTGGTCACACAAGGCTTTGTGCGCGTAGACGGGAAAAGGATCGAGCAGCCTGCAAGGCTTGTAGCCGCTGGCAATATACTCACGATAGCGCTTGAGCGTCGAATTGTGGTGCTTGAAATTCTCGGCTGCGCCGAGCGTCGCGGATCTTACCCGGAAGCGTGCAAGCTATACCGTTTGATCGAACATTAAAGACTTAGGCGCGCCCGCCCGAAGGCCGGCGCGCCGAAATCGGTCAGGCGCCGCCTTCGAGCAGGCGCCGGGCGATGACCTGAGCCTGGATTTCAGCGGCGCCTTCGAAAATATTCAAGATGCGGGCGTCGCAGAGGACTCGCGAAACAGGATATTCTAGAGCGAAGCCGTTGCCGCCATGGATCTGCAGGGCGTTATCGGCGGCGGCCCAGGCGACGCGCGCGCCGAGCAGCTTGGCCTGCCCAGCTTCGAGATCGCAGCGCTTGCCCGCATCCTTCGCGCGGGCGGCGAAATAGGTGAGCTGGCGAGCGATATGCACTTCGACCGCCATCATGGCGATCTTGTCGGCGACGCGCGGGAAATGCACCAGCGCTTTGCCGAATTGTATGCGCTCCTTGGCGTAGCGCAGCGCGAGCTCCATCGCCGATTGGGCGACGCCAACGGCGCGGGCCGCCGTCTGGATGCGCGCGCCCTCGAAGGTCTGCATCAGCTGCTTGAAACCCTGACCCTCCACGCCGCCAAGCAGGTTCTCAGCCGGAACCTCGAAACCGTCAAAGGCGATTTCATATTCCTTCATGCCACGATAGCCGAGCACCTCGATCTCGCCGCCGGACATGCCCTTGGCCGGGAAAGGCGTCTGGTCGTCGCCGCGAGGCTTTTCCGCGAGCAGCATGGACAGGCCCTTGTAGCCAGGCTCGTTCGGATTGGTGCGGGTCAGGACGGTCATCAGATCCGCGCGGACCGGATGCGTAATCCAGGTCTTGTTGCCATTGACGACATACATGTCGCCTTCCCGTACGGCGCGGGTGCGCAGCGATGCAAGGTCCGAACCTGTGTTGGGCTCCGTGAAGACGGCGGTTGGCAGGATTTCGCCCGAGGCAATCTTCGGGAGGTATTTCGCTTTCTGTTCCGGCGTGCCGCCGCAAAGGATCAGTTCGCCGGCGATTTCCGAGCGCGTGCCGAGCGAGCCGACGCCGATATAGGCGCGCGAAAGTTCCTCGGTAACGACGCACATGGCCACCTTGCCGAGGCCCATACCGCCGAATTCTTCCGGAATGGTGAGGCCGAAAACGCCGAGATCTGCCAGGCCCTGGATGATCTCGAGCGGAATATATTCGTTCTTCAAATGCCATTCGTGCGCATGGGGCAGCACTTCCGCCGCCGCATATTTGCGGATTTCCTCGCGTATGGCTTCCAGCGTCTCGTCAAGGCCAGGGGCGCCGACCGTCGCCGAGGCTTCCGCGTGATCGACGAGATCGACGAGCCGGGCGCGATTGGCGACCGTATTTCCGACGGCGATCAAGGTTTCTATCGCGGCGATGCGGCTCGCCAAAATCCTTTCACTGGAAAGGCCGAAATCGCTCAGGCGCACGAATTCGCCCTGGCTCATGGGAATGCCGCCGAAAATCTGCGCGAGATATTCGCCGACGCCGATGCGGGTCAATAAGTCTTCGGTTTCGCCAAAGAGCCCTTCGCCCTGCATGCGTTCTGCGTAGGCCAGCATTTCGCGGACCAATTCGACGTAAGTGGCGAACCACGCGAGGCCATGAGCGGCATGCTGCTCCCTTTCGATGAGGGCGCTGGACAGTTTGCCGTTTTCGCTGACCTTGCTTCGGACGCTCGCAACGGCTTCTTCATAGAGGGCTTCAATGGCGAGGGTCGCATTGCGGCCTAGTTCAAAAAAGTCGGCGGTGGCGATCGCGCTGGCGGCCTGCGTCATCATGGCTCCTGAGGGGGTCTCGGCTGGCGAAAAGGGTGCTTTTGGGCGCTCTTATTGCCAGCCTTGGCGCCGCAGCGCAATATGCCTTGCGATCAGGTCAGGCCCTTCTTTCGCAATACGGCGTCAAAGCGCGGGGGGCGACCGCGAAACAGAGCATAGGCCTCATTCGGGTCACGTTGATTTCCGGCCGCGTAGATGTACTCAAGCAGCCGTCGCGCGACGGCTGGATCGAAAATGTCGCCCGCATCCTCAAAGGCTGCGAAACCGTCTGCGTCCAGCACTTCAGACCATAAATAGCTGTAATAACCTGCGGCATAGCCTTCGCCCGAGAAGATGTGGCTGAAATGCGCGAGACCATGCCGGGGAACGATTTCCCGGGGCATCGCAATGGCCTGCAATATATCCATTTCAGCCGCCCCGCTGTCATCCGGCGGCGCTGACCGGGAATGAAGCCGGAAATCGACATAGGCCGAACCGAGAAATTCGACCGCGGCAAATCCCCCATTGAAATTTCGCGCTGCGATCACGCGATCAATCATGGCTGGAGGGATCGACGCGCCTGTTTCGCAGTGCAAGGCGAAAAGGCGCAAAATTTCGGGCTGCAAGGCCCAGTGCTCGAAAAGCTGAGACGGAAGCTCGACAAAATCCGTCGGCGTCGCCGTTCCGCTCATTGATGGATAAACGACGTCCGAGAGCATGCCGTGCAAGGCGTGGCCAAATTCGTGAAAGAGGGTCAGGACCTCGGTCAAATTGAGCAGCGAAGGCCGATTATCGCCGGGCTTCGGGAAATTGAGGACGTTGACGACGATCGGCCGCTCCTCGCCGCCAAGCTTTTTCTGACCCCGGAAATTGGACATCCAGGCACCCGACCTTTTTGAGCTGCGGGCATGATAATCGCCCAGAAAGACGGCGACATGATCGCCGTTGCGGTCGAGAACCTCGTAGGCGCGGACGTCGGGATGATAGAGGGGCAGGTCGTCGCGTCGGACGAAGCGCAGACCGAACAGTTTTTCCGCGCAGTAGAAGGCCGCCTCGATCATGCGGTCGAGCTGGAAATAGGCCGAAAGCTCGCCCTGGTCGAGATCGTAACGCTCGCGACGCAGCTTTTCGGCATAGAAACGCCAGTCGGACGCAGCGATCCGGGAGTTGGCGCCCTCCGCATCGGCGACTTGCTGGAGGGCGGCGCATTCTTCGATCGCCTTGGCTCGCGCCGGCAGCCAGACGCTATCAAGCAAGTCCACGGCCGCCTTGGGCGAACCGGCCATGGTCGGCTCCAGCTTGAAATCCGCAAAAGTCGCATAGCCCAGCAATCGCGACCTTTCCTGCCGCAGTCGCAAAATCTCACCGATGAGCGGTCGATTGTCCGTCGCTCCCTCACGCGCGCCGCGCGCAATCCAGGCCTTGAAAAGCTCTTCGCGTAAGTCGCGCCTCTCGCCATGGCTCAAGAAAGGTTCGACGCTGGACCGCGACAAGGTGAGGGCGAAAGGCTTTGTCGTTCTGCGCTCGACGGCCGTCTGCGCCGCAGCTGAGCGAGCGTCGTCCGGAAGCCCGGCGAGATCGGCCCCGTCCAGCTCCATGATGAAATGCAATTCATCCGCCAGGACGTTTTGCGCGAATTGCAACTCAAGGCTTGCCAATCTTTCGGCGATTTCTGCGTAACGACCGCGATCCGAGCCTTTCAGAAGGGCGCCGGTCCGGACGAAGCTTTTGTAAGTCAATTCCAGCAAACGGGCCTGCTCGCCGGTCATGGCCAGTTCGTGGCGGCGCTCGTAAAGAGATGCGATGCGGGCGAAAAGCGCCGCGTTGAGTGAGATGGCCGCATAATGCCCCGCCAGTCGCGGCGATATTTCACGTTCAATCGCGCGCAATTCTTCGGTCGAAATCGGTTGAGCGAGAGATTCCAGAAGACGCCACCAATTTTGTTCAGAGCCTGACCGGCGAGTTCCAGTGCGTCTATCGTGTTGGCGTAATCTGGGACGGCAGGGTTTTGGACGATCGCGTCAATTTCCTCGTCGTGCTCGTGCAAGGCGGCCTCAAAGGCCGGACGGTAATGGTCCGTCCCGATTTGCATAAAAGGAGGCAGGGCGAAGGGCGCCGTCCAGGCTGCCAAAAGTGGATTTTGCGCGTTCATTCCTTGTCTCCGATCGCTCCACACATAGGGCGCGCGGCGTCGCGCCGCCAGTTTGCCGCGCCGAGCTTACGATGCGGTCAAATTTGCTGCTAGAACGAAGCCGGTCCGATTCCTCGGACTGAAGGCAATGGATTTCGTATGCGAAATTTGATCCGCTTGGTCCTGGAAAGCGCAAAAAACTTCGAAAAAGATGATGGCTACGCCATGGCCAGCCATATCGCCTTGTCGGGCCTGACGGCGATTTTTCCGTTTTTGATATTCGTCACCAGCCTTGCGGGTTTTTTTGGCGCGCAGCCGCTCGCTGACGAGGCTGCAAAGGCTTTTTTCGAAATATGGCCGCCACGCGTCGCCGATCCGATCCTGAGCGAAATTCACAATGTGCTGAGCGCCCGACACGGCGGCCTTCTGACGATCAGCGCCGTTCTCGCCGCCTATTTCTCATCGAGCGGAGTAGAGGCTCTTCGAACAGGGCTCAATCGCGCTTATGGCGCGCGTGAATTGCGGCCCTGGTGGCGGCTGCGCCTGCAATCCGTCGCCTATGTTTTCATTGGCGCCCTGGCTTTGTTGTCCCTGGCGTTTCTGCTGATCCTGGGTCCGATTGTCTGGACGGCTGTCGTCGCCAGGGCGCCCGCGCTCAATGCTTTGAACAATATTGTCGCAATCGGACGTTATGGCGTGGCGACCGTCATTCTGCTTGCCGCCCTTGTTATCGCCCACCGGGTCCTGCCGAATGAAAAACTGTCGCTGAAGCAAACTGGGCCGGGCATCGCCCTGACCTTTGCAGCCTGGATGGTCTTCGCTCAGGCGTTCAGTTACTACCTCGGACGTTTCGCCTTAAATTATGTTGCGACCTACGCGGGTCTTGCTTCGGTGATGATTGCCATTGTCTTTCTTTACGCGCTTGGCGCAATTTTCATTTTCGGCAGTGAATTCAATGCGGCTCTGCTGCGGGCGCGGAAATCTGAGGCCCAAGGCGAATCAAAAAGCTGACGATCTACCGCGCCAATTCGCGACTTTCGCCTCATGGCAAACTAAAAAGGCGGAACCCAAGTCCCGCCTTTGATGGTGGATTTGGCTGGCTGGTCCTAGCTGGTCTTGCCGGCTTCGATCACATCCTCGATGGTGCGCAGGCCCGTCTGCGTCGCGTTGACCAAAACAGCCATATTTCCCGGCGCGTGCTGGTTCTTCCACATTTTCGTGTGGGCGAGGGGAATTTTCGCCCAGGGGAAGACCTCGGACATGCAAGGGTCGACCCGACGATCGACGACAAAGTTATTTGCCGCGGCCGCCTGCTTGAGATGGGCGAAATGCGAGCCCTGGATGCGCTTCTGCCGCATCCAGACATAACGGGCGTCAAAGGTCAGGTTGAAGCCGGAAGTGCCGGCGCAGAAAACGACCATGCCGCCGCGCTTGCAGACGAGCGTCGAAACCGGGAAAGTCGCTTCGCCCGGATGCTCAAAAACGATATCGACGTCCTTCTTGCCGGTTATGTCCCAGATCGCCTTGCCGAACTTGCGGGCTTCCTTGGTCCATTCGGTATATTCGGGCGAATTGACCTTCGGGAGCTGGCCCCAGCACTTGAAGTACTTGCGGTTGATCACGCCCTTTGCGCCCAGCGAAAGCACGTAATCGCGCTTGGATTCATCGGAGATGATGCCGATGGCGTTGGCGCCGGCGGCGGCGATGAGCTGCACGCCGAACACGCCGAGGCCGCCAGACGCGCCCCAGACCAGAACGTTGTCGCCGGGCTTCAGGCGGTGCGGCTCATGGCCGAATAGCATGCGGTATGCCGTCGCCAGCGTCAGAGTGTAGCAGGCGCTCTCTTCCCAGGTCAGATGCCTTGGGCGGACCATCAACTGGCGGTCCTGCACACGGCAGAACTGGGCGAAAGAGCCGTCCGGGGTCTCATAGCCCCAGATGCGCTGCGAGGAGGAGAACATCGGGTCGCCGCCGTTGCATTCCTCGTCGTCGCCATCGTCCTGGTTGCAATGGACGACGACTTCATCGCCGACCTTCCAGCGCTTGACCTTGGCGCCTACAGCCCAGACCACGCCCGCGGCGTCGGAACCAGCGATGTGGTAAGGCTGCTTGTGTGCGTCGAGCACGGAAATGGGCTCGCCTAGGGCGGCCCAAACTCCGTTGTAGTTGACGCCTGCCGCCATCACGAGAACGAGCACGTCATGGCTGTCGAGCTCCCAAGTCGGCACGACTTCGAGTTGCATCGCGGATTCCGGCGGTCCGTGACGCTCCTTGCGAATGACCCAGGCGTGCATGTTCTTGGGAACATGGCCAAGCGGCGGGATCTCGCCGATATCATACAGGTCCTTCAGGACCGGTTCCCTTCCGGCGCTTGCGCCGCCCGCCGCTGGCGATTGACTGTTCAACGCTGACTCCTGTCGTTGCTGTCCGAATTTTTGAGAGCGGCCCATTCCGAGGCGGGATGCGGAAGCGAAGCTTTCACGCGGCCTGTTCCGGAAGTTCGAAAACGAACCGGTCCCGAGGGGATCGATGCGTTCATTTTTCTTCGTTAGCGCGCCAATATACATATTATTGCGTTTTGGCGAGCGCCCGCACAATTTTTTCGCTTCGTGCTTAAGTTGGCGCCTGTTTTGTTCTCGCGCAAATGAAGATGGAAAAAACACGACAAAACCGCTCAACATCAGCAAATTGCGGTTTGTCGCCTGCGTCGGGAGCTCTCCAGGCGGGCGTCCCATAGACCGATTGTGCTCTGCGAAAAAGTAAGGCAAAGCAATGCGCGAGCCGCAGTGCAGATGACAAGGTTCGGCCACGCCAAAGGTGGCCGCAAGTGAGGTTCCGATGACGAAGCCAGCCCCCGGACGCGACAAGCCCTGGATTTTCCGCACTTACGCGGGCCATTCCAACGCTGCCGATTCGAACAAGCTTTATCGGGGCAATCTCGCCAAGGGCCAGACCGGCCTGTCCATCGCCTTCGACCTTCCCACACAGACGGGCTACGATTCCGACCACGAATTGTCGCGTGGCGAAGTCGGCAAGGTCGGTGTGCCGATTTCCCATCTGGGCGACATGAATACGTTGTTCGACGGCATTCCGATCGCCCAGATGAACACATCGATGACCATCAACGCCACGGCGCCCTGGCTGCTGTCTCTCTATATAGCCGCCGCCGACACGCAGGGCGCGCCGCGCGCGGCTCTTCAAGGCACGACCCAGAATGATATCATCAAAGAGTATCTTTCGCGCGGCACATATGTGTTTCCGCCCGGGCCTTCGCTGCGGTTGACCAAGGATGTCATCCTGTTCACGACCAAGGAAGTTCCCAAGTGGAATCCGATGAATGTCTGCTCCTACCATTTGCAGGAAGCGGGCGCGACGCCGGTTCAGGAGCTGTCCTATGCGCTGGCCACGGCAGTGGCGATTCTGGATATGGTGAAAAACTCCGGCCAAGTGGCGGAAGCGGATTTCGGCGAGGTCGTCGGCCGCATTTCCTTCTTCCTTAACGCCGGCATGCGCTTCGTCACGGAACTGGCCAAGGTGCGCGCGTTCACGGAATTGTGGGACGAGTTGACCCTTGACCGGTACGGCGTGAAGGATGAGAAGCATCGCCGTTTCCGCTATGGCGTGCAGGTCAATTCGCTGGGACTGACCGAGCAGCAGCCCGAAAATAATGTCTACCGCATCCTGATCGAGACCTTGGCCGTGGTCTTGTCGAAAAAAGCCCGCGCCCGCGCCGTGCAATTGCCGGCATGGAATGAAGCGCTCGGTTTGCCCCGACCTTTCGATCAGCAGTGGTCGCTGCGGCTGCAACAGATTTTGGCCTATGAAACCGATCTTCTCGAATACGGCGATCTCCTGGACGGCAGTGTCGAACTGACGAAAAAGGTCAACGAGCTCAAGAGGGAAGCGCTGGCCGAACTCGCCGCCATCGACGCCATGGGCGGCGCCGTTGCGGCGGTCGAGACCGGCTATCTCAAGTCCAAGCTGGTGGAATCCAACACTCGCCGTCTTGAGGGGATCGAGGCGGGCGAGCAGATTGTGGTTGGCGTCAACAAGTTCATGGAGAGCGAACCTTCGCCTTTGACTACGGGCGACGGGTCCATCCTGGTCGTGCCGCACCATGTGGAGGCGGAGCAAATCGAACGCCTGAAGGTCTGGCGCAGCCACCGTGACGCCAAGGCGGTCGAAAAGGCGCTAGCCGATCTTCGCGCCGCCGCCCAGGAAGACCGCAATATCATGGACCCCTCGATCGCCGCCGCCAAGGCGGGGGTCACGACCGGAGAGTGGGGCCAGACTTTGCGCGAGGTTTTCGGCGAGTTCCGCGCTCCGACCGGCGTCGGCCGCAGCGCGCGCCAGTCGGGCGGCTCGCTCGATCCGGTCCGCGCCGAAGTTGAACGAGTCTCGAAAAAGCTTGGTCGCCGCATAAAGTTTCTGGTCGGCAAGCCCGGCCTTGACGGCCACTCAAATGGCGCCGAGCAAATCGCAGTGCGCGCCCGCGACGCGGGCATGGAAGTCGTCTACGAGGGCATTCGCCTGACCCCCGCGGAAATCGTTAATGCCGCGCTTGAAGAAGGCGTGCACGTCATCGGCCTGTCGATCCTGTCTGGCTCCCATGTGCCACTGGTGCGCGACGTGCTCGAGCGCATGAAGGCTCAGGGCATTTCCGACGTGCCTGTGATCGTCGGGGGCATCATTCCGCCGGAAGACGAAAAATTGCTGCTGTCTGAAGGGGTGGCCGCCGTCTATACGCCGAAAAATTACGAGCTCAACGCCATCATGGCCGATATCGTCCGCGTGGTCGAAACACATTCCTCCATGGCCTGACGCGTCTTTGCGAGATTGAAAGCCTCCGACAGGTTTGCAAAGACTGTCGGAGGCTTTCCTTTTTGATTCGGGCGGAGTTCATACATGTCTGCCGACGCTTGCACCCAAGGTCTGGACACGGGATTCATCGAGCTTGGGGCCGCCAAGGTCGCCGTGCTCGGCGTCGTTCAGGGCATTTCCGAACTGCTGCCGATTTCGTCCACCGCGCATATGCGCATTGTTCCGGCGCTGCTCGGCTGGCGCGATCCCGGCTCGGCCTTCTCGGCCGCCATGCAGATGGCGGCGCTTTTTGCGGTCATTTCCTATTTCTGGAGCGACGTGCGGGGTCTGGTCATCGGATCGATCGGCGCAATCAGGCGAAGAGATTTTCGCGACTGGCAATTTCGCTTCACTACCTGGATCCTGCTGGCCACACTGCCTTTGGTGATCTTCGGCATATTGATGTCGAAATGGCTTAACGCCTGCGGCTCTCCGCTTAGAACCCTGCCGGTGATCGGCGTCGCCTGCATTGTAATGGCGGTGCTTCTTGCTCTGGCCGAAAAATTCTGCGCCCATCGCCGAACGCTCGACAATGTCTCGCTCAAGGACGCTATGCTGGTCGGACTCGCGCAGGTTGGCGCGCTTATTCCCGGCGTCTCACGATCCGGCTCGACGCTGACAGCGGCGCTGTTTCTCGATCTCGAACGCGACGAAGCCGCGCGCTTTTCCTTCCTCCTCGGATTGCCGGCCATTTTCCTCGCAGGCGCGAAGGAAATATTCGAGCTTTATAAGGCACATCTCTCGGCGGAGGGGTGGATGGTGCTTTCGGTCGGACTTTTCGTCGCCTCCGTATCCGCGTTTGTGGCGATCTGGAGCCTGATGCGAATTCTCGAAAAATTCTCGTCCTGGCCCTTTGTCGCCTATCGCTTTCTGCTCGGCGTGGTCCTGCTGGGCGGCGTCTATGCCGGCTGGCTCCAGTAAAAGGGCGGCCAGCGGCCAGGGCCGCCCATTTCGTTCGTTCCTTTAGTTGAGCATGGCGGAGGGCGCTTCGGCCTCAGCCAATGCCTTGCCAACCGGCTCGCCATCAAGGGTCAGGACGCCATTTTCGGCGGCGACCTCAACTTTCTGGCCATCCTCGATCTCGCCCGCCAGCAACATCTCCGCCAGGGGATCCTGCACATTCTTCTGGATCACTCGCTTGAGCGGACGCGCGCCATAGGCGGGGTCGTAACCCTTGTCGGCAAGCCAACTGCGGCCGCTATCCTCCAATTCGAGACTGATCTTGCGGTCTTCCAGCAAGCGACCGAGCCGCTTGAACTGGATATCGACGATTGCGCCCATGTCCTGACGCCGCAAGCGGTGGAACAGGATGATCTCGTCCACCCGGTTGAGGAATTCCGGCCGGAAATGGGAGCGAACAACCTGCATCACCTCATTTTGAACCGCGGACGAATCTTCGCCTTCTTTCTGCATGACCAGGAATTCCGCGCCGAGGTTCGAGGTCATGATGATGACCACGTTGCGAAAATCGACCGTACGGCCTTGCCCATCGGTCAGCCGCCCATCGTCGAGCACCTGTAACAGGACGTTGAAGACGTCGGGGTGCGCCTTTTCGATTTCGTCAAACAGTACAACCTGGTATGGCCGGCGTCGTACTGCTTCCGTCAGCGCGCCGCCCTCTTCATAACCGACATAGCCGGGGGGCGCGCCAATCAGCCGCGACACCGAATGTTTCTCCATATATTCGGACATGTCGAGGCGGACCATTGCGGTCTCGTCGTCGAACAGGAAGGAAGCCAAGGCCTTGGTCAATTCGGTCTTGCCGACGCCTGTAGGGCCGAGGAACATGAAGGAGCCGATGGGACGGTTAGGGTCCTGCAATCCGGCGCGGGCGCGCCTCACCGCCATCGAGACCGCCGCCACGGCTTCGCTTTGGCCGACCACCCGGCGGGCCAGTTCGTCTTCCATCTTGAGCAGCTTGGCGCGCTCGCCTTCCAGCATCTTGTCGACGGGCACGCCGGTCCAGCGGGAAACGACTTGCGCGATATGATCGGGCGTCACGGCCTCGTCCACGAGCACTTCGCCCGATTTCGCCTCAGTTTCGGCCAGCCTATGTTCAAGGTCAGGGATGACGGCATAGGTCAATCGGCCAGCTTCGGCGTAATCGCCCTTGCGTTGCGCGATCATCAGATCGTTACGCGCCGTTTCAAGCTGTTCCTTCATCTTCTGCGCCGAACCGAGCTTGTCTTTTTCCGCGCGCCAGCGAGCGGTCAGCTCGGCCGATTTCTCGCTTAGATCGGCGAGTTCGGCTTCCAGGCGCTGGAGACGGTCTTTGGACGCCTGATCGGTTTCCTTCTTGAGCGCTTCTTGCTCGATCTTGAGCTGCATGATGCGCCGGTCGAATTCGTCGAGTTCTTCCGGTTTCGAATCGACCTGCATGCGCAGCCGCGAGGCCGCTTCGTCCATCAGATCGATCGCCTTGTCGGGCAGGAAACGGTCGGCGATATAGCGGTTGGATAAGGTCGCTGCTGCGACTATGGCGCGAATCGCTGATCCGCACGCCATGATGGAGTTCATATTTTTCCTTTAGCCCGCGCAGGATCGAGATCGTGTCCTCGACGGTCGGTTCGCTGACGAAAACCGGCTGGAAACGCCGAGCCAGCGCTGCGTCTTTTTCGACGTGTTTGCGATATTCGTCCAGCGTGGTGGCTCCGACGCAATGCAGTTCGCCGCGCGCCAAGGCTGGCTTGAGCAGGTTGGACGCATCCATCGCGCCGTCAGCCTTGCCGGCGCCGACAAGCGTGTGCATTTCATCGATGAAGAGGATGATGCCTCCGGCCGCCGCCGTGACTTCGTTCAGAACGGCTTTTAGGCGCTCCTCGAATTCGCCACGATATTTGGCTCCCGCGATCAGCGCGCCCATGTCCAAGGCCAGAAGGCTCTTGTCGCGCAGGCTTTCCGGGACGTCCCCATTGACGATGCGTAGCGCGAGACCTTCGACGATCGCTGTCTTTCCCACGCCCGGCTCGCCGATCAGAACAGGATTGTTCTTGGTGCGACGCGACAGGACCTGGATGGTTCGGCGAATTTCCTCGTCACGGCCAATGACCGGGTCGAGCTTGCCCTCGCGCGCCGCCTCGGTCAGGTCGCGCGCATATTTCTTCAAGGCGTCATAAGCGTTTTCGGCCGATGCCGAATCGGCAGTTCGACCCTTGCGCAGTTCCTCGATGGCCGTGTTCAAACCTTGCGCATTGACGCCTATCGCCGCCAGGATTTTACCGGCGTCGCTGCCGGCGTCCATGGCGATCGCGAGCAATAGCCGCTCGACCGTGACGTAGGAATCGCCGGCTTTTTGGGCGATTTTCTCGGCGGTGTCGAACAGCCGGGCCGTCGCTGGCGCAAGATAAAGCTGCCCTGCGCCCGAGCCTTCGACGCGCGGCAATTTCGCGAGCGCCAATTCGCATTGCTGCAGGGCCTCGCGCGACCGGCCGCCTGCCTTGTCGATGAGGCCGGCAGCTAGGCCCTGTTCGTCGTCCAGCAGGACCTTGAGGAGGTGGAGAGGGGTGAATTGCTGGTGGCCTTCCCGGACCGCCAAGGATTGCGCAGACTGGACGAAACCTCGTGCGCGTTCGGTAAATTTTTCAAAATTCATTTCAATCCTCCAAGCCCACGGCAATCTCCCGATCCGGCAAGATTGCGGCGTCAAGACACGCGACCCCTTTCGGCGGCCTCGGCGATGATATGGGAAAGGTTTTCGACGGTTGAAAGGGCGCCTGAACGGGAAAACGCGCCGTTTGTCCGGGCTTTTGATCTAAAGCAAAAGCGGCGCCTAAAGGCGCCGCTTGTTAAATGCGATACTGGCGAATCAATCAGCCGAACTGGTTTCCGGCAAAGGCGTATCGCCTCCGTCGGCTCCGGTCTCGGAGCGCGGCCTGCGGCGGCGGCGTGGCCGCAGATGGAAATGGTTTTCGCCCTCTTCAGCATTCGCAGGTCCACCGAAATCAGGCGCTGCCGACGCGCCACGCTCGATGAAGCCGTCCGCTGATTCTTGCTGAGAAGCGGGCGCTGCAGGCGAGACCGGCGGACGCGACGGTGCTGTGATAAAAGCCGGCAGAGCCGTATTCACCGCATCGAAATCGACGCGCGGTTGCTCTTGGTTGACAGGTGCGGGCTCGAAACGCGGTTGAGGGTCACGAAAGCGGTTTCGGCCTTGACCTTGCGGGCGGTCGCCGCCCTGCCGGTCTCCTTGCTGCCCAAAGCGACGATCGTTGCGTGGCTGCCGATCCTGCCGTTCGCCGTGGGAATTGGGCCCTCGGTCCTGATTTCGGTCCTGGCGTTCGGTCCTTTCGACAGGACGCTCATTTTGCTCGGCGAAAGCCGGGCGATCGAAATACGGCTGCGGCTGCTGTCCATTGTAACCCACCTGGCCGCCGGCTTGTTGCGGCTGGGGAAATGGGGCGGGCTGCGGAGCGCGCTCAAATGGCGAAGCAAAACGGTCGGGCAAGGCGACGAAATCGTCGTCCTCGTCGCCGTCGTCCACCTCTTCGCCGTTCTTGCCAAAGCCCATTTGCGCTTGTTGCTGCGCCGCCTGTGCGGCCGAGATGATCCGGAAATAGTGCTCTGAGTGCTGCAAATAGTTTTCGGCCATCACGGGGTCGCCCGAAGATTGAGCGTCGCGCGCCAACTGAAGATATTTTTCGGCCACATGCTGGGCGGTGCCGCGAATCTTGACGTCCGGACCGTTGGACTCGATAGGACCGCGATAGCGGGTTTGGACCTTTTCGGTTGTTACGACCACGCATACGCTTGTTGTTCTGACCAGGTCTCATTGACAATCCCTGAGTGTAAAGATGCGGCGCGACAACCGCCCCCAGCGCATTAAGGCGCTAACGCCCTATGCATTCATCATGGCGCGGCTTTTTCGGCGACTTCGCCTTACCGGCCATGTTTGCGGTCTTTCCGCAAACTCATCTTCCGTCTAACAAATCCGTTGAGGGAATTGGCAGATCGTACCAAGTCGCTCAAATCGCTTGTAGCCAGGCCCGAACTCTCGAACATTCCCGATTTCGCGTCGAACGAAATCGCCTGCCGACCGAGCCATGCTGCGATAAAATGAGGCGCAACTGGTATTTGCTGAATTACAGACTAGACGTTTTTTTTATCCAAGCCAAGCCCAAACTTAGGGAGCATGGCGAGGGAAACATCGCGGGCGCTATCGGACGACCACAACCCGGTCCCTTCCGCCATTATCCCGAAAAATCCGCGTTTCGCCGTAGCCGGCGGCCGACAAAAGGTCAGCCACATCTTGCCCTGCCTCCAGCCGATCTCAAGACAGGCAACTCCGCCGTCATGCCGCAAGAGGCGCTTTAATTCTGATGCGATACGGCGATAGGCGTCCAGACCATCTGCTCCGCCGTCGAGGGCGAGCATTGGATCGTGGCCCAAGACTTCATGATCGAGCGATGTGATTTCATCATGGCTGATATAGGGCGGATTCGAGACAATCAAATCGAAGGCTCCGGCCAATGGTAGCGCCCAGTCCCCGAGAACCACGCCGGATCGATTTGAGAATCCGCAATGAGCGAGGTTTTTGGAGGCCAGCGCGCAGGCGGACCTCGAAATATCCACGCCGACGCCAAAGGCGTCTGGGCGCGCTTCCAGAAGCGCACACAATATGGCGCCCGACCCGGTTCCCAGATCGAGAATGCGCGGGCTAATAAATTTCCGGCGAATCGAGCTGTCGTAGCGCCGCATTGACCAGGGTTTCGGTGTCGGCCCGCGGATCGAGGACGTTCGGGTTCGACGTGCAAATCAAGACCATAGAAACCGCTTTTCCCAAGAATTCGGTTTACGGGTTCGCGGGAAAGGCGCCGCATGGCGAACCCCTGCAACAGGTGCGCCGGCGCTTCGCCCAATGGCCGATCGGCCGACGTCATGAGCGCCAGGGGCGTCAGGCCGGTCGCCGCTTCGACAAGAAGCCGAGCTTCGAGCGCCGAAGGCTCGCTTCCAGCGGCGGTCAGCGCCGCTGCCAGCCGCTTCCGAGCTTGCGCTACGGTTTCGGTCGATCGGAAGAGAAGGGGAGCAAGGTTCAGTTGGAAACTCCGACTCCGACAGCCTTGCCCAAAATACGCGTCAAACGCGCGGCGAAGGCGGCCGAATCTTGCGGCGCCTCGCCATCCATCAGCCGAGCCTCATCATAAAGGAGCCAGACGACGTCATCGAATAGGCTTCTGTCAGGCGTCTTAGCTCGTCTTTCCAGCGCCAGGACCAGCGGATGGGCTGGATTGATCTCTAGTACGGGCTTTGAAGGTGCCGGCGCCTGTCCATGCGACGCCAAAATTTGCTGCAGGCGCAAGTCCAGCCCAAACTCGGGCGCAACCAGACAGGCCGGGCTTTCCGAAAGACGATCGGAAACGCGGACGTCTTCGACGACGGATTCGAGCGTCTCCTTGGCGCAGGCGACAAAATCGGCAGACGGCGCCGGCGTTTTCGGAGATGTCCTTCTTACCCTCGAGAAGGTCGATCGACTTGATGTCAGCAGCGCCTTGCGTCACGGACTTGAAGGGCTTCCCCTCATAACCGACCGCTGACTGCGCCCAAAAGGCGTCGACAGGATCGGACAGCAGCAGCACTTCGACGCCCCTTGCCCTGAACCCTTCAAGCTGAGGGCTCGCGGCGAGCCGTTCCGCGCCCTCGCCCGCTATGTAATAAATGGCGGTCTGGTTGGGGCGTAGGGCGGCGACATAATCCGCTAGCGAACGCTTCGTCGCTTTTTCGGCGGTTGTGGAGAAACGAGCCAACTTGAGGAGGACGTCGCGTCTTTCAGGGTCTTCGTAAAGTCCTTCCTTCAAGACCGGCCCAAAATTCTTCCAGAGTTCCGAGAATTTTTCGGGGTCGCTTTCCGCAAGTTTCGAAATGTCCTGCAAAAGGCGATTGACCACGCCCTTCTTTATGGCTCCGAACAGATGGCTCTCCTGCACCATTTCGCGCGAGACATTAAGAGGCAGATCCGGCAAATCGATAACAAGACGCACAAATCGCAGATAACCAGGCAGGAGATCGGCGTCGCGGGAAATAAGAACCCGGCGGGAATAGAGTTTCGCCCTGCCCTTGCGCGCGGGGTCGAACAGATCGAAAGGCCGCGAGCCCGGGACGAAAGCCAGCACTGAATATTCCGCCCGCCCCTCGGCTCGCCAATGAATCGTCAGCGCCGGCTCGTCAAACTGTCCTGCGAGCGCCTGGTAGAATTCCTTGTACTGGTCAGTCGTGATTTCCGTCTTGTTCCGGGCCCAGAGCGCTGCGCCCTCGCTGATACGACGAGATTCCGCGCCCGGCTTGTCGATCAGGTCGATCGGTGTCGCCACCGCGCTGGAGTGCTCGCTGATGATCTGTTCGACCTTGTGAGGCTCAAGATAGGCTTTGCATTCCGCATTGAGGTGCAGGATGACGCGAGCGCCATGCAACGGCGCGCGTTCAACGTCCATCGTGGCGATCTCATAATCGCCCTTTCCGTCCGATCTCCATCGCCAGGCCTGATCCTGGCCAGCCCGGCGGGTTTCGACGACGACCTCGTCAGCGACCATGAAGGCCGAATAAAAGCCGATGCCGAACTGGCCGATCAATTCGGCCGCTGCGGCTTCCGCTCCCTTGACCCTTTCTAGAAAGGCGCGGGTGCCGGAATTGGCAATCGTGCCGAGCGCTGAGGCGAGGTCGTCGCGCGACATGCCGATCCCATTATCCTCGACGGTCAAGGTCGAGGCTTCGGAATTGATCGCCACGCGAATCGCAAAAGGATCGCCGTCGCTGAGGAGCGAGGGATTGCTGTTGGCTTCGTAACGAAGCTTTTCACACGCGTCGGCAGCGTTCGAAATCAATTCGCGAAGGAAGATGTCGCGCTCGGAATAGATCGAATGAACCATGAGATGCAGCAAGCGCGCCACATCCGCCTGAAAAACATGGCGCTCACCCGTCATGGTCGCATTTTCCCCGTCAACTGTGCTCATCTGCGGTCCCTGATCCTTGCAATGCTCTTGGAGGCGCGCTCCGTCGCGCAATATCGCGACGTCGCGGCACTGTTTCAAGCCAAAAACTGTGGCTTATCCTGTGGCAGGCAACCAAATGCGCTGAAAATGAATGAGCCGACCGGATAATTCCGATCGGCTCAAAGTCTGGAGGAACGCGCGTTACTGACCGGACAGGCCGCGCCGGCTGGGGGGCTGCGTCAACGCGACCACGTCTGGAGCATGAGCCTCCGACGCCCCTTTCTGAAACTTCAAATGAGCGCTCGAAGGGCGGCAAAGCGGCGGAAATGTGACTAATCGAACGGGCCCGCAAAGCCCAAAGCTCCTCGCTCGTCAAGCGTCCGAATGTTGACGCTTGCGCGAACGCGATAACCGCGCGATCATCTGTTTTGGTCCAGTCAACGCAAGTTTCCCGCTTGAACCACGATCAGTCCGAATCGGATTTTCAGATCTTGCCGATGCCCAACGATCGGGCGTCTGGCGCTCAACCAAGCGTTCTGGTTGGCTTTGATCGGCGTGAATTGCAGGCGATATTCAACATCTATGCCCGCATGGTGGCGCAAGGACTTTGGCGCGACTACGCAATGGATTTTCTGCCGACGCGTGCGGTTTTCTCGATTTTCCGCCGCAATGGCGAGGCGGCCTACTACCGTATTGTCAAGGAGCCGAAAGTTGCGCGCAGGCAAGGCGCCTACTCGATCGTCATGCAAACCGGATTGATCCTCAAGCGCGGGCCTGAATTGTCTCGTTTGCTGGCGGCGCTCGAAAAAAAGCCAAAACTGGTCGCGCTATAGCTTGCGAAGCGCCACTTCCTCAATTCGATGGCTCGATCCCTTGGTCAATATCAGACTGGCGCGGGCGCGGGTGGGCAGGATGTTTTCGTGCAAATTGCGCAAGTTGATGCGTTTCCATATGCTGCGGGCGATTTCCTCGGCCTCGGCTTCGCTGATTTCCGAATATTTTTTGAAGTAGGACCGCGGGTCGCGAAAAGTCGTCGCGCGGAGGCGCATGAACCGTGAGACATACCATTTCTCGAGCTGGTCCTCGTCCGCGTGGAGATAAACCGAGAAATCGAAAAAGTCGGAAACAAACGGGGTTTCCTTGCCGTCGCGCGGCAATCGGCTCGGCAGCAGAACGTTCACGCCCTCGACAATCAAAATGTCCGGCCGGTCAACGCTGATGGCCTCGTCTGGCACGACATCATAGGTGAGGTGCGAATAGACAGGGCCTTCGACGTGGCTTCGCCCCGCCTTCACGTCGGAGAGGAATCGCAGCAGTTGGGCGCTGTCATAACTCTCCGGGAAGCCCTTGCGATCCATCAAATCGTCACGCTCAAGCTGCGCATTGGGCAGCAGGAAGCCGTCGGTCGTGATGAGATCGACCTTCGGCGTATTGGGCCAGCGGGACAGAAGCGCTTGCAGGACGCGAGCTGTCGTTGATTTTCCGACCGCCACGGAGCCGGCGACGCCAATGATATAAGGCACCTTGCCGTCATCGGCTCCCAGGAACCTTTGAGTCGCTTTGAACAGGCCCTGGGTGGCCGCGACATAGAGCGCGAGCAGTCGCGACAGCGGCAGGTAAATGGCGATCACTTCCTCGAGCGAAATCGGGTCGTTGATCGACTGCAACCGCTTCAGGTCATCGATCGTCAATGTCAGCGGCGCGTCGGCGCGCAATTGCGCCCATTCGTCTCGCGTGAAGTGGCGATACGGGGATAGATTAGGGCCTGGCGATTCGGCCGGTAGATTGACGATCACTTGCCTGACGGTTTCCATGGAGGCCGCCTCCGAGCAGCGCCGCGGCCTCCTATTTCACGCGGGAGGCTTTTTCCTGAATACCCGATTGCTGCGTGCGACGGGCGAGTTCATCGATGACATCCTGCAACGGAACGCCGCCGTCTTGAAGCAAGACCAATAGGTGATAAAGCACGTCGGCGGCTTCCATCTTGAGCGCCGTTCCGTCGTTCTCCATGGCTGCAATGACCGCCTCGAACGCCTCTTCGCCGAATTTCTTGGCGATTCGCGCCGTGCCGGATTCGAGCAGGGTGCGAGTATAGGAGTCATCGGTTTCGGCCCGGGCGCGGCTTTTTATGAGCTTGGCAAGGTCGTCTAACGAGAAGTCTTGAGTCATGGCAGGGGTCCGGTCAAGCTGCGGGCGGATCGAGGCGCATCGGCAGGCCTGCCTTTGCCATATGGGCCTTGGCTTCGCCTATGCTGAATTCGCCAAAATGAAATATGGACGCGGCGAGCACCGCGCTCGCGTGGCCATCCCGCACGCCCTCGACCAGATGGTCGAGGGTTCCAACGCCACCCGAGGCGATGACAGGAATCGTGACGGCGTCGGCAATGGTCCTGGTCAGCTCAATGTCGAAACCCGTCTTGGCCCCGTCGCGATCCATTGAGGTAAGAAGGATTTCGCCCGCGCCGAGTTCGGTCACTTCCCTGGCGTAGGCCACGGCGTCGATCCCGGTCGGTCGACGGCCTCCATGGGTGAAAATCTCCCACCGGCCGGGCGCGACATTCTTTGCATCGATCGCGACGACGATGCATTGGCTGCCAAATTTCTCTGCGCCGCGGCGGACGAAGTCGCGATCGTGCACGGCAGCGGTCATGACCGAAGCCTTGTCGGCGCCAGCCAGCAAAAGGCTGCGTATGTCGTCGAGTGTCCGAACTCCGCCGCCGACGGTCAGAGGCATGAAACAAGCTTCGGCCGTCCGCCGCACGACATCGAGCAGCAGGCCGCGTTCCTCATGGCTTGCCGTGATATCAAGGAAACACAATTCGTCGGCGCCCGCCGCGTCATAGGCGATTGCGCATTCGACGGGATCGCCGGCATCGCGCAGATCCACGAAATTGACGCCCTTGACCACCCGGCCATCCTTTACGTCGAGGCAGGGAATTACGCGCGTCTTGAGCAAGTCCATCTCCGTTGGTCGAGCATGGGCAGCGTCAGGAGACGCGCCTCGCCCTGATGAGATCCAAGGCCTCTTGCGGATCAAGGCGCCCGTCGTAAAGCGCCCGGCCGCTGATCGCACCGGCGATTCGAGCACAGCCGGGCAAAAGCAACCGCTCGACATCGGCAATTGAAGCGAGGCCGCCTGAAGCGATCACCGGAATGGACAAGGCGTCGGCGAGCGCCAGCGTCCCTTCGATGTTTAGCCCTTTCAAGACGCCATCGCGGGCAATATCGGTGTAGATGATCGCCGCGACGCCTGCATCCTCGAAACGCTTGCCAAGTTCGATCGCGGTCAGCTGCGACGATTTGGCCCAGCCTTCCACCGCCACAAGACCGTCGCGGGCGTCGATCCCGACCGCGATGCGGCTCGGATTGCAGCGTGCGGCCTCACGCACCAAACCGGGGTCGCGCACCGCCGCGGTGCCTATGATGACGCGAGCAATTCCCTTCGCGAGCCAGCCGTCGATCGTGCGCATGTCCCGGATGCCGCCGCCAAGCTGCACAGGCATTTTGTCGAGCGACGAGAGCACGGCGTCAACGGCCGCGGCGTTTACCGGCTTGCCGGCGAAGGCGCCGTCGAGATCGACCACATGCAGATATTCAAAACCCTGCCGCTCGAAAATCAGCGCCTGCGCGGCGGGATCGTCATTGAATATCGTCGCCTGCTCCATGTCGCCATGGATCAGGCGGACGCACTGCCCGTTCTTGAGATCGATTGCCGGAAACAGGATCAAGGACGCCACCTCAGAAAATTGGAAATCAGCCGTAGGCCCATCGCCTGGCTCTTTTCGGGATGAAACTGAACGCCGACGATTGTTTCGCGGCCGACAACGGCTGTAAGGCCGCCGCCATAATCCGTCGTCGCCAGCACGTCGCCGGGGTTCGATGCCTGGAGATGGTAAGAATGGACGAAATAGGCGTGAAGTCCCCGCTCTCCCGTCGGAATGTCTCGCAGCAGCGCGTGTGGCCGCCCCAGGTCGAGGTTGTTCCAGCCCATATGCGGGATTTTCAGAGCGGGGTTTTCAGGCGCGATTGGAATGACTTCGCCGCCGATCCAGCCGAGACCGGGGGTGACGCCATGTTCAAGGCCGCGTTCGGCCAGCAATTGCATTCCGACGCATATGCCGAGAAATGGCGAGCCCCTTTTCACCACGGCTTCAGTCATGGCTTCGACCATTCCTTCGATCGCCAGCAGGCCGCGCCGGCAATCGGCGAAGGCGCCAACGCCGGGAAGCACGACACGCTCAGCTCGGAGGACGGCTTCGGGATCGCTCGTAACGACGATCGACGAATTCAAGCCGCCTTCGCGCGCGGCGCGTTCGAAGGCCTTGGCCGCGGAGTGCAGGTTTCCCGAGCCGTAATCGATGATTGCAATGCTCAATTCCGGAACTCCGGCGGCGGAAACAGGCCGAGAAGGTCGGTCCCTTCGCTCGGCGCGGCGGACCTTGCCCCAATGTCGGGCGGATTTGCGGCCATGGATCGCTGGAGGAGATCGTTGCGGCGACCAAAATAGAAACGCTCCGCGTCATCTGCGGAGTCGCCAAGCGACAGCCCGTTGAGCAGAAAACCGGCGCGCGCCAGTTTGGCTTGCCTGAACCGGTCGGCCTCAAGGCCGAAGGCTAGGGCGCCCAATTCAAAGATTGCGAATGACCCACCCGGATCCAGATGGCCGAGCGAGGAAATCACGGCGGACAGAATCATCCAGCAGATCCAAAGCGCCAGGGCAAGCCAAAGTCCGTGCCGCACGGCCCACAAAGGCGTCAGAAGGAAAGCGCCCCAGTCGAAACCCTGGCGAACGAGCTTTGCCTCTTCCGCGGCGCGGAGAGGGGCCAGACCGGAGGGAAGGAAAACCGCGTAAATCTGCATGGCTCGTCTCGCGTTTTTAAAGCGAACCCTTTGTCGAGGGTATGCGGTCGCTCTGGCGCGGATCGACGCCAAGCGCCGCGCCCAGCGCCCGGGCGACGCCCTTGAAGCACGTTTCGACGATATGATGGCTATTGGTTCCGTAAAGCGTCTCCACATGGAGCGCCACAGCCGCGTTCTGGGTGAAGGCTTGGAAAAACTCGCGCACGAGCTCAGTGTCGAACTCGCCGATCTTGGCCTGCGGAATCTCCGTGCGAAACACCAGATATGGTCGCCCGGAGACATCGACGGCGACGCGCGTCAGGGTTTCGTCCATGGGAATGTGAACATCGGCATAGCGGACTATGCCACGCATATCGCCTAGCGCCTTGCGCAAGGCTTGCCCCAGCGCGATGCCAACGTCTTCCACGGTATGATGCTGGTCGATGTGGAGATCGCCCTTCGCATCGATTTCGATATCCATAAGCGAATGGCGCGCCAGTTGATCGAGCATGTGGTCGAAAAAGCCTATACCCGTCGAGATCCGGCTAAAGCCGGAGCCTTCTATGGTGATTTTCACGGAAATGTCTGTTTCCTTCGTTTTCCGCTTGATCTCGGCCTGGCGCGTCATATTTTCTTTCCTCTGCCCTGCGGCTGCGGGGCTTGTAGCAAAAGCCGCGTCGTTTCGCCACTCTCCCGTCGAATGGACTTGCAACGGCCATGGCGGCGCAATAGATGCGCTGTCGTAACATGGCGATCCCGCCCCTTCCCGAAAGCACCGCATGTCGGACCGCTCAAATCAGCCCTCGATGCACGCGACAACCATCGTCCTCGTCCGCAAAGAGGGGAAGACGGTCATAGCCGGCGATGGTCAGGTCAGCCTCGGGCAGACGATCATCAAGGGGAACGCGCGCAAGGTCAGGCGGCTGGGCAAGGGACTGGTCATTGTCGGATTCGCGGGCGCCACCGCCGACGCCTTCACCTTGTGCGAAAGGCTCGAGGCCAAGCTCGACCAGTATCCAGGCCATCTCCTGCGCGCCTGCGTTGAACTCGCGAAGGACTGGCGCACCGACCGCTATCTGCGCCGGCTCGAAGCGATGATGCTTGTCGCCGACAAGAACGCAGCCCTCGTCCTTACCGGAAATGGCGATGTGCTGGAGCCGGAACAGGGGGCGAACGGCGCTGTGATGGGAATCGGATCGGGCGGCAATTACGCGCTTGCCGCGGGCAGGGCCCTGCTGGACACGTCGATGGACGCCGAGGCTATTGCCCGTCGCGCCCTCCAGATCGCAGCGGAAATTTGCGTCTACACCAACACCAACATTGTCGTTGAAAGCGTCGAATCCCTTCAGACGACAGTCGACTGAACTCCAGGGCCATACCGGTATGACTGATCTTTCCCCACGTGAAATCGTCTCGGAGCTCGATCGTTTCATCATTGGCCAGAAGGACGCCAAGCGGGCGGTCGCCATAGCCTTGCGCAACCGCTGGCGGCGCCTGCGCCTGGAGGGCATGATGCGAGAGGAAGTATTACCCAAGAACATATTGATGATTGGCCCTACCGGTTGTGGCAAGACCGAAATTGCGCGCCGTCTGGCGCGTCTCGCCAACGCGCCCTTTCTCAAGGTCGAGGCGACCAAGTTTACTGAAGTCGGCTATGTCGGCCGCGACGTCGAGCAGATCGTGCGAGATCTTCTGGAAATTGGCATTTCTCTCGTGAAGGAGGGAAAGCGGAAGGATGTCGCCGCGCGGGCGCAGCTTGCGGCGGAGGAGCGTATCGTCACCGCCCTGGTCGGCGCCAATTCCAGTCCCGCGACTCGGGATTCCTTTCGCAAGAAGCTGCGCTCAGGGGAGTTAGAGGACAAGGAGATCGAGATCGAAGTCGCTTCGCAGGCTGGTTCGGCGTTGCCGATGTTCGAATTGCCGAACATGCCAGGCGCTTCGATAGGGGCGATATCCCTGGGGGATATTTTCGGCAAGGGAGGCCGGCCAAAGCAGCAGCGCCTGAAGGTTTCGGAATCCTATGCGCCCCTGCAGGCCGAGGAAAGCGAAAAACTGCTCGATCAGGACCTGATCGTCCGCCAGGCTATCCGCGAGGTAGAGAATAATGGCATTGTTTTTCTTGACGAAATCGACAAGATTTGCGCGCGTGAAGGACGCGCTGGCGACGTGTCGCGCGAAGGCGTGCAACGCGATTTGCTCCCGTTGATCGAGGGCACGACTGTCGCGACCAAGCATGGCTCGGTCAAGACGGACCATATTCTTTTCATCGCCTCCGGCGCCTTCCACATCGCCAAGCCTTCCGATCTCCTGCCCGAATTGCAAGGACGCCTGCCCATTCGCGTCGAATTGTCCTCACTCGACGAAGAAGACTTCAAGCGCATCCTCACCCAGCCGGAGGCCAGCCTGGTCAAGCAATATTGCGCCCTCCTTTTGACCGAAGGGGTTAAGCTGACATTCACAGACGACGCCATAGACGCCCTGGCGCGCGTGGCCGTCCAGGTCAACTCCAGCGTCGAGAATATTGGGGCGCGACGCCTGCAAACGGTCATGGAGCGCGTTCTCGACGACGTGAGCTTCGCCGCTGCGGACCATTCGGGCCAGGAGGTGATGATCGACGGCGCCTATGTCGAAAACCGGGTCGGCGACCTCTCGCGCAATGTCGACCTCAGCCGCTTCATCTTGTGAGCGCTCGGAGATGAACACGAACTAACCATTTGTCGCGATCCTGATCAAATTTTACTCAAAATGCATTGTACGACGGGTCCTTTTGTGGAATGAGTATGCCGCCTTCGGGTGTCGGACGTAGAGTAAGCTTCGACGGAGTGTTTGTTTGTGGAGGCTCGCCATGACCAGATCTGGCGTTTTCCTGTCAATATTTATTCTGATGGGCTCAATTGGTTTCAGCACCGCAAGCCGCGCCGAAGGCTTTCTGGAAATGCTGTTTGGCGGTGGTCGCCAACATTCCGAATCCCATGCGAATTATGTCCTTACGCCGCCGATGGTTCATCGCCATGTCACGCACCGCCACTACGCTGCGACGCATCACAAAAAAGCGCACCATTTGGCCATGCGCGCCCATTCCCGCCATCATCATGCTTTCGCTCGTCACAAGGCGGCGCCCGTGGCGTTGGCCTATGCCGCGGCCCCCGCGTCACCAGTCGACGAAAGAAAATGCTGCGGGGATGCGCAGGATGCAATCGCAAAGGTCATGCATGACGACCCCACATTGCGTCCGGGTGACGCCTATATGAGCGCCGACGGCCTTCGAGTTTATGAAGGCGACCGCGCGAACGACCAGGAGTTTGTGCCGGTGGGAAAAGCCCGCGCGCTCGACAAGAACTCCAAGGCGCGTCTGGCCGCCATCGAAAAGGCGCCTGTTTTCGACAGAACCTCCGGCCGCGGCTTGAAGCCACGCTTGGCCGCAGTCCCTGCGCCGCACGCAGGACCAGGCGCAGACCAAAAGTCGACAAAGCTGAACAATGAACGATTGATCAAGACCTTTAATGGCAAGACCATTCGATTTGTGGGCGGTTACACCAGCTGAAGACGGTTTCGGCCTCTCCGAGGCAGACATGGCCGGAACGAAATCCGCGCGCCACTTGCGTTGGCGACGGACGAAAGCCATAAGACGGCGTTTCCTCCTATCCGCCGGAATGCAATGACGACCTTTCCCGAACGCGTTTTTTCCGGAATCCAGCCGACCGGCAACTTGCATCTCGGCAATTATCTCGGCGCCATCGTCAAATTCGTGGCGCTGCAGAAGACGCACGAATGCCTGTTCTGCGTGGTGGATCTCCATGCCATCACGGTGGCGCAGGATCCCGGCGAACTGCGACAGGCGATCCGCAAGATTGCTGCCGCCTATGTCGCTTCGGGCGTCGATCCGGTGAAGAACATCATTTTCAACCAGAGCCAGGTTGCCGAGCATGCGGAACTGGCCTGGATTTTCAACTGCGTTGCCCGGATTGGCTGGCTCAACCGCATGACGCAGTTCAAGGAAAAGGCCGGCAAGGACCGCGAAGCCGCTTCGATCGGACTGTTCGCCTATCCGGCGCTGATGGCGGCGGATATACTCCTTTACCGCGCCACACATGTGCCGGTCGGCGAAGACCAGAAACAGCATATCGAACTTGCCCGGGACATAGCGCAGAAGTTCAATACTGATTTTGCCGGCTCCATTGCCGCCAATGGTCACGACGGCGCTTTTTTTCCGTTGCCCGAGCCTTTGATCCAGGGACCTGCGGCGCGAGTGATGAGCTTGCGCGACGGGCAAAAGAAAATGTCGAAATCCGATCCTTCGGAATTTTCGCGCATCAATCTCTCCGACGACGCCGACGCCATTGCGCAAAAGGTGCGCAAGGCAAAGACTGATCCTGAACCCCTGCCTGGGGAGATCGCTGGACTGGCCGGGCGGCCCGAGGCCGAAAATCTTGTCGGCATCTATGCGGCGCTGAGCGAGTTTTCCCGTGAAAGCGTACTCAATCAATTTGGCGGTGCGCAGTTTTCGTCCTTCAAGAACGCGTTGGTCGATATCGCCGTCGCCAGGCTTGGTCCGATCGGCGCGGAGATGCGGCGGCTCGAGGATGATCCCGCCTATATCGATTCGATCTTGCGCGATGGGTCGCAGCGCGCCCGCGAGATTGCCGGTCCGATCATGGATCAGGTCAAGGACATCGTGGGTCTGATCCGCTAGACGCCCTATTTCGTCGGCCACTCTTTCCTTCCGGTTGGCGACGTCTTATTTGAATACTATCCCATCTCCGGCCTTGAACCGGACGATCCCGGAGGCATGCATGTTCATTCAGACTGAAGCGACGCCTAATCCTGCAACACTGAAATTCTTGCCTGGCGGCCAAGTCCTGGAAAACGGATCTCGCGAAATGCAGAACCCGGAAGAAGCCAGGGTTTCACCGCTCGCCAGCGCGCTATTCGCTATTGATGGCGTCAGCGGCGTCTTTTTCGGCCCGGATTTCATTTCCGTAACCAAATCGGCTGGCGAATGGCAGCATCTCAAACCCGCGATTCTCGGCGCCATCATGGAACACATGATTTCGGGCAATCCCGTCCTGTCGGCGGATGCCTCCGACCAGGCAAAAGCAGGAATTTTTTGCGCCGGAAGACTCTGAAACCGTTTCGACGATCAAGGAATTGCTGGAAACGCGCGTTCGACCCGCGGTCGCCGGCGATGGCGGGGACATCGTCTTTCGCGGGTTCAAAGACGGCGTCGTCTATTTGCAGATGAAAGGCGCGTGCTCCGGCTGCCCGTCGTCAACGGCGACGCTCAAGCGTGGCATCCAGAACCTCCTCTGTCATTTCCTTCCGGAAGTAAAAGCGGTGGAACAGGCCTGAGTCCGCCGCCTCTGGCGCACCCCAACCGAAAGACCTTATGCGCGTTCTCGCCCTCGACACTGCGCTTCCCGCCGTCTCCGTTTGTATTCTCGACAGTGGGGCGTCGGAGCCGCTAGTCGCGGAAACGATCTCAATGGAACGCGGTCACGCTGAGGCTCTGATGCCGCTGATTGAACGCGTTATGGCGCAGGTCGACGGCGGCTTCGCCTCGCTGGATCGAGTCGCTGTCACGGTCGGGCCGGGTTCTTTCACGGGAATTCGCATTGGGGTCGCCGCGGCGCGCGGCATCGCGCTGGCCCGCAACATCGCAGCTGTTGGCGTTTCAACCCTCGCAGCCTTTGCGGCGCCTCTGCTGTTTGGCGAGGCGGAGAGCCTCGTCGCGGCTGCGATCGACGCCCGCCACGGCCATGTTTTTTTTACGACCTATGGCCCGCGTGGGCACATGCTGACCCCGCCGAGACTTTTGTCCATTTCGGACGCATGCCGCATACTCGGTGGCGTCCATGTTCGTATCGCCGGTTCCGGCGCCCGCCTTTTGTCGAAAGAGGCGATTGCAGCGGGCGTTGAATTGACGATCGTTAACGACGATCCCGCTCCGGACATAGTCGCTGTGGCGCGTCTTGGCATGGTCGCCAACCCCACTGACGCCCCAGCTCGACCGATTTACCTCAAGGCGCCTGACGTCAAACCTGCGCTCAATCAAGCGCTGCCGCACGCGTCCGCATGAAGCCCCCTCTGTTCTGGCGAAGCCGCGCGCCTTCCAGCAGCTCGCGCCCCCTGCGCTCGGCCGATGGCGCCGCCTGCGCCCGATTGCATGGACCGAGTTTTGCTCATCCCTGGTCCCCCATTGAATTCGAAGCCCTTCTTGCCGATCCCGCTTGCATCGGCGAAGGATTGGATGGAAAGGCCGGCTTGATCGGCTTTGTCTTATCCCGGCGCGCTCTTGACGAGGCCGAGATTTTGACAATCGTCGTTGAGTTCGGCGCGCGGCGAAAAGGCAGCGGCCAGAGGCTTCTTCTTTCGCATTTGTCGCGCCTGGCGAGCCTTGGCGTCACGTCGCTCTATCTGGAAGTAGATGAAGCCAACGAGCCCGCCCTCGCGCTCTACCGGCGCAATGGCTTTGTTCAGGCGGGCCTCCGCAAGGCCTATTATGCCAGACCGGACGGAAGTCGCGCCAACGCTCTGGTCATGCGTCGTTCGCTTGCCTGAATGGCCGACACGGCGCGCCGCGTTCGTCATGAATTTGTCGTGAGACGCGCCTATCCGGCGTTCATGTCATTTGTCCGCGCATTTTTCCTGCTCCTGGCCATGGTGGGTTTCTACCTTATCGGGCGCCTTTGCAGCGTCTGGCGCGCCGTCGTGGCTGGAAGCTGGCTAAGCGGATTCCGCCTTTCTTTGCCCGGACCACCTGCGCCTTGCTGGGATTGCGCTTCCGCTTTGAGGGCGAGTTGCTGGGCCCGAAACCGCGCATGATTGTTTCCAATCACGTGTCCTGGAGCGATATCTTGATCTTTGCGGCGCGAGAAACGCCTTGTTTCGTCGCGAAGAGCGAAGTCGCGAATTGGCCGCTTATCGGCGCTTTTGCGCGCGTCCAGGAGACGATTTTCGTGCGACGCAACAATCGCGCTGATGTGCCGCGCGTAAACGAGGCCATGGCCAACAGAATGGTGGCGGGCGAGGATGTCCTGCTGTTCGGCGAGGGAACCTCCAGCGATGGGGAGGGCGTATTGTCCTTCAAGCCATCGCATTTTGCTGCGGCGCGGGACGCATTGCGTCTGCACCCGCAAATTTCGGGCGTGACAGTTCAGCCGGCGGCGATCGCCTATACCCATGCGCGGAGGCAAAGACTTCGACGCGGCTGGCCGCCGACGTCTCGCATGGTTTGGCGACGCGGAGCTCGCGCCGCATATCTGGCTGCTTTTGAGGAGCGCTCCGGTTGACTGCGTCGTGCATTTCGGCGCGCCGCTTGTTTTCGACTGCGAGAGCGATCGCAAGGTGATCGCGCTGGAGACGGAACGGCGCGTGCGGGAGCTCGCGGCCGCGCAATCTGTGGCGTGACGGCCGACGGCTGATTTTTACGCCATATCGCTTATCGGATGCGGTAAACTCATATATCTATATGCAGAGCGAAAACGTCCCGGAGGGACCATCTCGATTTTGAAAACGGATATCCAATCCAGCGACCTGGAAATCGGACGCGACTCCGAGGGCGACAGGCCGCCGCCGACCGGCGGGAAGAAGCTCTTCGTCAAATCCTACGGCTGCCAGATGAACGCTTATGACGCTGCGCGCATGGCGGATGTCCTTGCGCCGGAAGGTTATGCGGAGACGGCAATCATAGAGGACGCCGACCTCATTGTCCTCAACACCTGCCATATCCGCGAGAAAGCCGCCGACAAGGTTTTTTCGGAACTTGGCAAGGTGCGGCTGCTGAAAGAAGCGCGAGGAGCTGCTGGCCTGCAGACCCAAATCGCCGTCGCGGGGTGTGTGGCGCAGGCGGAAGGCGCTGAAATCCTGCGCAAGCAACGCGCGGTCGATATCGTCGTAGGGCCGCAAAGTTATCATCGCTTCCCGGAATTGCTGCGTCAGGCGGCCTTGGGCCCGGTTGTCGATACGGATTTCCCGGTCGAGGACAAATTCGATCATCTGGCCCAACCGTCCAATGACAAGATTCGCCAACGAGGCCTGAGCACATTTCTCACCGTGCAGGAAGGCTGCGACAAGTTTTGCGCCTTCTGCGTCGTGCCCTATACGCGCGGCGCTGAAACCTCGCGGCCTGCAAGCAAAATCATTGGCGAGGCGAAACATCTCGCCCAGGCTGGCGTACGGGAAATCACGCTGCTCGGACAGAACGTCAACGCTTACCATGGGGAGGGCGCGGACGGGGCCGACTGGTCGCTCGCCGACCTGATCGGACGCCTGGCGAAAATCGATGGAATCGCGCGGCTCCGCTATATGACGAGTCATCCCAACGACATGCGCGAAGACCTGATCCGCGCCCATGCCGACTGCCCCGCCTTGATGCCTTTCCTGCATCTGCCGGTGCAGTCGGGTTCGGACCGGATACTCAATGCGATGAACAGACGCCATACCGCATCCGACTACATGCGGCTGGTCGAACATATCCGCCACGTGCGGCCGGATATCGCGCTGTCCTCCGATTTCATCGTCGGTTTTCCCGGCGAGAGCGAGGCGGATTTTGCGGCGACGCTCGAACTGGCGAAGGAAGTCCGCTTCGCATCGACCTTTTTCTTCAAATATTCGGCGCGGCCGGGAACGCCGGGCGCCGATCTCGCCGATCAGGTGCCTGAGGCGGTCATGACCGAGCGATTGGCGCGCCTGCAGGACATTGTCGAGACGCAACGTCGCGCTTTCAACGCCAGCATGGTTGGACAGACTGTCGATGTCCTCTTTGAAAAGAGGGGCCGCCATCCCGGTCAAATCGCCGGGAAATCGCCATATTTGCAGCCAGTTCAAGTCGACGGGCCCGAGTTGCTGATAGGTCAGGTCGCGCCCGTCGAGATTATCGGATGCAGTTCGAATTCGCTGTTCGGTCAGCTACCCGAGGTGTTCTCGAAGGCCAATCAGGCAAAGGACGCGTTTTGAAAATGATCCTTGCCGACGGAAAGTCGGGCGCAATGCCCGGACAGGCCGACCAGCAGAATAGGGAGCCCGTTGCTCCCGACCTGACTCTGGCCCTGGATGACAATCGCACGGCCTCCATGGTCTTTGGGCACTACGATCAGAATTTGGCGCGAATCGAGCGGCGTTTGAACGTCGTTCTGACCGCGAATGGCAATCATGTCGTCATCAAGGGACCGCCCGAGGCGGCCGGTCATGCCCGTCGAGCACTCCAGATTCTCTATGAGCGCGCGAAATCCGGGGCGCCGGCGACACTTGGCGATGTTGACGGCGCCATCCAGGAATGCGCGCTGCAGGGCAATCTGTTCCCGAAGGAGACGCCATCGCCGCGCTCCACATTCGAGCAGATTTCGACCCGCAAGAAAGGCGCAGTTCGCGCCCGGACCGCCGCACAGGATCTCTATATTCGCGAGTTGCGGCAATTTGAGCTGGTTTTCGCGGCTGGTCCCGCCGGCACCGGCAAGACATGGCTTGCTGTCGGCCATGCCGTAGCGATGCTGGAACAAGGCGCCGTGGAGCGGCTGATCCTGTCGCGTCCGGCGGTGGAGGCCGGCGAAAGACTTGGTTTCCTGCCCGGCGACATGCGGGAAAAGGTCGATCCGTACCTGCGTCCGATTTATGACGCCCTGCAGGATTTCATGGACCCTCGCATGGTCGAGAGGGGAATGCAGACCGGGATGATTGAAGTTGCTCCATTGGCTTTCATGCGTGGTCGGACCCTGTCCAATGCATGCGTTCTTTTGGACGAGGCGCAAAATGCGACGACCATGCAGATGAAAATGTTCCTGACCCGCCTAGGCGAGGGATCTCGCATGATCGTGACGGGAGACCCGACCCAGACGGACTTGCCTCCTGGCCAGAAATCCGGCCTGAGCGAAGCCATAGCCTTGCTGTCCGGTCTTGAAGGCGTTGGTCATGTGACATTCAAGGACGAGGACGTGGTTCGCCACGATCTTGTACGCCGGATCGTCGGAGCTTACGAGGCGGCGACTCGCAAGGCGAACGCGCACCCTTCGCAATCGAACGGCGAGAAGGACCGGGCGCCATGAGCTTGACCATCGAGACTTGGGTCGACTGCTCTGGTTGGAGCGCGTTGCCGGATCTTGACTCCATGATTGCGGAAAGCTTGCAGGCAACGGTTGACGAAAGCGGTGAGGTCTTGATTGCGGGCGCCGAAGTCAGTCTGCTTTTTTGCGACGACGCGCGCATACGCGATCTCAATCGCCAATTTCGCGGTCAGGACAAGCCGACGAATGTGCTGTCTTTTCCCGGACCCGAGCCCATCGAGACGGCGCATGTCCTTGGCGATATCGCCATAGCGCACGAGACCGTGGCCCGTGAGGCGCAAGAACAGGGCAAGACAATAGGGCAACATTGTCGTCATCTCATCGTCCATGGCTTCCTCCATCTTCTTGGCTACGACCACCAGGAGGAGACCGAGGCCGAGACGATGGAGGCCATGGAAGTCCGCATTCTCCACCGATTGGGCGTCGACAACCCTTATCGCGAACACCAAAGCAAAGAGACAAGCGGCCATGAGCGCGCCTGAACGCGACACTGACGAATTCGACTTCGACCGACCGAAGTCCTGGCAAACAGGGCGGGTCGGTCCTCGATCGCTTGCGCGCCCTGTTTGGCCTGTCCGGAGCTTCGATCCGCGACGATATCGAGGACGCGCTCGACGACGCCTCGCTCGCCGACGATTTCAGCCCGCAAGAACGCGCCATGCTCAAGAATGTGCTGGGCCTGCATGAAATCAGGGTCAGCGATGTCATGGTGCCGCGCGCTGATATCATTTCGGTTTCGATCGACACAACGCTTGCGGAGGTGCTGGCGACCTTCCGAACGGCCGGGCATTCGCGCCTGCCCGTTCAGGGCGAAACGCTCGATGATCCGCGCGGCATGGTCCATATCCGGGATTTCGTCGACCATGTCGCCGCCTCGGCCGAGAAATCCTTGGCGCAAAGGCGTGGAAGGCCGATAGCGGGGCTTTCCGCGCTGGATCCGTCGCAGGGCGGAGGGGAGGCGACAAATGCGCGCTACATGCCGATTGACCTGACGATCCGGCTTGAAACGGCAGGCATATTGAGGCCGGTGCTTTTCGCGCCCCCCTCCATGCCAGCGCTTGATTTGCTAGTCAAAATGCAGGCGACGCGCACGCATATGGCGCTTGTGATCGACGAATATGGAGGCACTGACGGGCTCGTCTCCATTGAAGACATCGTGGAAATGATCGTCGGCGATATCGAGGACGAACACGATCAGGACGAAACTCCGAAAATTGAATGCGTCTCGCCCGGCGTTTACGTCGCCGACGCCCGGGTTGGACTGGAGGACGCCTCCGAGGCGACCGGCCTCCCTTTGATCCCGCTCGGAGAACGGGAAGAGGTCGACACGCTTGGCGGCCTTGCTGCGGCATTCGCCGGCCGCGTGCCCATACGCGGCGAGGTCGTCGCCAGTCCCGACGGCGATTTCGAGTTCGACATTCTCGACGCTGATCCAAGGCGCCTGAAGCGGCTCAAATTGCGTCTCATCGACGCTAAAGCCGAACGCCAGGCGTCGTCGGCGAGCAGCCTTTGACGGCTCGTTACTCAACGCCCGTCTTGCCATTGGCTGGGGAAATGCGGACGGCCAGAGCGTCGCGTGTTCGCAATCCTGGCTTGACCCTTTAGGATTGGCGGCGATTCGAGGGCGCCCGCGCCCATTCAGCCAGGAACGCCAAATGGTTTCAATCGCTCAGCGCGTCATCCTCGCCGATTCCTGGGCGCGCCGCCTGATCGCGCTGGGCGGCGGGGCGTTCGGGGCGTTGGCCTTGCCGCCTTTGGGGTTTTTCCCGGCGTTTTTCGTTCCGATGGTCCTGGCGGTCTGGCTCATTGACGGCTCTGCCGGACCTTCGCTTCCATCGGGCCTGCGCCGCGCCGCCGGCGCTGGCTGGTGGATGGGATTTGGCTATTTCGTCGCCGGCCTCTGGTGGCTGGGCGCGGCCTTTCTGGCGGAAGCCGACCGTTTCGCCTGGGCCTTGCCGCTCGGCGTGCTGGGCCTGCCCGCGGGATTGGCGATTTTTACCGCCCTCGGATTCATGCTGGCGCGCCTGATGTGGTCGGCGGGCGCGTCGCGTATCTTCGCCCTCGCAGCGGCCTTGAGCCTGGCTGAATGGCTGCGGGGCCATGTCCTGACCGGATTTCCCTGGAACGATTTCGGCATGGTTCTCGGCGGAAACCTTTATTTTGCCCAGGCCGCGTCAATTTGCGGTCTCTATGGGCTGACAGTCCTCTGTGTTTTGATTTTTGCGTCTCCCGCTTTGCTGGGGAGCGCGAACGCCACCCGGACGGGGCCGGCCTTGGCTGCCGCCGCTTTAGGTGTCATGGGGCTATTTGGCCTTTGGCGGCTGCAGTCGCCGCTGGCCGAAAACAAGGGCGTCAAGCTGCGCATCATCCAGCCGAATATTCCTCTCGATGATTTCCGCGCCGACAACAGGGATCATTTGCTCGATCGCTATCTGGACCTTTCCGACCGTGCGACTTCGCCGCAAACCACGGGGATAGCCGATGTCACGCACCTGATCTGGCCGGAATTGGCTTTTCCTTTCATCCTTTCTCGCGACGGCGCGGCTTTGGCTCTGCTCGGCTCCCGTTTGCAAAAACCGATTCTGTTCACGGGCGCGGCGCGCGTGGAAGGCGAGGGACGCAAAGCGGTTTATTTCAATTCTGTCGAAGTGATCGCTGGCGGTGAGATCAAGGAAAGCTACGACAAGATGCACTTGGCGCCTTTCGGCGAATACATGCCTTTCGCCTATTGGCTCGCGCGGGCGGGCATTACCCAGTTCGTCGCCATTCCCGGCGGCTTCGAAGCCGGGGCGAGTTCCAGGATTCTGACCGCGCCGGGCCTGCCGCCTGTCTTCCCCATGGTCTGCTACGAATCCATTTTTCCGGACGAAATCGCCGACCGGATCGCCGCCCAGCCAACACGTCCGGGCTTGATGCTGAACGTGACCAACGATGGCTGGTTCGGCAGGACGCCAGGACCATACCAGCATTTCGCACAGGCGCGACTGCGGTCGATCGAGCAAGGCCTTCCCATGGTTCGAGCAGCGAATTCCGGCATATCCGCGATCATCGATCCGCTCGGGCGACTGATCGCCTCAGCGCCGCTGGGTGTCGAGGCAGTGATCGACGGGCCCTTGCCTAAACCACTTCCGCTAACCCTGTTTTCTCGATACCCCCACTCGATTCCGATGATCTTGTGGATTTTTGTTCTCGCAGGAGCCTATATTCGTAAACGTACCATTTGACTTTAGGTCAAGCTCTGTCGCAAATAGGGTTATGAATTTACAGGCTGGAACTTCCGTGACCAAAGTCCCCAATCCCATCGACAGGCATGTGGGCGCGCGCGTGCGCATGCGCAGGATGCTGATCGGAATGAGTCAGGAGAAGCTGGGCGAGGCCCTGGGGCTGACCTTTCAGCAGGTGCAGAAATACGAAAAAGGCACGAATCGCATCAGCGCGTCTCGCCTGCAGCAGATTTCGGAAACTTTGAATATCCCTCTCGCCTATTTCTTCAAGGGCGCGCCAGTTTCCGACGGCGCCTTGAACAACGGCTTCGCCGAGGGCGCGCAGGAAGACAATTACGCCAGCGATTTTATCATGACGGCGGAAGGCTTGAGCCTTAATCGCGCTTTCGCGCGGATTGCCGATCCGAAGGTTCGCAAGAAGATTGTTGATCTCGTGGTCACGCTTGCCGATGGCGAGGCGATCTGAATAGCCAAATTTGGTTTCGTTCGTTTTATCGAACGAAATCCGGCTAAACGCTTGACGAAACGAACGTCCTCATTTTAAAGAATTCAACCTCCGGCGCGTCCTATCGGCGTGCTGGCGTTAGATTTGGAGGCAGGACGTGGCCCGCAGCGATTTTTTGTTTACGAGTGAATCCGTTTCGGAAGGCCATCCCGATAAGGTCGCTGACCGGATTTCTGATGAAATCGTCGATCTCTTTTATCGTGAAGGCGCCGCTGCCGGGATCGACCCCTTCCAGATTCGAGTCGCCGCCGAGACGCTGGTGACCACCAATCGCGTCGTGATCGCCGGCGAGGTGCGCGGCCCCATTATCTCACATGACAAGATCATCAACGCGGCGCGCGAGGCGATCAAGGATATTGGCTACGAGCAAACCGGTTTCCATTGGGAAAATGCTGTAATCGAAATCCTGCTCCACGAGCAGTCCGCGGATATCGCGCAGGGCGTCGACGCGGCAGGGAATAAGGACGAAGGGGCAGGCGACCAGGGCATCATGTTCGGTTACGCCGCCAATGAGACAGTCGACCTCATGCCCGCGCCCTTGCATTATGCGCACAAGATCCTCGAAAATCTCGCCAAGGCCCGCAAGTCGGGCGTCGGCGAGGCGATCAAGCTTGGACCGGACGCCAAGAGCCAGGTCACCGTCAAATATGTCGGCGGCAAACCCGTTGGCGTAACGCAGATCGTGCTTTCCACCCAGCATGTCGACGAAGACCTGACTTCCGAGGACGTGCGGCGGATAGTTGAACCCTATATCGTCAAGACGCTGCCGCAAGGCTGGATTTCCGATGACACGGTCTGGCATGTCAACCCGACCGGGAAGTTTGTCATTGGCGGTCCCGACGGCGACACCGGCCTCACCGGCCGCAAGATCATCGTCGACACTTACGGCGGCGCGGCGCCGCATGGCGGCGGCGCCTTTTCGGGCAAGGATCCGACCAAGGTTGACCGCTCGGCGGCCTATGCCGCACGATATCTCGCCAAGAATGTCGTTGCGGCGGGACTTGCTGATCGCGTGACGATCCAGCTTTCCTACGCGATTGGCGTCGCCGAGCCGCTGTCGATCTATGTCGATGCGCACGGTACCGCCAAGGTCGATGAAGCGGCTCTGGAGGAGGTTTTGTTCAAGATCGTCCGCCTGTCGCCGCGCGGCATTCGCGAGCATCTCAATCTCAACCGCCCGATTTATGCCCGGACGTCTGCCTATGGCCACTTTGGGCGCCAGCCGGATGACGAGGGCGGCTTTAGCTGGGAAAAGACCGACTTGGTCGCCAAGCTCAAGGCGCATTTTTCCTGAAAAGCTGAAGGCATGAATACCGAGGACTCCGAAGCCCCGCGCCGCGCACGCCGCGACGCGGGGCTCTTTGGGAGGCGGAAGGGCAAGGCCCTGCGCCCCTATCAGGCCGGCCTGATGGAGACGCTGCTCCCAAAAATACGCGTCGACTGCGGCTGCGGTCTTGGCGCCCCGATGGATCTCTTCCCCGCAAAACCAACTGAGTTGCATTTGGAAATCGGCTTCGGCGGCGGCGAACATCTTGCCGTTGAAGCGCAAGCGCATCCAGAACGTGGCTTCTTCGGCTGCGAGCCTTTCGTCAATGGCGTGGCGAAACTTCTGGCGGAAATCGAGACCCGCGATCTCCAGAATGTACGCGTTCACCCAGGCGATGCAGGCGAATTGATCGACGCACTCCCAGGCAATTGCCTGTCAGGGGTCTGTCTATTATATCCAGATCCCTGGCCAAAGAGGCGGCATCACGAGAGACGATTCGTCTCCGACGCCCTGCTGACTCGTCTCGCGCGCGCCATGAAACTCGGCGCCGAAATGCGATTCGCCACGGACATTGACGATTATGCCGGTTGGACGCTGGCGCGCGTCATGCGCTCGGCGGATTTCGTCTGGGAAGCAAAAAAATCCGCCGATTGGCTCATTCCCTGGAGCGGTTGGCCGGGCACGCGTTATGAGGCCAAGGCTTATCGTGAGGGACGGCGACCAGTCTACCTGACTTTCATTCGGCGCTGACGCCTGCTTCGCCGGTCTCCTTTGATTTGCGGCCATAGCGGTGCAATTTGGCGCCATGCGCCCTGAGCCAGGCCTCGGCGCGATCGGTGTTGGGACAGAGGCTTTGGGTTAGCGCCCAGAATCTTTCCGAATGGTCGTGGTGGCGCAGATGCGCCGTTTCATGCGCCGCCAGATAATCCAGGACGAAGGGCGGCGCCATGACCAGGCGCCAGGAAAAGTTCAGAGCGCCTTTCGCCGAGCAGGAGCCCCAGCGGCTGGACGTGTCCCGCAACGAGAGCGCGATGGGCGCGCGCCCAGCCGCCTTGGCGTGTCGCCGCACCGCCTCTTCGAGATCGCGCCGGGCTTCGCGTCGAAGAAAATCGCCGATCCGCCGCTCGAAACCGGCAGGGTCTCCACCCGCGCAAAGCACGGGCGTTCCCTCTCCTTCTTCCTGCCAGACTGCGCCGCGTCTTTCCCTCGCATCGGGGCAATGCTGGAGGACGTGTTCCACACCACGCAAAAAAATCCGCTCGCCCGGCGCAAAAGGCGTTCGTTGCGGCACACGCGCGAGTCGCAGCGCGATCCAGTGGGCGTGGTTGTTCGCAAATTCCTGAGCCTGGCGGAGACTGGCGCGCGGGGGCATGGTGAGAACAATGTCACGCGTCGCCGCTCGGACGCGCAAGGTCAATCGTCGCGCCGTGGCGACCCGCTTGAGAGCGATTCGGAAAATCTTGCCTTCATGCGCGATTTCGAACTCGCTGACCGCTTTTTTGGGAAGTCTGCCGAAGAATTTCAGCATCGAGGCCTGATAGGTCGTTTAGTTCTATTGATCTCGCCGCAGATCAACTCTGGCATTTGGGACAATAGAAGGTCGATCGCCCGCCCTGAGTTTGCCTGATGATTGTCCCCCCGCAGGTGGGTGTCGCGCAAGTGTCGCCAGCGCGTCCATAAACACGAAAATTGTGCTGAAAATAACCTAGCGTGCCATCGGCCTGCCGATGATCGCGCAGCGAAGATCCCCCGGCGGCCACAGCTTCCTCCAGAACATTTCGAATGGCTCGGGTCAGCCGTTCAGCCGATTTAGTCGGCGATCCATTGACTTTGGCCAAATCGCCGGCAGGCTTATGGGGCGAAAGGCCGGATCGGCTGAGCGCCTCGCAGACGTAAATGTTGCCCAGCCCGACGATAAGTTTCTGGTCGAGCAGCGCCGATTTGAGAGGCGTCTTGCGCCCCCGGAACAGCTGCGCGAGAAGCTGGGCGTCGAAGGCATTGGACAAGGGCTCAACACCGAGTCCCGCAAAAAATGGATGAGAGTCGAGCGCCTCTTCGCGTGCGAACGTCATGAAGCCGAAGCGGCGCGGATCATTGTAGATCACCCGCGCTTTCTCGAAATGAAATATGACATGATCATGTGCTGGATTTTTTGAACGCGGCATGGCGAAATCGCCTGGCGTTTGCAATACGTTTCCGAGTCCTTGTTCGATGCGGAAGGCGCCGCTCATGCCGAGATGGGCGATCAGGGCCCCCCCATCGTCGAGCGCGGCGATGAGATATTTGGCGCGCCGGTTAAGGCTGGCGATATGCCGGCCTTGCAAGTTTTCGGCGAAATTGGCTGGAAATGGGAAACGCAAATCGGGACGGCGCAATTCAACGCGCACAATCCGCGCGCCGACCATGGTCGGCGCCAGCCCCCGACGCACCGTTTCGACCTCTGGCAATTCCGGCATCCCGCCCCCTTCAATTCCTTCTCGTGCCGCGATAGATAGCCATGTGCGCGCGGTCGCGCTATGGTCCGCGCGTTGCGGGGAGTGAATAAGATGCAGGACGCCCAATCGTCAGACGGTTCGCCGCACGCGGGCGCGCGGACGGATGGGGAGTTCGAACGCATTTCGGCTATACCGAAGTTCCGATTGCTGAGAAGCAAGGAATGGTCGATGGCGTGTTCCACAAGGTCGCGCAGCGCTACGACCTGATGAACGACCTGATGTCCGGTGGCCTTCATCGGGTCTGGAAAGATGTTTTCGTAGGCAAGGTTCATCCCTCGAAGCAAGGGCCCTTCAACCATCTCGATGTCGCCGGCGGCACGGGAGATATAGCCTTTCGTGTCGCGCGGGCCGGTGGACCGCAGACTTGGGTCACTGTGCTCGACATCAATGGCGACATGCTTATGGTCGGTAGGGAAAGGGCGGCAAAGAAGGGATTGGCCGACAATCTGAGTTTCATTGAGGCCAATGCCGAGGACCTTCCTTTCCCCGATGGCGAATTCGACGCCTACACCATCGCCTTTGGCATTCGCAACGTTCCACGTATTGAAAAGGCGCTGCGCGAGGCCTATCGCACGCTCAAGCGCGGCGGCCGCTTCCTCTGCCTCGAATTCTCGCAGGTCGAGGCGCCCATACTCGCCAAAATATATGAATCCTATTCGTTTTCAATGATTCCGCTGATCGGTCGCCTGGTTGCCGGCGAGGCGGAGCCCTATCGTTATCTCGTCGAATCGATCCGCCAGTTCCCCCCTGCGGAGGAGTTTGCGGCCATGATTGAAAAGGCCGGCTTCCAGAGGGTCGGATTCACCCGCCTGACCGGAGGGATCGTCGCCATTCATTCCGGTTGGAAATTGTAAGAGATCGGGCGGCCTCGGTGTTTGGATCTCTCGGTCATGTCCTTCGTCTCGGCCGCGCAGGCTTTATTCTGGCGCGCGAAGGGGTTTTTTCAGGTGTCGATCCCGCGGGACTGCCGGCGCCCGCCCGGCTGGCCCTGATGCTGGCCGGTCTTCTCGCTCGCGGCGACGGGGGGCTGGAGCGGCTCGCGCCCGCCATCGCGAGGCTCGGCCCTTCCTATGTCAAGCTTGGCCAGACCTTGGCGACCCGCCCGGACGTGGTAGGCGTGGCGGTGGCGCGTGAGCTCGAGGCCCTGCAGGACCGAATGGCGCCTTTTTCACGCGATCTTGCGGTTGGCGTCATCGAAAAGGCCTTTGCGCGGCCCCTCTCGAACCTGTTCGCGGACTTCGGCGAGCCGGTGGCCGCTGCGTCGGTCGCGCAAGTGCATCGCGCCACCGTCGCGGAGGATGGCAAGGTTCGACCTGTCGCGGTCAAGGTCCTTAGGCCGGGCATCGAAAGGCGATTCCGCCGCGACCTCGGCGATATGTTTTTTGCGGCGCGGCTTGCCGAAAGGCTTTTGGCCGAGGCTCAGCGGCTCAACCCGGTCGGCGTCGTCGATACGCTTGCCCGCTCCGTCAAGATCGAAATGGATTTCCGTCTCGAGGCCGCCGCCGCTTCGGAATATGCCGAAAACACCGAAGGCGATGACGATTTTTTGGTGCCGAAAGTCGATTGGGACCGCTGCGCCCGTGAAGTGATGACGCTCGAATGGATCGACGGGATTCCTCTTTCCGATGTCGAGGCCCTGCGCCGTAGCGGCGCCGACCTGCCGCGCATCGGGCGCACATTGATCCAGTCTTTCCTGCGTCACGCCGTGCGCGACGGCTTCTTTCATGCGGACATGCACCCTGGAAACCTGTTCCTGACGGACGACGGTCGTCTGGCGGCCGTGGATTTTGGCATCATGGGCCGGCTCGGGCTGAAGGAGCGGCGCTTCCTGGCCGAAATCCTCTATGGTTTCATCACCCGAAACTACCAGCGCGTCGCCGAAGTGCATTTTGAGGCAGGGTACGTGCCGCCGCACTATCGAGTCGCCGATTTCGCCCAGGCGATCCGTGCGGTTGGCGAACCAATCCATTCCCGGCGCGCTGACGAAATTTCCATGGCCAAGCTTCTGAGCCTCCTTTTCGAGATCACAGCGCTGTTCGATATGCGGACGCGGGTCGAACTGGTCATGCTGCAAAAGACCATGGTGGTCGTCGAAGGCGTGGCGCGCTCGCTCGATCCGCGCCTTGACATGTGGTCCACGGCCGATCCGGTGGTGCGGAGCTGGATCGAGGACAATCTTGGGCCACGTGGCAAGATCGCCGACGCCGGCCACAGCCTCGCGGCCCTCGCACATGTGGCGTCGCATACGCCGGACATGCTGACGCGTGCCGGAAGGATCGTCGAAAAATTCGAAACGATGGCCGAACATGGCCTTGCGCTGGCGCCAAACACCGTAGCGGCCCTTGGTAGGGCGAATGCGGCGAGCCAGAGGCTTTGGCGCTATGGTTTCGGCCTGATCTTGCTGTTCATCGTCTATCTGCTCTGGCGCTGAGGAATTCCGCCATGCCGGCGAACGAGAAAAAGCCAGCCATCCTGCTGATCGTCGGGGGTGGCATAGCCGCCTTCAAGAGCCTGGAGCTGATACGACTCCTGCGCGGCGCGGAGTTCCAAGTCCGCGTCGTCCTTACCAAAGCCGGTGCGCAATTCGCCACGCCGCTTTCGCTCGCCAGCCTTTCCGGGAATAAGGTGTACGATGACCTGTTCTCGCTGACTGATGAGACGGAAATGGGCCATATCGAGCTGAGCCGCCAAGCCGATCTCGTGGTCATCGCGCCCGCAACGGCCGATCTCCTCGCCAAGGCCGCGCAGGGTCTGGCGAATGATCTCGCCTCGACGCTTCTCCTCGCTTCGGACAAGCCAGCGCTAGCCGCGCCGGCGATGAACTGGCGCATGTGGACCCATCCCGCGACCCAGCGAAACTGCGCTCGCTTGCGCTCGGACGGCATGCAGTTCGTCGGACCCAATGACGGCGCCATGGCCTGTGGTGAATTCGGCCCGGGCCGCATGGCCGAGCCCGAGGAGATTTTCGCCGCCATCGATGAGGCGGTGAAGGGTCGGAACCGCTCCGCCAACGCCCTTTCAGGGAAAAGAATTGTCATAACCGCGGGGCCAACCTATGAACCGATCGATCCCGTCCGCTACATCGCCAACCGCTCTTCTGGAAAGCAGGGCTACGCGATAGCAGTGGCGGCGCGCGACGCCGGCGCCGAAGTCGTGCTGGTTTCAGGACCCGTCGCGCTGCCGGCGCCCCGCGGCGTCGAGCTTGTGCGTGTCGAAACCGCGCGAGATATGGCGGCTGCGGTCGACGCCGCGCTGCCGTGCGACGTCTTCATCGCCGCCGCTGCGGTCGCAGATTGGCGCATCGCAGGCGATAGCGATCAAAAAATAAAAAAAGACGGAGAAAGCCCACCGGCGCTGAAACTGGTGGAAAATCCAGATATTCTAGCCAATGTGGCTCGACGATCCGAAAACCGACCATCGCTGGTCGTGGGATTTGCCGCTGAAACCGAAAAGCTCCTGGAGCAGGCGCGTAAAAAATTGGCCCGCAAGGGCTGCGATCTGATCGTCGCCAATGACGTCAGCGTCGCAAGCGGGGTCATGGGCGGAGCCGAAAACACTTTCGTATTGGTCAGCGCCGAGGGCGAGGTGGCCTGGCCGAAACTCGACAAGGACGAGGCGGCGCGCCGCCTTGTCAAGCACATTGGCGAGCTTGCAAAGCGCGGGGTGTCCTGACGTGGAGATCAAGATCAAGCGCTTGCCTCATGCGAACGGACTGCCTCTGCCCGCCTATCAAAGCTCGGGCGCCGCCGGCCTCGATCTTGTCGCCGCCGTTCCGGCCGAAGCGCCTTTATCCTTGCCGCCAGGCGGCCGCATGCTTGTCCCTACAGGTCTCGTCATGGAGATCGGCGTCGGCTTTGAGGCGCAAGTGCGTCCGCGTTCCGGCCTCGCTATCAAATACGGCGTCACCGTACTGAATTCGCCGGGCACCATCGATAGCGACTATCGCGGCGAAGTCGGCGTTATCCTGATCAATCACGGCCATATGGCGTTTCAGATCGCGCGCGGCGACCGGATCGCCCAACTCGTCGTCGCCCCAGCGCCGCAAGCGCGCCTCATTGCGGTGGCGGATGTCGCCGCGAGCGTGCGGGGGGCTGGAGGGTTCGGCTCGACAGGCGAAAAGGTCGCGCCGGATCATCCGAAATGATTGAGACTGGTATTAGTCGACAAAATTAGTCAGCTTTGCTAGTCTGACATAATGGCGGCGGGCGCCGCCCTTGGAATGGGGAGCAGCAAGATGACCGAGGCCAGCAAGACCTTAGCCGCAGGGAAAAAACCGGGGCGCGGAAGGATTTACAATTCCATCACCCAGACCATCGGCGATACGCCGCTCGTGCGCTTCGACAGGATCGCCGCAGAACGAGGCGTAAAAGGAAAGCTGCTCGCCAAGCTGGAGTTCTTCAATCCCATCGCATCGGTCAAGGATCGTATCGGCGTCTCGATGATCGACGCGCTTGAATTGCAGGGCAAGATCACTCCAGGAAAAACCGTGCTGATCGAACCGACGTCGGGAAACACAGGAATAGCCCTGGCGTTTGTGGCGGCGGCGCGCGGATACAAGTTGCAATTGGTCATGCCCGAGTCCATGTCGATCGAACGACGAAAAATGCTGGCTTTGTTGGGCGCCGAACTGGTGCTGACGCCCGCGGCGCAGGGCATGAAGGGCGCCATCGCAAAGGCGGCGGAGCTTGTCGCATCGACGCCCGGCGCCATCACGCCAGCGCAGTTTGAAAATCCAGCCAACCCGGACATTCATCGCCGCACCACGGCCGAGGAAATCTGGAACGATACAGATGGCGGTGTGGACATCGTCATCTCCGGCGTGGGCACAGGCGGCACGATCACCGGCGTCGGCGAAGTCCTCAAGGCGCGCAAGCCGGGCGTCAAAATGATCGCCGTTGAGCCCGTTGAGTCGCCGGTCCTTTCCGGCGGCCAGCCCGGGCCGCACAAGATTCAGGGCATCGGCGCCGGATTTGTGCCTGCGGTGCTGGATCGCGGCGTCATTGATGAAGTGGTCACGATCGACAGCGCCACGGCGATAGAGACGGCGCGTCAAGTCGCGCGGATAGAAGGCGTTCCGGTCGGAATATCCTCCGGCGCGGCTGTGGCGGCCGCCTTGCAGGTTGCGGCTCGTCCGAGTTCCGAGGGAAAGAATATCGTGATCATCATTCCCTCGTTCGCAGAACGCTACCTCTCGACAGCCCTGTTCGAAGGCCTTTGAGGCCGCCTCTTCCAAAACCTTTCCGGCTTCGCTAACCATCCATCGCAATGCCGGAAAGGGCGTGAAATGGCTTACGAAAACATCATTCTCGAAATCCACGGGGCGGTCGCGCTGATCCGACTGAACCGCCCCAAGGCCTTGAATGCCTTGAATTCCGCTCTGATTGCCGAGTTGAATGCGGCGCTTGACGGTCTCGAAAAGGACCCTTCGATCGGCGCTTTGGTCGTTACCGGGTCTGACAAGGCTTTCGCGGCTGGCGCTGATATCAAGGAATTGCATGCGCTGACGTACATGGACGCTTACCTGAGCGACACGATCGCCAGCTGGGAGCGGCTATCCTTTTTTCGCAAGCCGGCAATTGCTGCTGTGGCGGGTTTTGCGCTTGGCGGCGGTTGCGAACTCGCAATGATGTGCGATTTCATCTTGGCTGCGGAAAACGCCAAATTCGGCCAGCCGGAAATCAAGCTCGGCATCACGCCGGGCGCCGGCGGCACGCAGCGCTTAACGCGGCTCGTCGGCAAGTCGAAAGCCATGGAAATGTGCCTGACGGGTCGGATGATGGATGCGGCCGAAGCGGAACGCGTCGGCCTCGTTTCACGTATCGTGCCCTCCGAACACCTGCTCGACGAGGCGATGAAGGCGGCGGCGACGATCGCATCTATGTCCCTGCCGATCGCCATGCAGGTCAAGGATTGCATCAATACGGCGCAGGCAACGACGCTGGCCGAAGGCGTCAAGTTCGAGCGTCGGAATTTCCATGCGACTTTCGCCACGCAGGATCAGAAGGAGGGCATGGCGGCGTTCATCGAAAAACGGCCGCCTCGCTTCAAGAATCGCTGAGCCGCGAATTTCGATGATTCGCGCGTTGACGAAACGCCCGTTTCGCGCGTATAAGCCCCTACTCGCGGCGCCTGCAAAAGGCGCCGTCATCGTTTTTCGACTGCGCAACCCGATGTGTCGGTTGCCGCCTCGTCCGGGGAAAATTATGGCCAATACCAAATCGGCTAAAAAGGCCGTCCGTCAGATCGCCCGTCGCACGGGTGTGAACCGTCAGCGCCGCAGCAAGATGCGCACTTTCGTCCGCAAGGTCGAGGAGGCCATCAGCGCTGGCGATCAGGTCGCCGCTCAGACAGCGCTCGCCGTTGCCGAACCGATCCTCATGCGCGCCGCCCAGAAGGGCATCGTGCACAGGAACACAGCATCGCGCAAAGTTTCCCGCCTGACCGCCAGCGTCGCGGCGCTCGCCAAAAAGGCCTGATTTTTCAATATTCGAAAATTTTTAACCCCGCCGGCCCCGCTGGCGGGATTTTGGCGTTGGAGCGCACTTGCGGTTGCGCTGCGGACAAGCAAATAATGGCTTATGGCCTACAATCCTGATTTGACCGTTTCGGGCGCCGGGGCATTGTCCCGGCTCAACGAGCGTTCGCGTGAAATATTCAAGAATATCGTTGAGGCCTACCTTGCGCACGGGGAGCCCGTGGGGTCGCGGCAATTGTCGCGCATGCTGCCCATGTCCCTTTCCGCAGCTTCGGTCCGAAATGTCATGCAGGACCTGGAAGAGCTCGGCCTTGTCTTTTCCCCCCATACCAGCGCAGGTCGCCTGCCGACGGAACTCGGACTGAGATTTTTTGTCGATTCTCTGCTTCAGATCGGCGATTTGACGGACCAGGAACGCGGGCGCATCGAGACACAAATCCGCGCCGCTTCGCACGAACGATCAATCGAGGACTTCTCGCCGAAGCCGGACTTTTGCTGTCTGGCTTGACGCGCGGCGCCGGCGTGGTGTTGACGACCAAGGAGAACAATCGGCTCAAGCAAGTCGATTTTGTGAGGCTTGAGCCGGAAAAGGCGCTGGCGATCCTGGTGTCGGAGGACGGATCAGTCGAAAACCGGATTTTGCCGGTTCCAGCAGACTTGCCTCCATCCGCTCTGATCGAGGCGAGTAATTATCTAAATGCGCGCGTGCGTGGACGCACTCTGACGCAGGTGCGCGCCGAAATCGAGACTTCGCGCGCGGCTGCTCAAGCCGAGCTCGACGATCTCACCGCACGCCTGGTTTCGGCGGGGTTGGCGAGTTGGGCGGGCCCCGCCGGCGGCGCGCAAAATCTCATCGTGCGCGGGCAGGCCAATCTGCTCGAGGACTTGACCGCGATGGCGGACGTCGAACGCATCCGCCTGCTGTTTGACGATCTCGAAACCAAGCGCGATGTCATCGACCTGCTGTCGCGGGCTGAAAACGGCGAGGGCGTCCGAATCTTCATAGGTTCCGAAAACAAGCTTTTCTCGCTGTCCGGATCGTCAATGGTCGCCGCACCCTTTCATGATTCCCAGCGCCGCATCGTTGGCGTTCTCGGCGTCATCGGGCCGACACGGCTCAATTACGCGCGCGTCGTGCCGATGGTCGATTATACCGCGCGTGTCATGGCGCGACTGTTTGGCGGCGTGTAAAAGACGCATCCCTCCAACACGGACATGTCGCGTGAATCTCGCATCGGAAATTGTCGGCTTCGCCGCAGGCACGCTCACGACCCTTTGCTGGACGCCGCAGGCGATCAAGATCCTGCGAAGCCGCGACGCCCGCTCCATTTCCCTGATCACCCAGTTCACTTTCGTGGCGGGCTGCGCACTGTGGCTGATCTATGGGGTGCTGATAGGCTCCGCCTCGATCATCCTGTTCAACGCAGTGACTGTGGCCCTGAACCTTTTGATCATCGGCCTGAAATTGCGCTATGACTCGGACAGCTAAATCTCAGCGGCGCAAGACGGCGCCGAAAATGCTGTTGACGGATTCATAGTGGCGTTGGGGCGCATAGGACAGAGCCGTCGGCGCATGGCCGTGGTGATGGTGCGCTGCGTAATGCATGTGATGGCTGTGATGGTGATGCTCGCTGGCGAAGCGCTTGCTGGCTGGCGGCGAACCGACGATCTGGATCGTCGCGCCCTCTGCGCGGACCAGCGAGAACAGAGTCGCCGCATTGGCCGGGGATATGCGAACGCAGCCGTGCGAAGCGGGACGCCCGAGCGCGCCGACGGCGTAAGTGCCGTGGATTGCGTAGCCGCCATGGAAGAAAATGGAATGCGGCATCGGCGAATTATGGTATTTTTTCGAATGATGCATGGTCTGCAGGCTGACGGCTGAATAGGTGCCGCGCGGCGTGACATAGCCGGCTCGCGCCGATGAAATCGGCCAAGAGTAGGAAGCGCCGTTGCCAGCGGCGACGGACATTCTTTGCGAGGAAAGATCGACGGAAATATGCACTTTGGCCTGGGCCGCCAGCGGAAGGGCAAAAATTCCTAAAAACACTATGAGCAGCTGATAAAATTTACGCATGATGCGAGTCCAGACGAACAGTACGAGTTGGCGTTCGCACAAGATCCCAGCTCACGTTTACGACGTAAAGCTCAAATTGAAATAAAGGTTGATGAAATGCTGTCCAGGAAAGCGCCTGCGGATTTGACGGTTGGCCTCATCGCCGTGTTTTGCGGAATATTTACTTTAAGCCTTAACGCTTTTGCCCAAGAAAAAGGCTCCATCGATCCAAAACCTTTGCCGCCCCTAGCACGTCCCAATGATCCCGGGACGCCCGCCAAGGAGTTGTTCGGGCGAGCAGCCCAGCCAGCCAGCATGGCGGCGCGTTCGATCGGTTTCTATTCGCGCGGTTGCCTCGCAGGCGCCGTCGCCCTCCCGGTCAATGGCGAGACCTGGCAGGTGATGCGCGTATCGCGCGACCGCTTCTGGGGCCACCCCAATCTGATCAAATTCCTCGAAAACCTGTCCAGTCGCGCGCCTGACGAGGCGAATTGGTCTGGCATTCTCGTCGGCGATATGTCGCAGCCTCGCGGCGGACCAATGATCACCGGACACGCGTCGCATCAGATCGGCCTCGACGCCGACATTTGGCTTACGCCCATGCCGGACCGAAAGCTTTCGCGGCGGGAAAAAGAGGAAATGTCAGCGGTGAATATGGTGCGCGAAGACGGTCTGGATGTCGATCGTTCCGTTTGGACGCCAGGGCATCTGGCTATCATCCGGTCAGCTGCGCGGGACCCCGGCGTCGAACGCATTTTTGTCAATGCGGCGATCAAGAAAGCCTTGTGCCGCGAAGCGACCGGCGACCGATCGTGGCTTCACAAGGTGCGACCCTACTTCGGGCACAATTATCATTTCCACGTCCGCATCGCCTGCCCGGATGGCAGCGACGCCTGCAAGGAGCAGGATCCCGTTCCGCCGGGCGACGGTTGCGATGCGGCATCGCTGGCTTACTGGTTCAAGCCCTCCATCCTGCATCCGCGCCTCAATCCGCACGCCAAGCCCAGGCCGCCGCTTACAATGGGCGCCCTTCCGCCAGAATGCAGGCAGGTCCTCGTGGCGCATTGAGTTAACTGCCCCGGCGCTGCCTTAATTTTACTGGTTTTGCGACCGAACCTAAGGGCAGGTTTTCATGGAGCGCATGCTAATGAGCAACGCTTTCTTTTCCGATCTCCTGATCAGCATTGCGGAACGAGGACGCAATCTTCTCGATCGCAGGACATGGACCGCGAGCGAGGGGCCGACTGACGCTGTTGAGGTCCTCTCGCTTTGCGAGGCAGTGCTGTCGGGTCGTGGAGAAGCGTCGGCGGCTGTGCTGGCCCGTGAGGCGCTCGACGCCTATGCACGTTTGCCGGAAACGGGAAAAGCGGCTTTCTTCGAAAGTCTCGCGGCCGATTTCGGTCCCGATCGCTCGCGGCTGGCGCAGGCCGTTTCTGCGTTCAGCCGCAACCCCGACGCGACCGCCGCTTCGAACTTGCATTACATGACGGAACCGAGGCGCCAGGAATTGTTCCGACGCCTCAATCGCGCGCCGGGGGGAACGCGAAGCCTTGTCGCCATGCGTTCCGATTTCCTGAAGCTTTACCGCGCCAACCCAGGCCTGGCCCTGGTCGATGCAGATTTCATCCACCTATTCGTTTCCTGGTTCAACCCGGGCTTTCTTGTTCTGCGTCATATTGACTGGAGCACCCCGGCCAACATCCTGGAAAAGATCATCCGTTACGAGGCCGTGCATCAGATCCGCGATTGGGACGATCTGCGGCGGCGTATCGATCCCTTGGATCGCCGCTGCTACGCTTTTTTTCATCCCGCGCTCGTGGACGAACCGCTCATATTTGTCGAAGTGGCGCTCATGGAGGTTATTCCAAATAATGTTCAGGATCTCCTGGCGTCGGAACGTGCGCCGGTCCCTCCTGAAAAAGCGCGGACGGCGGTTTTTTATTCGATTTCGAATTGTCAGGATGGATTGGCGGGCGTTTCCTTCGGCAACTTCCTGATCAAGCAGGTCGTGATGGAACTGCGACGCGAACTGTCCAAGCTCGACCAGTTCGTCACACTATCGCCAGCGCCCGGCCTGATGAAATGGCTTTTGGCGGGCAAGCACCTCCCTGGAGACGGATTGGACCGCGCTGTGGTCGAGGCGCTGAAACAATCGGATTGGATCGAGGCGCGGGAAAAACTCGACGATTTTCGTCGAATCCTCGAGCCCCTCGCCGCCCATTATTTTCTGAAAGCGAAGACGCCAAAAGGGCGGCCCGGTCGACGCTGTCGCGCGGTTTCACCTCGGCAATGGCGCGCGCCTCGAACGAATCAACTGGTTTGGCGATTGTTCACCCAAGGGCCAGCGGGAATTCGGCGACAATCATGGTCAATTATCTTTATGACCTCGAGGAAATCGAACGCAATCACGAGGCTTATGCCAACAAAGGCGAAGTCGTCGCCTCCAGCGCTGTGCGCAAACTTCTGCGGGGGGAAGCGCGTTCGCTTTTCTCGAGGTCGGCAGCGGCTCCGCCCAATCCGAATTGACGAGATATGGAGGCTCAGACTTGAACGTGAGGCAGAGGCTGTCTCGTCACGTCGTTGTCGAAGGCGACGTCCAGGGCGTCGGGTATCGCGATTTTGTGCGCCGTTGGGCGATTCGTCTCAACGTGACTGGTTGGGTGCGTAATCGCTCCGACGGCGCCGTCGAGGCGCTCCTGCATGGCGTCGGCGGCGATCTGGAGGCGCTGATCGTCGAAATGCGCCAGGGACCGCGTGGGAGCGGCGTCGCGCGCGTTCAGTTCGAAGAGATCGGCGCCGGCGATGCAGAAGCATCGGGCGAATTCATCATCCTGCCGACCGAATAGCGATCGAAACGATCGACCTAAGGGAAGATGGTGGAGCCAGACGGAATTGAACCGACGACCTCTTCAATGCCATTGAAGCGCTCTCCCAACTGAGCTATGGCCCCACATTTTTCGAGCCTCCAGCCTTGGGCGGGCCACCGCGAAGCGGCGAGGCAGTGGCCGGGTGTATAGCGGCAAGGCGGCGTCGGGACAAGCCCCTTGACGCCCAAGGCAGGAAAAATTTGCTATTTCTGCGCGATGAGCGACGGGGCCGCCCCCGGCAGCGATTTACGACAAAAGGCGCCCACCCCGGCAGTGCGGAACAGGCGCCTAGATTTGGCATCGCTGCGGCTGCGCGAAAAAACTTCGTTCAGGCTTCCTCGTCGGTCTCGATGTCCCCGTCAATCAGATTGGAGACGTCGTCACTGTCTTCCTCTTCCTCTTCGAGGAACGTGTCATCGACTGCGTCGTCGTCGCCGAGATCGACATCATCATCAGCCACTGCGGCAACCTTTTCATCCCCTGTTTCCGCGTCCTCCAGGGAAACGATTTCAGCGCCGGCCTCCGGGAGTTCGGTCTCCTCTTCATCAACGACGGCCGCGCGCGCGGCCGCGCGCGACAGCGCCGGCGGCTGGAATGTAGCGCCGCATTTTGGGCAGAGAATGGGATCCTTGTTCAGATCAAAAAACTTTGCGCCGCAATTCTGGCACTGGCGCTTGCTGCCGAGTTCCGGTTTGGCCACTTCTGATTTTCCCCTGTCGTCGTCCACCGCCAAGGCCGGGACGGTCAATGGCTATCGGACGGTGGGGTTATTCGCGCCGCGCGCCTCTGTCAATCCGCCTTGACCGCTTATCTGCCGCTTTGCGGAAATTCGTCGTTCCCGAGGGCCTGCGACCGTCTCAATATTTGAGTCAGCGCTCCAGTTCAGCATCCCAATACAGGAAATCGTTCCAGGTCTTGTGGAGTTCGCTGTTCGCCTGAGGAATCCGACGGGCGATCATGTCGAGCTGGTAGGGCGTGGGTTCGAAGGGATGGCGGCGCAGTTTCAGCCCAGCCTGCTTTGGCGTCATGTCGGCCTTCAACAGATTGTCGCGCTGGCAACAGGCCACAATGTTCGACCAGACGGTCCGCCCCCCCCTTGACCGGGGTATCACATGGTCGAAGGTCAGATCCTTCGCCAAGGCTCGGTGGCCGCAATATTGACAGGTAAATTCGTCGCGCAAGAAAACGTGGTAACGTGTGAATGCAATTGTCTTGCGCCGGTGATAGGCCTTCAGGGCGACGACTGAGGGCACCTCGAACGATCTGTTGGCGGATCTGACGACGACGTCATCGTAGTTCGCCACCGGATAGACACGGCCTTTCAGGAGAGCGACCAAGGCATCCTGCCAACTCCAAATCGACAGGGGGGCCCAGGAAACAGGCTGCATATCGGCGTTAAGGACAAGCGTGCGCAGATTGGCCACGGAAGCGTTCATGCCGGCCCCCGCTTTTTTTCCAGGGGAGAGCTTCGACTTCGTTCGAACAGCAGCCGGATCGCCGGAGACGGAAATCGGCTTGGCTCTGCTAAAATTTTCGACGTGGCTCCCGAGGCGGTCGGTCCCGCAACAGGCGCTTTATTTCGCCAATGCAGAGACGACCGGGCGCTCATGCGGCGCCTCGCGCACTGAAGGCTTTTATCGCGGGGTCAGAAATTAGAGACGAAACGCAGCTCGCCGGGCCGGGCTCCAGCTCGAATTCCGGCTTGACATGATGCGTCATGGGCCGCCTCGTCCAAATCGGCCTCAGCGGCCGAATCTCGCTCGCCCATAGTGTATAGGCCGGATGACGCCTTTGTGAAGGCGGTCCACCGGATTTCTTGAAAGTGCGGCGAATTATCGCGTCGGAACTGGCGCGCCGCTGCGATAGTCATAAAATCCGCGCTGCGTTTTGCGGCCCAACCAGCCTGCCTCGACATATTTTACCAGCAGCGGGCAGGGGCGGTATTTCGAATCCGCCAGTCCCTCGTGCAAGACCTGCATGACTGAGAGACAAGTATCGAGGCCAATGAAGTCAGCTAGTTGCAGCGGCCCCATCGGATGATTGGCGCCTAGACGCATGGCGGTGTCGATGGCGTCGACCGAGCCGACGCCTTCGTAAAGCGTGTAGATTGCCTCGTTGATCATCGGCAGCAGGATGCGATTGACGATGAAAGCCGGAAAATCCTCCGAGACGGTGACCGTCTTATGCAGTTTTTCAATGTAGACCCGCGCGGCCTGGAAGGTTTCGTCCTCGGTGGCTATGCCGCGGATCAATTCGACCAACTGCATCCGAGGCACAGGGTTCATGAAATGAATGCCGATAAACCGACCCGGGCGGTCCGTGACCGAGCCAAGACGCGTGATGGAAATGGAAGATGTGTTGGTGGCGACAATCGCATCCTTTTTCAGGTGCGCGCAGACGCTGCTGAAGATCTTGCGCTTGACGTCCTCGTTTTCGGAAGCTGCCTCCATGACCAGATCAGCGTCCGACAGGGCCTGAAAGTCGCGCCCGGGTTTGATCCGCGCCAACGCGGCGCTGCGATCTCCAGCGGTAATGGCCTCGCGTTCGACAAGGCGGCCCAGATTCGCGTCGATTTTTGCGATCCCAGTGCTGATACGATCTTCCGTGACGTCGTTCAGGATGACATCGAAACCGGCGAGAGCGCTGACTTGCGTGATGCCGCTGCCCATCTGGCCCGCGCCGATGACGCCGATTTTACGAATTTCAAAAGTCATGACCAATTCCCGAACGGTTCTTGGAGGCGGCGATCATAAGTCACAATCGCCGCCAGCGCATTAAGTCTAACGGCCGATCTTGCCGAGTTCTTCGTTCAGCTCCGGCAGCGCGGCATAGAGGTCGGCGACGAGCCCGTAATCGGCGACCTGGAAGATCGGAGCGTCCTCGTCCTTGTTGATGGCGACGATGACTTTCGAAGTCCTTCATGCCCGCAAGATGCTGGATCGCGCCGGAAATGCCGACGGCGATGTAAAGCTCGGGCGCCACCACCTTGCCGGTCTGGCCGACCTGCCAGTCGTTCGGCGCATAGCCCGCGTCGACCGCTGCGCGCGACGCGCCCATGGCCGCGCCGAGCTTGTCGGCGACAGGCTCGATGTAGGTCTTGAAGTTTTCGGCGTTCTGCATGGCGCGGCCGCCGGAAATGATGATCTTGGCCGAGGTCAGCTCAGGACGGTCGGATTTGGCCAGGGCTTCGCTCTTGAAATTCGAAAGTCCGGATTCTGCCGGGGCCGAAATTGCCTCGATGGCTGCCGAGCCGCCTCCGGCGGTGGCGGCGAAGGTCGATGTCCGGATGGTCACGACCTTCTTGTAATCGGTCGCCTGCACGGTCTGGACGGCGTTGCCGGCGTAAATCGGACGCTCGAACGTGTCGGACGAAACGACTTTCGAGATTTCCGACACCTGCGCCACGTCGAGCAGCGCGGCGACGCGGGGCAACACATTCTTGCCGGTGGAAGTCGCGGGGGCGACGATAGCGTCGTAATTCGGCGCGAGCGACACGATCAGCTCGGCGAGGGACTCCGCCATGCCGTGTGAAAAAGCGTCTCCGGACACAGTCAGCACCTTTTCGACGCCGGCGAGCTTGGCGGCCGCCTGGGCCGCCTCATCGCCGGCGCCCGCTACCAGGATATGCACGGGCGCGGAAATGGCGCTGGCGGCGGTCAGGGCCTTGGCGGTAGCGTCGTTGAGATGGCCGTTATGTACTTCGGCGAGAAGAAGAGTCGTCATCAGAGCACCCCGGCTTCATTTTTGAGTTTGCCGACCAGTTCGGCGACGGAGGCGACCTTTACGCCCGCCTTGCGGCTGCCAGGCTCGGTCGTCTTCAGCACTTTCAGTCGTGGCGCGACGTCAACGCCGTAATCGGCCGGGGTCTTTTCCGCGATCGGCTTCTTCTTCGCCTTCATGATATTGGGCAGCGAGGCGTAGCGGGGCTCGTTGAGGCGTAGATCGGTGGTTACGACCGCCGGCGTTTTAAGCGTCACGGTCTGGAGGCCGCCGTCGACTTCGCGGGTTACATCGACCGACCCGTCGGCGAGTTCAACCTTGGAGGCGAAAGTGCCCTGGCCCCAGCCGAGGAGCGCGGCGAGCATCTGGCCGGTCTGGTTGAAATCGTCGTCGATCGCCTGCTTGCCGAGGATGATCAGGCCTGGCTGTTCTTCAAGCGCTACGGCCTTGAGGATCTTGGCGACGGCGAGAGGTTCGACCATCGCGTCGGTCTTGACCAGAATGCCGCGATCGGCGCCCATGGCGAGGCCGGTGCGCAGGGTTTCGGTCGCCTGCTGCGGGCCGATGGAAATAACGATCACCTCGGTCGCCTTGCCCGCTTCCTTAAGGCGCAGCGCCTCTTCGACCGCGATTTCGTCGAAGGGATTCATCGACATCTTGACATTGGCCAGCTCGACGCCAGACCCGTCCGTCTTCACCCTGATCTTGACGTTGTAATCGACGACCCGCTTCACGGGCACCAGAATTTTCATGGCCTTCGACCTCCGATAGGAGCGGAAATTGGTGGGATGATCTGGTAATCGTGGCAGTGAAGCGAGTCAACGCCGCCATGGCGCCAGAACAGTTTTGGGGAGGGTGCGGCGCATTGCCACGAGGGGCGGGAAAATATCAGCGATTCCCGCCGGGCCGCCACAAAATGTCGCGGGCGCCATCATCGTTGGCGACGCGCGCGGCGACAAAAAGGAAGTCCGATAGGCGGTTGATATACTGCAGGGCCTCGTCGCCGATCAATTCGCCTTCTTGAGCCAGCGCGACCATTCGCCGTTCGGCGCGGCGCGCGACGGCGCGGGCGAGATGCAAGGCCGCGGCGGCTGGGGAACCACCTGGAAGAACAAAAGATTTCAGAGGCTGCAGCCGCGCGTTCAACGCGTCTATTTCCTCCTCAAGGCGTTTGACCTGGGAGGCAACGATCCGCAACGCCTGATAGCCAAGCGGCTTGTCCGAGGGCGGGGTGGCAAGATCCGCGCCGAGATCGAAAAGGTCGTTCTGAATCCGCTCTAGCATCACATGGAGCTCGGGCCAAGCGGACGTCGAAAGCCGCGCGAAACCAATTGCTGAATTGGTCTCGTCGATTTCGCCGTAGGCGTCGACGCGCGGATGGCTTTTGATGCGTCGTTCGCCGTTCGCAAGGCCGGTCGTGCCGTCGTCGCCGGTTTTCGTGTAAATCTTGTTCAGCTTCACCATGGCGCCATTGTCCGGATCCGATCATCTGCGCAGAAAAAGGGCGCCCATGATGACGACGATCGCCACCAATTGCAGTCCGACGCGCCAACGCATGAGTTTCTGCGACAGATTTGGGCTGCCGCCGCGCAGCATGTTGGCCAGCCCCATGAAAAGCACAACCGTCACCGCAAGCAAGGCCGCGCCCAGAACGTAATTCATATATTGACTCATAATCGGCTCTTCCGTTGCGCAAGGACTCAGTCCGGCTTAATCAAGCGTTCAAGATAATCGAGTTCTTCGCGGGCGCGATTGGGGTCCGACAGGCGGCGGCGCAATTCTTCCAGGACCCTGCGCGCCTTCTGGGCTGCGGTCGCGTCGACGTTGTTCATTCTGGTGGGGCGGCCGAAAGGCCCTTCCCCGTTCTGGCCGCGCATGCTGCGTCCCTTGCCGTCCGGACCCTCCTCGTCGCCCGGCGCCTCGCCGCCCTGCTGCGCCTGCTTGGCCATTTCCCCGGCCCCCTTGCGCAGCCCGTCCAGCGCGCGGCGTTGCGCATCTAGCGCCTTGGGGTCATCGCCCTTGCCGAGCGACTGCTCGGCGTCGCGCATCGCCTCCTCTGCTTCGGCGAGACCTTTGGGCCCCGACGCGCCGGGACTTGCGCCTTTTCGACGCAGCGATTCCAACTTTTCGCGCAATTGACCCTGACGCTGATCGAGGGAGTCTCTGCGGCTCGTCCTGTTTTCCCGCCGCGCCCGTGTCCGGACTCTGCTTTTCGCCCTGCTGCTCTTCACTGTTCTCGGACTGCGCGTCCGGCTCCTGCTGGCCATGCTGGCGCGCAAATGTATCGTCGCGTAGCTTCTGCTGCTCCCGCATCAGCCTGTCGATATCATGCAGGGCCTTGCGATTTTCCGCCGCCTTGCCGTTTTGGTCGGACTTTTCGGCGGAGCGGAGGTTTTCCAGCATCTCCTGCATGCGGTCGAGCATGTCCATGGCGGCCTGCTTGTCGCCATTCTTTGCGGCCTCGGCCATCTGGTCGAGCATGGATTTGAAATCTTTGGGCGTCACCGATTTGCCGTCGCCCGTCTCGCTTTCGCCGGACTGTGATTTCCGCGCCGCCTTCTTCTCCATCTCCGCGAGAAATTCGTCCATGGCCTTTTGCAACTGTTGAGTCAGCCGCGCGATTTCCTCCGGCGAGGCGCCGCGGGCCAGGGCCTCGCGCAGCGCCTTTTCCGCGGCGCGGAGGTCGCGTTCCGCCCGCGGCACATTGCCGTCCTCGATCCGAAGGGCCATTTCCCAAAGAAAATCGGCGACGGCGACAAGATCTGCGTCATTTCGCGCGCGCCTCAGACTGGTGTGGACATAGCGCAGGCCGAGATAGACCCCGAGATCGGGCGTGAAAAGTTCCGGAGCCATCATCAAGGCGTCGATCCCGGCGAGAACCCGATCCCGCCTGGAGGAATCCAGCGCGATGAGCCGCCTCTGTTCGGCGAGGGCGAGAGCCAAGGGATTGGTCAGGTTCTTTTTGGGCAGGACGAAGTCGTGCAGGATGGCTTGCCCCTCGTTGCCGCCCTCGTCATGCACCGTCAGCTTGAGATCTACGTGCGCGCCGGCATAGGGGCTGTCAGTCCAGTCGATCGTTGAACGCCCTTCGCCGAGCCCGCCCGGCGCGACCGGAAGGTCAAGCTGGCCGGCCGGAGGCGCGTAGAGAGGGTGGCCTTCCGGCGCAGGACCGTCGGCTGGCGCCATGGCGCTGACCTGCGCATCGCGCGCTCCATAATCGTCGTCGATCCGATAGGCCAGGACGAAGGACCCACGCAGATTGAGCTCGGGCGACCCAAGCGGCGTGATAACCGGCGGGGCGTCGGGCAGGCTGCGGAAAGCGAAGTCCGTGACGCCCGAGTCCCCGCGGGAGAGCCGCAAGCCGCCATCGCCGCGTAGCACGAAACGACGCTCCTTGGTCGTGGCGTCTCCTCCGGAAGGCGGCGATGCTTCGACGCCGCCTTGCGGCGCCAGGCTTAGAGCGATGTCGTCGCTCGCGCGCACGACAACGGAAGAGCCCACGGGCGCAGAGATTGGGGCTGCCTTGCCGTCGACGCGGGCCAGTGACAGGACGATCGGCGGCTTTCCAGTGTAGGCGGGGGGGTCGATCCAGGCGTCAATGCGCAAAGGAGTTTTGCTGGCGCTTCCAAATCGCCAATCAAAAGCAGCGGCGACCCGCGCATATTTTTCTGGGCCGGCGAGGAACCCGCCCGCGAAAAGAGCCAGCGCCGCCAAGGCGCCCGTGGCATAGGGATCCTCAGCCCAAAGGCGCGGCGCAGGCCAAACCGGCCGCAGACGGAGGGCGAATTTTTCAGCACGCCCGAGATGCAGGCGCCAGAGTCGTTCCGTCTGCGGGTCGCCTTGATTGGCCAAAGCGTCGGCAAGGGCTGTCGCCGGAGCTTCTGCGTGATCAGCGTCGAGCGCGGCGCGCGCTTCATCCGCTGTGGGTGCGGCAATTTGCCTGCGTCGCCAGAGGGCGACTAGAAACAGGGCAAGGAACGTCAGCGATCCCGCGATTCGAAGCCAAGCCGCAGCGCCGAGCCAAAGTCCCGTCCAGCTCAAGGCGACAAAAAAGCACGCCACGACCGCCGCCGGGGCTAACGCCCGGGCAAGGCGCTCGACCAGCAGCGCAGCTTGGGCGAGCAAGGTCAAGCGCCTCAGGCGCGAACGCTTCGCTCCTTGCAAAAGGGCGCGAAGTCTGGCGCGCCAATCTGATCGAATCCGCGTCACCCCAAAGCGCCTCGTTTCGGATCCCGCGCATTTCCAAGAGATGTAAAAGCGCGGGAAGATCCAGCTTTCCTTCGGACGCGTCGCCTTCACGCGAACAGGTTTTCATCTCGCTTGAAACGCAATGAAACGACAATCACGCGCCCTAAAAAAGGTTCATGTCAACCATGGCGGAATTTTATCCAACCCGATCAAGGCGTCATAATCGCCACGCGGTCGGATAACCGCATGCTGGACGCCGTCCACCAGGACCTCGGGAATGAGCAGGCGGGAATTGTAGGTTCCGGCATGGACAGCGCCATAGGCCCCTGCTGACATGATCGCCAGGAGGTCGCCAGGCTTTGGCTCCGGCAATGTGCGACCCTGGGCCAGAAAGTCGCCGGTTTCGCAGACCGGTCCGACGATATCGGCCTTGATCGGAGCCGCCTTGCCATCAGTTCTGATCGAGAAAATATCGTGATGAGCTTCATAAAGCGTCGGGCGAACAAGATCGTTCATCGCCGCATCGACAATGACGAAGTTTTTCGCGGCGCCATGCTTCACGTAGAGAACGCGGGTCACGAGCACGCCGGCGTTGCCGACGATCAAACGGCCAGGCTCAAAGACCGTGCGCGTCTTGAGCGGCTTGATATGGCGCCGGACGATTTCCGCATAAAGTTCCGGACGGTAGCTGTCCGGATTCTCGATTTCGGAATAGGGTATGCCCAACCCGCCGCCGAGATCGAGATGCGCGATTTCGTGCCCGTCCGCGCGCAATTGTTTCACGAACTCGGCGAGTATGGCGAAAGCGTTGTCAAAAGGCGCGAGATCGGTGATCTGTGAACCGATATGCATATCGACGCCGGCGATCTTGATGCCGGGCAGGCGAGCCGCCTTGGCGTAAACCTCGCGGGCGACAGAAATCGGGATGCCGAACTTGTTTTCCGATTTGCCGGTCGAAATTTTGGCGTGGGTTTTCGCGTCGACATCCGGATTGACACGCAGCGCTATGTCAGCCTGCTGCCCTCTCGAATTGGCGATTTCCGAAATACGCGCGAGCTCAGGTTCAGATTCAACATTGAAGCAGAAAATACCGGAATCCAGCGCGAGTGCGATTTCGCGATCTGTCTTGCCGACGCCTGAAAAAGTGATCCTTTCGCCCGGTGTCCCGGCGGCGCGGGCGCGGCGTAATTCGCCTTCTGAAACCACGTCCATGCCTGCGCCGAGCTTCGTCAGCAAAGCCAGCACGGCTTGGTTGGAATTTGCCTTCATCGCATAGCAGACCATGGCGTCGAGATCGCCCATGGCTTCCGAAAACACGGTAAAATGGCGTCGGATCGTCGCTGCGCTGTAGCAATAGAAGGGCGTTTCCACGCTCTGCGCCAGTTCCGGCAGGGACACTCCCTCAGCGTGGAGAATGCCCCCGTCATAACGAAAAAAGTGCATGCCGAACCTCAGAGCAGGAAATCGAAAGGCGTCGATTGGCGCGGGACGCCGGCCTTGAGAGCGTTGTCGTCGACGCCATGGGGCGGCGACTTTTGCGAATTGGCGGTCGGATCGGCTTGGGAGGGCGGGGGCTTGGTCGCGTCGGCCTTGGCCGCCACGTCAGGATCCAGCGGCACGGGCAGACCGCGCCGGCCGCATCCGTCGAGCAGAAGGGCTCCAGACAAGGCCGCCGCGAACAACGCAGTCCTGAATATGGAATGACATGTCAAAAGTCCCGACTCCCGGAAAATGCGGACGCGATTGGCGCGGACTATAGCCGATGATGCGGCTTAACGCGCCATGGCCCGAAAAAATACTTTCAGCCTCGCTATGCCTTTTCGCTCTCGAGGAGGCGCATCCATTCCACCGCTTGCCGGCGGACGTTTTCCGGCGCTGTGCCGCCATAGCTGGTCCGGCTGCTCACCGATTTCTCGACGCCGAGGACCTCGAAGACCTCTTTGGTGATCTCCGGGTCGACCGAATGCATCTGATCCAGCGACAATTGTTCGAGTTCCAGCCCCGCTTCGGCGGCGAGGGCGACGATTCGCCCGGTGACGTGATGCGCCTTGCGGAAGGGCATGCCGAGGGCGCGCACCAGCCAGTCGGCGAGATCCGTAGCCGTGGAATAGCCAGAGCCAGCCGCAGCCTTCATTCGGTCGAGGCGCGGGCTCATGTCGCCGACCATCCCGGTCATGGCGGCGATGCACAAAGAAAGCGACTGCAACGAATCGAAGCAGCCTTCCTTGTCTTCCTGCATGTCCTTGGAATAGGCGAGAGGCAGGCCTTTCATCACAATCAGAAGTCCCGCGAGATCGCCGATGATTCTACCCGATTTGCCGCGAACCAGCTCGGCTGCGTCCGGATTGCGTTTCTGCGGCATGATCGACGAGCCCGTCGTGAACTTGTCCGACAGGCTGACGAAGCCGAACTGCGACGTCGTCCACAGCACGATTTCCTCCGCGAAACGCGAGAGATGCGTCGCGGCTATAGCCGCCGCGGACAGGGTTTCGAGCACAAAGTCGCGGTCGGAAACGCTATCGAGCGAATTGGCGGTCGGCCGGTCGAAGCCGAGCGCCTTGGCCGTGGCGAAGCGGTCAATAGGGAAAGATGTGCCGGCCAGAGCCGCCGCGCCGAGCGGACACGCGTTCAGCCGCGCGCGGGCGTCGTGGAAACGGCCGCGATCCCTGGAAATCATTTCCACATAGGCGAGCAAATGATGTCCGAACGTTACTGGCTGGGCCGACTGCAAATGGGTGAAGCCAGGCATGACCGCTTCGGCGAAGCTTTCTGCCTTCCGGGCCAAGACGATCTGGAATTCATGCAGTTGGCGGTCAAGTTCGTCAATTGTGTCCCGCACCCACAGCTTGAAATCGAGCGCTACCTGATCGTTGCGCGAGCGGGCGGTGTGCAACCGTCCCGCCGCTTCGCCGATCAGTTCCGCGAGACGCGACTCGATGTTCATGTGGATGTCTTCGAGCGAGCGGGAAAAAGAAAAATTTCCGCTTTCGATCTCGCGCGCAACCTCGTCCAGCCCTATTGTTATGGCTTGGGCGTCGGCCTGCGAAACGATCCCGGTCTGGGCCAACATGGCGACATGGGCCTTGGATCCCGCTATGTCTTGCCGGGCCAGCCGATAATCGAAGCCGATGGAGGCGTTGATTTCCTCCATGATAGCGTCCGGGCCGCTGGCGAACCGACCGCCCCACATTTGATTGCTCATGACCGCTCCGCAGCGAGGCCAAACCGATGAATGATGAAGACGACCTGCCGCCCGTCGCCGATCCCGCGCAGATGCGCGCTATCGCCCGGCGGCTGATCCTGCCTCCCGTCATTCTGGGCGCCGCCGTCTTCGCAGCGGCGCTATGGTTCGTCCTATACGGGATGAATGGGGGCGGGAGCAAGGAAGCGGCGGCGGCGACAGGCGGCGATTGCACCGCCTCGGCGGCTATTGCGCTAAAACTCAGCCCCTTCGCCAAGGGCGATATCGCCGCCATGGCCATCAAGACAGACCCTAAACTCATGCCGCCGCTGAATTTCTTGAGCGATTCCGGACCGGTCGACCTCGCCCCCTTCAGAGGGCGGACGATCCTGTTGAATCTATGGGCGACCTGGTGCGTTCCTTGTCGCGAGGAGATGCCCGCGCTCGACCGTTTGCAGGGTCTCGCGGCAATTGAGGGTTTTGCCGTGGTCGCGATCAACGTGGATACGGCGAGGCTGGATCGGCCCAAGACGTTCTGGCAGGAAACCGGCCTGAAAAACCTGACTTTTTATGCCGATCCAAGCGGCAAAATCCTGTCAGAACTGCAACAGAGCGGCAAGCTGGTTGGATTGCCGACGACATTCCTGATCGGTCCGGACGGATGCGAAATCGCGACAATCTCCGGGCCTGCCAAATGGGACGGCGCCGACGCCCTGGCGCTAATCAAGGCGGCGGCGCAAAAATAAACATCAGCCCTGCCGCGGATCCTTGACCGGAACGCCGGCGGATTTGAGCTGGCCCACCAGTTCGCCCGACTCGAACATTTCGCGGATGATGTCGCAGCCACCGACGAATTCGCCCTTGACGTAGAGCTGCGGAATGGTCGGCCAATTCGCGTATTGCTTGACGCCTTCGCGGATTTCCGCGTCTTCGAGGACGTTCACGCCCTTGTATGGGACTTCCAGGAAAGCAAGGATCTTCGCGACCTGGCCGGAAAAACCACATTGCGGAAAATTAGGCGTGCCCTTCATGAAGAGGACGACGTCATTTGCGGCGACATCCTGCTTGATGCGGTCAATGGCGTTAGAAGTTGCAGTGGACATCTCATGTTCCTTTCAAACGGAGGTCAAGGCTCCGCGACGGAATATAGTTAGGCCGGACAGGCCGCTCGTTCAAGCCGTTTCAGGCGCGGCCGTCTCCAGGGCAAGGGCGTGCAGGACGCCCCCCATATTGCCGCCCAGCGCCGCATAGACGAGCTGATGTTGCTGGACGCGGTTTTTCCCCCGGAACGCCTCAGAAATTACCTGGGCGCGGTAATGGTCGCCGTCGCCGGCGAGGTCGGTGATGAAAACCTCGGCGTCTGGCAGGGCTTTCTTGATCATCCGTTCGATTTCGCTGGCTTCCATCGGCATCGGGGAATTCCTTGGATTCGGAGGGCTATGAATTGAGGAGGGCGAGCCCTCGGATCTGTTACGCGGTCTTGCCGCCGCCAGCCATGTACGTCGGCATCCAGTCTTCATGTGCGTCAAGCAAGTCCTGCACCACAAGCGGGGCCGCGTCGCCAAGACGGAGGTCTGCGCCGCCCGTTTCGCCGATGACCGTTAAAGTTACGCCCGCGTCACCGGCCATAGCACAAAGAGCATCGGCTTTTTCGGCCTTCACTGACAAGAGATAGCGGCCCTGATCCTCGCCGAACCAGATCGCCAGCGTATCAGCGCCGGGCGCCGTGATCGTTGCGCCGACGAAGCCTGCCATCGCCATCTCCGCCAGGGCGACGGCAAGGCCGCCATCGGAAAGGTCATGGGCTGCGCTGACGTGACCTTCGAGAATCGCCTTGCGGACGAAATCGCCGTTGGCTCTTTCCACGGCCAGATCGACCGGCGGCGGAGCGCCTTCCTCACGTCCGAGGATCTCGCGCAGATAGATCGACTGGCCAAGCCATCCCTCAGTTTCACCAACCAACAGTATTTTTTCGCCAGGGGCTCGAAACGCAAGGCCGACGCTCTTCGCCACGTCGTCGACGAGGCCGACGCCGCCAATTGACGGAGTCGGCAATATTCCCTTGCCCTGGGTCTCGTTATAAAGCGAGACATTGCCCGAGACGATCGGGAAGTCGAGGGCGCGACAGGCTTGGCCGATGCCGTCGAGACACCCGACGAATTGGCCCATGATTTCGGGCTTTTCCGGGTTGCCGAAATTGAGATTGTCGGTCAGGGCGAGTGGCCTGCCGCCCACCGCGGTAATGTTGCGCCAGGCTTCCGTCACCGCCTGTTTGCCGCCCTCGACGGGATCGGCAAGGCAATAGCGCGGCGAGACGTCGGCGGTCAGAGCGAGGCCCTTCGGTCCCTCGCCGATGCGCACCACGGCGCTATCCCCTCCTGGCCCCTGGATGCTGTTGCCGAGGATCAAGTGGTCGTATTGTTGCCAAATCCAGCGTTTCGACGCGAGGTCGGGGCAGGCGACGAGCTTTTTCAACGCTTCATCGACCGTAAACGGCGTTTCGAGAGAGGACGGGTCGAGCTTTGCGGGCTTGGGCGTCGCCACATGCGGGCGATCGTAAAGCGGAGCCTCATCGCCGAGCTGTTTGATTGGCAAATCGACCTTGACCTCGCCGCCGTGCTTGACAATGAAACGCAATGTGTCCGTCGTCTTGCCGATCACCGCGAAATCCAGTCCCCATTTACGGAAGATCGCCTCGGCCTCTTCTTCCTTTTCGGGATCGAGGACCATGAGCATTCGCTCCTGGCTCTCCGACAGCATCATTTCGTATGCGCTCATGCCGGCTTCGCGGCAGGGCACCTTGTCGAGGTCGAGTTCGATGCCGAGGTTGCCCTTGGCGCCCATTTCGACGGCCGACGAGGTCAGTCCGGCAGCCCCCATGTCCTGTATCGCCACGACACAGCCTCTGGCCATGATTTCAAGGCAGGCTTCAAGCAGCAGCTTTTCGGAGAAGGGATCTCCAACCTGCACCGTTGGGCGTTTATCGTCGCTGTCCGCATCAAATTCCGCCGAGGCCATGGTGGCGCCATGGATGCCATCACGCCCCGTCTTGGAACCGAGATAGACGATCGGTCGACCAACCCCCGTCGCGGCGGCATAGAATATCTCATCAGTGCGCACGAGACCGACCGCCATGGCGTTGACCAAAATATTGCCGTCGTAGCTCGGATGAAAAGCGGTCGAGCCGCCGACCGTCGGCACGCCGAAACTATTGCCGTAGCCGCCGATGCCCGCGACGACGCCTGAGACCAGATGGCGTGTGCGAGGGTGGTCGACCGAGCCGAAGCGCAGCAGGTTGAGGCAGGCGATGGGGCGCGCGCCCATGGTGAAAACGTCGCGCAGGATGCCGCCCACCCCTGTTGTCGCGCCCTGATAGGGCTCGATATAGGAGGGATGATTGTGGCTCTCCATCTTGAATGCGCAGGCGAGGCCATCGCCTATGTCGATAATGCCGGCGTTCTCGCCAGGTCCCTGGATGACCCAAGGGGCCGTCGTCGGAAGTTTTTTCAGGTGAAGGCGCGAGGATTTGTACGAGCAGTGCTCGTTCCACATCGCGGAGAAAATTCCGAGTTCGGTGAAGCTCGGCGCGCGCCCGATGAGATCGAGAATTCGCTGATATTCGTCCGGCTTGAGGCCGTGCTGGGCGACAAGGGCCGGCGTGACAACCGGTTCGTTGGGATGCGTCTGAGCGGTCAAGGAATTCGGCCTTTGGGAAAGGGCGCCTGTGGAAGGATGCGCATGGCGTTTCGATTAGAACGTCAAGCCGGAATTGGCAAGAATGACCGGTGGCATGGATGTGGGTGACGAATGTGGCAAAAAGGCAACATTCGATTGCAAAGGCATGCACGAAACGCATAGCTTGATCGAGATCAATTCGGCTTGGCGGAGAGGCGCGCAATTTCCAGCCCGGACACACTGCTAAATCTGGAATGCCCTCATGAAAAAAATTGTTTCGGGCGCTTTCGCGGCCGCTTTGCTCAGCTCACTCGCCGCGCCGGCCCTTGCCGCCGATCTTCCCTCCACAAAGAGCGCTCCTCTGGCTCCGATCGACAAGTCGTTCGATCCCTTCCTGATCCGTCTGCGCGGCCTCGCCGTTCTGCCGGATGCTTCGGGCACCTCATTGAACGGCGCCCGAATGGGCGGCGCAAAGCTTTCGACCTCCGCCATCCCGGAAGTCGACTTCACTTATTTCTTCACCAAGCATTGGGCCGCCGAGCTTATCGCTGGCGTCAGCCCCCACCGCCTTACGGCAAACAGCGTACTGCCTAACCAGGTCGCTCTCGCGAACACCACGCTGCTGCCGCCAACCCTGACGGCGCAATATCACTTCGCTCTCGGCCAGTTCGACCCCTATGTCGGCGTCGGAGCCAACTACACTTGGTTCCTCGGAACAAAGTCGACCGCTCTCGGTGGCACCGTCAACATTCATTCCGCGCCCGGGCTCGCCTTTCAGCTCGGCGCGGACTACTACCTGACCAAGCATTGGGTGCTGAACGTCGACGCCAAGTACGTGGTCCTCGAGACCACCGCGAATGTTCTCGGCAAGGTCAACAACCTGCAACTGAACGTCAACCCCTGGATCGTCGGCGGCGGCATCGGCTATCGCTTCGGCGGCTCGGATCTTTTGCCGTCAGTCGTCGCCAAATACTGATCTCGGTCTCATCGCTGTGAAAAAGAAGGCCCGGTCATCAGACCGGGCCTTGCTTAATAGACGACCGCGCTTGGCAGCGATCCTGCGGCCCTGATCAGGCGGCGCGAAACAGACTATCGAACAAGCCGCGTCCGTCGATCCCGCCGACGAGGGGGTCGATCAGATTTTCGGGGTGCGGCATCATGCCCAGCACGTTGAATTTTTCCGAATAGATGCCAGCGATGTCATTGGTCGAGCCGTTGGGGTTGGCGGCGCCGCCAACCTTTCCTTGCGCGTCGCAATAACGGAAGGCGACGCGGCCCTCGCTTTCCACTTCGCGTATGGTGTCCTCATGCGCTTCATAATTGCCTTCGCCGTGGGCGATGGCGACGTCGATCGCTTGGCGTAGCGCATAGGCGCGGGTGAAGGCCGTGTCGTTGCGTTCGACGCGCAAGTGCTGGCGTTTGCAAATAAAACGCAGGTCGCGGTTGCGCATGAGCACGCCCGGCAGCAGGCCGCTTTCGCAAAGAATTTGGAATCCGTTGCATATGCCAAGCACCAGGCCGCCGCGCGAGGCATGGTGCCGCACTGCGTCCATGGCATGGGCGCGCCCGGCGATCGCGCCGCAGCGCAGATAATCGCCATAGCTGAAACCGCCGGGCAGAACGACGAGATCGGTCCCTGCCGGAAGTTCGTGCTCGGCGTGCCAGACGATCGACGTCTGCGCACCGGCCTGGCGCAGGGCGCGCGCTGCGTCGCCCTCGCGATTCGAACCGGGAAAAAGCACGATGGCGGCTTTCATGGCGCGCTCCTGAAAACCGCCGGGATCAAAGGATTTCGACGCGATAGTTTTCGACAACCATGTTCGCCAGCAATTTTTCGCTGGCGGCGGCGAGCGCCGCCCTCGCCGACTCGGCGTCCGCTCCCTCGACTTCAATGTCGAAGACCTTGCCCTGACGCACCGATGCGATGCCTGCAATGCCGAGCGAATGCAGAGCCCCTTCGATCGCCTTGCCCTGCGGATCGAGCACGCCGGATTTCAAGGTGACGGTGACGCGGGCTTTCATTAGGGGATTTTCCTCTTCAGCGACAAAAATGCGAGCGAAGGTCACTGCACCAGTTTGGGGCCGCCGGTATGCGGCTTTTCGTTTTCCTGCATGATGCCAAGGCGGCGGGCCACTTCGGCATAGGCTTCGACGAGGCCGCCGAGGTCGCGACGAAACCGATCCTTGTCAAGCTTGTCGTTGGACTTGATGTCCCACAACCGGCAGGAATCCGGCGAGATCTCGTCGGCGACGACAATGCGCATCATGTCGCCTTCCCACAGGCGACCGCACTCCATCTTGAAATCGACGAGGCGGATGCCGACGCCGAGGAACAGGCCGGTCAGGAAATCGTTGACGCGAATGGCCAAGGCCATGATGTCGTCGATTTCTTGCGGCGTCGCCCAGCCGAAAGCGGTGATGTGCTCTTCCGACACCATGGGATCGTTGAGCGCGTCGTTCTTGTAGTAGAATTCGATGATCGAGCGGGGAAGCTGCGAGCCTTCCTCGATGCCGAGGCGGGTCGAGAGCGAGCCTGCGGCGACATTGCGCACGACCACTTCGAGCGGAACGATCTCGACTTCGCGGATCAATTGCTCGCGCATGTTGAGCCGGCGAATGAAATGCGTGGGCACGCCAATATCGTTAAGATTCTGAAAAATATATTCCGAGATGCGGTTGTTCAGGACGCCCTTGCCATCGATCACCTCGTGTTTCTTGGCGTTGAAGGCGGTGGCGTCGTCCTTGAAGTGCTGGATCAGAGTGCCAGGCTCCGGGCCCTCATAGAGCACCTTGGCCTTGCCTTCGTAAATGCGACGGCGGCGGTTCATGGGTATCAACCGATCTTTGAGAAAATCCATGGATGCCGCGGCTCCCCCGGCCTCCTGCAACTCTGGCCCGGCGGATTGCGACTGACGACGCTTTTTCCCGAAGGAACTGTCGCTTGAAATCGAAACCTTGGGGCCATGTTTCTCAAGGTTCCTATCCCGTTCCGCGGCTTTGCACAACCCGTTTCGACATTTCGTGGTCAATGGCAGCGGCTTATTGACCGAAAGACCCATCGCCTCGGCGCCGCTCAAGCAAGACCGCGCTAGGCAGAGGCTTGACGAGAATATATATAACGAGGGACGAAAACCCTAAGACAGGAAGGGATTGAATATGTCCACGTTCGACAAGCGCGAAGAGGCTTTCGAAAACAGATTCGCGCATGACGAGGAACTCCTGTTCAAAATCCTCGCCCGCGCCAATAAGCTGATCGGGCTCTGGGCAGCCGAAAAGCTTCACAAGTCTGGGGAAGCAGCGGAAAGATACGCTAATGCGCTCGTCTCCGGGGACATCGCCGCGCATGCTCCGTCTGGCGTCGTCGCGCAAATTCACAAGGATTTCGTCGCTTCGGGCGTGGATCAATCCGAACACCAGATTGCCCGCCATTTCGAAGAATTTCGCGCCCAGGCGCAGCAGGAGATTTCCAAGGCTTGAGGCAAACCGCCTGAGGCCGCGCCGTCGGCAAAGGATTGTTGACGATCGGCCGCTAGACTGCCGGCATGATCGAAAAAACCCGACCATCGCCCGGATCGGGCTCTCTGGCTTTTCCTGGCGCAGGACCTGACCTTGCGGAGGCGGCGCGACTCTGGTTGCGGCGCCTTGCTGGCGAAAGGCGGGTCTCGCCTCTGACGCTCGACGCTTATGGCCGCGATCTCAGGCAATTCGTGAAATTTCTTGAAGACCGATTCGACGCGCCGGTAGCGTTGCGGACGCTCGGCGGCCTCAAGCCAAGCGATTTGCGCGCTTTCATGGCGCGGCGGCGAGAAGAGGGCGTTGGATCGCGCTCACTTTTGCGGCAATTGGCGGGGCTGCGGTCTTTCGCGCGTTTTCTTGGACGTGAGACGCTGGCGACAATTGGCGTTTTCGACAAGGTCCGAACGCCCAAGGCGTCGCGCGTCCTGCCCAAGGCCCTTCCGCCAAGGAAGGCCCGCGATCTGGCGTCCGGCGAATCGGCGGAGGGCGAGACGCGGCTCGCCTGGATCGTCGCCCGGGACGCTGCTGTCCTCGCCTTGCTCTACGGCGCGGGATTGCGGATTTCGGAGGCCTTGTCGATCAGAAGAAGCCAAGCGCCAACCGGAAATGTCGACTCCCTGACGATCAGGGGCAAGGGCGGCAAGACCCGGGCGGTTCCGGTGATCGCGCCTGCGCGCAAGGCCGTCGAAAACTATCTTGAACTCTGCCCTTACGCGCTTGGTCCCGACGGCGCCTTGTTCGTGGGGGCCCGCGGCGGCGCCCTGTCGCCGCGCATCATCCAGTTGACGGTCGAGCGCCTGCGCGGAGCGCTGGGTTTGCCCAATTCCGCAACGCCACACGCGCTACGCCACTCCTTTGCAACGCATCTGTTGAGCCGAGGCGGCGACTTGCGTTCGATTCAGGAGCTACTCGGCCACGCCAGCTTGTCGACCACGCAAATCTACACCGCGATCGACAGAGTGCGGCTGTTGGACGCCTATCGCGCAGCCCACCCAAGGGCATGAACGGCGATTACCCAAGGGGCCATTTCACATGCCCAGGGCGTTGCGGGCGGCGGCGTCCGCCTTTTCGGCGTAACGTCTAGCCAAGTATGGCTCGGAAAGCAGGCCAACCGGCTTTGCCGACGCCGAATCGATCACGGCGAGCTGGTCCGATTGCGACTTGTCGAAGATCGCCATTGCTGTCTTGGCGTTCATCTCAGCCGTAAGCGAGACATCGGAAAACCGCGCGAGATCGGAGGCCTTGCCTTCACCGCCCTGCGCCTTCACAAAGGCTTCCGCGAGATTGATCAGGCCAGCGTATCTCCCGTCTTCGTCCGTCAAGACGACGACTTTCGCCGGGCCGAGTGGATATTGGGCGCAAAGCTCCGTCAATGAGACATCGGCCTTGGTCGTCGGCGGATTGGGCCGCATCAGTCGGCCTACCGTCAGGTCGCTGATCCAGCCTATATCATTGGCGCTACGAATATTTTCGCCCCGCAAATGAAGTCTCCAGGTCGAAAACGAATAGCCGAAAGTCGCCCTTGCCATCAGGCTGGCGGCGATCGAAGCCGCCAGCACGCCTGCGGCGACGGAAAAATTGCCGGTGTTTTCCAGAACAAGAAAGGACATGGTCAGCGGGCCGCCGACGATCACCACGCCCAGCGTGGCCATTCCCGCAAGAATCAGAATGGTTGGATCGGGAACAAGGCCGGGAGCGAGCGCGCCGAGCGCGACCGCGCAGATCTTGCCAAGCAGAGCGCCCATCATCAACGAGCCGAAGAAAAGGCCGCCGCGAAATCCGGTGGCCAGCGAAACCATGCAGGCCGTCATCTTCAAGGCGAGAAAGGCGACCAGCGCCGCGAGCGGAAAAGCCGTGGCGACATCGAGAGCGAGGGCGCCATGTCCGGCGCCCATGACCTGCGGGGTGATGCTGGCGAGCGCCGCGACGAACAGACCGCCGATCGCCGGCTGCGCCCAGACCGGGATTTTTGTGGCGCGGAGCGCCCTTTCAGAAAGCCCCGCCGCGCGCATGGCCGCGACCCCCAGGGCCGTTGACAGGGCGGCCAGTCCCAACAGCACAGGATAGAAGGCGGGGAGCAGCGGTGGGATGGGCGGCGTCGTGATCTGGTAGGGCGCGCCTGTCAGCATGTGGGTGATCAGCACGCCGACGATGGAAGCCGTGAAAATCGGACCGGCGCCTGCGATGGAATAGGTCCCGAGTATGATTTCGAATGCATAAAAAGCCCCCGTCAGCGGCGCCCCGAACGAACCGCCGATCGCCGCCGCCGCGCCGGCCCCGACCAGCAGACGCAAATCGCTGCGGCGCAGGCGCAATTGCTGCCCGAGGAAAGAGCCAAGGCTTGCCCCGACTTGGGCATAGCCCGCTTCCAGGCCGACCGAGGCGCCGCAACCGTTGGACACGGTGGTTTGCAGCCCGACAATGAAGGAATCGCGCAGCGACATGCGGCCGCCGCGCAAGGCGTTGGCTTCGATGGGATCGACGGGCGCGGGAATCTTCCGTTTGAGCCGCCATGCCTCCATCAGGCCAAGCACAAGACCGCCGAGCGAAAGCGCGGCCACGGCGACCCAGGATGAAACCCGGTCCGTTGCGCTCAATCTGACGTCGAACGGCAGATTGTAGATCAAAATATGCATGGCGTTCGCGCCCTGCGTGATCGCTGTCACGCAAAGCGCCGCTGCGAGTCCGACCAAGGCTGCGATGCCGACGAGCGCAAGTTCGTTTGAACGAAACAGCGCGCGCAGGCCGCGCATGAGACGCCCCGGCGCCAAGTTTGTCGGCGCCGGGCCGTCCCGACCGACAGCCGCCTGCGATTTCATATGTCCTCCCGAAATTCGTTCGCAGCGCGACGATAGGCTTTCGGGAGGGATTTTCGCAATGGCCGGCGCCCGCGTCCGGCCTTCCACGGGCTCACATGTGGATGGCGCGTTTCTCCACCGCCATGGCCGCTTCCTTCACTGCTTCCGACATGGTCGGGTGGGCGTGGCAGGTGCGGGCGAGATCTTCGGACGAGCCGCCGAATTCCATCAGCACTGCCGCCTCCGCGATCATTTCGCCGGCGCCGAAGCCGAGGATATGAACGCCCAGCACCCGGTCGGTGATGGCGTCCGCCAGGACCTTCACAAAGCCGTCGGTGTGGCGCATGGCGCGGGCTCGGCCGTTGGCGGTGAAGGGAAACTTGCCGCTCTTGTACGCAATACCCTTGGCCTTGAGGTCTTCCTCGGTCGCGCCGACGCTGGCGATTTCCGGATAGGTGTAAACCACGCCGGGGATGACGTCGTAATTTACGTGGCCATGCTGGCCGGCGAGCAGTTCCGCCACGGCCACGCCTTCGTCCTCGGCCTTGTGCGCCAGCATCGGTCCGCGCACGACATCGCCGATGGCATAGACGCCCGCAACGTTTGAGGAGAATTTGTGGTCGATGACAATCTGGCCGCGCTCCATAGCAACGCCCAACGCTTCGAGGCCGAGCCCTTCCGTGTAGGGACGGCGGCCGATGGCGACCAGCACGATGTCGGCGTCAAGCGTCCGGGCTTCGCCGCCAGCAGCCGGTTCAACGGTCACCTTTGCGCCCGACTTGGATGTCGCAACCTTGGTCACTTTCGAGCCGAGCTGGAATTTCACGCCCTGCTTTTCGAGCAGGCGCTGGAATTGTTTCACCGTCTCGCTGTCCATGCCAGGCAAGATTCGGTCGAGATATTCGACGACGGTCACTTCCGCGCCGAGGCGGCGCCAAACCGAGCCGAGTTCGAGGCCGATCACGCCTGCGCCGACGACGATCATTTTCGCCGGAACCTTTTCGAGAACCAGCGCGCCGGTCGAGGACACGACGATCTTTTCGTCAATGGTCACGCCGGGCAGCGGCGTCACGTCCGAACCGGTGGCGATGACGATGTTCTTTGCTTCCAGAACCTGCTTGGAGCCATCCTCGGCGGTGACTTCCACTTTGCCTGCCGCGGGGATGGAGCCCGTTCCGAAAAAGGCGTCGACCTTGTTCTTCTTGAGCAGGAAACCCACGCCCTGAACGTTGGCGCCGACGGTCTCGTCCTTGTGCTTCATCATGGCTGGAAGGTCGAGTTTCGGCTTGCCGACGACGACGCCGAGTGCGCCAAGGCCATGCGCCACTTCCTCGTAGACTTCGGAAGCGTGCAGCAGCGCCTTGGAGGGGATGCAGCCGATATTGAGGCAGGTGCCGCCATGGGTCTTGCGCTTTTCCACAATGGCGGTCTTGAGGCCGAGCTGGGCGGCGCGGATGGCGCAGACGTAGCCGCCGGGGCCGGAGCCGATGACAATGAGATCGTAGGACATGGATTTCTCCGCAGAAAAAGAACCATGCCCGAACGGGCCGGGCATGGAGCGGGACGGGGTCAGAGGTCGAGGACGAGACGCGCCGGGTCTTCCAGCGCTTCCTTGACGCGAACGAGGAAGGTCACGGCTTCCTTGCCATCGACGACACGGTGATCGTAGGAGAGCGCGAGATACATCATCGGGCGTATCTCGATCTTGCCGCCGATCACCACGGGGCGCTCCTGAATCTTGTGCATGCCGAGAATGCCCGATTGCGGAGCATTCAGGATGGGCGTGGACATCAGCGAGCCATAGACGCCGCCGTTCGAGATGGTGAAAGTGCCGCCCTGCATTTCCTCGATCTTGAGCTGGCCGTCGCGAGCCCGCTTGCCAAGGGCGCCGATAGCCTTCTCGACTCCGGCGATCGAAAGCTGATCGGCGTCGCGCACGACCGGCACGACAAGGCCCTTGTCGGTGCCGACAGCGACGGCGATATGGCAGAAATTCTTGTAGACGAGGTCCGTGCCGTCAATCTCGGAATTGACCGCCGGGACTTCCTTCAGCGCATGACAGCAGGCCTTCACGAAGAAGCCCATGAAGCCAAGCTTGACGCCATGCTTCTTCTCGAACAGGTCCTTGTATTGCGTGCGCAAGGCCATCAGCGGGGCCATGTCGACCTCGTTGAAGGTCGTCAGCATGGCGGCCGTATTCTGGGCGTCCTTGAGGCGGCGCGCGATGGTCTGGCGCAGCTTGGTCATTTTCACGCGTTCTTCGCGCGAGGCGTCGTCCGGGGCGGAGGGCGCGCGCATTGCGGCGGGCGCAGCCGCAGCGGGGGGAGCCGCTGCGAAAGCGAGAACGTCGCCCTTCAACACCTGGCCGCGCTTGCCGGAGCCCGAAACGGCCTCGACATTGATGCCGCGGTCGGCTGCGTTTTTCGCCGCAGCCGGAGACGGCGGGGCGCCTGCTCCGGCGCCGACGGTCGCAAGCGCCGGAGCAGGCGCGGCGGCCAGAGCGGCTGTGGCGGGAGCGGTGGCGGCCGCCGGCGCCGGGGCGACGCTCGCGCCGCCTTCCGAAATCTGGCCAAGCAGCGCGCCCGGCTCGACTGTTTCGCCGTCCTTGGCGACGATTTCAGCCAGCACGCCGGAAGCCGGCGCGTTGACTTCGAGCGTCACCTTGTCGGTTTCGAGTTCGACCAGGGGTTCGTCCGCCTTGACGGCGTCGCCGGGTTTCTTGAACCAGCGGCCGATGGTGGCTTCGGAAACGGATTCGCCGAGAGTAGGAACGCGGATTTCAGTGGCCATTGTGATCACATCCGCCGCTTATGCGGCTCAAGAGGGGAGGAAAGCTGAAAGTTCCGGCGGCCCGGAGGCGCGCCGGAATAGGCAGGTCAAGTTCAGATTGCGAAGGCGTCGTCGAGGAAGGCCTGGAGTTGGGCCAAATGGCGCGACGCGGTGCCAGCCGCGGTGGCGGCAGACGCGGGTCGGCCGACATAGCGGGCGCGCTTCGATTTTCCGCCGACCTGGGTCATGACCCATTCCAGATAGGGCTCGACGAAACTCCAGGATCCCATATTTTTTGGCTCCTCCTGGCACCAGACCACGTCGGCCTTCTTGAACCGCAACAGTCGTGTGACCAGCGCCTTGAGGGGCAGGGGATAAAGTTGTTCGACGCGCAGCAGATAGACATCGTCTATGCCGCGCTTGTCGCGTTCCTCATAAAGATCGTAATAGACCTTGCCCGTGCACAGGACGACGCGACGGATCTTGTCGTCCTTGACGAGTTTGATCGCCTCGTTGGGCTCGGTCTCGGCGTGGTCGGAGAGCAGGCGCCGGAAATGGCCGTCGCCCGACAATTCGTCGAGTTTCGAGACGACGCGCTTGTGGCGCAACAGCGATTTCGGGGTCATCAGGATCAAGGGCTTGCGAATGTCGCGCTTGAGTTGGCGGCGCAAGATATGGAAGTAATTCGCCGGCGTCGAGCAATTCGCGACCTGCATGTTGTCTTCCGCGCACATTTGTAGGAAGCGCTCGAGGCGCGCCGACGAATGTTCCGGTCCCTGGCCCTCGTAGCCATGCGGCAGCAGGCAGACAAGTCCGGACATGCGCAGCCACTTGCGTTCGCCCGAGGAGATGAACTGGTCGAACAGCACCTGCGCGCCATTGGCGAAGTCGCCGAACTGTCCCTCCCACAGCACGAGCGCGTTGGGCTCGGCCAGCGTATAGCCATATTCGAAGCCGAGCACGGCCTCTTCCGAAAGCATCGAATTGATGACTTCGTAATGGCCCTGGCCGTCGCGGATATGGTTGAGCGGGACGTAGCGCGCTTCGTTTTCCTGGTCGATCAGCACTGAATGGCGCTGCGAAAAGGTGCCGCGCTCGCAATCCTGTCCAGAAAGGCGAACGCGATAGCCTTCGTCGACGAGCGAGGCGAAGGCGAGAGCCTCGGCGGTCGCCCAGTCGATGCCTTCGCCCGTTTCAATGGCCTTGCGACGATTGTCCAGGAAACGCTGGATCGTCTTGTGCAGGTGGAAGCCTTCGGGCGCCTTGCAGAGCTTTTCGCCAAGGGCGCGCAATTTTGCCGGCTCGATCGCGGTTTTGCCGCGCCGCGCTTCTTCCTGCTCGGCGCTCGGCGCGGACTTGAGCGTCGCCCACGCGCCTTCGAGCCAGTCGGCCTTGTTGGGCTTGTAGCCCTGTCCCGCCTCATATTCGGCGTCGAGACGCGTCCGCCAGTCGGCTTTCATCTTGTCGACTTCGCCCTGCGTGAGTACGCCTTCGCGGACGAGCTTGCCGGAATAGATTTCGAGCGTCGACTTGTGCGCCCGGATCTTCTTGTACATCAGCGGCTGGGTGAAAGACGGCTCGTCGCCTTCGTTATGGCCGAAGCGGCGATAGCACCACATGTCGATGACGACGGGCTTCTGGAATTTCTGGCGGAATTCCGTCGCCACCTTGGCGCAGAAGGTCACGGCTTCCGGATCGTCGCCGTTGCAGTGGAGGATCGGCGCCTCAACGGTCTTCGCCACATCGGACGGATAAGGCGAGGAGCGCGAGTAGCGCGGATAAGTGGTGAAGCCGATCTGGTTATTGATGATGAAGTGAATCGAGCCGCCGGTCTTGTGGCCCTTCAGTCCGGACAATCCGAAACATTCGGCGACCACGCCCTGGCCGGCGAAGGCCGCGTCGCCGTGGATCAGCAGCGGCATCACCGAACGCCGGTCGTCGGGGGCGCGGTCGAGATTCTGGTCGAGCTTGGCGCGGACCTTGCCGAGCACGACGGGATCGACGATTTCGAGATGCGACGGATTGGCCGTCAGCGACAGATGGACCTTGTTCTGGTCAAATTCGCGGTCAGACGAGGCGCCGAGGTGATATTTCACGTCGCCGGAGCCTTCTACCGTTTCCGGCAGGAAGGAGCCGCCCTTGAACTCATTGAACAAGGCGCGGTGCGGCTTGCCCATCACTTGGCATAGCACGTTCAAACGGCCGCGATGGGCCATGCCCAAGACGATTTCCTTGGCGCCAAGCGCGCCGCCGCGCTTGATGATTTGCTCCAGCGCCGGGATCATCGCTTCGCCGCCGTCAAGGCCGAAGCGCTTGGTGCCGGTGTAGCGCACATCCAGGAATTTCTCGAAGCCTTCCGCCTCGACGAGTTTTTGCAGGATGGCGCGCTTGCCCTCCTTGGTGAAGTGGATCTCCTTGTCGGGACCCTCGATACGCTCCTGGATCCAGGCCTTTTCCGCCGGATCGGAAATATGCATGAATTCCCAGCCGATCGTGTCGCAATAGGTGCGCCTGAGCACCGCGAGCATTTCGCGGATTGTGGCGTAATCCATGCCGAGCACGTGGTCGATAAAGATCTTGCGGTCATAATCGGCTTCAGTGAAGCCGTAGCTCGCGGGATGCAGCTCCTCGTGATCCTTCTGCGGGTCGAGGCCGAGAGGATCGAGGTTGGCGTGCAGATGGCCGCGCATGCGGTAGGCGCGGATCATCATGATCGCGCGCACGGAATCCTGCGTCGCGCGGTGCAGTTCGGCGGCGGAGATTTCGCCCTTGCCGTCCTTGCCGGCGGACTTGCCCTTGATTTTGTCGGCGAGCGCCTTTTCATTGACCGGCCATTGGCCGTCGAGCGCGGAAACTAGGTCGCCCTGCTGATCGATTGGCCAGTTGGCGCGCTTCCACGAAGCGCCCTTGGCGCTGGCGACGATCGCTTCGTCGTCGTCGTTGAGCGCCCCGAAGAACTCGCGCCATTCGGGATCGACGCCGGCCGGATTGGCCTTGTACGCGGCGTAAAGCTGCTCGATGTAGGCGGCGTTGCCGCCAAACAGGAAAGATGAATCCGCGAAAGCGGCGTTCGCAGGCGAACGACCCGCCCCACCGCCACCATTGCTTCCATTGCTGTCTTGACGCGCCATCGCTTTTTCCTCTCGCCGCGCCGCCGCATTTTCTCGGCGTCTTGCGGGTTCTTGCGGCCCTGCCGCCATGCCTTGCGCCCCAAGGACGCTGCTTGCGCCGCCATCTCTGCGGCGTCAGGCCTGCCTCAAGCTGATGAGGCGCCTTACATTGCGCGCCCTTGTGGGCGAATTGCGGCGACGCGGGCGAAATTTTCGCCCGCGTCGATTGCTCAGCCCTTCAGGACTTCGACGAGCGTCGAGCCAAGGCGCGCCGGCGAGGGCGAGACGCGGATGCCCGCCGCCTCCATCGCCGCGATCTTGTCTTCCGCGCCGCCCTTGCCGCCGGAAATGATGGCGCCGGCATGACCCATGCGGCGTCCGGGAGGGGCGGTGCGGCCGGCAATGAAGCCGACCATCGGCTTCTTGCGGCCGCGCTTGGCTTCGTCGGCGATAAATTGCGCGGCCTCTTCTTCCGCCGAGCCGCCGATTTCGCCGATCATGATGATCGACTTGGTGGCTTCGTCGGCGAGGAACAATCTCGAGCATGTCGATGAATTCGGTGCCCTTGACCGGGTCGCCGCCGATGCCCACCGCCGTGGTCTGGCCGAGGCCGACCTGGGTCGTCTGGAACACGGCTTCATAGGTCAGCGTGCCCGAACGCGAGACGATGCCGACATTGCCCTGCTTGAAGATATTGCCGGGCATGATGCCGATCTTGCATTCGTTGGCGGTCATGACGCCGGGCAGTTCGGGCCGATCAGGCGCGACTTCGAACCTGCAAGCGCGCGCTTGACCTTGATCATGTCTTCCACCGGGATGCCCTCGGTGATGCAGACGATCAGCGGGATTTCCGCGTCGATGGCCTCGCAGATCGCGTCGGCGGCGCCTGGCGGCGGCACATAGATGACGCGAGGCGTTGGCGCCGGTCGCGTCGCGGGCTTCAGCGACCGTGTCGAAAACGGGCAGGCCGATATGGGTCGAGCCGCCCTTGCCGGGCGAGGTGCCGCCGACAACCTTGGTGCCGAAATAGGCGAGCGCCTGTTCCGAATGGAAGGTGCCGTTCTTGCCGGTGAAGCCCTGGCGTGATGATCTTGGTATTGCTGTCGATCAGGATGGACATTATGCGGCCTCCTTAACGGCCTTGACGATTTTCTGAGCGGCATCGTCGAGATCATCGGCCGGGATGACGTTGAGACCCGATTCGCGAATGATTTTCTTGCCGAGGTCGACATTGGTGCCTTCGAGGCGGACGACCAGCGGAACCTTGAGGCCGACTTCCTTCACCGCGGCGATCACGCCTTCGGCGATGACGTCGCAGCGCATGATGCCGCCGAAGATGTTGACCAGAATGCCTTTGACGTTCGGGTCGGCGGTGATGATCTTGAAGGCCGCGGTGACCTTCTCCTTGGTGGCGCCGCCGCCGACGTCGAGGAAGTTGGCGGGCTCCGTGCCATAGAGCTTGATGATGTCCATGGTCGCCATGGCCAGGCCCGCGCCATTGACCATGCAGCCGATCTCGCCGTCGAGCGTGATGTAGGACAGGTCATACTTCGACGCTTCGATTTCCTTGGCGTCTTCTTCGGTCTCGTCGCGCAGCGCGAGCATGTCCGGCTGGCGATAAAGCGAGTTGGAGTCGAAGCGACACCTTGGCGTCGAGGCACTTCAGCTGGCCCTGCGTGGAGACGATCAGCGGATTGATCTCCAGCATGGCCATGTCCTTGGCGACAAAGGCCGTATAGAGCTGGCCGACCAGCACGCCCGCCTGCTTGGCGAGGTCGCCTGTCAGGCCCGAGCGCCTTGGCGACGGTGCGGCCGTGATGCGGCATGACGCCGGTGGCCGGATCGACCGAGAAGGTGATGATCTTTTCGGGGGTCGAATGCGCGACTTCCTCGATGTCCATGCCGCCTTCGGTCGAGACGACGAAGGAGACGCGCGAGGTCGCGCGGTCGACCAGCAGCCGAGAGGTAGAATTCCTTCTCGATGTCGGAGCCGTCCTCGATGTAGAGGCGGTTGACCTGCTTGCCGGCGGGGCCGGTCTGGATGGTGACCAGCGTGTTGCCCAGCATTTCCTTGACGAATTGCTTGACTTCCTCGACCGACTTGGCGAGGCGTACGCCGCCCTTTTCGCCCGCGGCGGCTTCCTTGAACTTGCCCTTGCCACGGCCGCCGGCGTGAATCTGCGACTTGACGACCCAGAGCGGACCGCCGAGTTCCTTCGCGGCGGCTTCGGCGTCCTCGACCTTCAGAACCGGAACGCCGCGCGAAACCGGCACTCCGAATTCCTTGAGAACGGCTTTCGCCTGATACTCATGAATATTCATTTCTGTCCTCGTGAATGAGACGCGAGGCCCGGATCAGGCCAGAGCCGGGTTGATCTTCTTGCAGGCCTCGATCAGGCCCTGGACGGAGGCGTTCGACTTGTCGAACATCGCCTTTTCCGCCGCGTCGAATTCGACCTCGACGATCTTTTCGACGCCGTTGGCGCCGATCAGGGCGGGGACGCCGACATAGGTGTCCTTGACGCCATATTCGCCGTTGAGATAGGCGGCGACGGGCAGCACGCGCTTCTGGTCCTTGAGATAGGATTCGGCCATGGCGATGGCGGAGGCGGCCGGGGCGTAGAAGGCCGAGCCGGTCTTGAGCAGGGCGACGATTTCGCCGCCGCCCTTGCGGGTGCGGTCGACGATGGAGTCGAGCTTGTCCTGCGACAGCCAGCCCATCTTGACCAGTTCCGGCAGCGGCACGCCGCCGACCGTCGAATAGCGGACCAGCGGCACCATGTCGTCGCCGTGGCCGCCGAGCGTCATGGCGTGGATGTCCTTGACGGACACGCCGGTGGCTTCGGCGAGGAAATAGCGGAAGCGGGCGGAATCGAGCACGCCAGCCATGCCGACGACCTTGTTGTGCGGCAGGCCGGAGGACTTCTGCAGCGCCCAGACCATGGCGTCGAGCGGGTTGGTGATGCAGATGACGAAGGCGTTGGGGGCGTATTGCTTGATGCCGGCGCCGACCGAGTCCATGACCTTGAGGTTGATGCCGAGAAGGTCGTCGCGGCTCATGCCCGGCTTGCGCGGCACGCCGGCGGTGACGATGATGACGTCGGCGCCGGCGATCTGCTCGTAGCTGTTGGCGCCGGAGAGGTTGGCGTCGAAGCCATCGACGGGCGCGGATTCGGCGAGGTCGAGCGCCTTGCCCTGCGGGCGTGCCTTCGGCAATGTCGAAGAGGACGATGTCGCCGAGCTCCTTCAGCCCGGCGAGATGGGCCAGCGTGCCGCCGATCTGGCCGGCTCCGATCAGTGCGATCTTGTTACGCGCCATGGGATATCGTCCTTATTTGACTGGCCTTGTAGGCTTTGCCTTTGATCCATCGTCGCTGTCCGCGCGGCGGCGGTTTTCCGCGCGTGAGCGGATATGGGTGGGCCTTTTGCCTTGAAGCGTTGATGCTTTCAAGTCGGGAGAAAGACTAATGCTGCGGCGCAGGTGAAAGGCAGCGCTTGGTTTGGTCGAGAGCAAAGGCCAAAAAAAATGCATGAAAGCAATCTGTTAGAAGGAAATGAAAGCGCTAGGGCGGTTTTGACCCCCGGTGAGTGAAGCAGTTACAATTTACAAAAAATGTCACATGTCAAAATCAGGGTCGCCAAAAGTCAGGCTGCGCTGGATTACAGCGATAGCGCGTCCTGCGCGAAACTCGAGTTCTGCGGCCGAAACGCCCCGATCCAACGCGATCGACACCGGTTGAATGAACCGATGGGCGAGATCGAAGACCAGCGCCATCGCGCGGCGACGGTCCTGCATCCGGAATGAACCTGAGCCTATGCCCTCTTCGACAATCGCCTGGATTTCGTTCTGCACCCTGTTGCGGTGCCTGCGTGCGACGACATGGCCTTTCTCGACGGAATCGCAGAGCAGGCGGAACAGGATCGGATCTGTATCCATCTTCTCGCGATAGGCGCGCTGAAGGGCGACTAGCGCGCGCTCGAGCTTGTCGTAAGCGGGGTCCTGCCCCTCAACGATCACCCGCAGGGCGCCCTCGAGCGGCTTGAGCCAAAGAGCGGTGACCGCCTCGATCAGCGCCTGTTTGGAGGGAAAATAGCGATAGACATTGGCGTGGGACATGCCGGCCGCCTCGGCAATTCCGACAATTGTCGTCCGCTTGGGCCCGAAACGGCGCAAATGTTCGCCCGCGAGATCGAGAATTTTCTGATCGGGGGCCGGTTCGGCGCCGCGCGCGGGCGTTCGTTCGATCATGTCTCGACGAGGCCGGTGATGTCGCCGCTGACGACGTCGCCGAGGCCATGAGGAAGCGCCAGATATTCGGTTGAACGCATTTCGATCAGTCGCGAGGCCGTGCGGGCGAATTCGAAGGCCTCGCGGCCTTGTCCGGCAGGGTATAGCTGGCTTGGTTCGGCGGCGGCGGAGAGAAGCAACTTTACCCGCTGATCGTAGAGAGCGTCGATCAGGTTGATGAAACGCTTGGCCTCGTTGCGCTCTTCACCTTTGATGATTGGGACGTGGTCCACGATCAGATGTATGGAAATTCTCGGCGATGGTCAGGAAATCCGTGGCGCCGAGCGGCTGCTTGCATAGATCCGCGTAGTCGAAACGCGCCACATGGCCTGCCGCCTGCGGCACGAAAACGTCGCGGCCGAGCAAGGGAAGCCGCATGGGCATCCCCTTCTCGACGCCGGTCAGCGACAGGAATGCCTTGGTGAGGGCTGCATCCGCCACGACGTCGGCGGGCGTGTGATAGACAGGGGCGTCGCCGAGTTTTTCAAGACGGAAGTCAGTGCGCGAATCCAGTTCCACGACATCCATATTGTTCCGGATCATGGAGATGAAGGGCAGGAACAGGGCGCGGTTGAGACCGTCCTTGTAGAGATAGGGAGGTTCGACGTTCGACGTGGCGACGACGATGGTCTTCTGGGCCCACAGGGCCTGGAACAGCCGGCCGAGAATCATCGCGTCGGCAATGTCGGTGACGGCGAATTCATCAAAACAAAGGAGCTTCGCATCTTTTGCGAGATCCTCGGCGACGGGAACGATCGGGTCGTCGCCTTTGACCTCACCCGCTTTTTTCTTCTGCCGCCACGCAAAGATCCGGCGGTGGGCGTCTGCCATGAAGGCATGAAAATGCACGCGGCGCTTGGGCCCGACCGAAACCGCGTCGTAGAACAGGTCCATCAGCATGGTCTTGCCGCGACCGACCGACCCCCAGATGTAGAGGCCCTTGGGCGGCGGCGCCGCGGCGCGGCGGGCGCCGAACATCCAGCCAAGCGCGCTCGACTTTTTTGCGAGCTGGGTTTCTTCAATCAGTTGACACAAATCATCAAGTTTTCGGACGATGGCGACCTGATGCGCGTCCCGTTCGATGCGACCCTGGCCCACGAGCGAGTCGTACCTATCGATGATCGTGGGGCGAAAAGGGTCCATCAGGGCCTTCCGAACTGCGCCTTCCGCGTGTAGCGGCGCGGTAGGGGGCTGGCAACCTAACCTTTCGCCGAATCCGGTAAATGGCGATGACGCCATCCACAGCCCTTTTGGTCATGAAATCTTGCGCGCTCGGGGGCAGGCGATAATATCAGCCCCCTGACAGCAGTCAGCAAGCGAAAGCGATTCGCGGCGTTCGCGCAGCAGGAGAATGTCCTTGACCAAGATGCGCCCGCAAGGAGAATCCGCAGCTCCGGAGAACGGCCGGCGCCGCCCTCGCCCGCTGGAGCTGTCCGGTGAAAACGGGGACATTTCCGTTTTGCTGCGGCAGGCTGCGGGTGCGCAGCGCCTGGCGGAAGAGCGACTTCTAGCCGATCTCGGGGTCACGCCGCCTCAGCTGGCGGCAATGGCCTTGATCGGTGCGGTTCCCGGGATCCTCGCGGCGGATCTCGCCAGGAAATCAAGGCTTACGCCCCAAACGGTCAGTCTCATCGTCGCCAATCTGCGCCGCGGCGGCCTTGTCCGAGAGGAAAACGGCGGCTTTGCAGCGACAAAAAGATCAAAGCCGGAAAATGGACCCCTGATCCTGTTCGATCGGATCGAAAAAGGCTCCAGGGCGCAGCCGCTGGCCTTGACGACGCAAGGCGAAAGCGTGTTGCGCATGGGCCGCGAAAGAGTTGAGGCGGCGAGCGCGCGACTGGTGGAGGGAATGCGGCCGAAGCGCGAGCGCGCCTTGCGTCGCTGGCTCGCCGGACTGATCGCCGGGCTTGAGGCGCCCGGCGATTTCGATTCCGACGACCTATAGGCCGCCAAGCCGGCGGATCGTCCGCCAATGCTCTGGGGAAACCGGTTGCACAGACAGCCGGGTCAGTTTGACCAGCGCCATGTCGCCAAATTGCGGATCGGCCTTGACCTGTTCAAGCGTCACCGGTTTTTTCAGGGCTTCGACGGCGCGCACGTCCACCATGCCGAACTTGCCACTCGCATCGGTTGGGTCAGGATGAAAGGTCTTGATGACTTCGACGATGCCGACAATCTCCTTGCCGACGTTGGAATGATAAAAGAAGGCCTGGTCGCCCACTTGCATTGCCATCATTTGCTGCTTGGCCAGATGATTGCGAACTCCTGTCCAGCCGGTTCCCGCGGCCCCCGCGGCGACCATCTGGTCCCAGGACCAGGCATCCGGCTCGCTCTTGACCAGCCAATAGCTCTTTTTCGCCCTCATGCCAGCGTGGCCCCGACCACGGGCCGAAAGGGACGCAAATCGACGGATGAGAAAAGGCCGGCTTTCGCGTAGGGGTCTTCGTCGAGAAAAGCGCGCGCCTCGGCCTCCCCGGCGCAGGCGACGACCAGCATCGACCCGCAGGGTTGGCCGGCTGCGTCGAGAAAGGGGCCGCCAAGCTTCACCATCCCCGCCTTTTCCGCGAGAAAGGCCAGGTGGGCGGCTCGGACGTCAAGCCTTTTCGCGAGGGAATCCGGCTTGTCTAGGCAGATTGCGACAAAATGCATCAGGGCTCCAAAAAATATCAGGATGGCGGAACGACTTTTCCGCCAAATGCTTGCATGGGAGCGTAGTTCAATTCAACCGCTCGTGTCAGGGAAATTTCCGTTTTCGTGTTGTAACTGTCTTACCTTGGCCCTAGCCTGCGCAGCGCTTCCGACGCCGCAACGACGGCCGGACCGCGTGAGTTAACTTTTTTAACAGGGCAGGAACTCCCATGAGCATTTTCGGAAACATCATCGGAAAAATTTTTGGCACGACCCCGGCTGAAGCCGCTCCCGTCGCCGCCGCCGCCCCGGCGCCCGACGCCGCCGCTCCCGCCGCCGACCCGGCTCAGGTCGCCGCCGCCGCTGGCGCGCCTGCGACCGTCCCGGCCGATGTCGCCGCCAATGTCGACATCGTCGCCGTCCTCGACGATCTCGACGACAAGAACCCAGAGACCCTCGACTGGCGCTCCTCCATCGTCGACCTGCTCAAGGTCCTTGGCCTCGATTCCAGCCTCACCGCCCGCAAGCAGCTCGCCTCCGAGCTGAAATATGATGGCGACACCAGCGATTCCGCGGCCATGAACGTCTGGCTGCACAAAAAGGTCATCGACCTCGTCGCGGCCAATGGCGGCAAGGTCCCCGGCGACCTCCTCGCCAAAAAGTGATTTTCTGCCGGCGCGCCGTTTCGAGGGCGTCGGTCATCCTTCCGCCTTGAACGGTCGGCTCATCAGGGCTTCGATGGCAGCGCCAACCTCGATACGGCCTTCGATTATGGCCGTCACCGCTTCGGCAATCGGCATTTCGACGCCAGAGTTCCCGCGCCTTTTGCGTCAGGACCGACGCCGTCCAGGCGCCCTTCGGTCAAGCTGCCATGCCCGGCCGACTGCGGCTTTTCGCCGCTCCCGATGGCAAAACCCAGCGAATAATTGCGCGATTGCGGCGAGGAACAGGTCAGGGCGAGGTCGCCGAGCCCGCACAGGCCCATGATCGTTTCCGGCATCGCGCCCTGGGCGCGGGCGAAGCGCATCATTTCGGCGAAACCGCGCGCCAGCAGCGCCGCATGCGCGCTCGCGCCCAAGTTCCGCGCCCGAGCGCGACGCCGCAGGCGATGGCGAGCACATTTTTGGCCGCGCCGCCGATTTCGACGCCGATCACGTCGTTTGACCGGTAGAGCCGGAAATGCGGCGCCGCCAATCGCGCGCATAAGCTTTCGGCCAATGCGATGCTGTTCCGCCGCCAACGTCACCGCCGTCGGCAGCCCGCGCGCCAGATCGGCGGCGAAGCTCGGCCCGGAGAGCGCCGCTGCCGGCTGGCCCGGCAGGACCTCGGCGAGACACGTCGCGCATGAAAAGGCCGCTGTCCCTCTCGATGCCCTTGGCGCAACTGACGATGGCGGTCCTTGGCCGCAGATGTCCGCGCATGAGCGTCGCTGTCTGGCGCATGGTCTGGGCGGGAACGACGGCCAGCACATGATCGGCGTCGCCAACGCAGGCGATGTCGGCGACGGTTCGACCTGTTCGCGCCAACATGACGCCGGGCAGGCGGCGCTCGTTGCGCCGCGTTTCGCGCATGGCCAGCGACATGCTCGGGATCATCGCGCCCAGAGCTAGACCTTGTCGTGCGAGGGCGCCGCCATATTCGGCCAGGGCCGTGCCCCAGGCGCCGGCGCCAAGCACGGCGAGTGTGCGATGCCTTTGTCATTGCTCGGCTTCCTGATTGTCGCGCCGCGCCCAGAGCGTTTCGAAATGGCGGGTAAAATCCCGAGCCGCCGTCGGGCTGTCGATGACGACGATATCGTTGTCCTGCCGGGTTTCGCCGGACCAGGAGAAATTGGTCGATCCCGTGCGCAGCCAGCGTCCGTCCACGGCATAGGCCTTCAAATGCATGAGATCGTTTTGCTCGGGCTTGATCTTGCCGCGCACGTTGGGCTGGTGGATCAGAGCCAGCACATTGTCGTTGACTCCGCCGATGCGGCGAAATTGTTCGGGATCGAAATAAATCCGCACTTGCACGCCCCGCGTCGCGGCCGCGGAGAGCGCCTCGATCACTCTGCTGGTCGCTCAGCACATAGGCGGCCATGTCGATAGTCTTCGCGCCTGTGCCGATCAGTTCTGGATCGATGACGTCAAAGCCGGGCGCCGGGCCCATAGGCGATCCGCACCGGAGCGACCACGGACTTGCGCGTTTGCAGGAAGGCTCGCGGTCCCGCGATCGCCACGACCATCGCTCCTGCAAGCAGGAAAAATTGGATCGCGCGCATAGGTTCAGGCCTTGCCGTGCCAGCGGGGATCTTGGCTCGAATCGAGCGGCCAGCGCGGCCGCGCGGCGAAATCCATGCCGTCGATGAGGCCGAGGCGAAAGCGCTCGAGCCCGGCCCATGCGATCATCGCGCCATTGTCGGTGCAAAGACCGGCCGGCGGCAAGGCGAGCTTCAGGCCGGCTTCGGCGCAGAAGCCGCGCCAGCGCGCGGCGGATCGCGCCATTGGCGGCGACGCCGCCCGCGGCGACCAGCGCATGTGGGCGGCCGCGGCGCTCGGCCAGCAAGCGCAAGGCGGCGCGGCAGCGGTCGACGATCACGTCGACCGCGGCCGCCTGGAACGAGGCGCAGAGATCGGCGACGTCGGTCATCGGTCAGCGGCGCGATGCGCTCGGCTTCCAGCCGCACCGCCGTCTTCAGGCCGGAAAAGGAAAAGTCGGGGTTCTGCCGTCCGACCATCGGGCGGGGGAAGTCGAATCGCGTCGGGATCGCCATTCTCGGCCGCCTGTTCGACGCGCGGGCCGCCGGGATAGGGCAGGCCGAGCAGTTTGGCGGCCTTGTCGAAGGCTTCGCCGACGGCGTCGTCCACCGTCGAGCCGAGCCGCGATAGTCGCCGACGCCGTTCACCGCGACGAGCTGGCTGTGGCCGCCCGAGACCAGCAGCAGCAGATAGGGAAAGTCGACGCCGTCGGTCAGCCGCGGCGTCAAGCGCATGGGCTTCGAGATGGTTGACGGCGACGAAGGGCTTGTTCGCCGCCAGCGCCATCGCCTTGCCGGTGGTCAGCCCGACCATCACGCCGCCGATCAGGCCCGGGCCCGGCGGCGGCGGCGATGGCGTCGAGATCGTCCACGCCGCAGCCGGCCTCATCAAGCGCGCGGCGGATCAGCTGGTCGAGCACTTCGATATGCGCGCGCGCGGCGATTTCCGGCACCACGCCGCCATAGGCCGCATGTTCGGCGATCTGGCTGAGCACAGCGTTGGACAGGATCTCGCCGCGCCCGTCGAATCGGTTTCGACCACGGCCGCGGCGGTTTCGTCGCAGGTGCTTTCGATGCCCAGAACGCGCAAACCCGCCCGCATCGAATGACCCCGCTCCAGCCGCCCTGTCAGGCGGCGCGAAAAGTTTCGCCGGCTGCTTTCGCGGCCGCCGCGCTTTTCCCTATAGTCCGCCACCCGATCAAATCAAAATGTCTTGGAGCGGAATTTTGGCGCCCTGGTTGAAAATTGGCACGCGCGGCAGTCCTCTGGCGCTGGCGCAGGCGCATGAGACGCGCCGCCGTCTCGCGCTTGTTCACGGCGCGCCCGAAGAGCATTTCGAAATTGTCGTCATCAAGACCAGCGGCGACATGATCCAGGATCGTCCCCTGAGCGACGTCGGCGGCAAGGGTCTTTTTACCAAAGAGCTCGATCAGGCGCAGCTTGAAGGCGCGATCGACATAGCCGTCCATTCCGCCAAGGATCTGCCGACCCTGCTGCCTGAAGGACTGATCATCGGCGGCTACTTGCCGCGCGAGGACGTGCGCGACGCCTTTATCGGCGGCGCGGCGAAGACCTTGCAGGAGCTGCCGAAAGGCGCGCGCGTCGGTTCGGCCTCCCTGCGCCGGCAAGCGATGATCCGGCGGCTGAGGCCGGACCTCGTGGTCGAGCTTCTGCGCGGCAATGTGCAGACGCGCCTGCGAAAGGTCGAAAGCGGCGAGTTCGCCGCCACCCTTCTCGCTTTGGCCGGATTGAAACGCCTTGGCCTCGCTGACAAGGCGACTTCGATCCTGCCGCTGGACACTTTCCCGCCGGCTTGCGGCCAAGGCGCCATCGCCATCACGATCCGGGCCGAAGACGCGCGCATAAAGGACGATCTGGCGCAGATTTGCGACGCGGAGACCGGCCATGCGCTTGCAGCCGAGCGCGCCTTCCTCAATGTGCTCGACGGCTCCTGCCGCACGCCGATCGCCGGGCATGCCGTTGTCGCAGGAACGAGACTGAGCTTTTACGGGCTCGTCCTGCGCAAGGACGGGTCGGAGGCCTTCGAGGCTCGCGTCGCGGGTTTGGTCAAGGACGCTGTGGCCTTGGGCGAGACGGCGGCAAGAAATATCTTGAAAGACGCGCCGTCCGATCTCCTGAGCTTTTGACCGCCATGCGCGTGCTGGTGACGCGACCCGAACGGCAGGCGGAGGCGACGGCGCAGCGACTGGCCGGACTGGGCCATCGGGCTTACGTCGCTCCCGTTCTCGAAATCGGGGCCACAGGAGCGCCCTTGCCGTCCGGGCCTTTCGACTTGCTGCTGGCCACCAGCGCAAGGGCGTTCGTACAGGCGCCGCTTCGAGCGAAAATTCTCCAGCTTCCGCTTGCCTGCGTTGGCCGAAAAACTGAGGACGCCGCGCGGGAGCTGGGTTTTTCGATTTTTTGCGTCGCGCCCGACAGCGATGCGCTCGCCAAACAGCTCGTCAGCCTAGGTGAAGCGAAAGCGGCGCTTTACCTCGCGGGACGGGAACGCAAACACGATTTGGAAGTGCTTTTGCGGGAGAAGGGCTGGCGCGTCGCGGTTTGCGAAACCTATGAAGCGCGCAAGGTTTCAGCTTGGCCGGACGAGATTCGCGGCGCGCTGGCGCGGCGCGAAATCGAGGCCGTTCTGCACTATTCGCCCCGCAGCGCCGCAATCGCCCTCGAGCTGATAGGGCGCGAGGCGGCGAAGTCCTTGATTCACTGCTGCCTGGCTCCGGACGTCGCCTCCGTCTGCAGGAATTGGGCGCCATCGGGCCAGATACTCGCCGCTTCCCATCCCGACGAAGACTCGTTAATGACCCTGCTTCGGTCGCGGGGCGCGGACCTGGGAGACGAGTGAGCATGAAATTCCGCGCCGCCGCATTTTATGCGGTTATCCTGGCGTCGACCGCGACGGCGATGGCCGCTGCGCCAAAGCGTCCTGTCGTCAAGCCTCCACTAGCCAAGCCTCCTGTCGCCAACCATCCTGCCGCCGTTGGTCCTGTCGGACTTTGGCGCGTGGCGGACGGCTCGGCGGTGATCAAGATCAAGCCCTGTAGTCAAGATCTCTGTGGCTTCGTTGCGGAGGCGCCGCCGCCGGCGGAGGGCGAAAAAGCTGCGGTCGGCCAGCAGATCCTCATGGGCATGCGTCTGGACGGCGCGGTCTGGCGCGGCCCCATCTTCAATCTCGACGATGGCAACAAATATGACGGCGAAATATCGCTGGAAGACGCCGATCATTTGAAGATCAAGGGCTGCGTGCTCGGCGGCGGCCTGTGCGGGGGGGAGACCTGGAAAAGGGAAGCCGCCCCGCGGCGCGTTGACAAGCAGGCGCCCCCCTTCTATTTCTCGCGCGGAATCTCGGCCTTTTTCGTGAAGTTTGCGGCGCTTTTTGACAGATGAAGGTCGTCGCATCCGTGAAAGAGGCGCTGCGTCTTGTTATCGGCGCGATGGCTCCCGACATTGGGGCGGCGCTCAAGCGCCGCGCCTTTCGCGGGAAGCGCTATTTTATTGCAGATCACGGCGCGTTACCGCGCCGTTCTGAAAGGTCGTCGGAATGTTGGGAAGCCTCGCGAAAAAAATCTTCGGCACCGCCAACGAACGCCGTTTGAAGACCTATGCCTCCAGGGTCGTGGCGATCAATGCGCTGGAGCCGGAGGTGGCGGCCTTGTCCGACGAGGCGTTGCGCGCCCGCACCGATGAGTTCCGGGCCCAGATCGAGGCCGGAAAAACAATCGAAGATCTTCTGGTTCCCGCTTTCGCCACGGTTCGCGAGGCGGCCAAGCGCGCTATCGGCCAGCGCCACTTTGACGTTCAGCTGATAGGCGGCATGGTTCTGAACGAAGGCTCCATCGCCGAGATGCGCACTGGCGAAGGCAAGACGCTCGTCGCGACGCTGGCCTGCTATCTCAACGCCCTCTGCGGCAAAGGCGTCCACGTCGTCACGGTCAATGATTATCTCGCCCGTCGCAATTCCGAGAACATGGGCCGGATCTACAACTTTTTGGGCCTGACCGTTGGCGTCATCGTGCATGGTCTCGACGATTCCGAGCGTGCGCAGGCCTATGCCGCCGACATCACCTATGGCACGAACAACGAATTCGGCTTCGACTATCTGCGTGACAACATGAAATACGAGCTGAACCAGATGGTTCAGCGCGGCCATTTCTTCTCGATCGTCGACGAAGTGGATTCGATTCTGATCGATGAAGCGCGGACGCCCTTGATCATTTCCGGCCCATCGGACGACCGCTCAGACCTCTATATTTCAATCGACAAGCTCCTTCCGAAACTCCTTCCGGAAGATTTCGAACTTGACGAAAAACAGCGCACCATCGCCCTGACCGAAGCCGGCAACGAACATATGGAGCAGTTGCTCACCGAAGCCGGCATAATGACCGAGGGGTCGCTTTACGAGGCCTCCAACGTCACGCTGGTTCATCATGTCAACCAGGCCCTGCGCGCCCACAAATTGTTCCACCGCGACAAGGATTACATCGTCCGCAACAATGAAGTGGTGATCATCGACGAATTCACGGGACGCATGATGCCGGGCCGCCGCTATTCGGAAGGCCAGCACCAGGCGCTGGAGGCGAAGGAGGGCGTGCAGGTGCAGCCTGAAAACGTCACCATGGCCTCGATCACCTTCCAGAATTATTTCCGCCTTTACAAGAAACTGGCTGGCATGACCGGCACGGCTTCCACGGAATCCGAGGAATTCGCCGAAATCTACAAGCTCGACGTCGTCGAAATCCCGACCAACATGCCGATCGTCCGCATCGATTCGGATGACGAAGTCTATCGAACCGGCGCCGAAAAACTTGCCGCCATCGTCACCGAAATCGAGATGGCCAACGCCAAGGCCCAGCCCTTGCTCGTCGGCACGACCTCCATCGAAAAATCCGAGCAGCTCGCCGAATTCCTGACGAGCAAGGGATACAAGATGATCGATTTCGGGGCGCCGGGCGCGCTGGACAAGCTCTACGCCTCGGCCCGCTCCGGCAAGCCGTCCAAGAATTTCGCCGTGCTCAACGCGCGCTTTCACGAGCAGGAAGCTTATATCGTTGCGGAAGCCGGCGTGCCCGGCGCGATCACCATCGCCACCAACATGGCGGGACGCGGCACCGACATTCAGCTTGGCGGCAATCTCGACATGCGCCTGAAACAGGAATGCGAAGGCCTGGAGGGCGACGCGCGGGCGGCCAGGGAACAGGCTATTCGGGCGGAAATCGCGGATTTCAAGCAGAAGGCGCTCGCCGCCGGCGGCCTTTACATCGTCGGCACGGAACGGCACGAGAGCCGCCGCATCGACAACCAGCTGCGCGGCCGCGCGGGCCGCCAGGGCGATCCGGGACAGTCGAAGTTCTTCCTGTCGCTGCAGGACGATCTGATGCGCATCTTTGGCTCCGAGCGCATGGACGCCATGCTGCGCAAGCTTGGTCTTCAGGAAGGCGAAGCGATCATTCACCCCTGGATCAACAAGGCGCTGGAAAAGGCCCAGCAGAAAGTCGAAGCGCGCAACTTCGACATGCGCAAGAACGTGCTGAAGTTCGACAACGTCATGAACGACCAGCGCAAGGTGGTGTTCGAGCAGCGGCGCGAAATGATGGCGCAGGACTCGCTCGAGGAGACGATCGGCGAAATGCGGCACGGCGTGGTAGAGGATTTGGTTTCCCGCCATGTCCCGCACGACGCCTATCCCGAAGCCTGGGACATCGCCGGCCTCGCCGAAGAGGTCAAGACTCAGCTCAATATGGAGCTGCCTTTGGCCGCCTGGGCGAAGGAAGAGGGCATAGCCGACGAGGAACTGCGCGAAAGGCTCGAAAAGGCGTCGGACGAGGCCTATGCGGAACGCGAAAAAGCCAATTCGCCCGAACTGACCCGCTATATCGAGAAGCAGGTCCTGCTGCAGACGCTCGACCACCTGTGGCGCGAGCATCTCGTCGTTCTCGATCACCTGCGCCAGGTCATAGGCTGGCGCGGTCTGGCCCAGCGCGATCCGCTCAATGAGTACAAGTCCGAGGCTTTCGAGCTTTTTGACGCCTTGATCACGCGGTTGCGCAAGATGGTCACGGCCCAGCTGATGCGCGTGGAAGTTGCGCATGAACGCCCGCCGGAGCCGCAATTGCCGCCGATGCAGGCTTCGCATTTCGATCCGCTGACCGGCGAGGATGAGTTGGCGCTGGCGCAGATCAACAGCCGCATCGCCGCCGGTGATTTTTCGCCGCAGGCTCTGGGCGCCCCCCAGAGCCTTCGGTCATCCGCGATCCCAATGATCCCCAAAGCTGGGGCCGCGTCGGGCGCAACGAGGCCTGCCCTTGCGGTTCGGGCAAGAAATTCAAGCAATGCCACGGCGTGCTGGCCTGAAATCCTGGCCGGACTATCGGAATGAGGGGCGACGGCAATGAGCGGTGCGCCTGACATCGCCGAGGTTCTCGTGCCAGTCGCCGTAGATCATCCCTATTCCTATCGCATCCCCCCGGGCATGCGGCTTGAGCTTGGCGACTTTGTCACGATTTCGCTGGGAACGCGCGAAGCCCTGGGCGTCGTCTGGGGTCTTTCGGTCGGCCCGGTCGACAAGCTCAAGCCTGTCGTCGCTCGTCTTGACCTCCCCGCCCTGCCGCAAAAACTACGCAGTTTCATCGATTGGGTCGCCGCCTGGACGCTGGCGCCGCTTGGCATGGTTTTACGCATGGCGACGCGGGCGGCCGATGAAGTCGGGCCGGAGCCTGTCCGGGTCGGATTCAGGCTGACGGGCGCCGCGCCGAGACGCATGACCGACGCGCGAAAGCGCGTGCTGGACGCCGCTCAGGGTGGCCTTGCGGCGAGCAAGAGCGATCTGGCCCGAAGGGCGGGCGTGACGGCCAGCGTTCTCGACGCGCTGGTTGATGACGGCGTCTTCGAGACCATTGCGCTTCCGCCGGAAAAAGCGGCGGAAACGCCGGATCCGGATTTTTCCGCCCCCGCCCTTTCGCCCGACCAGGGCGAGGCGGCGTGCGCCCTTCGCGACCTCGCTGCGTCTCGCGCTTTCAAACCGGTCCTGCTCGAAGGCGTGACGGGCTCCGGCAAGACCGAGGTCTATTTCGAAGCGGTGGCCGAAGCGCTGCGCGGTGGCGGACAGGCCTTGATCATGATGCCGGAAATCGCTTTGACCGCGCAATTCCTGGAAAGGTTCGCTGCGCGATTCGGCCACAAGCCTGCCGAATGGCATTCGGGGCTGACCCCACGCCGCCGCGAAAAAATCTGGCGCGGCGCTGCCTCTGGCGAGGTCAAGGTGGTCGCGGGGGCCCGCTCCGCTCTCTTTCTCAATTTCGCCGATCTTCGGCTGGTTGTCGTCGACGAGGAGCATGAGGCCGCCTACAAGCAGGACGAGGGCGTCGCCTATCATGCCCGCGACATGGCCGTAGTGCGGGCGCGCATCGAATCCTGCGCCATCATCCTGGCCTCAGCCACGCCGTCGATCGAAACGCGGGAAAACGCGCGTCAGGGACGCTATGGCCATTTGCGGCTTCAAAGCCGCTTCGCCGGCCGAGAAATGCCGGGCATCGTGGCGATCGATCTCCGCAAGGACGCGGCGGCGCGCGGCAAATGGATTTCGCCCCTTCTTGCAGACGCCTTGCGGAAAAATTTTGCGCGCAACGAACAGGCGCTGCTTTTCCTCAACCGCCGCGGCTATGCGCCCCTCACCCTTTGCCGATCCTGCGGCCACAAGTTCCAGTGCCCCAATTGCTCGGCCTGGCTGGTCGAACATCGCTTTCGCCGGGCCCTCGTCTGCCACCATTGCGGCCATGTCGAACGGCGGCCCGAGCTCTGCCCGGCCTGTGGCGCGGCGGATGCGCTCAGCCCCTGCGGGCCGGGCGTCGAACGCCTGGCGGAGGAGGCCGCCGAGCTTTTCCCCGATGTGCGCCAGCTCGTGCTCTCCTCCGACATGCCCGGCGGAACGGAGAGAATGCGCAGTGAATTGCAGGCGGTGGCGGAGCATAAGTTCGATCTCGTCATCGGCACCCAGCTTGTCGCAAAAGGCCATAATTTCCCCTATTTGACGCTCGTCGGCGTTGTCGATGCGGACATTGGCCTGTCGAACGGCGATCCCCGCGCGGCGGAACGCACGTTTCAGTTGCTCAATCAGGTCGCCGGGCGCGCAGGGCGCGGCGAAAAGCCTGGCCGCGCCTTGCTCCAGACCTTCCAGAAGGAGCACCCGGTGCTTCAAGCCTTGTTGTCGGGCGACTTCGAGCGTTTTTACCGGGAGGAGACCCAGTCGCGGCGCGACGCCCGGCTGCCGCCCTTCGGCCGTCTGGCGGCGGTGATCGTCGCCGGACCCGACCGCGCCAGCGCCGAAACCCACGCGCGCGCCCTCGTCCGCGCTGCCTGCCAGCCGCCGGAAAAGCCGGGCTGGAGCGTCGCTGCGCCGGGACATCTTCCCACGGAGGGCGACACTTTGGTATTGGGGCCCGCCGAAGCCCCGATCGCCGTGGTGCGCGGCCAGCACCGTTTCCGGCTCCTGATCAAGGCGCCGCGCCGCGCCGATCTGCAGGGATTTTTGCGGCAAATGCTCGAAAAGGCCCCAAAGCCGCGTGGCGGCATTCGGGTTTCGATCGATGTCGAGCCCCAGAACTTTTTGTGAGCCTTGTGCGACTTTTTTTGGCGAATTATCCCAAAGCCCTATTTCTGCCGCTTAAGTCAGGGTTGCGTGGCGGGAAGCCCTATGTTAGTTCAGCCCCGCCTTTCGGGAAGAACGGCTAACGCCAACTTCCCGTTTCCAGACAGTTTTGTCCTCAACATTGTCGCGGCGCCCCGGCGTCGAGTCGAAGATGGCGAAAATTGTCAGCCCATACCAAGGAAGGGGCTTTTCCGCGTGGCAGAGGTCGACGACTCCAAGCATCCGGTATCCGGCGTTGCTGAACGCTATGCGCAGGCGCTCTTCTCCCTGTCCCAGGAACAGAATGCGACGGACGCCGTCGCTGGCGACCTTCAGAAATTCACCGAAATGTTGGCCGAAAGCGACGATCTGCGTCGTTTCGTCGCGAGCCCGGTTTTTTCAGCTGAAGACCAGCTCAAGGCCATGTCGGCTGTTCTCGACAAGGCTGGCATTGCCGGCCTGACCACCAATTTCGTCAAACTCGTGGCCTCCAAGCGCCGCCTTTTCGTCCTGTCGGATATGATTCGCGCTTTCAATGCGCTCAACGACAAGGCCAAGGGCGTGACCCACGCGCAGGTCACCGTCGCCGAACCCCTTTCGTCCGATCATTCCGCCGCGCTCGAAGCTGCGTTGCGTGAAATTTCGGGCGGTTCGACCGTCAAGGTCAACGTCAATGTCGATTCCTCGATCATTGGCGGCATTGTCGTCCAACTTGGTTCTCGCATGGTTGACGCCTCGCTGAAAACCAAACTCAACTCGCTCCGCACACGCATGAAAGAGGTCGGCTGATGGATATCCGCGCCGCAGAAATTTCCGCGATTCTCAAGAACGAAATCGCGAATTTCGGTAATGAAGCTCAGGTCACGGAAGTCGGCCAGGTCCTGTCCGTCGGCGACGGCATTGCCCGCGTCTATGGTCTGGACAACGTCCAGGCCGGCGAACTGGTCGAGTTCGAAAACGGCATTCAGGGCATGGCCCTGAACCTTGAAGCCGACAATGTCGGCGTCGTGATTTTCGGTTCCGACCGCGAGATCAAGGAAGGCCAGACGGTCAAGCGCACGGGCTCGATCGTCGACGTGCCCGTCGGCAAGGAAATGCTCGGCCGCGTCGTCGACGCGCTCGGCAACCCGATCGATGGCAAGGGCCCCATCGCCGCGACCAAGCGCTCGCGCGTCGACGTCAAGGCGCCCGGCATCATTCCGCGCAAGTCGGTGCATGAGCCGATGGCGACCGGCCTCAAGGCCATCGACGCCCTGATCCCCATCGGCCGCGGCCAGCGCGAGTTGATCATCGGCGATCGCCAGACCGGCAAGACCGCGGTGGCGCTCGACGCCATCCTCAACCAGAAGTCGATCAACCAGGGCACGGACGAGGGCGCCAAGCTCTATTGCGTTTATGTCGCCGTGGGACAGAAGCGCTCCACCGTCGCCCAGTTCGTGAAAGTGCTCGAAGAGCAGGGCGCGCTCGAATATTCGATCATCGTCGCCGCGACCGCCTCCGATCCGGCTCCTATGCAGTTCCTGGCCCCCTTCGCTGGCGCGGCCATGGGCGAGTTCTTCCGCGACAACGGCATGCACGCTCTCATCGTTTATGACGATCTGACCAAGCAGGCCGTCGCCTATCGCCAGATGTCGCTGCTGCTGCGTCGTCCGCCCGGCCGCGAGGCCTATCCCGGCGACGTGTTCTATCTCCACAGCCGCCTGCTTGAGCGCGCCGCCAAGCTGAACGACGCCAATGGTTCGGGCTCGATGACCGCGCTGCCGGTCATCGAAACGCAGGCCAACGACGTGTCGGCCTATATTCCGACCAACGTGATCTCGATCACCGACGGCCAGATCTTCCTCGAAACCGACCTGTTCTACCAGGGCATTCGCCCGGCGGTGAACGTCGGCCTCTCGGTGTCGCGCGTCGGCTCTTCGGCGCAGACCAAGGCGATGAAGAAGGTCGCCGGCAAGATCAAGGGCGAGTTGGCCCAGTATCGTGAAATGGCGGCCTTCGCCCAGTTCGGCTCGGACCTCGACGCAACGACGCAGCGCCTGTTGAATCGTGGCTCGCGCCTGACCGAATTGCTGAAGCAGGCGCAGTTTTCGCCGCTCAAGATGGAAGAGCAGGTTTCGGTGATCTACGCCGGCGTCAACGGCTATCTCGACGCGCTGCCGGTGAACCGCATCAAGGCTTACGAAGATGGTCTTCTGGCCCTGCTGCGCACCAGCCACGCCGACCTGCTCGAAGCGATCCGCTCGTCGAAGGATCTCTCCGACGATTCGGCCGCCAAGCTGAAGTCGGTCGTCGAAGGCTACACCAAGTCCTTCGCCTGAATTCGCATCGGGCCCGCCGTCGACTGACGACGGGCTCGCCTTTTTGATCGCCCCGCGGGCCGGAAAAACCGGCGCCGGGAGCGGCAGTCGAGCGGAAAACCATGGCCTCGTTGAAGGACCTACGCAATCGCATCGCCTCCGTGAAGGCGACGCAGAAAATCACCAAGGCCATGCAGATGGTCGCGGCGGCGAAATTGCGCCGCGCCCAGCTGGCCGCGGAAGCCGCGCGCCCCTATGCGGAGCGCATGGATTCGGTTCTCGCCAATCTCGCCTCCGGCATCGCCGCCGGTTCGGGGCCGGCGCTGCTGTCGGGCAATGGCAAGGACCAGATCCATCTCCTGGTCGTCGCCTCCGCCGAGCGCGGCCTGTGCGGCGGCTTCAATTCCTCGATCGCCCGGCTCGCCCGCGAAAAGGCTCTCGGCTCTCCAGGCCGAAGGCAAGACGGTCAAGATTCTCTGCGTCGGCAAGAAGGGCTATGACCAGCTTCGCCGCCAGTTCGAAAAGCAGATCGTCGAACTGATCGACCTGCGTTCGGTGCGCCAGCTCGGTTTCGAGAACGCCGATCCGATCGGCAAGAAGATCATCGAATGGTTCGAGGCGGGCGAATTCGACGTCGCGCACTCTGTTCTATTCGAAATTCCGCTCGGTGATCCTGCAAATACCGACGGCGCAGCAGATCATTCCCGCCGCAGATCGGCGGCGAACAGCCCGCGAGCGCCGCGGCTTACGAATATGAGCCGGGACAGGACGAAATTCTGGCGACCCTGCTGCCGCGCAACATTTCCGTGCAGATTTTCCGCGCTTTGCTGGAAAACGCCGCTTCGGAACAGGGCGCGCGCATGAGCGCCATGGACAACGCCACGCGCAACGCCGGCGAAATGATCAAGAAGCAGACGACGATCTACAATCGTTCGCGTCAGGCGATGATCACCAAGGAACTGATCGAAATCATCTCGGGCGCCGAAGCGCTCTGACCGTCAAAGAAAATGTGAGGACCAAAACATGGCTGAAGCCTCTTTGCCCACGGGCCGCGTCACGCAGGTCATCGGCGCCGTCGTCGACGTCAAGTTCGACGGCAAGCTGCCGCGAAATCCTGAACGCGCTGGAGACGACGAACAACGGCAATCGCCTCGTTCTCGAAGTCGCCCAGCATCTCGGCGAAAACTCGGTGCGCTGCATCGCCATGGACGTGTCCGAAGGCCTCGTCCGCGGCCAGCCCGTGCGCGACACCGGCGCCCCGATCATGGTTCCGGTCGGCGACGAATGCCTCGGCCGCATCATCAACGTCATCGGCGAACCCGTCGATGAAGCCGGCCCGGTCGTGACCGCCGCCAAGCGCGCCATTCACCAGCCGGCCCCGTCCTACGCCGAACAGGCGACGGAAGCGCAGATCCTCGAAACCGGCATCAAGGTCGTCGATCTCCTGGCGCCCTACGCCAAGGGCGGCAAGATCGGCCTGTTCGGCGGCGCGGGCGTCGGCAAGACCGTGCTGATCATGGAGCTGATCAACAATATCGCCAAGGCGCACGGCGGTTATTCAGTGTTCGCCGGCGTCGGCGAGCGCACCCGCGAAGGCAACGATCTTTATCACGAAATGATCGAAGGCGGCGTCAACAAGGACCCGAAGGAAAATGGCGGTTCGACCGCCGGCTCCAAATGCGCCCTTGTCTATGGCCAGATGAACGAGCCCCCGGGCGCCCGCGCCCGCGTCGCCCTGACGGGCCTGACCGTCGCCGAAGATTTCCGCGACAAGGGCCAGGACGTGCTGTTCTTCGTCGACAACATCTTCCGCTTCACCCAGGCGGGTTCGGAAGTGTCGGCGCTGCTCGGCCGCATTCCCTCGGCGGTGGGCTATCAGCCGACGCTCGCCACCGACATGGGCACGCTGCAGGAACGCATCACCACCACGCACAAGGGTTCGATCACCTCGGTGCAGGCCATTTACGTGCCCGCCGACGATTTGACCGATCCGGCCCCGGCCACCTCCTTCGCCCATCTGGACGCGACCACCGTGCTGTCGCGCTCCATCGCGGAAAAGGGCATCTATCCGGCGGTCGATCCGCTCGAACTCGACCTCGCGCATGCTGTCGCCGCTCGTCGTCGGCGAAGAGCATTATGGCGTCGCGCGCCAGGTGCAGTCGACCCTTCAGCGCTACAAGTCGCTGCAGGACATCATCGCCATTCTCGGCATGGACGAATTGTCCGAAGAGGACAAGCTGACGGTGGCCCGCGCGCGCAAGATCGAGCGCTTCCTGTCGCAGCCCTTCCACGTCGCGGAAGTGTTCACCGGTTCGCCCGGCAAGCTCGTGTCGCTCGCCGACACCATCAAGGGCTTCAAGGGCCTGGTCGAAGGTAAGTACGACCATCTGCCGGAGGCCGCCTTCTACATGGTCGGCAATATCGAAGAAGCCGTCGAAAAGGCCCAGAAGCTCGCGGCGCAGGCGGCCTGACGCCCCGAATACGGCTCCGGCGGCCTGACGCCGCCGGAGCCCTCGGGATTTAAGCGCCGGGTCTTGTAAGCGCCCGGTTTTGGAGAGTTTTATGGCGACATTTCACTTCGAGCTCGTCTCGCCGGAAAAGCTTTTGTTTTCGGGCGATGTCGAAGCCGTGGTCGTGCCGGGGATCGAAGGCCAGTTCACGGTCATGAAAGACCATGCGCCGGTCATGACCGTCATGAAGGCGGGCATTGTCGAGATCGACGAGACGGCCGCCAAGAAAACCAGGCTCTTTGTGCGCGGCGGCTTTGCCGACGTCGCGGGCGGCGGCCTGACGATTCTGGCCGAGCAGGCGATGCCGATGGAACAGCTCGACGCCGGCCAGCTCGCGGCGCAGATCAAGGACGCCGAGGAAGACCTCGCCGACGCCAAGACGGAGGCGACGAAAAACGCCGCATCCGAAAAGCTCGACCAGCTCAACGAGTTGAAGGCGGCGCTCGCGGCCTGATCCCGGGCAACCGCATTTATTCGAACGGCCCCTCACGAGGGGCCGTTTTTATTTTGCTATTTTTCAAGCGCGACCAAGTAATTGACGTCCATGTCGCCAGAAAGGCGCCATTCGTCGCGGATCGGATGATAGACAATGCCCGCGCGATCGATCTCCTTCAGCCCCGCGGCCAGCAGCGGTCTCATCAATTCCCTTGGGGTCAGGAATTTTGACCAGTCATGCGTTCCGGGCTCGACCCAGCGCAGCACATATTCGGCGCCGACGATCGCCAGGGCATAGCTTTTCAAGGTTCTGTTCAAGGTTGCGCCCACAAAAATTCCGCCCGGACGAACCAGCATCGCTGCGGCGGCCAGAAATCCGTCGACGTCCAACACATGCTCCAGCACCTCCATGGCGAGCACTGCGTCGAAAATTGCGCCGGATTCCGCCAGCGACTCGACAGTGAGCGGGCGGTAGTCGATGGCCAGGCCGCCGGCTTCGGCGTGGCGGCGGGCGGCGAGAATGTTTTCCTCGGCGGGGTCAATGGCGGTCACGAGCGCGCCAAGCTTGGCCAGAGGCTCCGAAAGGAGCCCGCCGCCACAGCCGAGATCGACGATCCGCAGCCCGGCAAGGGGCATTTCCGCCTTGCGGTCGCGCGGTTTAGCGCCATCGGGGAAGTGCGAGCAGAAAAGATTGCGCAGATAGGCGACGCGCACGGGATTGAGCTTGTGGAGGGCGCGCTGCGGGCCGGCGAGGTCCCACCAGCTATCGCCGAGCTTGGCAAAACGCGCCAGCTCATCATGATCGACGCTGCCCGCGCCCTGGCTTGGAGATTCCGACATGACCCAACTCGAATTTCAATTGACGCGGGCACGTTGACACAATTGGCCCGTCCCGTCATGTATAGCCGCCCCGCGCGCGCGGGGCGAGATTTTCGCGATTATCCTGGGCAAATATGGCGCGTCTGGTCATGAAATTCGGCGGCACTTCCGTCGCCAATATCGAGCGAATCCGCAATGTCGCGCGGCACGTCAAGCGCGAGATCGACGCCGGTTTCGAGGTGGCGGTCGTCGTTTCCGCCATGTCCGGCAAGACCAATGAGCTTGTCGGCTGGGTCAAGGACGCCAATCCGCTTTATGACGAGTGCGAATATGACGCGGTCGTGGCCTCGGGCGAACAGGTGACCTCGGGCCTCCTCGCCATCGTCCTGCAGCAAATGGGCATCCCCGCGCGATCCTGGCAGGGCTGGCAAATCCCGATCGAGACCGATGACGCGCACGGCTCGGCGCGTATTGCAAAAATCGACGGATCCAGGCTCATCAAGGGATTTGAGCGCAGGGAAGTGGCGGTGATCGCGGGCTTCCAGGGCCTTGATCCCGCGACAGGGCGGATCGCCACTTTGGGCCGCGGCGGCTCCGACACCAGCGCCGTGGCGATCGCCGCCGCAATCAAGGCGGATCGCTGCGATATTTATACGGACGTGGACGGCGTCTACACGACCGATCCGCGTGTTGTGACCAAGGCGCGAAGACTCGACAAGATCGCCTTCGAGGAAATGCTGGAAATGGCCTCGCTCGGGGCCAAGGTGCTGCAAGTGCGTTCGGTCGAAATGGCCATGGTGCATCGCGTGAAGACATTCGTGCGTTCGTCTTTCGACGATCCGGCGAACCCGCAGCCGGGCACGTTGATATGCGACGAGGAGGATATTGTGGAACAGCAGGTCGTGACTGGAATCGCCTTCTCGAAGGATGAGGCGCAGATCACCTTGCGCAAGGTCGCCGACAAGCCCGGCGTCGCCGCGGCGATCTTTCAGCCGCTGGCCGAGGCGAACGTCAATGTCGACATGATCATCCAGGTGGTTTCGGACGACGCCGCGACCACCGACATCACCTTCACCGTCCCGGCGGCGGAATTCGAGCGCGCCCGCACGGTGCTGGAGAAAGCCCGCGCGGAGATCGGCTTCTCCAGTATTCAGGCCTCCACAGATGTGGTGAAAGTTTCGGCGATTGGCGTGGGAATGCGCAGCCATGCGGGCGTCGCCGCCGAAGCTTTCCGCGCTTTGGCCAACAAGGGCGTCAACATTCGCGCCATCACCACCTCGGAAATCAAGTTCTCCGTGCTGATCGACGCCGCCTATACGGAATTGGCCGTCCGCACGCTTCATTCGCTTTACGGACTCGACAAGGCCTGACGGGCCGCCGAAACAGGCGCCGTGACCGCCCTTGACGGGATTTTCTTCGCGGCGACACAATAGGCGACGATGAGCCGCCGCTGCGGCCCGCGCTTGCGGTCCGCGCCTTGCATGCCTATTACGGGCGCAATCGTCGCTCGGCGAGCGAATTGCCAGGATTTGGAAATGGAGGCGCGTTTTCGGCGCGTTTCCGGTGAGGACAGGAACATGCGCGGCGCTCTGGGCGGACCCCGTCTGCTTCTGCGCCGGCTTCGCGAGGTCATGGCGGAGCCGGTGAGCGCACAGGCGCGGCTGGACCGGATCGTCATCCATATCGCCGCCAACATGGTGGCCGAAGTCTGTTCGGTCTATGTGCTGCGGTCCGACGGCAATCTCGAGCTCTACGCGACCGAAGGCCTGAATCGCGAGGCGGTCCATCTCACGACCATGACCACCAGCGAAGGTCTGGTGGGCCTGATCGCCGAAAAGGCCGAGCCGCTGGCGTTGGCCGACGCTCAGGCGCATCCGGCCTTCTCCTATCGCCCGGAAACCGGCGAAGAAATCTACCAGTCCTTTCTCGGCGTGCCGATTTTGCGCGGTGGCAATACGTTGGGCGTGCTGGTCGTGCAAAACCGCGCCCGCCGCACCTATTCCGAGGAAGAGGTCGAGGCGCTTCAGACCACGGCCATGCTGCTGGCCGAGATGATCGCCTCGGGTGAATTGCAATCGCTTGCGCAGCCGGGCCAGACCTTCAGCCTGCAAAAGCCCATGGCCCTCACAGGCTCTCCGCTCAGCGAGGGCGTGGGCCTGGGTCACGTCGTGCTTCACGAGCCGCGCATCGTCGTCAAGCAATTGGTGGCGGAGGATCCGCAGGCCGAACAACACCGGCTTGACCTTGCGATCCAGGCCATGCGCGAGCAGATCGACCAGCTCATTGCGCGCGGCGACCACTACGGCGCGGGCGAGCATCGCAACGTGCTCGAAACCGTGCGCATGTTCGCAAATGACCGGGGCTGGCTGCGGCGGCTGCGCGAGGCGCTGGACTCCGGCCTGACGGCCGAGGCGGCGGTCGAGCGCGTCCAGAACGACGCCCGCGCCAAGTTGCAGCGTCAGACCGATCCCTATCTACGCGAACGGCTGCACGATCTGGACGATCTCGCCAACCGCCTCCTGCAGCAATTGACCGGCCAGGGTGTCGCGCACGGCGGCGCCTTGCCGGCCAACGCCATATTGGTGGCGCGCAACATGGGCCCGGCCGCGCTGCTCGATTACGATCGCGCCAATCTGCGCGGCCTCGTGCTGGAAGACGGGGGCCCGACCAGCCACGTGGCGATCATCGCGCGCGCGCTCGGCGTTCCCGCCATCGGCGAAGTCCGCAACATCACCGATCTCGTCGAAACCGGCGATCCGATCATCATCGACGGCGGCACCGGCGAGGTGCAATTGCGCCCGCCGCCGGACGTCGAGGCCGCCTATGGCGAAAAGGCGCGGTTGCGCGCGCGGCGGCAGGAGCAATACCACAAGCTTCGCGATGTGCCGGCCATCACCCGCGACGGCGTGCAGATCGGACTGCACATGAACGCCGGCCTGCTGATCGACTGCCAGCATGTCGCGGAAGCCGGGGCGCAGTCGATCGGCCTGTTTCGCACCGAACTGCAGTTCATGGTGGCGTCGAGCTTCCCGCGGCTGTCAGAGCAATATGCGCTATATAAAAAGGTGATCGAAGCCGCTGATGAACGTCCGGTGACCTTTCGTACACTCGACATCGGCTCCGACAAGGTCCTCCCTTACATGGCCAAGATGGAGGAGGAGAATCCGGCGCTCGGCTGGCGGGCCATCCGCATCGGCCTCGACCGCCCGGGCCTGTTGCGGATGCAGCTTCGCGCCATGCTGCGCGCCGGCGCCGGGCGGGAGATGCGCATCATGTTCCCTATGGTGGCGACGACCCAGGAATTCGGCCAGGCCAAGGAGGTCTGCGAGCGGGAGCTTGAATTCCTGCGCCGCCACGATTACGCCCTGCCGACCGATTTGAAACTCGGCGTCATGGTCGAAGTGCCGTCGCTGCTCTGGCAGCTCGACGAAATCTGCGCCGTCGCAGATTTCCTTTCGGTCGGCTCGAACGACCTGACCCAGTATCTCTTCGCGGTCGATCGCGACAACAAGCGCGTGTCCGCGCAATTCGACAGCCTCTCGCCGCCCAATCTGCGCGCTCTTAAATCGATCGTCGACGCCGCCGAGCGGCACGGGACGCCGGTCACGCTTTGTGGCGAAATGGGCGGCAAGCCGCTTGATGCGCTGGCGCTGGCGGCGATCGGCTATCGCGGCCTGTCGATGACGCCCTCGGCAATCGGCCCGGTCAAAGCTGCGATCCTCGCTACCGATTTGAAGGCGATGCGCGAATTCCTGACGCCGATGATCGACCATCCGGACGACAGGATTTCTGTGCGTAGGGAATTGCACGCCTTCGCCGAAAAACACGGCGTGCCCTTGTAGCAGGCGCGGCGCGAAAGACTTTCTTCCCTCCAGCCTTGAGCGACGCGGAAAAACGTCGCCGGAATCCACCATGTTGCCGCCGGAAAAACTCGACCTCATCCTGCGCCGCTACGAAGAGATCGGCTGTCGTCTTTCAGAAGGCGTGGATTCCTATGCTTTTTCGGCTCTTTCGCGCGAGTTGGCGGAGCTCGAGCCGGTCGCCCTGGCGATCAGGGAATTCAGGGCGCTGCAAAACGAGAGCGCCGATATTGCGGCGCTGCTCGCCGATCCCGCGACCGATGGGGACATGCGGGCGCTCGCGGAAGGCGAATTGCCGCGCCTGAAAGAGCAGCTTGCTGCGGCCGAGCAAGGCTTGCGGCTGGCGTTGCTGCCGAAAGACGCCGCGGACGAAAAGAACGCCATCCTTGAAATCCGCGCGGGAACCGGCGGCGACGAGGCGGCGCTCTTCGCAGGCGATCTGTTTCGCATGTATCAGAAATACGCGGACAAGCGCGGCTGGACCTTGGAGTTGATCTCCGCGAGCGAGGGAACGGCCGGCGGCTTCAAGGAAATCATTGCCGACGTCAGAGGCAAGGGAGTCTTCGCACGGCTGAAATTCGAACGGGGAACCCATCGTGTGCAGCGTGTCCCCGCGACCGAGACGCAGGGAAGAATTCACACCTCCGCGGCCACCGTCGCCGTCCTGCCTGAGGTCGCCGAGGTCGACATGGCCATAGCCGATTCCGATCTTCGCATCGACACCATGCGCGCTCAGGGCGCGGGCGGCCAACATGTCAACAAGACGGAATCGGCGATCCGCATCACCCACATTCCCTCCGGTATCGTGGTGATGATGCAGGAGGAACGGTCGCAGCATCGCAACAAGGCCAAGGCCATGGACGTGCTGCGCTCGCGACTGTTCGACCTCGAACGCCAGAAGCTCGACGACGCCCGTTCGGCGGACCGCAAGTCGCAAGTCGGATCGGGCGATCGCTCCGAGCGCATCCGGACCTATAATTTCCCGCAAGGCAGGGTCAGCGACCACCGCATCAATCTGACGCTCTACAAGATCGACAAGGTGATGGAGGGCGAGGCGCTCGACGAAATCCTCGATCCCTTGATCGCCGATTTTCAGGCGCGGCTCCTCGCGGAAAACGAGGGAGGCCAGGGATGAAAACGGATCTGGCGGAATTTTTGGGCTCCTGGACGGCCTGGGCGCTTTTGTCGGCCTTGTTTGCGGCGCTGACGGCGATTTTCGCCAAACTGGGCGTCGAGGCGATTGATTCCGATCTTGCGACCTTCGTGCGCACACTCGTCGTCGTCTGCGTGCTCGGCGCGCTGCTGGCGGCCACGGGACGACTGCACGCCGCGCCCTTGAGCCCGAGGACGCTCGCCTTCCTGGCTCTTTCCGGTCTCGCAACCGGCGCTTCATGGCTGTGCTATTTCCGGGCGCTCAAGCTTGGCGACGCAGCACGCGTGGCGCCCATCGACAAGCTCAGCGTTGTTCTCGTGGCGGTGTTCGGCGTCCTGTTCCTCGGCGAAAAACTATCCGGCCCGAACTGGCTGGGCGTGACGCTGATCGCCTGCGGCGCCTTGCTCGTCGCCTATCGTGCATAAGGTTTGGCCTGCAGGCGTGTTTTGAATTTGCTCATAAACCGCCTGTATGATGAAACAGCTATTGCCGGCGGGTTCCCGAACCGTCGCCAGTCCATACGAGGGTCGAATGAACAAGATAATTCCTGTGATCATGTGCGGCGGAGCGGGGACGCGGGTCTGGCCGGCGTCGCGCGAGACCATGCCGAAACAGTTCATCCCGCTTCTTGGAAAGCTCTCGACATTTCAAGACACTTTGCTCAGGCTTGACCCTGAAATCTTCGACGCTCCGGCAATCGTCACCAATCACGACTATCGTTTCCTGGTGCAGGAGCAAATGGCGGAGGTCGGCGTCAAGGGCGAAATCGTACTGGAGCCGGAGCGACGCGATTCGGCAGCCGCGGTGGCCGTAGCCTGCGAACTGGCGTCGGCCAGGGCGAGCGATGCGGTGGCGGCGGTTTTCGCCGCAGACCATGACGTGCGCAAGATCGATGTGTTTCGGGACCTCTGTCGCAAGGCGGCGGAAGCGGCCAAACAGGGCTTTATCGTAACGCTGGGCATCAAGCCGACCAAACCGGCGACCGGATATGGCTATATCCGCCCGGGCGAAGTCGTCGCCGCCGATGGCGTGGCCAAGGTCGAGGCTTTCGTCGAAAAGCCGGATCTCGCCACGGCTGAACGCTACATCAAGGAAGGCTATCTCTGGAATTCCGGCAATTTCTTTTTCCGCGTCGACGTGATGCAGGAAGAATTGATGAAATTCGAACCCGAGATCGCCAAGGCAGCCGCCACGGCCTATGCTTTGGCGAAGACCGACCTTGGCTTCCTGGCGCTCGACAGGCAGAGCTTTTCCCAGGCGCCGAAAACTTCGATCGACTACGCCGTGATGGAGCGCACCGCGCATGCGGCGGTGATCCCCGCCGACATCGGCTGGTCTGACGTGGGCAACTGGCAGGCGGTCTGGGAATTGTCGGAGCGCGATGCGCAGGGCAATTCCGTGCGCGGCCACGGGCTGGTGCAGGAGGGGCGCAATGTGCATGTCCGCTCCGACGACATATTGACCACGGTGCTCGGGGTGTCCGACGTGATCGTGGTGACGACTGACGACGCCGTGCTGGTGCTTGGCGCCGAATACGGCGACCGGGTCAAGCAACTGGTCGACGAGCTGAAGGTCCGCAAGCGCAGGGAGGCGGTGGAGCATCGTCGCGTCTATCGTCCCTGGGGCTATTACCAATCGATTGACAGCGGGGAGCGCCATCAGGTCAAGCGCATCGTCGTCAAGCCGGGGCACAAGCTCTCGTTGCAGAAGCACCATCACCGCGCCGAGCACTGGATCGTGGTGCGCGGCGCGGCGGAAGTAACGCGCGACAGCGACACGGTGATGGTTCACGAGAACGAGTTGATCTACTTGCCGATCGGCTCCGTTCATCGCCTGCTTAATCCCGGGAAAATTGATCTCGAACTGATCGAGGTCCAGACTGGCTCCTATCTCGGCGAGGACGACATCGTGCGCATTGAAGACATTTATCATCGCGCCTGAGGCTTTGCCTTCAGCCTCTTTCATTCCTCCGTCATTGCGAGCGAAAACAATCTGGATTGTTTCCTCCCCGCACCTGCGGCATCGCAGTCGCAATGACAAACTGCCAAACGTGAGACGCCCATGTTCCCGAAACCCGTCGCCGCCCTTACCCCGAACACGTTCGAATATGAGCGGCTGCCCCTCGTCAAGGCGACTGGTTTTCGCGAATATGACGCGCGCTGGATGTTCGGCTCCGAACTGAACCTGATGGGCGTACAGGCGCTTGGCCTCGGCCTCGCGACGCTTTTGCATGAAATGGGCGTCAAGCCGCGGCTTGCCACGGGCCACGACTTCCGCTCCTATTCCGCCTCGATCAAGCAGGCGCTGATTTGCGGTTTGATGGCGGGCGGCGTCGAAGTTGTCGATATCGGCCTCGCACTTTCGCCGATGGCCTATTTTGCGCAATTCGCACTGGATTGCCCGGCTGTCGCCATGGTCACCGCCTCGCATAACGACAATGGCTGGACGGGCGTTAAAATGGGGGCGCAGCGCCCGGTCACCTTCGGCCCGGACGAGATGGGCCGTCTCAGGGACATCGTGCTTGAAGGACGCTCGCAGTATCGCTCCGGCGGTTCCTACGTCTACATCGAAAATTTCAGCAGGACCTATCTCAACGATCTCGCCGGCCACACGAAACTCACGCGCAAAATGAAGGTTGTCGCCGCCTGCGGCAATGGCACGGCAGGCGCCTTCGCGCCGGAGTTGCTGGAACGTCTCGGCTGCGAAGTCGTCCCGCTCGATGTGACGCCGGACTATAATTTCCCGCGCTACAATCCCAACCCGGAAGACATGGAAATGCTGCACGCCATGGCCGACAAGGTGCGCGAGACCGGCGCCGACGTCGGTCTGGGCTTTGACGGCGACGGCGATCGGTGCGGCGTGGTGGACAATCATGGCGAGGAAATTTTCGCCGACAAGATCGGCGTCATGCTCGCGCGCGACCTGTCGAAAATCCATGCCAACGCCACCTTTGTCGTCGATGTGAAATCAACCGGACTTTTCGCCAGCGATCCCGTCCTCAGGGCGCAAGGCGTCAAGGCCGATTACTGGAAAACCGGCCATTCCTGCTGTCGACCGCGGGGCCC
>CAVQMU010000006.1:0-265972 GCA_963713695.1 uncultured Alphaproteobacteria bacterium
GCGATGACAACGCGCTTGTTGGTCGGAATATTGACGCCGGCTATACGAGCCATCTTCATCTCCATATGCGGGCCCGAGGCCCTGGTTGTCAGGAGTCTCGCCCTGGGTTTTCCTGCGTCCGGTGGAGGCCGGCCCATGCAGGCTTTTGCGGTTTTTAAAACCGCAAAGAAAAACAACGCCCCTGCCTTTTCAAGCGGGAGCGCTTCGTCGTGGACTTCCCATAGAGGGAACAGCGCCCGGCGTCAACCGCCAGGCGCCGTCATCACGCAAAATTCAACCGGCAAGAACCGAGTTCGAGCTCGGCCGTCACCTCGTCGATCGGCGCCATGCCGTCGACGGTGCGCAATTCGCCGACCGACTTGTAATAATCCGAAACCGGCGCGGTCAGCTCATGATACTGCGCCAGGCGCTTCTTGAAGGCTTCCGGATTGTCGTCGGCGCGAACGGCTCCGCCCGCCGCGACCGTCTCCCTGGCGCGGCCTTCGATGCGGGCCAGCAGGATCTTGTCGTCGACGACCAGTTCGATCACCGCATCGAGTTCCTTGTGTTGACGCGCAGCATCTCGTCGAGCGCCTTGGCCTGCGCCACCGTGCGCGGAAAGCCGTCGAGGATGAAGCCCTTGGCGCAATCCGGCTCGTCGATTGCGCTCGGCGATGATGCCGACGACGATCTCGTCCGAGACGAGGCCGCCCGCATCCATCACCGCCTTGGCCTTGAGGCCGACCGGCGTGCCCGCCTTGACCGCCGCGCGCAGCATGTCGCCGGTCGAAAGCTGGGGAATGCCGTATTTCTGTTCCAGGCGCGCCGATTGCGTTCCCTTGCCGGCCCCCGGCGGTCCAAGCAGAATCAGCCTCATTTCTTCTTCCCCCTGAGTTTGGCTTTCTTGACCAGGCCTTCATATTGCTGCGCCTGCAGGTGGCCGTGGATTTGCGCCACCGTATCCATGGTGACGCTGACCACGATCAGAAGCGACGTACCGCCGAAATAGAACGGAAGCGCGCATTGCGAAATGAGCATTTCGGGTAGGAGGCAGATGATCGCGAGATAGCCGGCGCCGATCACCGTGATGCGCGTCAGCACATAGTCGATGAATTGCGCCGTGCGCTCGCCCGGACGGATGCCGGGAATGAAGCCGCCGTGCTTCTTCAGATTGTCCGCCGTCTCGACCGGATTGAACACGATCGCCGTGTAGAAGAAGGCGAAGAACACGATCAGCGCGACATAGAGGATGATATAGAGCGGGCCGGCCGTGGCCGAGATAGGTCGCCATGAAGCCGAGCACGCCGCCCGCGCCGCCATTGGCCGAGAAATTGGCGATGGTCGTCGGCAGCAGCAGCAGCGACGAGGCGAAGATCGGCGGAATGACGCCGGACGTGTTGAGCTTCAGCGGCAGGAACGACGTCTGCCCCTCATAGACGCGGTTGCCCTGCTGGCGCTTGGGATAGGTGATCAGCAGCCGGCGCTGCGCGCGCTCCATGAAGACGATGAAGGCGATGACGCCGAACGACATCAGGATCAGCGCCAGCAGCACGAGCGGCGAGATCGCGCCCTGGCGCGACAGCTCCAGCGTATTGGCGATGGCCGACGGGAAGGCCGCGACGATGCCGGCGAAAATGATCAGCGACGAGCCGTTGCCGATGCCGCGCGAGGTGATCTGCTCGCCGAGCCACATCAGGAACATCGTGCCGCCCATCAGCGTCAGCACGGTCGAGATGCGGAAGAACCAGCCGGGATCGCTGACGACATTGGACTGGCCCTCGAGGCCGACCGCGATGCCATAGGCCTGGAAGGCGGCGAGCACGACGGTCAGGTAGCGCGTGTACTGGTTGATGACCTTGCGGCCCTGCTCGCCTTCCTTCTTGAGCGCTTCGAGCGAGGGAATCACCGAGCTCAGCAGCTGGATGATGATCGAGGCCGAAATATAGGGCATGATGTTCAGCGCGAAGATCGCCATGCGCTGCACGGCGCCGCCCGCGAACATGTTGAACAGTTCGAGCACGCCCTGCTGCTTGCCGTGAAAGTTGGCGGCGAAGGCGGCGGGATCGATGCCCGGCAAGCGGAATATAGGTGCCGAGGCGATAGACGATCAGCGCGCCGAGGGTGAACCATATCCGCTTCTTGAGCTCCTCGGCCTTGCCGAAGGCCGAGAAGTTGAGGTTTGCCGCAAGCTGTTCAGCTGCCGATGCCATGGATGTCGCTCCGGGCCGCGCGCATCGTTCGCGCACAGTGCATGAGGTCAAAAAAACGGGGCGGAGACTGTCTGTCCGCCGCCCCGTATTAATCTTTCGTCACGGCAAAATCACGCCCTTCGGCGCATGTCTGCCGCGAAAAGTTTCAGGCGCCGGACGCCTCGGCAGCTTCAGCCGCAGCAACCAGAAGGCTGACCGCGCCGCCGAGCCTTTTCGATCGCCGCGACGGCCGACTTGGACGCGGCCGGCGACTTCGAACGTCAGCTTGGCCTTCAGCTCGCCCTGCGCCCAGGATCTTGACGCCGTCGCGCGGCTTGGAGATCACGCCGGCGGCGATCAGCGCTTCGATCGTCACACGGCGCCGAGGCGTCGAGCTTGCCGGCCTCGACCGCCTGCTGGATGCGGCCGAGATTGACCTCATTGTAGTTCGGTCGAGAAGGGGTTCCAGAAGCCGCGCTTCGGCAGACGGCGATGCAGAGGCATCTGGCCGCCTTCGAAGCCCTTGATGGCGACGCCGGTGCGGGCCTTCTGGCCCTTGACGCCGCGGCCGCCGGTCTTGCCCTTGCCGGAGCCGATGCCGCGGCCGACCCGCATGCGCTCCTTGGACGAGCCGGGATTGTCGGAAATGCCGTTGAGTTTCATGGTCGGGATCCTCAATTGGCTTCGACGACGCGCACGAGATGCGCGACTTTGGCGATCATGCCGCGCACGGCCGGGGTGTCTTCCAAGCACCGCCGGCGGCCGATCTTGTTGAGCCTGAGGCCGATCAGCGTCTGGCGCTGCTCGGCGGGGCGGCCGATCGGGCTGCCGGTCTGCGCGCACGGTGACTTGTCTTTGCTGACTTGGTCATCTCGCCTCCCTCAGCCTTCGGCGGCTTCAGCCTCGCCGCCCTGGCGGCGCGCCTGCAGCACTGAAACCTTCAGAAGCGGCGGGCGGCGACGGCGCGCGGCGAATCTTCGGCCTTCAGCGCGTCGAACGTCGCGCGGACCATGTTGTAGGGGTTGGACGAGCCCTGCGACTTGGCGACGACGTCATGCATGCCGAGCGTCTCGAAAACGGCGCGCATCGGACCGCCGGCGATGATGCCGGTGCCGGCCGGGCGCCGCGCGCAGAACGACGCGGCCCGCGCCGTGGCGGCCATTCACGTCATGATGCAGCGTGCGGCCTTCGCGCAGCGGCACGCGGATCAGCGCGCGCTTGGCCGATTCCGTCGCCTTGCGGATCGCTTCCGGCACTTCGCGCGCCTTGCCGTGGCCGAAGCCGACGCGGCCCTTCTGGTCGCCGACGACGACGAGCGCGGCGAAGCCGAAACGACGGCCGCCCTTCACCACTTTGGCGACGCGATTGATATGGACCAGACGATCCACGAATTCGCTGTCGCGCTCTTCATCCTCGCGGTCGCGGCCGCGGCCGCCTTCACCTTCACGCGCCATTTGTTTTTCCGTCACTTGCGCGGAACGCCCCGTTCGGCCGCCCGCTCGCTTCGTTTCGCTGCAAATCCTGCAATCCCGGAGCGCGACGCGCCGCAATCCGGGCAGGCTTTCGAGGTTTTCGAATTCGCCGGGAACCCCGACGATCAGAACTGCAGGCCGCCCTCGCGGGCGCCTTCGGCCAGCGCCTTGACGCGGCCGTGATACATGTAGGCGCCGCGATCGAACACGACTTCCTTGACGCCCGCCTGCGACCGCGCGCTCGGCGATCAGCTTGCCGATCGCCTTCGCCGCCTCGACGTTGGCGCCGGTCTTCAGCGCCTCGCGATTGGCCTTTTCGAGCGACGAGGCGGCCGCGAGCGTGCGGCCGCTCTCGTCGTCGATGATCTGCGCGTAGATCTGCTTCGACGAGCGGAACACCGACAAACGCGGCTTGCCATAGGCGCGCGCGCGGACGCTGCGGCGAACGCGCGCCTTGCGGCGGGCTGTGGAATTGATCCTTGGCCATGACGCCGTGTTCCTTACTTCTTCTTGCCTTCCTTGCGGAAGATGAATTCGCCGGCATATTTGACGCCCTTGCCCTTGTAGGGCTCGGGGCCGCGAAGGCGCGGATCTCGGCGGCGACCTGGCCGACCTGACGCTTGTCGATGCCGGTGATGGTGATTTCCGTCGGCTTGGGCGTCACGATGGCGATGCCGGCCGGGATCGGATAGTTGACGTCGTGGCTGTAGCCGAGCGACAATTGCAGGTTCTTGCCGGCGACCGCCGCCTTGTAGCCGACGCCGGTGATCTCGAGCTTCTTCTCGAAGCCCTTGGTCACGCCGGCGACCAGATTGTTGATCTGAGCCCGCGTCGTGCCCCAGAGCGCGCGGGCGCGCTTGGTTTCGATTGCGGATCGACCTTGATCTCGTTGTCGTTGAGAACGACGGTGACGTCATCCGGAGCGACGAAGAACAGTTCGCCCTTGGCGCCCTTGACGGACACTATCTGGCCATCGACCTTGGCGGTGACGCCGGCCGGAACGGCGACGGGCTTCTTTCCGATACGAGACATGGAATACTCCTCAGGGTCTCAGGTCAGAAGACCTTGGCGAGCACTTCGCCGCCGACATTGGCTTCGCGCGCGGCATGATCGGCCAGGACGCCCTTCGGCGTCGAGATGATCGTGATGCCCAGGCCGTTGGCGACGCGCGGCATGGCGTCGACCGCGGCATAGACGCGGCGGCCGGGCTTCGACACGCGGTCGATCTCGCGGATCACCGGCTGGCCGTCGAAATATTTGAGCTCGATTTCGAACTCGGTGCGGCCGTTGCCGTATTCGGTGACGCGAATAGCCGCGGATATAGCCTTCGTCCTTCAGCACGTCGAGCACATGCGCGCGCAGCCGCGAGCCCGGCGTCGGACACCTTGACTCTTGCGGCGCATCTGCGCGTTGCGGATGCGGGTGAGCAGATCGCCCAACGGATCGTTGATCGCCATGACGTTCTCTCCTTACCAGCTCGACTTGACGAGGCCGGGGATCAGGCCCTTGGAGCCCAGTTCACGCAGCGCGATACGCGACATCTTCAGCTTGCGATTGTAGGCGCGCGGACGGCCCGTCACTTCGCAGCGATTGCGGACGCGATTGCCGCAGCGAATTGCGCGGCAGTTCGGCAAGCTTGAGGCGTCGCCGCGAAGCGCTCCTCGACGGTCAGCGACGCGATCCTTGGCGATCGCCTTCAGCCGGGCGCGCTTGGCGCGCCTTCTGCACGGCGAGCTTGGCGCGGCGCTTGTTCTTCTCGATCGAGCTTTTCTTGGCCATGGTTACCTCTGGTCTCCGCGTTTGAAGCCTTTCGGCTTCACTGCCGGAACGGGAAGTTGAATGCGCGCAGCAAAGCGCGCGCCTCGTCGTCGGTCTTGGCCGTGGTGCAGACGATGACGTCCATGCCAAGAACCGTCTCGACCTTGTCGTAATCGATTTCCGGGAACACAAGGTGCTCCTTGATGCCCATGGCGTAGTTGCCGCGCCCGTCGAACGATTTCGGGTTCAGGCCGCGGAAATCTCGGATGCGCGGCAGCGCGACCGTGACCAGGCGGTCCAGAAATTCGTACATGCGCGTCTTGCGCAGAGTCACCTTCGCGCCGATCGGCATGTTCTCGCGCACCTTGAACGTCGAGATGGCGTTGCGGGCGCGGGTGATGACCGGCTTCTGGCCGGCGATCAGCGCGAGATCGGCCGCGGCGAGCGTCACCTTCTTGGTGTCGTTGACCGCTTCGCCGACGCCCATGTTCAGCACGATCTTCTCGATCGCCGGAACTTCGAGCGGGTTCTTGTAGCCGAACTCTTCGATCAGCTTCGGGCGCACCACTTCGTCGTAATGCTTGCGCATGCGGGCATGATAGCCCGCGGGCGTGGCGGAAGCCGCGCCGGCGTGAGCGACGGACTCGGCGCCCTTCGCCTTGCCAGCGGCCTTTTCCTTCGCAGGCGCCTTGTCGGCGGCCTTCTTGGACGTCTTGCCCTCTTTGGGCGTTTTGGCCTCAGCCATCGATCAGGTCTCCGGAACGCTTGGCGACGCGGACCTTGCGGCCGTCGTCGAGAATCTTGAAGCCGACGCGCGTGGCCTTGCCGTCCTTGGGATCGGCGATCGCGAGGTTCGACAGATGGATCGCGGCTTCCTTGGAAATGATGCCGCCTTCGTGGTCTGGGTCTGCCTCTGGTGACGCTTGACCAGATTGACGCCGGACACCATGGCTTTGCCTTCCTTCGGCATCACCTGGTCACTTCGCCCTTGCGGCCCTTGTCGCGGCCGGCGAGCACGACGACCTTGTCGCCCTTTTTGATCTTGGCGGCCATTACAGCACCTCCGGCGCGAGCGAGATGATCTTCATGTGGTTCTTGGCGCGAAATTCGCGCGGAACCGGTCCGAAGATGCGCGTGCCGACCGGCTCTTTCTGATTGTTGATCAGCACGGCCGCATTGGTATCGAAGCGGATCACCGATCCGTCGGCGCGCTTGATGTCCTTGGCTGTGCGAACGACAACCGCCTTCATCACGTCGCCCTTTTTCACGCGGCCGCGCGGAATGGCTTCCTTGACGGACACGACGATAATATCGCCCACGCCTGCATATTTGCGCTTGGAGCCGCCAAGCACCTTGATGCACATCACGCGGCGCGCGCCGGAATTATCGGCCACGTCGAGGTTGGTCTGCATCTGAATCATGGCTTTAAGCCTTTCATCTCAGATCGGTTTCCGTTCGGGAACCACCCCGTTCGGACTACGCCTGAAGGAAGCGAGCTTCCTCGTTCATTTCGATTGAAAAATCAAGCCTTGGTTGCGTCTTTCACGACGATCCAGCGCTTTAATTTCGAAATCGGCTTTGTCTCCTCGATGGAGACGGCGTCGCCGACCTTGAAACTGCCCGCTTCATCATGCGCGTGATAGTTCTTGGTGCGGCGGACGGTCTTCTTGAGCAGCGGATGGGTGAAGCGACGCTCCACCTTCACCACCACGGTCTTTTCCTGCTTGTCGCTGACGACGACGCCCTGGAGTATGCGCTTCGGCATGGTTCGAACCTTATTTCTTGGCGCCGGCGCGCTTTTTCTGCGCGGCGACCGTCTTGATGCGGGCGACGTCACGGCGCACGATGCGCACGCGCGACGTATTTTCGAGCTGCCCGGTGGCGCGCTGGAAGCGCAGGTTGAACTGCTCCTTCTTCAGCTTGAGCAATTCGTCGTTGAGCTGATCGTCCGACATGGCCTTGAAGTCGGACAGGCGCTGATTGTCTTTCATCCAGTCCTCCTGTTATTCGGCGATGCGTTCGATGAAACGGGTCTTGATCGGCAGCTTGGCCGCCGCGAGCTCGAAAGCTTCCTTGCGCGATGGTCAGCGGGACGCCGTCGATCTCGAACATGATGCGTCCCGGGGCGACGCGGGCCGCCCAGAATTCCGGCGCGCCCTTGCCTTTACCCATGCGCACTTCGGTCGGCTTCTTGGAGACCGGCACATCCGGGAAGATGCGGATCCACACGCGGCCGGCGCGCTTCATGTGACGGGTCAGGGCGCGGCGGGCCGCCTCGATCTGGCGGGCGGTGACGCGTTCCGGCTCCAGGGCCTTCAGGCCGTACTGGCCGAAGGACAGCTCAAAGCCGCCCTTGGCGACGCCCTTGATGCGGCCCTTGAAGGCCTTGCGGAATTGTGTGCGCTTGGGTTGCAGCATTTTTCAAACTCTCAAGCAAGGTTCAGTTGGCGCCGCGCGGTTCGCGCGGCTCACGCCGTTCGCGCCGCTCGCGCCGCTCGTGATGGTGATCGCTGCCGCCGCCAACTTCATTCTGGCGACGCTCCTGCGCCATCGGATCGTGTTCGAGGATCTCGCCCTTGAAGATCCACACCTTGATGCCGCACGTGCCATAGGCGGTGTGGGCGGTGGCGACGCCGTAGTCGACGTCGGCGCGCAGCGTATGCAGCGGCACGCGTCCTTCACGGTACCATTCCAGGCGGGCGATTTCCGCGCCGCCGAGACGGCCCGAACAGTTGATGCGGATGCCTTCCGCGCCAAGACGCATCGCCGATTGCACGGCGCGCTTCATGGCGCGGCGGAAGGCCACGCGGCGTTCGAGCTGCTGGGCGATCGAATCCGCGACGAGCGTCGCGTCGATTTCCGGCTTGCGCACTTCGACGATGTTGATCGCGACTTCGCTGGCCGTCAGCTTGGCGACGAGCTTGCGGATCTTGTCGATGTCCGCGCCCTTCTTGCCGATGACCACGCCCGGACGCGCCGAGTGAACGGTGACGCGGCACTTCTTGTGCGGGCGCTCGATGACGATCGTCGACACCGCCGCCTGCTTAAGCGTCTTCATCAGGGCTTCGCGGATCGCGAAATCCTCGTGCAGCAGCTTGCCGTATTCGCCCTTGTTGGCGAACCAGCGCGAGTCCCACGTCCGGTTCATGCCCAGGCGAAGACCGATCGGATTAACTTTCTGTCCCATCTGGTTCTCCTCAGGCCTTCGCCGCAGCGGCTTCGACTTCGCGAACGACGATCGTCAGGTTCGAGAAGGGCTTTTCGACTCGGCTGGCGCGACCGCGGGCACGGGCGTGAAAACGCTTCATGACGAGAGCCTTGCCGACAAACGCTTCGGCGACGACGAGATCGTCGACGTCGAGGCTGTGATTGTTTTCCGCATTCGCAATCGCGCTTTCGAGCGTCTTCTTGACGTCAGCGGCGATGCGCTTGTGCGAGAAGGTCAGGTCGGCGAGAGCGCGATCGACTTTCTTGCCGCGGATGAGCTGGGCGACCAGGTTGAGCTTCTGCGGGCTGACGCGGATCATGCGGCAGACGGCCTTGGCTTCATTGTCCTTGAGCGCGCGGGGATTTTTTTCCTGCGACATATCAGCCTCTCTTCGCCTTCTTGTCGGCCGCGTGGCCATGGAAGGTCCGCGTCGGCGAGAATTCGCCGAACTTGTGGCCGATCATGTCTTCGGTCACGTTCACGGGCACATGCTTGTGGCCGTTGTAGACGCCGAAGGTGAGACCGACGAACTGCGGCAGTATGGTCGAGCGGCGGCTCCAGATCTTGATGACCTCGGAGCGCTTGGCGGAACCCGCCGCCTCCGCCTTCTTGAGCAGATAGCCGTCGACGAACGGACCTTTCCAGATCGAACGAGACATCGAGATCAGCCCTTCTTCTTGGCTTTGTGACGCGAGGTCACAATGAACTTGGTGGTGGACTTGTTCGACCGGGTTTTCTTGCCCTTGGTCGGCTTGCCCCACGGCGTGACCGGATGACGGCCGCCGGATGTGCGGCCTTCGCCGCCGCCGTGCGGATGGTCGACCGGGTTCATGACGACGCCGCGATTGTGGGGCATGCGACCGAGCCAACGCTGGCGGCCGGCCTTGCCGATCGAGGTGTTCATGTGGTCAGGGTTCGACACCGCGCCGACCGTGCCGAAGCACTGGCCATGCACCAGGCGCTGCTCGCCGGAATTCAGGCGAACGATGACATAGCCCTGGTCGCGACCGACGATCTGCGCGTAGGAGCCGGCCGAACGGGCGATCGCGCCGCCCTTGCCGATCTTCATCTCGACATTGTGCACGATCGTGCCGACCGGAATGGCGGCGAGCGGCATGGCGTTGCCGGGCTTCACGTCGACCTGCGGGCCGGCGACCACCTAATCGCCCGGCGAAAGCCGCTGCGGCGCGATGATATAGGCCTGCTCGCCGTCCTCATAGGAAATGAGCGCGATGAAGGAGGTGCGGTTGGGATCGTATTCGATCCGCTCGACCTTGGCGACGCCTTCCTTGCGACGCTTGAAGTCGATGATGCGATAGGTCTGCTTGTGGCCGCCGCCGCGAAAACGCACGGTGATGCGGCCATTGTTGTTGCGTCCGCCGGAGGAGGATTGACCCTCCGTCAGCTTCTTGACCGGCTTGCCCTTGTAGAGCTCGCTGCGGTCGACGATCACGAGCTGGCGAAGGCTCGGCGTGATCGGCTTGAATGTCTTGAGTGCCATCGGCCTGTTTCCTTATCGCCTGCTCAGAGCCCGGTGGTCACGTCGATCTTCTGGCCTTCGGCCAGAGTCACAACCGCGCTCTTGATGTCGGAACGCACGCCGCGCGTCCCCTTGAACACTTTCTTCTTGCCCTTGCGGACCAGCGTGTTGACCGCCTCGACCTTCACGTCGAACAGCCGCTCGATGGCCGACTTGATCTGGTGTTTGGTCGCGTCGATGCGGACCTTGAACACAAACTTGTTCTGCTCGGACGCGATCGTCGCCTTTTCGGTGATGACCGGCGCGACGATGACGTCGTAATGGCGCGGATCCTGGCTCATTTGAAGCGCGCCTCCAGCGCATCGATCGCCGCCTTGGTCAGCACGAGCTTTTCGCGGCGGAGAATGTCATAGACGTTGATGCCCTGAACCGGCAGCACGTCGATCTGCGGAATGTTGCGGGCCGCGAGGGCGAAATTCGCCTTCACTTCGGCGCCGTCGATGATCAGCGCGTTCTTCAGGCCGAGCTTGGCGAAATTCGCCCTGAGAACGGCCGTCTTGGGCTCGGCGGCGTCCGCCGATTCCCAGACGATGATGCCGCCGTCCTTCGCCTTGGCCGAAAGAGCATGTTTCAGCGCCAGCGCGCGAACCTTCTTGTTCAGGTTATGCGCATGCGAGCGCACGACCGGACCGAAGGCGCGACCACCGCCGCGGAACTGCGGCACGCGGGCCGAGCCGTGACGGGCGGAGCCGGTGCCCTTCTGCTTGTACATCTTCTTGCCGGTGCGGGCGATGTCGGCGCGGTTCTTGACCGCGTGGGTGCCGGCGCGGCGCTTGGCGAGCTGATAGCGCACCATGCGCGCGATCAGGTCGGCGCGCGGCTCGAGGCCGAAGATGGCGTCGTACAGGTCGATCGGACCCGGCAGTCGAGCCGTCAAGGGAGGTGATGTCGATTTTCACGGCTCAGGCCTCCGGAGCTTGGGTTGCGGCCGGCGCCGGGCTGACTCGGACCCGGCTTCGGCAGCCTGGTCGGCCATGCGGAACTTGCCCGGCTTCGGCGCGTCGGCGGGAAGAGCCTTCTTCACGGCGTCGCGGATGAAGATCCAGCTGCCGGCGTGCCCGGAACGGCGCCTTCGACCAGGATCAGGCCGCGCTCGACGTCGGTCTGGACGACGCGCAGGTTCTGCGTGGTCACGCGATCGGTGCCCATATGGCCGGCCATCTTCTTGTTCTTGAAGGTCTTGCCGGGATCCTGGCGGCCGCCGGTCGAACCATGCGAGCGGTGCGAAAGCGACACGCCGTGGGTGGCGCGGAGGCCGCCGAAGAGCCAGCGCTTCATCGGGCCGGCGAAGCCCTTGCCGAGCTGGTGCCGGTAACGTCGACGAACTGGCCGACGACGAAATGGTCGGCGGTGATCTCGGCGCCGACCGGCAGCAGATCGCTTTCCTCGACGCGGAATTCGGCGAGCTTCAGCTTCGGCTCGACCTTCGCCACCGCGAAGCGGCCGCGTTCGGCCTTGGAAACGTTCTTGACCTTCGCGCGGCCGATGCCGAGCTGAACGGCGGTATAGCCGTTCTGCGCCTTGGTCCGATGCGCGACGACCTGACCGCCGTCGATCTTCAATACCGTGACCGGCACATGTTCGCCGCTGTCCGTGAAGACGCGGGTCATGCCGACCTTCTGTGCGATGACGCCTGACCGCATGGTTCTTTTCCCTTAAGGCGCATTCACTTGTGAATGGAAGAGGCGCCGCGAGACGTTGTGAAAACGTCTCAATTCGAAGTTAGAGCTTGATCTCGACGTCGACGCCCGCGGCAAGGTCGAGCTTCATCAAAGCGTCGACCGTCTGCGGGGTCGGATCGACAATGTCCAGGACCCGCTTGTGCGTGCGGATTTCGAACTGTTCGCGCGACTTCTTGTCCACGTGGGGCGAGCGGTTCACCGTGAACTTCTCGATCCGCGTCGGCAAGCGGGATCGGACCACGCACCTGGGCGCCCGTGCGCTTGGCGGTGGAGACGATTTCCTTCGTCGAGGTGTCGAGAATCCGGTGATCGAACGCTTTCAGGCGGATGCGGATGTTCTGGCCGTTCATTTACTAAATCCCTTGGATTGCATCCATTGTTGAACCGACGCGGGAAAATCCCGCGTCAGCGCGACCCGCGTGATTATTCGATGATCGAGGCGACGACGCCCGCGCCGACGGTGCGGCCGCCTTCGCGGATGGCGAAGCGCAGCTTTTCTTCCATGGCGATCGGAACGATCAGCTCGACGTCCATCGAGACGTTGTCGCCCGGCATCACCATCTCCGTGCCTTCCGGCAGGGTGCACGATGCCCGTCACGTCGGTCGTGCGGAAGTAGAACTGCGGACGGTAGTTGGTGAAGAACGGCGTATGGCGGCCGCCCTCTTCCTTGGTGAGAATGTAGGCCTCAGCCTTGAACTTGGTGTGCGGCTTGACCGAGCCGGGCTTGCACAGAACCTGGCCGCGCTCGACGTCTTCGCGCTTGGTGCCGCGAAGCAGCGCGCCGATGTTGTCGCCCGCCTGGCCCTGGTCGAGCAGCTTGCGGAACATTTCGACGCCGGTCACGACCGTCTTGATGGTCGGGCGCAGGCCGACGATCTCGACTTCCTCGCCGACCTTGACGATGCCGCGCTCGACGCGGCCGGTCACGACCGTGCCGCGGCCCGAGATCGAGAACACGTCTTCGACCGGCATCAGGAACGGCAGGTCGATCGGACGCTCCGGCTGCGGGATGTAGTCGTCGACCGTCTTCATCAGCGCGAGCACCGCGTCGTGGCCGATCGCCTTGTCGCCGTTATCGAGCGCCACCTTGGCCGAACCCTTGGTGATCGGAATGTCGTCGCCGGGGAAGTCGTACTTGCAGAGAAGTTCGCGCACTTCCATTTCGACGAGTTCGAGCAGCTCCGGGTCGTCGACGAGGTCGACCTTGTTGAGGAACACGACGAGCGCGGGCACGCCGACCTGGCGGGCGAGCAGGATGTGCTCGCGGGTCTGCGGCATCGGGCCGTCGGCGGCCGACACGACCAGGATCGCGCCGTCCATCTGCGCCGCGCCGGTGATCATGTTCTTCACATAATCGGCGTGGCCGGGGCAGTCGACGTGCGCGTAATGGCGCTTGGCCGTCTCGTATTCGACGTGCGCCGTCGAAATGGTGATGCCGCGCGCCTTTTCTTCCGGCGCCTTGTCGATCTGGTCGTAGGCGGTGAAGGTCGCGCCGCCCGTCTCGGCCAGGATCTTGGTGATCGCCGCCGTCAGCGACGTCTTGCCATGGTCAACGTGACCGATCGTGCCGATGTTGCAGTGCGGCTTGTTGCGTGAAAATTTTTCCTTGGCCATGGCCCGGACTCCTTAGCGTGTTCAGTGGTTGCAAATGCCTCAGGCGTATTTCGCCTGAACCTTCGTGGCCTCGGCGGCCGGCACTTGCTCATAGTGGTCGAATTGCATGGTGAAGTTGGCGCGGCCCTGCGAGAAGGAGCGCAACTGGTTGACGTAGCCGAACATGTTGGCCAGCGGAACCATCGCATTGACGACGACCGCATTGCCACGCATGTCCTGGCCCTGAATCTGGCCACGACGCGAATTCAGATCGCCGATGACCGAACCGGTATAGTCTTCCGGGGTCACGACTTCGACCTTCATGATCGGCTCGAGCAGAACCGAACCGCCCTTCTGAAGGGCTTCGCGGGTCGCGGCGCGCGCCGCGATTTCGAAGGCGAGGACCGAGGAGTCGACGTCATGGAAGCCGCCATCATACAGGGTGGCCTTCATGTCGACGACCGGGAAGCCGGCGAGAATGCCCGCGCCCATCACAGACTGGATGCCCTTGTCGACGCCGGGGACGAATTCCTTGGGAACCGCGCCGCCGATGATCTTCGACTCGAACACATTGCCCGCGCCGATTTCGTTCGGCTCGAAGATGATTTTCACGCGAGCGAACTGGCCTGTGCCGCCGGTCTGCTTCTTGTGCGTATAGTCGATGTCGACCTTCTTGGTCAGTTTTTCGCGATAGGCGACCTGCGGGGCGCCGATGTTCGCGTCGACCTTGTAGGTGCGGCGGAGAATGTCGACCTTGATGTCGAGATGAAGTTCGCCCATGCCCTTGAGAATGGTCTGGCCGGATTCCTGGTCGGTCGACACGCGGAAGGACGGATCCTCCGCGGCCAGCTTGGCGAGGGCGATGCCCAGCTTTTCCTGGTCGGCCTTGGTCTTCGGCTCGATCGCGATCTCGATGACCGGATCGGGGAATTCCATGCGCTCGAGGATGACAGGCTTCTGCAGGTCGCAAAGCGTGTCGCCGGTGCGGGTGTCCTTGAGGCCGGCCAGGGCGACGATGTCGCCGGCAAAGGCTTCCTTGATGTCTTCGCGGTTGTTGGCGTGCATGAGCAGCATGCGGCCGACGCGCTCTTTCTTGTCCTTGGTCGAGTTGAGCACCGTGGTGCCGGATTCGACCTTGCCGGAATAGACGCGGCAGAAGGTGATGGTGCCGACGAAGGGATCGTCCATGATCTTGAAGGCGAGCATGGAGAAGGGATCGCTGTCGACCGGATTGCGGGTCATCACGTCGCCCGTGTCCATGTCAATGCCCTGGACCGCTTCACGGTCGATCGGGCACGGCAGGAAGTCGACGACCGCGTCGAGAAGGGGCTGGACGCCCTTGTTCTTGAAGGCCGAGCCGCAGAACACCGGATGGAAGGCGATCTTGCGGACAGCGGCGCGGATCATGCGCTTGATGGTCGCCTCGTCCGGCTCCTTGCCGTCGAGGTATTCGGCCATGACGTCGTCGTCCATTTCGACGGCGGCTTCGATCATCTTCTCGCGGTATTCCTTGGCCTGCTCAAGCAGTTCGGCCGGAATTTCCTCGTCGTGATACTTCGCGCCAAGGCCTTCGTCGTCCCATACCACCGCCTTCATGCGGATCAGGTCGATGACGCCCTTGAAATTGTTTTCCGAGCCGATCGGCAGCTGGATGCAGACCGGACGGCCGCCGACGCGGGTCGTGATGTCCGAGACGCACTTGAAGAAGTCGGCGCCGATCTTGTCCATCTTGTTGACGAAGCAGATGCGGGGCACGGCGTATTTGTCGGCCTGGCGCCAGACGGTTTCCGTCTGGGGCTCGACGCCCTGGTTGCCGTCGAGAACGCAGACGGCGCCGTCGAGCACGCGCAGCGAACGCTCGACTTCAATGGTGAAGTCGACGTGGCCGGGGGTGTCGATGATGTTGAGGCGCTTGCCATTCCAGAAGGTCGTCGTCGCGGCGGACGTGATCGTGATGCCGCGCTCCTGCTCCTGCTCCATCCAGTCCATCGTCGCGGCGCCTTCGTGCACTTCGCCGATTTTGTGGGACTTGCCGGAATAGTAGAGGATACGCTCGGTCGTCGTCGTCTTGCCGGCGTCGATGTGGGCCATGATGCCGAAGTTACGATAATCTTCGATGGGGTGGCTGCGCGCCATGATCGAATTCCTTACCAGCGATAGTGCGAGAAGGCGCGGTTGGCTTCCGCCATCCGGTGCGTGTCTTCGCGCTTCTTGACCGCGTTGCCGCGGTTGTTCGAGGCGTCGAGCAGCTCGGCCGAAAGACGGTCGACCATGGTCTTGTCGTTGCGATCGCGAGCCGCCGAAATGATCCAGCGGATGGCGAGGGCCTGGCGGCGCTCGGTGCGGACTTCGACCGGCACCTGGTAGGTGGCGCCGCCGACGCGACGCGAACGGACTTCGATGGCCGGAGCGACGTTTTCAAGCGCCTGCTTGAAGATCGCCAGCGGATCGGACTTTGCCTTGGACTGAACGATATCGAAAGCGCCGTAAACGATCTGTTCGGCAGACGACTTCTTGCCGTCGTACATGATGGAGTTCATGAACTTGGCAAGCACGGTGTCGCCATACTTGGCGTCCGGAATGACTTCGCGCTTTTCAGCGGAGTGGCGGCGAGACATATTCGCTCCTTATCTAAATCTTACTTCGGACGCTTCGCGCCGTACTTGGAACGGCGTTGCTTGCGGTCCTTGACGCCCTGGGTATCGAGGACGCCGCGCAGAATGTGATAACGGACGCCGGGCAAATCCTTGACGCGGCCGCCGCGGATCATGACCACGGAATGCTCTTGCAGGTTGTGGCCTTCGCCGGGAATATAGCCGATGACCTCAAAGCCATTCGTGAGGCGCACCTTGGCGACCTTGCGAAGCGCCGAGTTCGGCTTCTTCGGCGTGGTCGTATAGACACGCGTGCAGACGCCGCGCTTCTGCGGGCTTGCCTGCATGTGGCGGGCCTTTTCACGATAGGTTTTCGGTTGCCGCGGCTTGCGGATCAACTGGCTGATTGTCGGCATCCATCGCCCTTCCGAAGCGAACAGTGAAACATTTTTCTCCGAAACGGCGACTGCCCGCCGGCTCGGTTGCCCCACCAACAGTTCCAACCTGAAAGGCCGGAGGACCATATGGCGAAACAAACAGCGCCCTCAGCCCAAAGGGCTTCCGGCGCTAAAAGACAGAGGACCAACGCGCAAGCGCCGTTCGTGTCGATGGTCGATTTCCCGGAGGAAACCGGATGACTGTTAAGTCGCAATGCTGGTCGACAGCGTTTAGACTGCTTGGGTTTCCAGCGAGGTGCCGGAAAACATGCCCGTCTACGGCCTGTCTGAGTGCCGCGGAACATATGCGTGAGTTTCTTGGCCGTCAACCCGTTTTTGTCGGCATTTCGAAGTATTTTGAGACGAATTGGCCTCATTTTTGGACATCGTAAACCTCGGGAAGGACACGGATTCATGACAGACACCCAATGCCGGACCGGCGCAGAGGGCCGCGAACTCTGGCTCGAAGCGCGGATGGACGCGCCCCCCGCAAAGCTCTTCGCCGCCTGGACCCGCCCGGAGCTGATCAAGCGCTGGTTCACCCCTGCCCCATGGTCCGTCGCGTCTGCCGAGACCGATTTGCGCGTTGGCGGGGCCACTCGAATCGTCATGCGCGGCCCGGATCGCGCGGAATTTCCAAATCGCGGCGTTTATCTGGAGATCGTTTCGAATCGGCGGCTGGTCTTTACGGACGCCCACGTGGACGCGTGGACGCCGTCCGAAAAGCCCTTCATGACAGGCGTCCTTGACGTCCTGCCCGAAGGAAGTGGAACGCTCTACCGGGCGCGGCTGCTTCACTGGTCCGCCGCCGACCGCGAACAGCACGAAGCCATGGGCTTTCATCAAGGCTGGCCTGTCGCGACCGGGCAACTGGCCGCGCTTGTCGTAACCCCGGACATGGGAGAGCGGCCGTGAAATCCTGTCGCAAGGAACTCTGGTTCGAGACGCCCGGGCGTCGCGCCTTTCTCAACATCACGCCGCAGGTCGAGGCGGCGGTGGAAGAAAGCGGCGTGCGCGAGGGCCTGTGCCTCGTTAACGCCATGCACATCACCGCCTCCGTCTTCATCAATGACGACGAGAGCGGGTTGCACCGGGATTACGACGTCTGGCTCGAAAAGCTGGCTCCGCACGAGCCGGTTTCCGGCTATCGCCACAACCGGACCGGCGAGGACAATGCGGACGCCCACATGAAGCGGCAGGTGATGGGCCGCGAGGTCGTGGTTGCGATCACGGAGGGCAAGCTCGACTTCGGGCCGTGGGAGCAGATTTTTTACGGAGAATTTGATGGGGGACGGCGAAAGAGGGCGCTGATAAAAATCATCGGCGAATGAGGCCACTGATTCTCCCCCTTAACTTGGTGCCCCAATGCATGACAAAAATATAATTAATATTATGGCTTGGCTCACATTAGCAGACAGTGATTACGTTTCTGCTAGAACATTGCTCCTAAATGGAATGCTCCCTCAAGGTGCGATGCTTGCAAATACATCTATTGAAAAATACCTAAAAATGATTCACCTAATTAAAAGCACGACGTTCAAACAATATGGAAAATTTTCTCATAATATAACAAATTTATATAAGCACCTAATCGACAACAAGCACTCAACGTTAGCAATAAATGAGTCGTTCTTGAATTTATTGGTAACTGTATACGAATCTCGGTATTTCGATCATCTCAAGGACGGATTTAATTTCGCAATAAATCGAAACAAATTAATTGTAGGACTTGATGAGAGCGTATTTAGAATCAGAACAGGGCTATATCTATTGGGCGACGGTCCGCAAACCGCATTCGATAAATGGCGGTCCGAAAATTATCCCCCGTTAATCACAATGAATCATTCCTTTGGCACCGCCGATAGGGCCGCCGCGTTCGACGGCAATTCACAATGGTACGAAATGCGAGTTATCAACGGAACTTGGATGTCGGCACAATATCAAGGATCTGCATCTGATGATGATGTTTATGATTTGAGTGGGCTTCAATCTGGCTCCAATGAACGGGAGTTTATTTTACAAGCTCCACCGGCTCTCATTCCTGACTAAGGTTGTCTGAAGCACTCATGCTTCGTCCGCTTTCATTCTTGAGGGGAAGGGTCGCTTGCGCCCCCTACCCTAAAACTCTAAACCTCGCGAAAGCCGAGGGCCTCATGACCAATTTCCAGCCGAAATCCGATTTCCTGCGCACGCTTTCCGCACGGGGTTTCATCCATCAGTGCTCCGACATGGAAGCGCTGGACCGGAAGGCGCTGGCCGGCGAGCTCATCGCCTATATCGGCTTCGACTGCACCGCCCCCTCCCTGCATGTCGGCTCGCTGCTGCCGATCATGATGCTGCACTGGCTGCAACAGACCGGCGGCAAGCCGATCACTCTTATGGGCGGCGGCACGACTTCGCGTCGGCGACCCCTCCGGCAAGGACGAAAGCCGGAAAATGCTCACCGTCGAGCAGATCGAGGCCAACAAGCAGTCGATTCGCAAGGTGTTCGAGAAATTCCTTCGCTTCGGCGCAGAAAAAACCGACGCGCTGATGTCGGACAACGAAGAATGGCTGTGCAAGCTCAACTACATCGATTTTTTGCGCGACGTGGGACGACACTTCTCCGTCAATCGCATGATGGCGATGGATTCGGTCAAGATGCGGCTCGAGCGCGAGCACGAGCTGTCCTTCATCGAATTCAACTACATGTGTCTGCAAGCCTATGACTTCGTTGAATTAAACCGCCGACATGGCTGCCTGTTGCAGATGGGCGGCTCGGACCAGTGGGGCAATATCGTCACCGGCCTCGACCTGGGACGCCGCATGGGGACGCCGCAGCTTTACGCCCTGACCTCGCCGCTGCTGACCACCGCCTCGGGGGCGAAAATGGGCAAGACCGCCGCCGGCGCCGTCTGGCTCAACGAGGACATGCTGCCGTCTACGATTATTGGCAATATTGGCGCAACGCCGAGGACGCCGATGTCGTGCGCTTCCTGAAACTGTTCACGACGCTGCCATTGGACGAGATTTCAAAGCTCGCGGCGCTCCAGGGGTCGGACATCAACGAGGCCAAGAAGATCCTGGCCAACGAGGCCACGGCCCTGCTGCACGGCCGCGCCGCCGCCGAGGCCGCCGCCGACACAGCGCGGAAAACATTTGAGGAAGGCGTGCTGGCGCAGAGCCTGCCGACGATCGCCGTGCCTTCGGCCGAGATCGCTGCGGGGCTGGGCGTTTTGTCGGCCTTCGTCAAGGCGGGCCTGACGCCCTCGACTGGCGAAGCGCGCCGCCAGATCAAGGGCGGCGGGTTGAAGCTCAATGACGCGACGGTGACCGATGAGCGCTATGTGCTGCGGCAGGCGGATTTTGCGGCTGAGGGCGTGGCCAAGCTTTCGGTCGGCAAGAAGAAGCACGTGCTGCTGAAGCCGGAGTGAGGCGTTGGGGCGGCTTACCGCCCCGCGAAAAACCCCTTCATCCGCCTGAGCGCCTCAGCCATGTGCGCTTCTCCCCCCGCGTAAGAGAGCCGCAACGACAAATGGCCAAGCGTGGGGTCGAAATCGACTCCCGGCGTCGCCGCCACGCCAGCGCTGTGCAGCAGGTCGTGGCAGAGCGCGGTTGAATCCTGCGAGAACCGGCTGATATTCGCATAGATGTAAAAGGCGCCGTCAGCGGGGGCGAGATCATCAAGCCCCAAGGCGGGCAGCCCGTCGAGCAGCAGGTCGCGGTTGCGGCGATAGCCCTCCTTCACCGCCTCCAGCTCGTCGCCTGCGTCAAAGGCCGCCTCGGCGGCGATCTGCGACAGAGTTGGCGCGGAAATCGCCAGCGATTGCTGCAATCGCTCCAAAGGTCGCGAAAACTCCGGCGGCGCGACCAGCCAGCCGATTCGCCAGCCGGTCATGCAATAATATTTGGAGAAGGAATTGACGATCATCGCCTGGTCGGTGAAGGCCAGCGCCGTCTGCGCCGGGCGCGAAAAAGTCAGGCCGTGGTAGATTTCGTCCGAGATCAGCGCCACGCCCTCGGCGTCGCAGAATTCGGCGATGTCGCGCAAATCCTCGTCGGCGAGCATGACGCCGGTCGGATTGGCCGGGCTCATCACCAGCACGCCGTCGAGCTTTTGCTTGGCGTGGATTTTTCGCAAGCTCGCCGCCGTCATGGCGAAGCGGTTTTCCTTGTTGACGGGGACATCGACCGTTTCGACGCCCAGGGCGGAAAAGATGTTGCGATAGGCCGGATAGCCCGGGCTCGAGATAGCCACCCGCGCTCCCGCGTCGAACTGCGCGAGAAAAGCCATGATGAAGCCGCCCGACGATCCAGTTGTCACGACAATGCGCTGCGGATCGACCGAGATGGCGTGGGCATCGCGGTAATGGCGGGCGATGCGCTGGCGGAGGCTGTAAAGTCCGAGAGCGTCGGTATAGCCGACCGGCTGCCCGGCGAGCGCGGCTATGGCGGCCTCGCGGACGCGGCGCGGCGGCGGTGCGCAGGGTTCGCCCACTTCCATATGGATGATTTTTGCGCCCGCCTGCTCCAGCAGGGTCAATTCTCGTTTCACGTCCATGGCGATGAACGGCGCGATGGCGGCGCGGCGCGATGGCGAGACGAGCCTGTTTTCTGTCGCTGATAAAGTCATGTTTTCGCCGTCAAATCAGAATTATGCCCCGTGAAACGAAAGTGTAGCTTCAGCAAAAATGAATTGCCCGGAGCAAAATTGCGCCGCAATTCGACCCCAAGCAGATTTTAGTGCATAAACAGCGTTAGATTTTTCCATCGGAGTTGTCCATGACTGACCGCCGCCGCAGGGCGACCCTCGCCGCCGCTTTGGCTTTCGCCGCTTTTGTCGTTCCGGCTCGCGCGGAATTCAACGACGCGCAGAAGTCGGAGATCGAAAACATCATCCATTCCTATCTCGTCGCGCATCCAGAGGTGCTGCGCGAGGTTTCGGTGGAGCTGGAGAAGAAGCAGCGCGTCGAGGAAGCGGACCTGCGCAGCCACGCCATCAGCGACAACAAGCAGGAATTGTTCAATTCCCCCTTCCAGGCGGTCGTCGGCAATCCCAAGGGCAAGATCACCCTGATCGAGTTCTTCGATTACAATTGCGGCTATTGCAAACGCGCCCTCGCGGATCTCGTGAGCCTGATGAAGGCGGAGCCGGAACTGCGCGTCGTGCTCAAGGATTTCCCGGTTCTCGGCCCGAATTCCGTGGACGCCGCCCAGGTCGCCTCCGCCGCCCGCAAGCAGATTTCCGGCGAGAAATTCCTCGAATTCCATCAAAAGCTGCTTTCGACCCACGGTCCGGTCGGCCGCGAACAGGCGCTGGCCGTGGCGCGCGAACTCGGCCTCGACATGGAAAAGCTGCAGAAGGATTTCGAAAGACCCGGCGATACGCGCGGGGCTCGAGGACATCATGAAGGTCGCGGATACGCTGAACCTGACGGGCACGCCGTCTTATGTCGTCGGCGACGAGGCCGTGGTCGGCGCGGTCGGGCTCGACCAGCTCAAGACCAAGGTCGAGGCCATGTCCAAATGCGGCAAGACCATCTGCTTGCAGCTAAGCCGTCCGAAAAACCTCGTCGGCGCGGGCTTCGAACGCCCCGGCGAATTTTCGGAAGGCGGCGTCGAACATGCCGCCCATCAACGTCGCCAGCGTCCGGCTGCGGAATTCATAGGCGATGAAGAAGTCGACCGGCAATGACGCCGCCTTCGGCTTCCGTGAAAATCCACTTGTTTTCCAGATGGCTGAAGGGACCGTCGACATATTCCACGTCGATGCGTTTTGCCGCCCGGTCGAGCGCCACGCGGCTGGTAAACCTTTCGCGGATCGCCTTGTAGCCGACCTCCATGTCGGCGACGAGGGTTTCGCAGCCGCCCTCCCCCGGGAAACGCCGGCGTATCCTGAGCGACTGGCAGAGCGGCACGAATTGCGGATAGGATTCGACATCCGCGACCAGATCGAACATTTGTCCGGGCGAATGTTTCACGACATGGCTGGTGCGAAAGCTCGGCATGATCAGGCGCTCAGCCCCGCGCTGCGCGGCGTTTTCCGCGCAGGCGCTCGAAATCGTCGCCGGCATGGTGCGACGAGCGCGTCAGCGGCGACGCCGAAACCAGCGCGAATCCCTTGGCGTAGGCGATGGACTCGTAGCGCCTTGAAGGCCTCCGGCGGAACGAAGGCCTCGACCGGATGATGCTTGTTCGTCGGCTGCAGATATTGGCCGATGGTGAGGAAGTCGACATCGGCCGAGCGCAGGTCGTCCATCAGCTGCAGCACTTCGTTCCGCTCTTCGCCGAGCCCGACCATGATGCCGGACTTGGTGAAAATGTCGCGGATCGAGCTCCTTCACCTTCTGAAGCAGCCGCAGCGAATGGAAGTAGCGCGCGCCCGGCCGGACCTTGAGATATTTCGACGGCACGGTTTCGAGGTTGTGATTGAACACATCGGGCTTCGCGGCGACGACGACTTCGAGCGCGCCGATCTTGCGCAGGAAATCAGGCGTCAGGATCTCGATCGTGGTCGCCGGGCTCGCGGCGCGGATCGCCGCGATCACCGCGGCGAAATGCGCGGCGCCGCCGTCGTCGAGATCGTCGCGATCGACCGAGGTGATCACCACATGCGCCAGGCCGAGCTTTGGCGACGGCCTCGCCGATATGGGCGGGCTCGTTTCGCATCCAGAGCGCGCGGGCAGCCCGGTCTTCACGTTGCAGAAGGCGCAGGCGCGCGTGCAGGTGTCGCCCATGATCATGAACGTGGCGTGCTTCTTTTCCCAGCACTCGCCCATGTTCGGGCAGCCCGCCTCTTCGCAGACCGTCACTAGCTTGTTGGCTTTGACAATGGCGTTGCGTCTCGGCCCAGCCCGCCGATCCCGGCGCTTTCACGCGTATCCAGGCAGGCTTGCGCGCCACGGGCTGGTCCGGCCTGTGCGCCTTTTCGGGGTGACGCGGACGTTTCTCCTCGCCGGCGTTGCGAGGGTCGGAATGCAAAGGTCGATCACCACGGCCATGAAAGTGTTCCGCTAAAGGGCTTGGCTTCACATAAGCTTTTCCGCGCCGCGCCGCAAATGGCGGCAGGCCCGGAAAAAATCCGCCTGGCTTCGATTACGCCAGCAGGCCTCCAGGGTTTTCGACCAGGTGCTTGAAGGCGGCAAGCAGCATGGCGCCGGCCATTTCGTCCATGGCGCGCCGGTCGATCGCCAGCGTGACGCTCAGCATGGTCGCGACCTCAGGCTGTTCATCCTCGGACGATGACCCGCTTTTCCGCAGCGCCGATCGCCAGCACCGAGGTCCAGGGCGCGACGACGACCGGAAACATGCGCTTGACGCCAAAGGCGCCGAGATTGGCGATCAGGCACGTGCCTCCGTAATAGGAAGCGGGCGCAAAACGACCGGCCATGAAGTCGGCGCGCGCGGCGGCTATGTCCGCCAGGCTCAGTTTCTCCACCGCAAGCAATGCGGGCGCGACGATTTTTTCGTCCACCGCCAGCGCCAGCGCAATATCGCTGTGCGGCGCAAGCACAAAGCCATCGGGCGCGTGGGCGACGTTTCCGCGCGGCGCGCGCTGGAGCGCGACGGCCAGCGCCTTGACCAGGCAATCGACCAGCGAGATTTTGACCGTCCCGTTTCTTCGCGCCGCGCCATTGAGCTTTTCCCGGAATTTTTCGAGCGCATCGAGCCGGCAGTCGGATTCGAGGTGAACCTGCGGCGTCCATTGCGCCGAGGTCATCAGCGGCTGCAGGAATAGGCCGCCTGCGCCCGCCGGCGCCTTCGCCCGCGACACCTGGAAGCCTTGCATCCGCGCGTCCAGCGCCGCGCGAACGTCTTTCTCGACGATGCGCCCCGCCGGACCGCTGCCACTCACCTGCGACGGATCGAGCCCGGCCTCGCGCGCCAGCCGGCGAGCGCGCGGCGACATGAAGTCGCGGGCGGCCCTGATCGACGCTCCGTCGCCGCCGGCGCGATGATCGGGCCTCGGCTCGATAAGTCCGATTTGCTGGAAAACCGGGACGTCCAGCGCGCCCGCCTCGACGAGAATGCGCGTCAGCACGCCGGCTTGCGGCGCCTCGACGTCCATCGTCGCATTTGCAGTGGCTATTTCGGCGATGGGATCGCCGGCTTCGACGTAATCGCCCTCGCGCCTCAGCCAGCGCGTCAGCCGCCCCGTCTGCATGGCCGGATCCACGGAAGGCATCAGGACATCGATCGGCATGGGCCCCCCGGTTGCAACTTGATCAGTTGATCACGCCGCGATCCGATTCGATCCGGTCGAAGGAGACTTCGAGCGCCAGGCGGATCTCGGCAAGCGCCTCCACGGCGCCCATCGGCGTTTCGCGAGCGTAGACTTCCGCCACCTGCCGCGCCAGTTCGGCGAGCAACTGGCCCCACATTTCCGGCGCGGCGAAAGCGCGCTGCATCGACAGCGACAGCGACCCCTCGGTCACGAACAGCCGCAGGATCTCCGTGCCGCCCTGCGCCTCGACATCCGGGGGCGCAGACAATTCCTTGATCTCCTGGGACATGCTTGTTTTACCTCTCGCATCGGCGTCGGCAGTGGTCACTTTCGCGCCTGACGGAAATGGCGTCGCCCTTCGGGCGAGCGCCTCAACCCTTCAGATAGAGCGCCGACTTCACCGCCGCCACCACGTCGGAAGCTTTTGGCAGCGCCAGTTTTTCCAGATTGGCGGCATAGGGCATGGGAATATCCTTGCCGCTCACCCTTCGCACGGGAGCGTCGAGGTCGTCGAAGGCGCTTTCCATGATGACAGCGGATATTTCCGCGCCGATCCCTGATTGCGGCCAGCCTTCCTCGACGATCACGCAGCGGCCGGTTTTCCGCACCGAAGCCAGCACAGTCGGCATGTCCAAGGGACGCAGGCTGCGCAAATCGACGACCTCGGCCTCGATTCCTTCCACGGCCAGGATTTCCGCCGCCTTGAGCGCCAGTCCGACGCCATGCGAAAAGGCGACGATGGTCGCGTCGCCGCCGACGCGGATCACATTGGCCGAGCCGATTTCGACGATATGGTCTTTTTCGAGCGGCGCCACAAAACTTTGCCCGTACAATTGCTCGTGCTCCAGGAAAATGACCGGGTTGGGGTCGCGGATCGCCGCCTTGAGCAGGCCCTTGGCGTCGGCCGCGCTATAGGGCGCGACCACTTTCAATCCGGGAATATGGGCGAACCAGGCCGAAAAGTCCTGGGCGTGCTGGGCGCCGACGCGCGACCGCGCGCCATTCGGGCCGCGAAAGACGATCGGGCAGTTCAGCGCCCCGCCCGACATGTAAAGCGTCTTGGCCGCCGAATTGACGATGTGGTCCATCGCCTGCAAGGCGAAATTGAAGCTCATGAACTCGATCACGGGACGCAGGCCCGCCATGGCCGCGCCGACTCCAAGCCCCGCAAAGGCGTGTTCGGCGATCGGCGCGTCGACGACGCGGCGGGCGCCGAATTCCTGCAAAAGCCCCTGCGTGACCTTGAAGGCGCCCTGGTAGTCGCCAATTTCCTCGCCGAGCAGGAAGACATTGGGGTCGCGCCGCATCTCCTCGGCCAAAGCCTCGCGCAAAGCCTCGCGCACGGTGAATTTTCGCGCGAACGTCGCCTCCTCCGGCTCAAGTGCGCCGCCTTGCGCGCCGCCTTGCGCGCCACCATGAAAACTTGCGGCCGGACCGGCCAAAAAAGCAGCGGGAGCCAGCACGGCGATGGGCGTGTGAACCGCGACATTTTCACTGCCCTCGGGCGTCAGGATGCGCTCCAGCACGCCGGCCTCGACAGCCTCCACCTCCATGGTCGCCTTTTCGGTCTCGATTTCGGCCAATATCTCGCCCGCCTCGACGCGATCGCCCTCGCGCTTCAGCCATTTCGCCACTTTGCCGAATTTCATTTCCGGCGAAAGCGAGGGCATCAGCACATGGGTGGCCATGAAGCTCTCCAGATGGGGCGGCGGGGCGTCAAATCAGCACGTCCTTTTCGAGGTCGCCGGCTTCCGGCTCCGGGCTCTGCGCGGCAAATTCCGCCGCCTCAGTGACCATCGAGCGTATCCGTGCGTCAATCGCCTTGAGGTCGGAGTCCTGCGCCAGTCCGGCGCTCAATATTTTTTCGCGCAACCGCTCGATCGGGTCAGGCTCCTGGCTGGCTCGTCCCTCGTCCTTGCGCCGGTATTTGGCCGGATCGGCCATGGAGTGCCCGCGATAGCGCTCCGTGCGCATTTCCAGGACATAGGGGCCATTGCCGTCGCGCGCCCATTGTATCGCGCGTTCGCCGGCCTCGCGCACCGATTGCACGCACATGCCGTCCACCTGCTCGCCGGGAATGTTGAAGGCGGCGCCGCGATTGGCGAGGAGCGTGGCGGAAAAGTCCTCCCCGGACGGCTGCGCCCGGTTGTTCTCGATCACATAGACGATCGGCAGCCGCCAGCGCGCCGCCATGTTGAAGCTTTCCGCCACCTGGCCCTGGTCGGCGGCCCCGTCGCCGAAAAAGGCGACGCAGACGCGGCCGTCCTTGCGATAGGCGTTGGCGAAGGCCAGACCCGTGCCGACCGCCACCTGTGCGCCGACAATGCCGTGGCCGCCGTAAAATTCGTTTTCCGGCGCGAACATGTGCATCGAGCCGCCCTTGCCGCCCGACAGGCCGCCGCGTCGTCCGGTCATTTCCGCCATCACCGCCTTGGGATCGGCGCCGCAGGCGAGCAGATGTCCGTGATGGCGGTAGGAGGCGATGAACTGGTCCGTGTCGCCCGCCGCCAGACGCATGCCGACGACCACCGCTTCCTGCCCGATATAGAGATGGCAGAAGCCGCCGATCAGGCCCATGCCGAAAAGTTGCCCGGCCTTTTCCTCGAAACGGCGGATCAGCAGCATGGCGCGATAGAGCGAAAGCTCATCGCCCGCGCCAAGGAAATCCGCCAGACGGAAATTGTCGCCTGCTTCAGGCGAAGTCGAAGCGACCGCCATTTTGCCTCCGGGGGGCCCGAGCCTTTCGCGCGAAGAATCGCCGGGCGAAAGCCTCCGCAAAATTAGCCTGAAGGCGGGGAAAAAGCGAGACGGCGGCCTGTATTGATCCTAATTCCTGCTGGAGGGCGCAGCGGCGTCCGACGGGGATTTGGGCAGGAAGACCATCAGATCCGTCTTGTTGACGCGATTGAGCAGGTTGCGCGCCTCCTCGTCCAGCAGGTCCCGATCGATTTCCGGACCGCGCAGCAGGTCGATACGCTTGCGCCAGACGGCCTTTTCGGCCCGCACGACCGTGAGCTTCGCCTCGATTTCCGACATCTGGCCGCGATAGGCGAGATCGGCCTCGATGCCGCGCTCGCCGTGGAAGGCGTGCCAGACGAAAAAGCCCCCCACGGCCGCCGCAAGGGCGTGGAAGGCGAGCGGAAGCAGGATGGAGGCGAGACGCGTACGAACGATCATGCGGGCATTTTCGCCGCATAAGGTTAGACGGCGGTTAAGATTCAGCTCAAAAAAACGGGAGACTCACATTGGCACGGTTGTTGAGACCCTATCGTCGAGGCCGACCTTGCTGCTCCATTCTGGGACAAACGGCGGCCCAAAGCGTCAAACGGGGACACCGCCGATGTCAAATCTGGGATTTTCCATCGAGAACCATTACGCCGCCAGCATCGCCGCCCGCCGCAGACGTGGCGGCGTCTCCAGAGCCGATGAAACATCCAGGCGTGTCCTGCAGCAAGACGCGCCGACGCCCTACCGCCTGTACATAGGTCTGGCGATGGCGCTCGCGTTCGCGACCGCCTATGCCTTCCCGGAACAGACAGCGATCGTCCTGCATCGCTTCGGCGCGCTCTGACCGCGCCGCGCGGGGGAATGAGACGGACTCGCCCGACCCGTTGCATCGGATCGGGCTTCGATTTTTCCAGAAGGCGCGATCGCCGCGTTTATTGCCGGGCGATGTCGATCCGCGCCGGCGCTGCGCGTTGCAGCGGGGATTGAGCTGATGCGGCCCTCGCCGAGGCGGTGGCGAGGTCCGCGCCCTTGATCGCCACGTCGGTGCGATTGCGGGCCTGCAGCTTCTTCATGATATGCCGCACATGAACTTTCACGGTGCTTTCGCACATGTTGAGTTCGTAGGCGATCACCTTGTTGGGCTTGCCCTGGCGGATTGCCTGGATCACCGCAAGTTCGCGGCTCGTGATGCCGCTGGCGGCCGGCGCCTCGGGCGTGGAGGCCGACGTCTGCCTGGCCGCGAGCAGGCACTGCGCCGGGACATAGGTGCCTCCGGCTCCGACGAAGCGCAGCGCCTGGACGAAGACTTCGAAGCCGGCGCTCATTGAAATATAACCGTTGGCGCCCTGCCCCAGCGCCGCCAGCGCCTCGTTGAGATCGTCGGTGCGCGCCAGGATCATGGATCGCACGGGCGGTTCGATCGCGGCCAGCATCGCCATTTCGGCGTCGGCTTCATCTTCGTTGAGGGAAAGCACCGAAAGCAGGACTACCGTGGACCGCGCATTGGACGCGGCTTGCGCGAAATCGGTCAGACTTGCACAGCCGGCGACAAGGCCGGACCAATGATGCGCCGTGCTGCGAACAAGGCAGTCGCGAAGGAAGGCGTTGCGCTCGACGATCAGGATGGTCTGCGGCGCAACCGATGTTGAGGCGGCGCTTTCGACACCACCGGGGACCGGATCTTCATGATCGATATCGCCATGATTCACCGAAGCGAATGCCTTCCCCGCTACATCGCATCCCGGTTGATTGACTTGAGGCATTTACGACCCTCCTAATCCACTCATGAACAATGACGCGCGGTACGCTGCAACAAACACTCTGCAGCATAGCCTTCCGCGAAATCCGATGGCGAGGCTTTATCAAAATGGAGTAGATGCTATACTTGGTTAGATAGCCATTTGACGTATATGCCTAAATATTCACGTCAGATCGCCTTATTCCTTACCCTCGCCGCGTCGGCAGGTCACAATTTACGTTGATGCATCATTAAAAGGAATACCCGAATTATACGTAGGCTTATCCGTAAAAGCCCGTAAAAGCTTGAGCTGGTCTTCAAGCGCCCGCGCCGCGCGGGCTGGACGAACGGCGCGATTCTCGACGTAAAATCAATTCGTTACAGTGAATTTTCGTGATCGGCGACGGAGGCCTGCAAGAGGCCGCCGCAGCGCTCAGGGCTCAAACGCCTACAAATTCAACCTTTTGTGATAAACCGCTAGGGAACTGGATGAAGGTCGTTTCCCTCTCCAGTCATCTCCATTCGGCTATCGGTTTTCACCCAACTCCGCCTCGGCCGGGCGAGCGGGCGGGGTACGCCGGACGTCGGGGTTTCAGCCCCGACATCCGCCGAAAGGCGTGTCAGGCCAGCGCCTTGAGCGCCGAACGTCCCGCAAAGACCGCCTGCTTGCCGAGCTCTTCCTCAATGCGGATGAGCTGGTTGTACTTGGCCAGCCGGTCGGAGCGGCAGAGCGAGCCGGTCTTGATCTGCCCGCAATTGGTGGCGACCGCGAGATCGGCGATGGTCGCGTCCTCCGTCTCGCCGGAACGATGCGACATCACCGCCGTATAGCCGGCGCGGTGCGCCATTTCGACGGCGGCGAGCGTCTCGGTCAGCGTGCCGATCTGGTTGACCTTGATCAGCACCGAATTGGCGATGCCCTTCTTGATGCCCTCGCTCAGGATTTTCACATTGGTGACGAAAATGTCGTCGCCGACGATCTGGACCTTCTTGCCGAGCAAATCCGTGGTGATCTTCCAGCCGTCCCAGTCGCCTTCCGCATTGCCGTCCTCGATGCTGACGATCGGATAGGCGGCGGCGAGTTTGGCGAGGTATTCCGCCTGCTGCTGGATCGAGCGGACCTTGCCCTCGCCTTCGTAATGGTAGGCGCCGTCCTTGAAGAATTCGCTGGCCGCGGCGTCGAGGCCGATGGCGATGTCCTGCCCGGGCTTGAAGCCGGCCGTCTCGATCGCCTTGACGACGAAATCCAGAGCCGCTTCGGCGGACGGCAGGTTCGGCGCAAAACCGCCTTCGTCGCCGACATTGGTGTTCTGCCCGGCTTTTTTCAGCGCCGACTTCAGGCCGTGGAACACTTCCGCGCCCCAGCGCACCGCTTCACGGATCGAATCCGCGCCCAGCGGGATGATCATGAATTCCTGGAAATCGATGGGATTGTCGGCATGGGCGCCGCCGTTGATGATGTTCATCATGGGCGTCGGCAGCACGCGCGCCTGCGTGCCGCCGATGTAACGATAGAGCGGCAGGCCCGAGGCGTCGGCCGCGGCCTTGGCCACCGCCATGGAGACGCCGAGAATGGCGTTGGCGCCGAGACGCTCCTTGTTGGCGGTTCCGTCAAGCTCGATCATCGCCTCGTCGATATGGACCTGGTCCTCGGCGTCAAAGCCGGAAATGGCGTCGAAAATCTCGCCATTGACCGATTCCACCGCCTTGAGCACGCCCTTGCCGCCGTAGCGAGCCTTGTCGCCGTCGCGCAACTCGACCGCCTCGCGCGTGCCGGTGGAGGCGCCCGACGGCACCGCGGCGCGGCCGAAGGAGCCGTCTTCCAGCGTCACGTCGACTTCGACTGTGGGATTGCCGCGCGAATCCAGGATTTCACGGGCGACAATGTCGATAATCTCAGTCATGCGGCTCCCCTCAAGTAACGCCCTCGGGCGACAGATGGCGGTTTCTACGCCGGATGAATGAAATAAAAAAGATGGCTAAAGGCCGCAGCCACGCTTTTCAACGGTCGCGCCGCCTTGCCGGGGCGCAAGTTGGCGCGTAAATCGGGCCTCGGAGAGGAATCCGGGGGAAACCATGGTCAGGACACATGACGGCGCCGGCCTGCTCGGCGAAAAGGCGGCGACGCCGCAAAACCCGGATGAAGCGCAACTCGACCGCGTGGAAAATCCGCATCCTGACGTCGATTATGTCGCGCGCTTCACCCAGCCGGAATTCACTTCGCTCTGTCCCGTGACGGGACAGCCGGATTTCGCCCACCTGACGATCGATTATGTTCCAGATAAATATCTCGTTGAATCAAAGTCTTTAAAGCTTTACCTCACTTCGTTTCGTAACCACGGGGCCTTTCACGAGGCCTGCACGATCCGCATCGCCAAGGATCTTGTCGCCACGCTTTCGCCGCGCTGGCTGCGCATCGGCGGCTACTGGTATCCCAGGGGGGGCATGCCGATCGACGTGTTCTACCAGACGGGCGAGCCGCCGAAGAACCTCTGGCTGCCCGACCAGGGCGTGCCGCCCTACCGCGGGCGGGGCTGACTGGATCGGCTTCAAGGCTCCTGTTCGCCGGCGCCAAGCAGTTCGAAGATCACGCGCCGGTTGCGACGGCGGTCGGCGCCGCTCTCGCCCGCGATCGGCGCCTCCGCCGCGCGCCCAACGGCGACAAGCTTTTCCGCTTCGACGCCCTCGCCCACAAGCGCGTCGATGACCGCCTTGGCGCGGATCCGCGACAGATGCCGGTTCATCGGCGCCGAGCCGTGCGAATCCGTGTAGCCGACCACGCGCAGGCTCCCGCCGGACGCCTTCAACGCCCAGGCCAGCGCCACAAGGTCGCGGCGCGCCTGCTCCGCATCGAGGAAATCGTCCTCGTCGCCGAAGCGGATCACCGTACTGCTCGCGAGACGCTCCAGCTGCGCCGTGGGCGAGTCATGCTCGGCCTGCCGGTCCGCCTGCCATTTCTGCAGCTCTTCGAGGCGGCCCTGCGTGGCGTGCGCCTGTTCCGCCAGCGCCGTCATGCGTTCGGTCAGCTGCGCCTCCCGGGCGGTGGCGGCAGCCGCGGTCTCCAACCGCGTCACCCGCATTTGCAGGCGATAGCGCGGATCCGCCGCCTCGAGGGCGCGCGACACGGCGTCAAGATCGGCCTTCGCCGGCGCGAAGCCGCTCAGCGTGGCGACGCCGGCGTCCTTGTCCAGCGAGAGATTGAGCGGCCAGTCGGCGAGCGAGGGCTGCGCTTCCCTTTCCGATGCGAGCGCGTCCTGCAATCTCTTGTCCCAGGGATCGTCGCGCCGGTAGAGCGTGAACGCGGCGGCGATGGCCAGGAACAGCAGGGCGGCGGCCAAGGCCCATGCGAGAGGGGCCCGCGCGACCGGCAAATGTGTCGGCCCGGCCGCGATCCTCGCCAGCTGGCGATCGTCCGGCGCCGCCTCGTCGTTCCGCAACAGCGCCTGCAAGGCGCGGTCCATGCGCGCCTTGTCCTCGGGATGCGGGTCGCTGGCGTATTCCGCTGCGACGACGAGGGATTCGGACGCGCGCAGGAGAACCCGGCTGCTGCGAAAGTTCATCACCCGCGATTCGTCGTGCGGACTGGCGAATTCCTTGGCGACGAACGCCCTGATCGCCGCGATCAAATTGGTCGTCAGCTCCGCCGACAGGCCTTCGGCCCGCCAGCGCGCGATCACGCGGCCGGTCGCGCGTTCGATCGTCTGGAGGCTGCGCAGCTTCGGCCTCTGCTCGAGTTCGCGCTGTATATCCGCGACGGGCTGGCCGATCATCAGGCTGCGCGCGCGCAAACGCCAGGATTGCCGCCAGTCGGGCGCCGCGAGCTTGTCTCGCCAGGCGAAGGCGCGAGTCCGCAGGCTGGCGCGGCTTGCCGGCGCCGGGGCGTCCCCGGGCGCGCTCGGCACGGCGCCGATTTCCTTGCGCAGGGCGGCCGTCAACAGCGGCGCGATGGATTGCGCGAGTTCGCGATGGTTGACGACGTCGGCGCGCCTCAGCGCGCCCGACAAAATTTCCTGCGTCGTTGTTTCCAGGCGAACGTCGTCAGGCGCGGTTCGAACGTTGGCGCCAGCGTCCAGGCCATCGCCCTGCGACGACGCCTTGTCAGTGGGAACCGTCATTTCAGAGCCTTGGGCTCCGCGCCTCCGATGGCCCCGGCGCGGGCGCGGGAAGAACGACGTTTCCGGTCGATTTGAAGGCAGTCTTCATCTCATGCTCCCAGAGGTCGTAACCGGCGCAATGGCGCCCCAGAGGTTGTAGGCCGCCGCCAACAGACGCAGCAAGAGATGAAAGCCGTTGTTAAAAGATTTATTTCAATGGCTTAGCTTACGCTATGCTCCGACCGGACGGAAAACTCTTGCCATTGCCGCCGCCGCGCGCAAAAAGGCCTCCATGCTGCAAGTCACCGATCTCACCTACCGGCTCGGGCCGCGCCTTCTGTTCGATTCCGCCAGCGTCATCCTGCCGGAGCGGGCGCGGGTCGGCTTCGTCGGGCGCAACGGCGCTGGAAAGACCACTCTGTTCCGGCTGGTCTGCAACGAGATTGCGGCCGAGGGGGGCGACATCTCGATCCCACGCGGCGCGCGCATCGGACGAGTCGAACAGGAAGCGCCCGGAGGCGACGGCAAGCTCGTCGATTTCGTGCTCGCCGCCGACGTCGAGCGCACCGACCTGCTGGAAGAGGCGGAGGTTGCGACTGATCCGCACCGCATCGCCGAAATCCACACGCGCCTCGCCGATATCGACGCCCACGCCGCGCCGGCCCGCGCGGCGGAAATTCTTTCGGGCCTTGGCTTTGACGAAGCCGCCCAAAATCGCGCGCTGAAAGAGTTTTCCGGGGGATGGCGGATGCGCGTGGCGCTGGCCGCCGTGCTGTTTTCGGCGCCCGACCTGCTGCTGCTCGACGAGCCGACCAACTACCTCGATCTCGAAGGCGCTCTCTGGCTCATCGACTATCTGACCCGCTATCCCGCGACCATCGTCGTCATCAGCCATGACCGCGATCTCCTCAACGACGTCTGCGACCACATCGTCCATCTCGACCGTGGAAAACTCCAGCTCTACAAGGGCAATTATTCCGGCTTCGCCCGCCAGCGTGCGGAAGCCCGGATGCTGCAGGCGAAATTCCTGAAGAAGCAGGAAGAAAAACGCGCCCATCTGCAGGAATTCGTTGACCGCTTCCGCGCCAAGGCGACCAAGGCGCGGCAGGCGCAATCGCGTTTGAAAATGCTCGAAAAGATGGAGCCGGCCTCGGCGCTCGTCGACGAGGACATCCTGCCCTTCGCCCTGCCCTCGCCCGAAAAGCCGCTGTCGCCGCCAATCATCGCGATGGAGAATGTTTCGGTCGGCTATGGCGACCGGGTGGTGCTCTCAAAGCTCAGCCTGAGCCTGTCGAACGACGACCGCATCGGCCTGCTCGGTTCGAACGGCAACGGCAAATCGACTTTCGCCAAGCTGCTCGGCGGACGGCTCGAGCCCATGTCGGGCGTGCTGAAAAAATCGACCAAACTCGAATCCGGTTTTTTCGCCCAGCATCAGGTCGACGATCTCAACGAGCAGGACACGCCCTATCTGGCGATCCAGCGGCTGATGCTCGACGCGCCCGAGGCGAAAATCCGCGCCCGCGCCGCGCAGATCGGCTTTCCCAATGTGAAGGCCGACACGAGGGTCGCCAATCTCTCCGGCGGCGAAAAAGCGCGGCTGCTGATGGGCCTCGCCACGTTCAACGGCCCGCACCTGCTCATTCTCGACGAGCCGACCAACCATCTGGACATCGACAGCCGCGCCGCGCTGATCGAGGCGATCAACGATTACGCCGGCGCGGTCATTCTCGTCTCGCACGATCAATATCTGCTGGAAGCCTGCGCCGACCGGCTCTGGCTGGTCGCCGACGGCCGCGTGCAGGCTTTTGACGGGGACATGCAGGATTATCGCAAACTCGTGCTCGACGCCGCGAAAAGCTCGGCGAAAAAGCGCGAGCGCGAGGCCTCGCCGCAAAATTCCGCGGACCAGCGCCGCGACGCCGCCCGCGCCCGCAAGGAAGCCGCGCCGCTGGCGAAAAAAGTGCAGGCGGCGGAGGAGAAAATGGCGCGCTTCACCGGCCTCATCGCCCGCGTCGACCTGACGCTCGCCGACCCCCGCGCCTTCGAGCGCAATCCCGCGGAAGCCGTAAAGCTGTCGCAGCAGCGCGCGGAACTGGAGAAGGCGCTGGCGGCGGCGGAAGAGGAATGGCTGGAGCTTTCTTCCGAATACGAAGCGATGGTCGGCGGTTAACCCAGCGTAATCGTTTGAACATTAATCTTCCCAAGGTTTTCCCGATTCCCCTTGGAATCGCACCTCGGGAGTCGGCATGTCACAGCTCAAATCCTTCCTTGCCGGTACGGCCCTCCTCATCGGCCTCGCCGATCCCGTCATGGCGGGCACGCTGACGACGGATCTGAGCGTAAACAATTGGGGAATGTCCGGCCTCTACTTCGATCTGACGGCGATCAACGCCATCACCATCCAGAACTTTGTCGTCGACGGCAACGCGGGCGAATGGTCGGTCTGGTACAAGACCGGAACCTATTCCGGCTTCGAAAGCATCGCGAGCGACTGGACGCTGCTCGGGTCCGGCGTCACCACCGGCGGAATCGCCACGCTCGACGTCGGCGGCCTGACGATCGGCGCGGGCCAGACCGACGGCATCTATGTTTTCGACTACGGCGAGACGGGCAACAAGGGCGAGCAATCTTACACTAACGGGATCGCCACCTATTCCAACGCCGACTTGTCGTTCACCGGCGGCACGGGGAATTATGGCGGCTTCAAGGGATACGCCCCGTTCAACGCATTGCTGGCCGATCGCACCTGGTCCGGCAGTATCGATTATACGCTCGCGACCTCTGCCGTTCCTGAGCCGTCAAGCTGGGCCATGATGCTTGCCGGATTTGGCGCGCTTGGCCTTTTCGCCAATCGCCGGGCGAAAAGCTGCTCGCGCCCGGCTGAAATTGCTGGATAAATTGTTGGATAAAACTGTCGCAATGGCCGGCTAGATCCTGTTCGGTGAACCGGAGTTCACCGAACAGGATCTAGTTTTTTGTTTTCACGCATATTCGCTAACGCGGCCCTTCGGGTCTTAACGCGAACCGGAATCCACTTCGCTCGAAAATGCTTTAATTGCTGCGCCATTGCGGAGGAATTCATGCAGCCCGACCGAAAGCCCGGCGCCGTCCTGTTTGCGACGCTCGTCCTGCTCTGCGCGATACCGCTGAGCATCCTCTTCGCCGACCGGCCCTTAAGCGCCTTTGTCCATGCCCATGCGCAGGACATGCGCGCGTCCTTCGCCCTGCCGACCCGCCTCGTCATACCCGTCGAAGTTTTGGCGAGCCTTGGCCTCGCCTGGAGTTTTTACCGCGCCTTCCGCAAAATCGCCTTCGGCGCGATCGGCGCCGTCGTGTTGCGCGTCTCGCTCGCCACCTTCCTCGGCATCGGCCTCAAGGACGTGTTGAAACTTGCGTTTGGCCGGACGTGGCCGGAAACCTGGACCTGCGGCAATCCCTCCTTCATCCGCGACGGCGCCTTCGATTTCCAGCCCTTTCACGGCGGCGCGGGATGGGCGTCCTTTCCTTCCGGCCACATGCTCGTGGCCTGCGCCGCCTGCGGCTGCCTCTGGACGCTCACGCCGCGCCTGCGTCCGCTTTGCGCGATTTTGCCCAGTGTCGTGGCTGCGGGCCTGATCGGCGCCGATTATCACTTTCTCAGCGACATCCTGGCTGGCTCGCTCGTCGGCTGGGCGGCCGGCGGCTTTGTCGCGAAGCTCGAAATGCCGCGCGTGGAAAAGACCGCCTGACCTGCATCGTCGTTGACCGGCGCCTATCGAACCAACTCGGCTCCGTCGGGCTGCCGAGCCGAGGATGACGATTTGCGCAGCATCGCGTCGAGGCTCCAGGCGCCCGGCCCCGCGAAGACGAAGTACAGGAAGATGAAGCTGAAAAGGATGGCGGCGTCGCCCTGGTTGAGCGCCGGCCAAAAGCTTTTCGGCGCGTGAACCAGGAAATAGCCCGCGGCCATTTCGCCGGAGCAGAGAAAAGCGGCGACGCGCGTGAGCAGGCCCACAGCGATCAACGCGCCGCCAACGACTTCGATGATCGCGGCGGCGAGCAGCAGCGTCGGCAGCGGATCCGGAACGCCGGGCTGGGGCGCCGGAAAATGCATAAGCTTCATCAGACCGTGCTCGATAAAAAGCAAGGCGGCCATGATCCGCAAGACGGCGAGCGCATGCGGCTGCCAGGCGGCAAGTTTGGACATGAAAATGCTCCTTCTCGCTCGGCGCATCGTCGCGCTGACGACTGCGTCGAGAAGCCCAGCCAGACTAACGCGGAAGCGCCGCGCGCGGTCCAGGCGGCATTGAAATTTCGTCTTTGCCGTTCAGCTGAGCCAGATGCATTCCGGCGAACAAAACTCGCCCATCGCCGGCTAAATCCGGAAGCGATCAGGCCCGCGCCAAGGTGTAATATTGCGCGCCGATCGGCAGTCCCGAGAGCCGATCCTCCAGCGGGCGCAACGCCGCGAGCGCATTTGGGAAAAACCCGGTATAGCGCTTTTCGACGCGTGAAAAACCGGCCGCCCGCTGCGTCGCCGCCAGCGCGCTGGCGCGGATCAATTCGGCGTTCTCGTCAAAGGGGCAAGTCGCGACGATGTAGCGCGTCACCGGATTGAACGGGTTGTGTTCGAACACGATCATCAGCCCGTCGGGCGCAAGGCGCGCGCCGAGCTGCCGGAATAGGCTGACATGCATGTCATGGGGTATGTGGTGAAAGACGCAAGCCGCGAAAACGACGTCGAATTTCGCATCCCCCAAAGCGTCGAGGCCGGCGCCGTGGACGAAAGTCGCGCAATCGGGAAAGCGCGCGCGCGCGATGTCGAGGCTGCGCTGGGACACGTCGAAGGCGGTGAGGGCGGAAGAGGGAAACGCCTTGGCCAGATGCGGCAGCGAAGCGCCTATGCCCGAGCCGAAATCGAGGATGGTTCGCGGCTCCCCAACGCCCAGGCGCTTGATCGCGCGGCGCAACTCCTTGGCCTTGAACTCGGCGAAATGCTCGGGCCTGTCGCCGGTGATGGCGAGATTGCGGATATGCGCCTCGTTGTATTCGTCGGCGAACTTGTCGAATTCGGCTTCAAGCAACGGCGCGATCCCCGCAGGTTTCGACCTTCGGCGCCGCCGGCTGGCCGTCAAGCGGCGCCGGCGTGGCGAGGCCGACGCTCGCCTCGGATTTCACCATCTGGTCAATGAGATAGAGCGGCCTGTTCTTCACCTGGGTGAAGATGCGGCCGACATAGACGCTGAGAACGGCCAGCGACGCGAGTTGCGCGGTGGAGAAAATGGCGACGATCAGCGCAAGGCTGGTCCAGCCGGGGGCGACCTTGCCCCAGATCAGTCCGGCAAGGACGTAAAGCCCGACCAGGCCGCCGAAGGCGACGCCCCCGAGAGTCATGATGCCCGCGAGCCTCAAGGGCGCGGTCGAAAAGCTCGTCAGCCCCGCCAGCGCGAGCTTGATCATTTTCCCGGCGTCATAACCGCTCGCGCCCGCAAAACGCGGATCGCGGTCATAAAGCACTTCCGTCTGCATCCCGCCGAGCCAGGCCACCATGCCGCGCAAAAAACGATCCTGTTCGGGCATTGCGTTGAGCCGGTCGACCATGCGCCGCGTCATCAGGCGGAAGTCGCCGGTGTCGACGGGTATCTTCACATTGGAGAGCTTGTCGAGCAGGCGGTAGAAGAGAAAGGCCATGCCTCGCTTGATCATTGTCTCGCCGGCGCGGGCCTTGCGGCGCGCGTAGACGACGTCGAATCCCTCGTTCATGCGATTCATCATCGCGCCGAGCAATTCCGGGGGATCCTGCAAGTCGGCGTCGATCACGAGAACGCGCTCGCCCCGCGCGATGCTCAACCCGGCGGTGACCGCCATCTGGTGCCCGTGATTGCGCGAGAGATTGACGCCGACAACGCCCGGATTGACGAGGCTGAGCGCCTGGATGCAGGGCCATGTGGCGTCCGCCGAGCCGTCGTTGACGAGAATGATTTCATAGGAGCCGCCGGCAAAATCGCGGCAGGCCGCGACCATCCGCTCGAGAAAGGCCGGCAATCCCTCCTGTTCGTTATAACAGGGCGCGACGACTGAGAGGGCGGGACGATGCTGGGTCGATTTTTCCATTCGGCCTCCGAGTGGCGCATCGGCGGTTTTTCGCGCACTGATTCCGCGGGACGGATACGCGCCAGTAGCTTTAACGTAACCTTGGTAAAGATTGCGTAACCGACGCCATTTCGGGAGGGGTCCAGGGAGCGCTATCCGGCTTGCCCGGCCTTCACGCAGGCGACGACGCCCAGTCGCTCATCGCCGTAATTGCGGCAACGCCAGCTCGGATCGATTTGTTGAAGCCGGGCCGGGAATTTCAGCGCCGCCGTGTCGTGGATGCCGAGATCGTAGAGCCATAATATGCCGGCGTCCTTGCCGCTGGCGGCCTTGAGCAAGCTGAGATTAGGATCCTCGCCGGGTTGCAGTCGCAACGGCCGCACGTCGACATCGACGCCCCGGCGCCTGAAGAAAAATCCGCCGGTTTTCTGGAGTTGCGAAACATCCTCGACGGCATTGGCGGGATTGTCCCAAAGAAAGGCCAGGCGTTTGACGTGAGCCTCCATCAGATCGTCGCTGGCCGCCTGAAAATTCATGGTGCGGCCTTGAAGCGCGGGGGTGCTGGCGTAGGTCCACGCCGAATAGGAGAAGGTGGCGACGAGCAGCAAAGGCGCCGCCCGAAAGAGGCCGAGGCGCGCGCGCTCCATCAAAAGGGCCATGCCGAGAAGAACGCCGGGCGCGAAAGGGAACAGGTAGCGGGGCGTCAGGACGGGACGGACGGCGGCGATAACGAGAACCAGCGCCAGTCCCAGGATCGTCGCCAGCACGGCCGTTGCGGCGGACGAGCCGGAAATGCTAGCCTTTGGCTGGGACAAGCCGGGCCGGGGCGCGAACCGCCATACCGCCAGCAGCAGAGCCGCGGTCAAGATGGCGTAGGGCACGCCGCCCAGAAACATGAAGAAGATCAGAGCAAGTTGCGCGCCGCCGAGCCGGTCGTACCAGGCGTGGCCGGCGCCGACGAATTGCAGGATGCAGCTCATGTGGAACAGCAGCCAGGCAAAAACCGGGACAAAGGCCAAAGCCGCGGGCCAGGTTCTCACGGCCTGCTCACGACGCGTTGCAAGATAGACGACGCCCTGCACGAATATGAAGGCGAGCGCGAAATAATGCGTGACGATCGCCAGACCGCCGCAAGCAGCCCACAACGCCGCCCGCCCGATGGTCGGCCGGTCCAGCATGCGGATATAGGCGATCGTCGCGGCGATGCAAAAACAGAACAGCAACGTGTAGCCGCGCGCCATTTGCGAAAAAGCCAGCGTCGGCGACCAGAGGCTCAATAGTGCGAACCAGATCCATCGCGTGCGCCGCGCAAGGGATTGCGTGGGCAAGAGACAGAGGAAAGGAGCGCAGACGCCGAAGAGCAACGCCGGAAAGCGCAACACCGCATTGGACAGGCCGAAATGCAGCGCCATGAAATGCGCGACCAGATAATAGGCCGGGGCGTTCTGATCATGCAGGATCTGGTAAAAAACCGCGCCCAGATTGGGTTCTGCGGCGAATGCGCCCGTAAAGGTTTCGTCGATCCACAAGGGCGCCTGGGCGCCGACAGCGATCTTGATCGCGCTGGCGGCGATATTGACGGAAATGGCGACGGCGATCAGCCAGAAATCTGCGCCCCGTCGCGCTGACGTCCCGGACGGATCGGCCTGCGTCAACTCATCCATCGGGGCTCCCGCGATTACATCGACAAAAAGCCGCCTTTTCGTACGAATTCCGCACGACAAGTGTAATTCACCCTGGATTAAGATTGGATGACCCCGGCCCAGGAATTTTTATTCTTGCGGCATCAGCCGCGCTTCCGGGAATCGCCTGAGCACGCGGTCGCGATGTTCAGGCGCGACGCGAATTTCGAATTTTGACCCGCCGTCCTCGTCAGACTGCCGAGCAAGCACTTCGGTGTGCGAATGCAGCCAGGCCTGGCCTTCGCCGTCGCTGGCCTCGATCGGCACGGACAGATGCACCCTGCCCCGCGCCAGCCGCGTCTCGATCGCCAGCAGCAGTTCGCGCACGCCCTCCCCGCTGATCGCGGAAACGGCGCAGGCGCGCTCGCCTTCCGGACGCAGCGCGGCGCTGGCCTTCAGCCGTTCGCGCTCTTCGACCGGCAAAAGGTCGAGCTTGTTCCAGACCTCCAGCAGGCGATCGTGATCATGCGCGTCCACGCCGAGTTCGCCGAGGATATCCTCGACGTCGGCGCCCTGCGCTTCGGCGTCCTCGTGGGCGATGTCGCGCACATGCAGCACCACGTCGGCCTCGAGCACTTCTTCCAGCGTCGCGCGAAAGGCGGAGACAAGCATGTGCGGCAGTTCGGAAATGAAACCAACGGTGTCCGACAGGATGATTTTTCCGCCATGCGGCAGTTTTACGACGCGCAATGTCGGGTCGAGCGTGGCGAAAAGCAGGTCCTTCGCAAAGACCTCCGCCTTGGTCAGCAGGTTGAACAGCGTCGATTTGCCGGCGTTGGTGTAGCCGACCAGCGCCACGACAGGGAAAGGAACGTCGCGCCGGCTCTTCCGGTGCAGGCCGCGAGTTTTCTTGACCTTCTCAAGATCCAGCTCGATGCGCGTCATGCGCTCCTGGATCAGGCGGCGGTCGGTCTCGATCTGGGTTTCGCCGGGGCCGCCCAGGAAGCCGAAGCCGCCGCGCTGGCGCTCGAGATGGGTCCAGGAACGGACGAGTCGCGATTTCTGATAGGTCAGATGCGCCAGTTCGACCTGCAGCGCGCCTTCGCGGGTGCGGGCGCGCTCGCCGAAGATTTCGAGAATCAGGCCGGTGCGGTCGATGACCTTGGCGCCGAATTCCTTTTCGAGATTGCGCTGCTGGACAGGCGAGAGGCCGCAATCGACCACGACAAGCTCTGCCTCCAGCTCCTTCACCTTGGCGGCGAAATCCTCGACCTTGCCCTTGCCGAGATAAGTGGCGGGACGAATCTGGCTCAGCAACGCCACTTCGCGCCCGACGATCTCGACATCGATGGCGCGGGCGAGCCCTTCCGCCTCGTCGAGCCGCGCCTGTTGCGAGCGCAGGCTCTTGCCGCTGTCGGCATAGGCGGCGGCGCGTTCGGTCAGATAGGGGCCGATCACGAAAACGCGGGTTTTCGCGCCGCGCTTGCGGGCCGCGGCAACCGATTCGGACGGCTCGATTCCCTTCAAGCCGCCCTCGAAACATCCACGGGATTGATAAGCGTCACTTGTCCTGCGCCTCTTCCGCCGGGTCGAACATCTGGATCGGGTGGCCCGGCATGATCGTCGATATGGCGTGCTTGTAGACCAATTGCGAGTGGCCGTCGCGACGCAGCAGCACGCAGAAATTATCGAACCAGCTCACGACTCCCTGCAATTTCACGCCGTTCACGAGGAAAATGGTGAGGGGAATCTTGTTTTTGCGAACGTAATTAAGAAATGTGTCCTGAAGATTGGGAGTGCGTTCGACCGCCATATTTTTTCCACTTCGCTTTTTTTATTGACGCCCGCCTGGCTAAGGGAACCCTGCCGCCCGCGTTGGCGCCAGAGGTCAGCTTCGCGCGCAATTCACCCTCGCCTCAGGCACACGAACTGCCTATTAGAGTCTCAAGCGCTCGATATAGGCAAGATTTTCTTTTAGGCGTTCTAAGGTTGTTTTGTCAGATCACGCGTTTTCAATCACTTACAGGTTCATACTCAGTCACTTGCGGGCGCAAAATCGTGAAAGGCGCTGCGCAGGGCGAGGGTAACGGGACCGGGGGCGCCGGAGCCGATTTTCTCGCCGTCGAGCGCCACGACCGGCATGACCAGCGTGGTCGCGCCGGTAATGAAGGCCTCGCGCGCCGTCCTGGCTTCCGCCAGGGTGAAAGGCCGCTCCTCGATCGACCCGCCCCTCGCCTTGACGACTTCAAAGAGACGCGTGCGCGTAATGCCGCGCAAAATCGTCGAATTGGCGCGGCGGGTGACCAGCACGCCATTGGCGTCGACGATCCAGGCGTTGCTCGACGACCCCTCCGTCACAAACCCCTTCTCGTCCACCAGCCAGGCCTCGTAGGCGCCGGCGTCCTTCGCCTGCTGCTTGGCCAGCACGTTGGGCAGGAGGCTGGTGCTCTTGATGTCAGGCCGCTTCCACCGGATGTCGGGCAGCGAGATCACCTTGATCCCCTTCTGCGCCTTGGTTTCCGCCGCCGCGCGATCGGCCGCGTGGGCAAACGCGACAAGCGTGGCCGGCGTTCCCGGCCTGGGGAAGAAATGGTCGCGCCGCGCAGACCCCCTCGTCACCTGCAGGTAGACATGGCCGTCGCGGACGCGGTTGCGGGCGACGAGCTTCGCGCAGGATCACGCGCAGGGCGCGCTCGCCCACCGGCGTGGCCAGCCGCAATTCGCGCGCCGAGCGGGCGAGCCGTTCGAGATGCCCCGCTTCGTCGATCAGCTTGCCGCCGAAGATCTCGATGACTTCGTAAATGCCGTCCGCAAACAGGAAGGCGCGGTCGTCAATCGACACGCCGGCCTCGGCGTGGCGGACATAGCGGCCGTTCACATAGGCGACTCTGCTCATTGAAGTCCTTTTTTGTTTGCCTGCCGCTTCCCAGCGGGCGCTGGCTCGGCGCCGCATTCGCTCCCAACCGCTGTCGCGGCGGGAAATTCTAAATCCAGCCGGCCCGGCCCGCGAAAACCGCCAGCAGCGCCCCTGCCCCCATGGCCCAGAGCGGGCTGCGCGACGAAAATGCGACAAAGCCCGTCGCGCCAAGCGTGACGCAGACCGCCAGCGCGCCGGAATCGGCGGCGCGGGCCAGAAGATAGCCGTTGGCGGCCATCAGGCCAATGGCGAGCGGGGTCAGCGCCTTTTTAAGCCGCGAAAGCCAGGCCGCCTCCCCGGCCCGGCGCACGAGACGCGCCACGCCGAAGGCGAGCAGCGACGCGGGCAGCAGGATGCCTGATGTCGCGGCCACAAGCCCCGGAAACCCCGCGAGCTCCCAGCCGAACAGCGAGAAGACGATGACATTGGGGCCGGGCGCCGTCTGCGCTATGGCGAAGTTTTCCGCGAATTGGGCGCTGGTCAGCCAATGCGCCTCGCCGACAATCTGGCGCTGCGCCTCGGGCAGAACGGCCGTCGCGCCGCCGACCGCCAGCAGCGATATGCCCGCGAAGCGCAGGAAGATCGAGTAAAGCAGATCCCCCTTCATCGGCGCGCTCCATAAAGCAGGAAGCCCGCGGGCAGCAGCACGGCCAGGATCGCGGGCAACGGCAGCCGCAGCAGCGCGGCGGCGGCGAAAGTCGCGACCGCCAGCGCAACGAGGACAGGATCGGCGGGCAGCTTGCGCGCCATCTTCACGGCCGTGCCCAGGGCGAGCCCGGCGCCGGCCGCCGTCGCGCCGAACAGGGCCGCGCGCACATCGGGATTGCCGGAAAAGGTCGTGAAGAACGTCGCGACGCCCACGAGGAAGGCCAGCGGCGCCAGCAGCAGCCCTGACAGCGCGATCACCGCGCCGCTCGCGCCGAAGAATTGTTCGCCCAGCATGACCGCGAGATTGCAGGTGTTGGCGCCCGGCAGCGCCTGGCACAAGCCGAGCAGGGCGGCGAATTCCTTGTCGTCGAGCCAGCGCCTGTCATCGACGATGATGGCGCGCGTAACAGGTCCCGTGCCGCCAAAAGCCACGGCGCCGAGTTTGAAAAAGCCCAGGAAGAGATCGAATTCTGCGCATCGAAAAATCATACCAGAACGCGCAAGCCATAGCCTGCGCATTCCATGCGGGCTGCGCGTCTGGCGATTTTGAGAGCTTGCTAGGCGGCCAAGGCAATGGCGAGGCCGCCGACGACGACGAGACTCGCGGCCCAGAGCATGTCGAGGTTGAACCAGCCCTTCGTCAGCGCCTTGAGGCCCATCCAGTAGTAGACAGCCGCAGCGGCGATTCCGCCGGCGGCGACCATCGCCAGCGTATGCAGCGCGGCGACAAGCACAGCCTGCAGCGCGCTGGAGCCCATGAGCTTCCCCGCAGCCGAATGGCCGGCGGAGACATCGGCGCTGGCGCAGACCCCGAGGTAGATCGGAACCAGCATCAGCGCAGCGCCGTGGGCGGTGGCGATCAGGAAGGACCAAAGCGCCAGCCTGTGCGGCGGCACCCTCGCCAGGAAGCGGGGATGACGCCGGCAGACCAGCAGGAACACGCCGAAGCCGATCACCAGCGCCCCCGAGGCGATGCGGATCTGCTGCTGCCAGGCGACCAGCGCGGTCATCATCGAGAAGGGAACGAGGATGACCAGCATCGCCAGGAAATGCCCCGCCCCAAGCGCTGCGACGGCCTTGGGCATCGCCGCGGCTGCGGCGCTCGATCATCGCCGCGGAAACGGCCAGGGGCCAGCCCATCCCCGGATTGGCGCCATGGAAAGTCCCGAGAGAACGACGGCCCCCCAGAGGGCCGCCGTCGATTGCAGTTCGAGCATCGCCGTCTACCGGGCGGAGGGGTAGCAAAAACTGTCGGTGGAGCAGTCGCCGCCTTCCAGGCGGATCTGGTGCGAACGGTATCCCTCGGGGAACTCGACATGGAAGTTTTCGTCGAGGGTCAGGCCGCCGTCGGGGCCGACATCGGCCTTCACCATCGCCGCCGGAACGCCGCCGGGATAGAACTGGTCGTCCCAGGTCGAGTAGAGCGAGTTCGTCCAGTAGACGCGCTTGCCGTCGCGGCTGATCTCCACCATCTGCGGTCCGCCCTTGAAGGGCTTGCCGCCGGGATGGTCCGTCTTCCGGACGATGCCGCCAAGATGGACGGAGCCTGCGAGTCTGGGATTCATCGGGTCGCTGACGTCATACTGGCGCATTTCGCCAATGCCCCAGCAGGCCACGTAGAGGAAGCGGTCGTCGAGGCTGAGGTCGATGTCGGTCACGAGCGGGGGAACGGCGCCAAAGCCTTTCAGCAGGTCGGGCAGCAGCGCCGCATCGGCGGGCTCGGCCGGGATTGTGATGGTTTTCTTGGCCTCGAACTTGCCGTCCTGCCCCCGCCGCCAGGTCCAGATCGACCCTTCCAGATTGGTCGTGTCGACCACGACGCCGCAAAAGCCATATTCCTTCGCGGGATCATGCGCAGGCCGCACCTCCAGCGCCATCTGGTGGTTCGCGCCGAGGTCGATCGTCTGCACGTGCTTGCGCGCCCGCAGGTCCCAGAAATGCAGGCGGTGGCCGTATTTGCCGCCGAGCAGGTCCTCGGGCACGATGCCGTTCTCGAATTGCCTGCGGCAGGCCCCATTCGCTCGACACCATGTAGTTGCGCGGCAGGTTCCACCAGAAGTCGTAATGCTTTTCCTGGTCGCCGCGGTCGATCTCGTAGCGGCCGATCACGTCGAAGGTTTCGCAATCCATGATGAAGATGCCTGGCGGCCCATCGGCGCCGTCCTTGCCTCCGCCGCCCAGGGTCGAGACGTAGATGCCCTCCGGACCGCAATGGATCGTGTGCGGGCGCGAATAGCCGGTCTTGGCGAAGACCTCTTCGGGCTCGATGATCTTGCGAATCTTGATCTCGTCCGGCGCGTGTTTGACGTCGATGACATAGATCCGCGACGAACGGATGCCGGGTATGATCAGATAGCGCCGCTCCAGGAAGGCATGGCCGCTCAATGGCGAGAGCGACGCGGAACAGGCGTTCCAGCCGAAATGGTGGAACTCGTCTCCGGCATTCGGCATGAAGAGCGAATTGACGATCTTGCCGTAACTCCTGGAGGCCGGGTCCACATTGACCACCGCGACGCCATCCGGCTTCTCGCCGCCCGGGCTTAACATCAGGGTGAAGGCCAGTTTCTCCGGCGGCGCCTCCATCGCGATCCGCGGCGACGGGTAAAATGTTGGATCGGGTCTGACAGTCATGGCAAGCTGCTCCCCTTGGTCTGGCTAAGGCGCAATGCACGGGACAGCCCAAGGTTCCAAAATCCCGCGGCCCTTCCGAGCGCGTTCGCGCCTGATATCGATTGAGGGTTCAGGCCGCTCGCGTCGCCTTGGCGTCGTGCGCCGCCTTCACTTCATTGAGCCGGCCGGTGCGGACATCGTAGATGAAGCCGTAGACGGGGATTTCCCGCGGCACGAGCGGATGCTGACGAATGCGGCGCACATCCTGAATGACGCTCGCCTCCTGATGCTTGATCGTATGCCACTTGATGAAATGCCCGGCGACGTGGCCCCCGTGATGGTGAGGATTCCTCCAGCTCTTGCCGTCGAAGGATGCGGTTCCGAGATCGTCCTCGAGCAGGTCGGCGATGACTTCCTCGGCGAACAATTCCATGCCGCAATTCGTGTGATGGATGACAAACCACTCGTTTGTGCCAAGCAATTTGTGCGAAATCACCAGGGACCGGATCGCGTCGTCGGTGGCGCGTCCCCCGGCGTTGCGGATCACATGCGCGTCGCCTTCGGCGAGCCCGGCATATTTCGCGGGATCGAGTCGCGCGTCCATGCAGGTGAGGATCGCGAATTTTCTTGCGGGCGGCAGGGCGAGATCGCCTTTGGCTCCAAAAGCCTGGGCGTAGGACTGGTTGGCCGCGAGCACTTCACTCAAGATTTTTGACATGGCGTCCCTCCGTTTCGGCGCGGTCGGGCCCGAGGAGAGCATCGACCGCCAGAGGGACATGCAACCATGCCCGGAGCCTTTAATGAAGTAACTTTATCGAGATTATGGATTAAACGCTGCCACCAGACAGCGGCTGGCTCAAATCACAAATCAATCGATCGCCAGCGACTTCAGCTTCCTGTGCAGCGCCGAGCGCTCCATGCCGATGAATTCCGCGGTGCGAGAAATATTGCCGCCGAAACGGTTGATCTGCGCCACGAGGTATTCGCGTTCGAACACTTCGCGCGCCTCCCGCAACGGCAGGCTCATCAGCTTTTCGCCGCCCGTGCCGTTCGGCGTCGAAGGCACCAGCGCCCCAATCTCCTGCGGCAGCATTTCCGCGGTGATCTTCGATCTCCGTGTCGCCGCCGGTCAGGATCATCAGGCGCTCGATATTGTTGCGCAATTGCCGGATGTTGCCGGGCCAGTCGTGCGATTGCAGCACCGCCATGGCGTCGTCGCCGATGCGGCGCTTGGGCAGGCCGGAATTGGCGGCGAGCTGGTCCATGAAAAATTCGATCAATTCGGGAATGTCCTCGCGCCGCTCCGAGAGCGAAGGCACCCGCACCGGCACGACCGACAGGCGGTGGAAAAGATCTTCGCGGAATGCGCCTTCCGCGATGGCGCGCGGCAGGTCGCGGGCGGAGGACGAGATCACGCGGACGTCGACATGCACGCGGGCGGAGCCGTCAACGCGCGTAAAATTCTGGTCCACGAGCACGCGCAGGATCTTCGCCTGCGTTTCCCGCGGCATGTCGGCGACTTCGTCGATATAGAGCGTGCCGCCATGCGCCTCCTCCAGCGCGCCGGTTTTACGGGGCCGCCCGTCGCGCGCCTCGACGCCGAACAATTCTGTCTCCATCGTATCCGCGGAAATGGCGGCGGCGTTGATGACGACGAAGGGGCCGGAGGCGCGTGCCGAGGCCTCGTGGATGGCGCGGGCGGCAAGCTCCTTGCCGACGCCGGGCGCGCCGGTGATGAGGATGCGGGAATTGGCCGGCGCGACGCGGTCGATCATCTGCCGCAATTGCTGGAGCGCCGTGGAATGGCCGACCAGCGTGCTGGAGCCGACCGTCCGCGCCTTGAGTTCGGTGACTTCGCGCCGCAGGCGCGAGGTCTCGAGCGCCCTGTCGGCGACCAGAACGAGACGATCGGCTTTAAAGGGCTTTTCGATGAAGTCATAGGCGCCCTGGCGGATCGCCGTGACCGCCGTCTCGATATTGCCGTGGCCGGAAATCATGACAACCGGCAGGGCCGGATGATCGCGCTTGACGGCTTCGAGCAATTGCAGGCCGTCGAGCTTCGAGCCCTGCATCCAGATGTCGAGGAAGATCATGTGCGGCCGGCGCGCTTCGATGGCCGCCACCGCCTCGTCGGAATTGCGCGCCGTGCGCGTCGAATAGCCCTCATCCTCGAGGATGCCGGAAACGAGTTCGCGAATGTCGGCTTCGTCGTCGACGATCAGAATATCGCTAGCCATGATCAACCTTCGTCCTTTGCACGCGGAGCGTGCGCGTCTTGCAACTGATTGGCGCGCTCGCCGCGCGGGTCTCGGCCGCGGAGGTTTCAGGCGAAACCTGCGAGACGGGAAAATGCAGGCGCACAAGAGCGCCCTGGCCGGAAGCCGCATCGAGCAATTCGATGCCGCCGCCGTGGTCTTCCAAAATCTTGGCGACGATTGGCAGGCCGAGGCCGGTGCCCTCCGCCCGCGTCGTCATGTAGGGTTCAAGCAGCCGCGCCCGATTTTCACGCGGAAAGCCCTTGCCGTTGTCCTCGACGTCGATGATCGCCGTTCCCTCTTCGACTCGCAACGACACGTTGATCTGCGGCGCGCGTTTTTCGGACGCATTTTCCGGCGTGTCGGTCGCGGCTATGCCCTCGGCGGCGTTTTTCACGACATTGGTCAGCGCCTGCGACAGCAGCCGCCGGTCGAAGCGCAGGACTAGGCGGTCCGGCGGAAGCGCGCTCCTCGATCTTGATGTCGGGATGTCCGACCCGCATCAAGAAAAGCACCTGCTCGACGCAGGCGGAGAGGTCGTCCGGCGCGAGCTGCGCCTTGGGCATGCGCGAAAAGGACGAAAATTCGTCGACCATGCGCTTGATGTCGTCCACCTGCCGGATGATCGTGTCGGTGCACTGGTCGAAAATATCCTTGTCCACCGTGATGACCTTGCCGTACTTGCGCTTCAGCCGCTCGGCGGAAAGCTGGATCGGGGTCAGCGGATTCTTGATCTCATGCGCGATGCGGCGGGCGACGTCGGCCCAGGCAGAGGTGCGCTGCGCGGCGACGAGATCGGTCATGTCGTCGAGCGTGGCGACGAAGGTGCGCTCGCCCCTGTTGAGCGGCCCGTGCGTGATGCGCGCATTATAGGTGCGTTCGCGGCCGTCGCGGCTGAGCAGGATCTGCTTTTGCGTCATGCGGGCGTGGCCGGCCGCGCGCTTCGAGCAGCGCCGCATCCAGTTCCGGCACGATTTCGGCGAGCGGCCGCCCAATGGCTTTCTCCGCCTCGACGCCGCCCATGCCGATCAGCTCGCGCGCGGAAGGGTTGAGCACGGTGACGTCGCCGCGCGCGCCGACGCCGATCACGGCGGCGGGCACGCCCGACAGCACCGCCTCGGTGAAGACGCGGCGCTCGTCCATCAGGTGGTTGGCGGCGACCAGCCGGTTCTGCTGCAGGCGCAATTCCGAAGTCATCTTGTTGAAGGTCTCGCCGAGATGGGCGAGATCGCCCTCGGCGGCGCGCACCGGCACCTGCACATAGAAATTGCCGGCGGAGACCTGGTCCGTCGCGGCGATCAGCCGGCGGATCGGGCCGACGAGGGCGTTGGTGAAGGCGAGGCCGAGCCAGGAAGCGGAAAGCAGCATGATCGCCGCGAGCAGCCCGAACATGATGGCGAAGGTGAGCTGGACGTCGTGGCGATGCTGTCTCGAAGGCGCCGAAAAGCTGGACGAGCGCGTTGGCCTGCTTGGGAAACTCGACGGTGAAGGGATCGACGGGACGGCTGGCGTAGAGAAACGTGTCGTCGAAGGCCGGCATCGGCCGCAGGGCGACGAAGGTCTTGCCCTGGTTGAGGATCATGCAGAGCGGCTCGTTTTTCGCGGAATCCTCGAAGTCGCTCTCCTGCGGCTTGACCACGGGGTCGTGGAGATTCTGGCGCCGGTATCGACCTGTCTCGACGATGGTTCCGTCGCGCTTGACCATGGCGGCGGCGGAAAAGCCGAGAAAATGCGCGCGCGAACCGAAGAACTCCTTGAACAAGCCGCGGTCGGCGTCGAACATCGGCTTGCCGCGATCGAGATCGGAGGCGGTGAGCTGGGCTTCCTGCAACAGCCAGCGGCACTGGTCCTCGCGGAACAGGTTGGCGGCCTCGGTCGTCGCCCATGATGAAGCCGCGCACGTCGCGCATGAAGGCCGGGATTGAGCATCTTGTCGAGCGTCACCGAGCCGACGATGGCCATGGTCAGCGTCGGCACGGCGGCGATGATCGCGAAAAGCGCGACGATACGAATATGCAGCCCGGCCGCGGCCGTTTTCGCGCGCCAGGCGCGGATCAGCAGGAACGCCTCGTAGGCCACCAGCGCCAACAGCACCAGCACGATGCCGAAATCGACCAGGAAGAGGATCGAGACGGTCTCGTCGGTCGGATTGATCGGCGTCAGGCCGGCGAAAATCAGAAAGGACGCGATGGCGCAGAGGATGGCGAAGGCCACGACGAAAGGCCCCACGCGGGGGAGCAATCGGCGCTCGCCGCGACGCGATTTCTTGCCGTCGAGCTTTTTGTCGGTCGCCAGATTCATTCCGCCCGTTTTTGCCCTGACGACTGCGTCCGCAGCCGTCAAATCCCTCGCGAATTTTTGCGCCGGACCATTGATAGCGGAGGCGAGGGACAGTTGCAATATTGCAACGCTGTTGCAGGATTGCGACAAAAATGGGGCGATTTTGGAGGCGGCAGATTAACTTGACGGGAAACCTCTGCTGGCCCTGCTCGAACGTCTTGATCCAAAAAATTGCAGGCGGCGTCCTGGCCACTGCTTCGAACGCGCGCATGCCATTCCTGGTCAGCGCCTTGGCGTCCGTCCCGCTGTCATCGTCGAGCATCGCGATCAGCGCAAAGACAAAGCAACCAGACCCCGGGGAGCTGGTTGCTTCGTCTGGCACGAGAAGCTTTGCAGAGGAGGCTTCGTCTCTATCGCAAACTCACCCGATCTTGAAATTGGCCGCGCTGAGACTGCCCGGGGCCATGCTGATGATGTCGATGGAGCCGTTGGCGCCGAGGGAAAGGAGCGAGCCGCCGCTGCCGTCCGTCTTGAGGGCGCTGAAGGCCGCCGCCGCGCTCGTGTAGCCGCCTGTGCCCCCGAGCAGGTTGATGATGTCGCCCTTGGAGAAAGCGTAGACCTTGCTTGCGGCGGTGGCGCCGCCGAAGATCAGCTTGTCGCCGGCGACTCCGGGATTGAGCCAGACGGAATTGCCGGAGCCGAAGGTGATCGTGTCATTTGCGCCGTAAAGGCCGAACAGATCGTTGGCGCTGAGCGTCGCCGTCGTATTGAAGCCGGTGACGTCCACCCTGGAATTGGCGTTCTCGTAAACCGAGCCGCCGTTCGCCAAGGTGACGACGTCGTCAAGGGATGTGTTGGCGCCATTGTTGCCAATATAGATCTGGTCGTTGGTCCCCGTCGCATTGACGGTCAAGCCAAACCCATAGGCGCCCAGGGTCTCGTTGTTGCCGATCGTCGCCGTCACGCCAGTGCCATAGAAATCGACCCTGGAATTGTCGTTCTCGTAGATGGAGCCGCCGCTCGCAAAATTGACCTCGTCCGCATTGGCGGTGGTCGAAAATTGGCCGTTGTTGCCGATATAGACCAGGTCGCCCGTTCCCGACGCATTGACGGTCAAGGCGGAGCCGTAGGCGCCCAAGGTGTCGCTGGCTCCGATCGTCGCCGTCACGCCCGAGCCATAGAAATCGACCCTGGAGTTGTTGTTCTCGTAAATCGCCCCGCCACTCGCAAAATTGACGTTGTCGGCGTTGGCTGTGGTCGAAAATTCGCCGTTGTTGCCAATGTAGACCTGGTCGCCCGTCCCGGACGCATTGACCGTCAAGGCGGAGCCATAGGCGCCCAAAATGTCGGAGGCGCCGATATTGGCCGTCACGTTCGAGCCGTAGAGTTGACCCTGGCGCTGCTTTGCTCGTAAAGCGTGCCGCCATTCGCGAAATTGACGACGTCGTCCAGCGACGTATTGGCCGCCGTTGCCGCCGATATAGACCTGATCGTTGGTTCCGGACGCGTTGACGGTGATGGAGGAGCCATAGGCGGCCAGCAAGTCATTGTTTCCAATGGCGTCCGTCACATTCGAGCCGGTCACCATGAGCCTGGTGTTGTCGTACACATAAACCGTACCATTCGAAAGCGTGACGGTGTCGAGATTGGCGTTTGTGGCGCCCTGGCCATTGCCGCCGATCCAGACGCCATCGCCGGTTCCGGTCGCGTTGACGATGTCGGCGGAGCCGTTGATCCCCAGGGCGTCCCAATTGCCGATCGTCGTCGTCAGATTGGAGCCGTTCACCTGAATTCTCGAACTGTCGTACTGATAGACCGTGCCGTTCGAAATATTGACGGTGTCGAGCAAGTTTTCATTGGCGCTGTTGCCGCCGATCCAGACGCCATCGCCGGTTCCCGTCGCGTTGACGGTCAGGCTTGAGCCGTTGATCCCCAAGGCGTCCCAATTGCCGATCGTCGTCGTCAGATTGGAGCCGTTCACTTGCACTCGCGAACTGTCCGACACGTAAACGAAGCCGCCATTCGCCATGTTGACCGTGTCGAGCAGGTTCTCGTTGCTCGCGTTGCCGCCCACGACCACGACGTCACTGCTCCCGGAAACATTGACCGTATTCGACAAGCCGAACACGCTCAGAACGTCGTTGCTTGCGCCATTGATCGTATTGGTGTTGCCGTTCACGGTCAGATCGGCGCCGAGGGCGACTGCGATGGTGTCGCTGGAGCCATTCACAGTAGTATTGCTCGACGACGCCAAGCTGATCGCGCCGCTGCTAACATTCTGGACATTCACGGCCTGCGTGAGCGAGTCCAGTCCATGGATCACGTAGGGATTGGCGGTCCCGTTCAAAGCAGCGACGAATTGCGCCTGAGAAATATTGTTCAGGAATACCGACGCGCCATTGTTGGCGAGTGTGAGCAAAAGACCGCCCGCGACATTCTGCATCAACGGCGTCGCATAGCCGCCGACGATGGTAAGCGTGTCCTTCAGGAGGTTGAAATTGACAATCTCGTCCTGGCCACTGTTGCCGCTGCCGCTGACGCCATATTCGGAAAAGACATATTCGTTGCCGGCAGCGCCGCCCTGCATAATATCGTTGCCCGCGCCGCCCACCAGCTGGTTATAGCCGGAGCCGCCGATCAGCGTATCGTTGCCGGCCCCGCCGTAAAGCTCGTTATAGCCGGAGCCGCCGATCAGCGTGGTGTTGTAATTGTCTGCGTAGACAACGAGATCGCCCAGACCGCCTGCGTAACTGAAATAACTGTCGTTCGGCCCCCGCAACAAAATGAGCTGGTTGTGGTTGAGAGCAATGGAGCCCATGGCCCCGGAACTGCTGGCGATATGAACGTCAAAGCCGGCCGCCAGACCGTTCAACGGCGTGTTCGAGGGTGACGTCAGCGTCACATTCGCAACGGCGTCATATTGCTGCCCCTGGAGCCACGCATTGTAAGCCAGACCCGCCGGCTTATAAACGGTCACGCCATTGACAATATCGGCCAGACCATAGGTGGCCAAGGGACCGGTCGTCGGCCCCGCATTATTGGTTTGCTCGGTTTCGTCATACAATTCGTAGACGTCGGCTTCCGTAACAAAGCTCCATGTCCGGATCAGACCCACTGTCTCCATGACCGCGACCATCTGAAGATTGTCGGCCATCGACTGCGTCAGCAATTGCCCCTGCGCGATGACGCCATATTCGTAGGGATTCGCGAAAGTGGCCGTATCGGCTTGCCCGGTATTGTCAAGGAGGCCATCGCCGAGATACGTGCCTGCGCCAAATTCGGTCATCGTCACGGAAACGTTGACGTCGCCGGCCTGATACAGATCAGCCATCGTGCGTTCGACGCCAATTTCCGAGTTCATGTCAAAATACGCATCGCCGGCAGGATCGCCCGCGGACGAGTAGAGCGTCAGATTTGCAACTGAGCCGCGGTTGACCAGGGCGCGCCAGGTCATGAAATCCATGTTCGGCAATATAGTTCTGTTGTAGGTCAAATTATATATAACGCTGCTATTGGTAGAAGTCCCGGCCAACGTCGTCGGATCAACCCAAGCCGTTATCGCCTGGCCATAAGGGTGAAGATCGATTTCCTGAATCGCCAGCTGGCCGCTCGAATTCCAGACATTCGCATTGGTCGTCACGACGCCGTCTTTGACGGCGGTGGCGTAGTTATAACTGGCCAGAGCAGTGAAGAAGGCCGGATCATAGGAGCCGGCGAGATCGGGCGCGATGATTTTTGGCGCCAGGGAAAGCGGCACGTGGATGGACGCCAACGCGTTATAATAATTATCCATTACGCTGGCGACAATATCGAAATAGGCATTGTACGGAATGGACGAAAGGTTGCCCTGCGTCCAGGCGGCGGGAAACGCGTAGACTTCATTGACCTCGTTGAAAAGCTGGATGCCCTGTATGTTTTCCAACGTCTGGATGCCCTGATTTTGCCAGGACATCCAGACGACAAAATCCGCTATGAATTGCCCAACATTATTGGCATTGGCGACCGCATTGTCGTTGTTGGTCGCCTGACTGCCGGGAGTCGTCACCTGCGCCCAGGGCGGAACGATGCCAAAGGAGGCGACAACCTTGATGCCGTTTGTATAGGCATCGTAATAATACGAATATTCATATGCCGCGTTCTGATACCCAAGACCTCCAGAATTAGGCCACCTTCCTTCAATGTATGTCAGGAAAGCGCTTTGCGACAAGGTTCCGGAATTCGGGTTGAACGCAGTTATTGCGGGTTGGCCGGGTTGGGTGGGCGGCTGAAACGACCACCAATCGAGTCCCATGCGGACACTCTGATCGCCTTCGTTGGCCAGTAGCGCCATAAGATCTGCAGCATTGGTGAGGTCAGTGGAAGTAAAACTCGCGCCGTAAACTTCTTGATGGTCGGGACCATGAAAATTGACGCCGAATTGAGCAGTCATTTGTCGCTCCCGTAAAGATCAAAGTGCGCCCGCACCGCCCACGCAGACAGAATCGTCGCATGCTCAAGGCCAAGCTACCGCTCGAAAAATATGATTACCACCACTCGCCAGGTTGCATCGCGCGCCTCATCGAGCCGCTCGCCGGCATTGCAGCAATTCGCGCAAGTCGTTCGGATCGGGCGAGACGTCCGCGTCGCCAATTCGCGGCGCCGCCGCAGGATTTCAGCGCAACAAGTCGCGCAGATCGCAGGCGGGATCGCCAGCTTGCGCCGGATCGGGCGAAACGCCGGCGTCGAGCAGTTTGCGCGCGAGCAGATGTTCGCCCGGGCGGTTGACGGATTCGACCGCGATCAAGCGGTCCCCACGATAACAGTAGAGCGAAAAGGCCCCCTCGCCCGTCACCCGTTCGACGCAGCAGTCAAACCCTTCCGACAGGCCGGCCATCTGCAATTTCGCGTCATACTGGTCCGACCAGAACCAGGGCGCGGCGACGAAGGGCCTTTCGCGCCGCAGCAGCGACGCTGCCGCCGCCTTGCCCAGCTCCACCGAATTCTGGACGCTTTCGAACCGCAATATTTTCCCGTCGTCGCGGCGCAAAACCGTGCAATCGCCAGCCGCGACAATCTTTTCGTCGGTCGTCCTGGCAAGGGCGTCGACCACGATCCCGCGCGCAACCTCAAGGCCGGCGGCAGCCGCCAGCTCATCGTTGGCGACCGCGCCGATGCCGAAAACGACGAGATCGGCGGGAAATTTTTCGCCGCTTGCAGTGACCACGGTTTTCACTCGCCCATCGGCGCCTTCGAGCGCCGCGACCTGGGTGGAAAAGACGAGATCCACGCCCCTCGCCCGATGCAGCTGCGCAAAATAATGCGAAATTTTTGGCGTGACGGCGCGGGCCATGAGACGGTCGAGCGCCTCGACGAGTTTTACCTTGCGCCCGCGCTTGCGCGCCGCCGCCGCGACCTCGAGGCCGATGAAGCCGCCGCCGATGACCACGACATGCTCGGCTTCCGCAAGACGGTGCGAAATCTCCTTTGCATCCTCCATGTCGCGCAAAACGCAAACGCCAGCGAGCGCCGCGCCGGGAAGGTCCGGCCGCCGCGCCCGCGCGCCCGTCGCCAGCGCGAGCCCGGAATAGGCGAGTTTTTCGCCATTGGCGAGGACGATCGCGCCCCGCTCGCGATCTATCGCGACGACCGCGGATCCGAGCCGCAGGTCGATCCTCTTGGCCGCAAAAAATTCCGCGCCGCGCAGGAAAAGCCGTTCCTCGGGGACTTCGCCCAGCAGCCAGGCCTTGGACAGCGGCGGGCGCTGGTAGGGCGGATGGTTTTCGCCCGCAAGCAGGACGATTCCGCCGTCAAATCCCTCAGTCCGCAAGCTCTCGGCGACCTGCAGCCCCGCCTGTCCCGCGCCGATGATGATGATGGGGTCGCTCAACCTGGCTCCTCGCGCTTCGTCGCCTCGCGGAAACTCCTATCACGCATCGCCCCCGGAAATCAGCCCTCATGCGGGCTCCGCAACCTCGGCCAAAGGGCGCGCGGCAACGCGCCTTTCAAATTGAGCGACCAGCAACCGCCGCATCGGACGTTCGAGCAGGTAGAAGGAGGCAAGGCTGACGGCGATGACGCCGAGGAGATTCACAAGCTTCGGAACATGGTCGAAGAAGGAGAACGGCTGCTGCCAGAGGTAGAGCGAATAGGAGAGCTTGATTACGGGGACATGATACGAATTCCCCAATTCCGCGCCGACGTGCGCGCACCGGGTTAATTATGCAATTCGTATCATGTCCCCGTAATCGCGTAATCGAATCTATGCAGGCAATAACGAACCTCTTATCATTCTCAATTTTGATTGAGTTGGAATACAACTGCGCACAAGAGTTCGCTATTTCTATATAATTTTGGGTATCCGTTTCTGATATAAATATTCTTAACATATATTTGAGGCTATTTCGTCCAATTATTCTGTATTTTATTTCATTTAACATCAATGAAAATAAGTAAGCTACGCTAAAAACAGAAACATTTTTAACATCGTTAGATTCAATATAACTATGCAATAAGTCTTTCTCTATTTTAGACCTAACAACAATATATCCTTCTACGCCACGCCCAGACCTAATTTCATCGCCTTTTGATGTAACGCGTATGGCGTATAACTTGATTGGATCAGCCCCATCGAACGGAATATAATAATAAATTGGACTATTATCAACTCCTAACTGACTGGCAGCCCTAAGAGATGCTCCAGTTTCCGAATCGACGAACTCCGTTGTTGATATTTTATAACGACGATCCATCGGCGCTCCCAATTTTTTCGAATAAATACCTTCATTGATTAAAATGGAATTACAGTGATGGGGTGGACGGCGCCTCGGATCGGCATCGGTGTGCCAAGATGGTCGTCGTTGCAAACTTCCATTGAATGGAGCGCCGTCCATGAGCAAGTCTACCGAGGTTCCTTTGCAAATTCAGGTATTTGCCTAACCAAGCTAAAGAAGTTGACTCTGATGTCATCTGATCGCATAACGCCTACACATACCTGGGTTATATATGTAGTTTCAATATCAGGATTCATGCGATCGCCCGTAAATGGATGCCTCGGCGTCACCTTGACTCGAAACGCATAATAACATGTTAGCATATATTTATTTGATTCAACACATTTAAAATTATTTTCGTTTAGATATTTAATAACATTACGATTATTTGCTTTATAACTCAGAGTATCAGGAAGAGTTTTCTCGATAGGACATATTACATGTGGTCCTACACTCGTCCAATTGCTCTGGCGTAGAAGATATCCGTTCTGACAACTATACCCACCAAACATGAGCACGCGCTCGAGGTCGGTGGGAGGCGACTTTCCATTTTCATAACTTGGAATACTCGGGTCGAGATAGGCGCTGAGTATCCGATCGCTACCGCATTCACTTGCGGACGCGCTCGCGGCAATGCCGCAGCACAATATTCCGAAGCCGTGGACGAGCTTTGCAGGGTAACGGCTGTTATGTTGGCGCCGCATGGAACTCCACCTCCCGTGAACGCGCGTTGAGTCGTGAATTACGGAGTCACAGCGGTGAGTGACCCGCGATGACATGATGCGAATTCGCCAATCGTAAATCGACGTTTCGTCGCCCTTCCCTTCCCGGCGGTGTGACTTTCGCTGGCTCGACGTTTCGTCGCCAAAATCCTCTCGTCATCAAATCATATGCCAAATGCAACAGCCCCAACTCGCGGAAAAATTTTCTAAAATGTGGCGAAACGTTACGAAAACGTATCGGCGAGGGCAAGAGGCGTTTCAAGCTGCGATTACGGGAGATTACGGTGATGGGGTGGACGGCGCCCCGGATCGGCATCGGTGTGCCAAGATGGTCGTCGTTGCAAACTTCCATTGAATGGAGCGCCGTCCATGAGCAAGTCTACCGACAATTTGGCTTCAGTCACGCGCATTGGCCTCGATCTGGCGAAAAATGTGTTTCAGGTTCACGCGGTCGACGCGACGGGCGAGATCGTGGCGGCGCGAAAAATTCGGCGCGGCGCGCTGTTGCAGTTTTTCGCGCGTTTGCCGCCCTGCGTGGTTGCGATGGAAGCCTGTTCCTCGGCGCATCACTGGGGTCGGCTGCTAGTCGCGCAGGGCCATGAGGTCAGGCTGATCCCGGCGGCGCACGTCAAACCTTATGTGCGGCGCGGCAAGAACGACGCGGCGGACGCGGCGGCGATCTGCGAAGCGTCCCTGCGGCCGGGCCAGCGCTTCGTCGCCGTGCGTTCGGTCGAAAACCAGGCTGCCCTGATGCGCCATCGTGTGCGCGAACAGCTCTCTGGCCAACGGACTGCGCTGCTCAACGCCCTGCGCGGCCATCTGGCCGAAATCGGCGTTATCGCCGCGCAGGGCGCGCAACACGCCTATGAACTGAAACGGCTTCTCGACGAGGGCGCCGACGAACATGGAGAAATCGTCATTCCAACAAGCGTGCGGGCCGCGCTTTTGCCATTGGCGAAGCAGATCGACTCGCTCGACGACACCATCGGCGCGATCAACGACGAACTGGCCGACGCGGCGGAGAAGGATGCGGCAACGCGGCGGCTGATGACCATTCCCGGCGTCGGGCCGGTGATCGCTTCGGCCATCGTCGCCACCGCGCCGGATATGAGCGCTTTCGCCAATGGCCGCGAATTCGCGGCCTTTCTCGGCCTGACGCCGCGCCAGCATTCGACCGGCGGCAAGCAGCGACTGGGGCGCATCACCAAAATGGGCGACCGCTACTTGCGCAAACTTCTGGTGGTCGGCGCGACTTCGAATTCTTTGCCACCGTCAGGGCCATAACGACGCGTTGCGCCACTGGGCCAAGGCGCTGCTGGCGCGCAGGCCGGAAAAATACGGCTTCAAGCTGACGGCGGTCGCGCTCGCCAACAAGCTCGCCCGCCTCATCTTCGCGCTGATGAGCCGAGGCGGCGTCTATGAGGGTCAGCCCATCGCCGCCTGAGGCCGCCGGCGCGGCGCGCGGCGGCAAGGAATCGAGGGCGCCAACGAAGTGATGTGAAAAAACGGAAAGGCTCGGAAGCCAGATATCGTGTCGGCGCCAATGCGAGCGCGCTACGGTGATTGCGGCAAAGAGCCAAGCGGACGATCCATCAGGGCCAGCCGGGAAAACCCAGCGCAAACAGGCCGTAGACATGACCGCGCCCGAGACTTTCACAACGCTTCGAAAAACCCCTTGATCAAGGGGCGCCGTCCAGACATGACACGATACCAATTGCATAATTAGAGCGATCTCTCCTGCAACACCACAATGACGCCGCGTGTCTAGCCGATAGGTCGCTTACAAAACGGACCGGTTAGATAGTTGACAGTTTCGGGTTGAATTTAGTTGGCTGATCGGCCGAAGGCCGAGACGGATGAGGGGGAGCCGCTGCGCCGCTGCTTCAGCATTCGTTGCGCGGAATCGCCCCCTCATCCGGCCTTCGGCCACCTTCTCCCGCAAGGGGCGAAGGGAGGCGCCGTCTCCAGCGGGATGACGCGGCTGCTCTAACCTTGCTACAATCATCGCCTCAACCCGCCGCCGTGACGTCGGCGGTGCTTTATGTTTTGCATTATTAAACTGCCGTTGGGCGACGTTGCCGCCAAATTTATGGGAGCATCCGCATGCTGATTCCTTTCAAGATCGGAATTCTCGCCGTCTGCCTCGCCGCGTTGAATGGCGCCGCGCTCGCCGGCGACCCCCCGGCGTGCAAACCGCAATCATTGCAGCCCCTTTGCGCAACGCCCACGAGCAACACCAGATTCGTCATCGATCTCGGCGATTATCATGGAACCTATGACATCATAGCCCAGTCGGCAGGCCAGAATCGTCGATTTTCATGTCCGATGGATCGTCGCTGCGTTTGCGATCTTATGGCCGACCAACCGGCCCAAGGCGATTGGCAACTCGCCTTTTCCGGTCGCTATCCCGTCGGCGGCCCCACTCAACTGCATTTCGAAGATGGACGGCTCCACATTGTGCCCTCACCCCTGAGCAATGAATTCGTGGTGCACGGCGGGCGCAGGATTGTCCTGCGGCCGTCAGCACTGGCGAAGGTGCGTTTCGAACGGCAGAACAATCACGGTTATTCGATCGAGGACTGGGATTGCGTCAAAGCCGCGATGCGTGCGGCGTGGCAAAATGGCAAGGATTATCGAACCAATCTCATCAAGGGCGTTCCGCAACTCATGAGCGTCGACGGATACGAGCTCGACGATATTACCGCGTCCGACAGCCGGACAGGCTTTTCCCACATACCCCCCTATTTCGAGCGGGACAGCCGATATCGTCGAGCAGTTCGGTTTAACCCGAACCGGCGGTAGCGTGCTGTTGGAATTACGGAATTACGGGAATTACGGGGAATTACGGAATTACTGGGACATGATACCAATTGCATGATTAGCGCGCCCTTTCCTGGAATTACGGAATTACGGGGACATGATACCAATTACAGAATTAGCGACGCGCGGGACACTCACAGGCGCGCCCTTTCCTGCCCGGAAGTTCGGGGACAGGAACGAATTGCGCCCACGCACTCGGCGCAATCCGCAAACAATCGAAAGCGCAATTCGATCCAGTCCCCGAATTCCTCTGTTGCAGCGCCCTCATGACGCCGCGCGGCTCCCCAGCGCGTCGCAAGTCGGGCGTTCTTTCGCGAGCGCGACCCGACCGCGCCGATTTGCGTCAGCCTGGACGCGCCGAGAAAGTTTTAGCAATGGCGTGTTATCCCATGGGGAAAGTCGCTTTGGCGGCTGCTGAACCGGTAGAACAGTTGGATTGCCTATGAGCGATGTCAGCGGGAAAAGTCCATTTCGTCGGGTCGGTTTGATCTTGTTATTTGCCGGCGTCGCGATGGCGGGAGGCGGCGGCTACGCCTACCAGCGCGAAATCGCTTTTGAACAGAGCGCGCAGCGGGCAGAGGGCGTTGTCGCCAATCTCGCCAGGAACGCGCGGCCTAAAGACAGTTCGCCGAGCACATATGCGGCGGTTGTCGATTTCACGGATACGACAGGACAAATGCAGGAGTTTGTCGAACGCGTCTCCAGCTATCCGCCACGTTTCACCCAAGGCGACAAGGTGACGCTGCTTTATGACCCCGCCAATCCCCTGAATGCAGTGATCGACGACCGAACGGATCGTTTTTTCATGACAATGGTTTTGTCGGCGCTTTCAGCCGCGTTCATGGTCCTCGGCGCAATCGTGCTGTTCGCCGGTCGCTCACGCCGATGGACGACTTCGTCGACCGGGTGACCGTAACCCGCATGCTTGGAGACGCCGCGTCAGTTTGCCCCCTCATCCCGCCATCTTCTCCGGCGTCCATTTCAGCGCGCGGAAATCGAATCCGCGCTCGATCGTCGGCTTGACGATCTGGAAATAGGGCGAGACGTCGAAGTCGCGTGGCGCGAACAGGGAATGATGGCGGATGCTGAGGAATTCCTCGATGCCAGCGGCGCCGCCGCTGGTCGTCGGCCCCGGCCGCAGCTTGATGTCCGGGAGTACGGGATAGTTGATGGCCTCGAACGCCTGGGCGATCAGGGTGGAACAGATCGCGCGGGTGGGATCGCCGCTGCCCAGCGCCATCATTCGCCGCCGCCACCGCACGGGAACCGGAATGGTCGGCAGAAGATAGCGCGCGAGATCGATGACGTTTTTCAGGTCGTAGCGGTCGCCGATCCGCTCGACGGCGTAGCGCGCCACGGCGGCGCATTCGGCGCGGTCGAGGCCGACCGGCCGGCAGACGCGCGTGTGCAACCCGTCGAATTCATCGACGCCGACGCGCCGGACGCCTGCAACGAGATCGGCCTCGACAAAACAATCCGCGCCGCCGCCGAAGGCGCCGACGAACAGAGCCGCATGCGACCATGTGGACTGGGTGAGATATTTGATCGCCGCGGAGATCCTTGTGTTCCCCTCGACCAGCAGGACGTCGCCCGGCCGCAGCGCGGCCAGAAGCTTTTCACGCGGCGTCGGCGGGCTGACGCCGCTGATGTCGCGCGCCTCGGTGAGGTATTCGGCCAGCCAGCGGCCGATATGATCAAAAATCAACATAAGGCGAATTCAACAGCGTAAAGCTTTATGCATTCACAACGCCGCCGCCCGCAGCCTGAATCATTTTGGAATGACCGTAGGTTAGAGGGAATCACGGGGACGGGATGCCAATTGCATGATTAGCGCGCCCTCTCCTGCAACACCCAATCATGCCGCGCGACCCCTTCTCCCCACAGCCTGTCGAAAGACGGGCGTTCTGCCGAACGCCCCTATGGCGGGAGATGGTGGATCGGCCCGGAGGGCGGCGAAAGACGCCCGTCTTTCGACGGGCTATGGGCCGAGACGGATGAGGGGGAGCCGCTGCGCCGCTGCTTCAGCATTCGTTGCGCGGAATCGCCCCCTCATCCGGCCTTCGGCCACCTTCTCCCGCGAGGGGAGAAGGGGAGGCGCCGAGCATGACGCGTCGTCGGAAGCGCCGGACTGGGTATTCGCCGCAATTGACGCGCCCCCGCGAATATGTAGCTTGGTCTTACCTTTGGTCAACGGGCCCGCCGATATGCAACTCACGTCCCTTCCCCTTGCATTCTTCCTGGCGACATTTTCGTTTGCCGCCGCAGCCGACGATTTTCCGATCGTGTTCACGATCGACAATCTCCCCGTTTCCGGGACGGCTAACGCAATTGTGACATTCGACGCCACGATGACAAATGTGTCGGCCAACACGCAATTTCTCAACAGCGACAGCGTCAGCTTCTCCATGCCGGTTGATGACAGCGCTTTCATCGTTAATTGGCCGCTGTCGCTGGCGGCAGGCGCAACCTATGGGTCATCGGCGCTGTTCAATGTCACGATTCCCGCCGACGCCACGCCCGGAGCCTATTCGGGAGTCTTCGACGTGCTTGGCGGCACTGGAGACGGCAGTTACATCGTCGGCAGTGCGGAATTCACGTTGGACGTGCAAGGGACCCCGTCCGCCGTGCCCGAGCCAGCAACCTGGGCGATGATGTTGCTCGGCCTTGCCGGCATCGGCTTCACGCGTCGCCGGGCTTCGCGCAAAAACGCGGCGGTCGCGGCCTGACCCCAGGCCAAAGCCTGGCCCAAACCTCACTCCGCGGGGCAGGCGTAAATCGCCTTGATGCGCGAGGTCACGCGCAGGCTGGGGTAGCCGTCGCCCACATTGTTCATGACAAAGGTGGCGCTTTCGCCGGGCTCGACGATCCCCGACGCGGTCAGCGTGATGTCCTCGAGCGACATGCTTTGCGTGCCGATGTCCACGCGGCGAATGATTTTTCCCGGCAGGACATTGTTGACGTCCCAGGTGAAGGCGTTCGCAAACGCCACGACGGACGGGCTGCCCGAGCGAACCTTCTTCAAATCGGAATCATCGATGGGCTGGGGCGTGCAGGCGGCGATCCGGCCGGCGATCCCCTTGGCTTTCAGGCGCGCCCGCGCCTCGTCTTCGCAACTGTCCCGGCAGTCGCTCATCAGGTCGCGAATGCTCTGGTCATTGATGTCCGTGGCCGTCATTTTTGGCCTGAGGCAGGCGTGGAAGCAGGTTTCGGCGGCGGCCGCGCCCGGCGCGCCCGCCAAAACGGCTCCACCGAGAGCCAAAAGCAGCAAACCTCTCGCCACCGCGCTTTCCCCTTGATACCCCGGATAAAATGAGGTGGGGGGCCGACCGGCCCGGCGCAAGCCCCTGCGGATTCGCGCCTGCCAGCGCGAATTTTCCGCGAAAGGGTAATTTGGCGCCGCAGGTGACGCTCCGGACGGGGGGAACCGCCGCGAAAGCGATTTCCCCCCGGGATCAACGCGATGCGCTCCAGTCCCCAGGTGGGACCGACGAGCCACTCATCTTTCCAACGCCAAACCTTCGGCGGGGATGGACGCCAGCGCGATCTGCCGGAAGTCCGCGCCTTTCACGTGATCTTCCAAGGCATATTGGAAGGCGTCGCCCTCCGGCGATTTTTGCCACGCGATCACCATGGCGAGATCGCGCAGGCTTGCGTTCAGGGTCCGGTCGTTGGCGATCTGCAGCCCGGCCGGCAGCGTATCCGGCGAATTGGACAGGCTCGCCACGTTTTCGAACGGCATTTCCGGCGCCGGGATGGCGAGCGCGAGCTGATACACGTCGCCATAGGGCGAATTCTGCCATGCAACCACCTGTTTCAAGGCGCCGAGGCTCGCGTTGAGCGACTGGTCGCTGTCGACGGCTGGACCAAAGCCCGCCACAGGCGAGGCTGCGTAAACAAGGCCGCTTGCGATCAAAGTCAAGCCGAGCGCGGCAGATGTTGAAGTCTTGAGGCCAATAGACATTGAACCCTCCAATTTTTCAAAAAACCGGATCATTCCAGGGAGTCCCCGGCTTAAGCCACGATCGCGTCAATGTTGGGACGCACGCCCCCTGAACCATGTATTTGCTCCCACGTTATTTCACGTTTAATTGATTTTAGCTTGAGCCTGTCAAACATATTAAATGTATTGGCATTCGCATCGTCGTCATACCCAAAGTATTACAGCGGCTTCAGTTGGAAGCGGGGAATTACGGAGACATGACGCCAATTCGCATGTTTGGAATTTTCTGGCGCGACCGATGCAATCGCGTCACGGCGTTTGTCGCGAAATCAAGAACGCGCTAAATTGGCGTTGGGTCTCGGGGGAGCAAGACATGGAAATCAAAGGCGCGACGCTTTTGTACACGTTGGCCGGCCTGATGATCACCTTTGCGGGGTTTTCGACGCTGTTGCTGATCCTGCGGCAGGCCGCCGGCGGGAAAGTGTCGCGGCTTGACCGATACCTTGCGAGAACGGTCATGACCTATGTTTTCGTCTTGGCGGCGGCGGCGCTGCTGCCCGCGCTGCTGGCGCTCTACGACATCGAGGAAAAGTGGATCTGGCGCGTCTCCGGCGTGCTGTTCGCGCTGCCGATGCTGGCGCTGCAGGTCACCTTTCCGCGCCGGCGCCGCAAAGTGGTGGGGACAGGGACCGCCGCCCGCGATATTCGCTGTCTTCGTCGTGCTCGGCTCCATTGTGACGCTGGCGATGCTCGGCGCGATACTCGCCGGCTTCCAATACAGCGCCGGCGCCTACATCACCGGATTGACGATCGACTTCTTCACGGTGATCTTCGGTTTCGTGACCGCGCTCGACGTCATCATGCTCCAGCCGATGGACGCGTCGGAGCCGCCGGCGCCGCTTCAGGGTAAGTCGTAAAATGACCCGCGATTTCGTCGTGGAATACGACCTTGTCGAAGCATCCCAGCCTTTTGTCGCTCGCAAGTTCCCGGCCGCAGACCAACGCCGTGAGATAGTCTTGATGGGGGGGAACCGTCTTCGATCTGGTCAGCGGATTTGCCCAGCACGCGGCGCGACGTGAATAGGACTTGGCCTGTCCATCGCCAAGATGCTCGCCGGGCCGTTTGATCTCGATATGCAGCGCAAGCCTTCGTCCATCGGGGCGCTCGAACAGCAACAGAATGTCAGTCTCGATGCCTGTCCCGACCTTGCAGGCGCATTTCGAATTGCGCCCGCAGAAATAGTTGAACCAGAAAGGATTTGTCATTTTTGGGCTTCTCAGGCCGCGCTGGACATCCCCGATTGTGAGCGCATTGAGATAATCGCCCTGAAACCTGGTCCCCGCGAGAAACCAGCTGCGAAAGGCTCCGCTTTCGATAAGTCGCTCCGCCACCGGCCGTGCGTATCGAAGCTCCAATTCCGAGTAATTCGCCATTTCCAAAACCTTCAGGCCGATTGCAATTTCCCAATGATAGGTTCTGGAAGTTTCCAACCCGATAAGCGCGCGAAAATGGCCGGGACAAGCCCGGCCATGATGATTTTTCTGCCCAGCCGCCCGATCAGGGCGCGCCTTTGCCTGATCAATGATGATGATGATGATGATGATGCATCCGGTGGTGGCCGCCACGGTGATGCATGGAGTGATGATGCATGGAGTGATGGCGATGGCGCCAATGACCATGCGGCCGCTCCTCGGAGGCATAGCGGACTTCGGTCGCGGGATGGGGGTCGACGCCGAGAACGCCTTCAACGCCGCCGATGACGCCGCCGACGACGCCGCCAACCACCGCGCCAACGGGGCCCGCCTGATCATTGCCCACCGCGGCGCCATGTGAAACGCCGCCGGGAACGCCTTGCGCCTGCGCCCCCATGGCCGCGAGACTGACCGTGGCGAAAACGCCAAAAGCAAGCATTGTCAATTTCATATTGTGTTCCTTTGAACCGCGACTTCAAATGCCGCCAACGGCGTATCGCGGGTATTCAAGGCTACTTCAAGGCGAGACCGGGGCGGCACACACTCCACACGGACAGACGAGGAAACCCGTTTTCGGTTTAGGGATTTGATAAAGGTTACGTTAAGCTCGAGTTCCTGTTCAGCAACGATGGGGAGGCGTTAAATGCGTTCGATCTTCTGGCTCGCGGCTCTGCTGCCCGCGCTGTCCGGCGCGGCGCTGGCGGCGACGCGCGGGGGCGCAGACCTCGTGGTCAGCGCCAGTTTCGCCAATGACGGCGGCGTGGCGTCAAGCTGGTCCTTTTCCGACCGGCGGCTGCATTGCCAGAACAGCGCCGGCTGTCACAAGGTGATCGACACCATCCGCATTCCCCGCGGCTATTACGCCTGCCGGGTCGAGTTGCAGAAATGGCAGTGGCTGCGCGCCGAGGGCCAGGCCCATGTGATCGTCAATGTCTCCAGGGGACGCGGCGGCTTCGACGTTTACGCCGATCCCTATGACGCCCAGGGACCGATGCGGCTCGAAGCGGTGCTGACCCTCCGGCCCAGGGGAGCGGCCGCCTCCGACTGCATGAAGGCCGGTCCCGCATTCGACTGCCAGCGCTACGGCTGCCTTCAGGCCCAGCCCGGCGGTACGTCGTGGGGACGACCCGATCCGTAAACGAGGCGGCTGCAATCTGTAGTTGTGGCAAGCGTGGAAAAAGCTGCAAAAAACGCGCGTTTTCTGTCGGAAACACTCAAATTCCGGTCAAAACACGCAATTTTTCGTGCGTTTTTTCACACGCCAAAGACCACAACCCACACGTGTGTTCGCATCCGTCAGCAGGCCGCGTCCCGGTTCGTTCCGCCGCGAATTCTCATTGGCGATCAAGAGACTATGCGGGATGCGCGCGGGGCTGTTTTAAGGGAAAGTTTCACGTGGAACAAATAGAGAACATTAATTCCGTCGCAAATTTCCACGCAATTTCCGGCTTTCAAGCCTGTTCACTTTTCCTGCGCCGCGTGGACGGCTGCGCCCGCGACTGTCCCGACGCCGGACGCCGCGCCTTCGACGCCTGAAACCGCCAGCGAGCCGGCGCTGGCGCCGACGCTCGCGACGGCGCCAACGGTCGAAACGGCGGCGCAGCCGCTCAACGCCAGCATCAGCGCGACGCAGGGCAAAAGCAGGACAGCGGGGCGGCGTTTCCGGATCATGGCGTCGATTACCATGCGGCAGGCGCAGTGACGAGCCGGGAACCAACGTCTTGCCCAGGGGATTAGCGACGACGACGCGTCGCCGAACCACGTTGAAGCCCATGCTGAAATCGACAAGCGCGGCCGCTCGCCTCGCGACGCCGCTGGCGGCCACGCTGGCCCTGGCCGCGCTGCTTGGCCTCGCGGCTCAGTTCGCGGCGCAGCTCGGCCGCATGCCCGATCCCGTCGCCGCGCTGTGGGCGCTGGCGCGCTCTTCACCATCCTGGCGAATGCGCTCGTCGCCGCGGTGTTTCTCCGGGCGGCTTTCTCGCCGCCGCCGCCGATCCTGCTGAACGGGGCCATTTTGGGCGTGCTGCTCGTCGGCGTCGTCTACATCCTGTTGTTGCGCGACCTGCCGTCGGAGACACGCGGCGACCGCATCGCCAATTCGCTGCTGCATTACGCCACGCCGCTGCTCGCGCTGCTCTACTGGCTCGCCTGCGCGCCGCGCGGCGGCTTGAGCTGGCGCGCGCCGCTGGTCTGGACCGCGGTTGCCCTCGCCTATGTCCTCTACGCCTTCGCGCGCGCCGCGGCGGATGGCGTCTATCCCTATCCCTTCCTCAATGTCGCCCAGCTCGGCGCGGCGCAGGTCCTCGCCAACTGCGCGATCATCGGCGGCGGTTTTACGCTCGCGGGGTTTGGGCTCGTCGCCCTGGACAGGAAGCTCGCCGGGGAACCGCAGCTTCGCGGCGGGATTGATGCTGGGTGAGCGCGCAGTGGAGTTGAAATCGATGGCGGATGTCGCAGAAGCACGGAAAGATCCCGCAGCGGCGCTGCTGGCCGAAATCAGCCGCACCAATGTCGTCATGCTCGGCCTCGCGGACGGTGAAGGCGAGATGCGGCCGATGGTTCCGCATGTCGACGACGCCTCGACGCTGATCTATTTCTTCACCAGCACGTCCGGCAGCCTGACCGCGAAAGTGGGCCTGGGCGGAACCGGGCGGATCGTGCTGATCGGCAAGGACCAGGATTTTTATGGCTGGCTTGAGGGCGCGCTGTTGCAGAACGCCGAACGCGCGACGATCGATCGCCTGTGGAGCCCGACGGTCGCCGCCTGGTACAAGCAGGGAAAGGACGACCCCGACCTGAGCCTGCTGATGTTCACGCCAAGAGCCGGCAAGATATGGGTCGCAACCGATTCCACGCTTCTGTTCGCATGGGAAATGGCCAAGGCTTTCGCCACCGGCGACGAGCCAGACGTCGCCACCGCCATCGCCGTCAATTTTTGAGCCGATCGGGCGGGCGCGCCTGATAACCGCGAATTAACGCGCGTCAGCCCACATTGAGCGACACTTATTTTCCTCAATTGATTGACGAGGGCTGGCATGACCGACGTTTCCGCCGTTTCCCCTCCTGCTGGCCTTTTCCCTGGATTCTGGCGACGCCTCGGCGCTTATGCGATCGATGTCCTGCTTCTGGCGCTGATCTGCAGCGTGATCGGCGTTATCTTCTATGACAGCCTTGCCGCCCTGGGCTCGCAGGGACGCTTGATCGGCCTGCTTCTGGCGCTGGCCTATTTCACGCCGACGAACAGCGTCCTGGGCAAAGGCCAGACCATCGGCAAGGGCGTCATGAAACTCAAGGTCGTCGACAGCGAAGGGCATTGCATATCTGTCGAGCGCTCGCTGCTCCGAAGCTTCGTGCTCTTCGCGCCCTTCATGCTCAACGGCGTCTGGTTTTCAGGGGCCGACCCGCGCCCGACGCCGACGCTGGTTGCCCTGGGCGCGCTGCTCTCGCTGATCGTTATCGGCGGCATGGCTTCGATCGCCTACCTGTACCTGTTCAATCGGCCGTCCCGCCAATCGCTGCATGACCTGATCGCCGGCACGTTCGTGGTTGTCGCGGCGCCGCAGCCCGCCGCCATCACGGCGACGACCGCGAACATTCACAGGATCGTCGCGGGCGCCTTGCTGGTTCTGGCCGCCGCCTTCCCGGTTGTGTTCGCAAACTCGAAAACCGCCGACACGCTGCGCGCCTCGCCCATGATGACGATCTACAAATCAATCGAAGTCCATGCCTGAGGTTCTCAGCGCCAGCGTCATGGACCAGACGGTTTACAAGCTTGGCGGAAACGCGCCCCAGGAATTCATGATCGTGTCAGTCTGGCTGAAGCACAGGCCCGCCGATCTCGAACAGGCAGCGACGCGCATTGCGGCGGCGGCTGTCGAACTTCTGGACGACAAGCCAATGCGCATCACGCTGACAACCGGCATCGATCTCAATCTGGCTTCCTGGCATGAAAGCCAGACATTCGCGCATAAAGCCGAAGAATGGAAAGCGCGGGTCGCCAAGCAAGGCGCACCGGAAAGTCTCTGACGGAGAGCGCGTGACGCCCCTCACCGCCCCGGCTCCCCCGCGTCCAAAATCCAGGTCCGCTCGGCGAAGGCGACATAGATGCGCTCCTGCCCCAGCGCCGCGCCGAATTCGCCAGCGAGTTCATTGAGCATCGCCTCGATCGCCGCGTCGGGGAGCTGGCCGAGGTAGGCGTGGACCGCCTCGCCCGTGAACAAGGCCACAGGTTCGCGGTCCGAACCGACAGTTCCGTCGGCGCGCGGCCAGGCATAAGTGACCTCGGCGCGCGTAAACATTCCCGACAAGGCTGGCTGTCCCGCCTCGACGCGACGTTTCATCCAGGCGCGCGCGGTCCGCACGGCCTCGGAAACATCGAACACGCGACCGTCCGCGTCCCAGCCCTCGCGCAACCCGACGCTGATGCGGAAGTCCCGGCGCGGCCCTCGCGAGCCCGGCACGATGACAAAACTTTCCGGCTTCGGCGCCGCCGGTGCAGATTTGAGGGATTCAGGCATGTTTGCGCTCGCCGCTCGCCGAATGATCGGCCCGATCGACCCGGTGTGGAAGTAACGCGAACAGGATCGTGATCGTTGCGTTGCCGTGGAGATCCTCAGCGGTCGCGGTCGAACAGCGTCTTCTCCTGATCGTTCTCCGCCTGGTCGTCACACTTCGAGAGGGGCGAGCGGGCAAGCCGGAAATGCTTGTCGTCCTCGGCAAAGGCTGCGCCCTTCTGAGGAAGCTGACCAAATGTCGACAGTGTCAGGCGAACAAAATCCTTGCTCTCGATCAGAAGCGTCGCACGGCTGTTGCCCCCGCGCAGATGGCCGGCTGGTCGGCTCTTGCGGGCGTCTGCGTCCCTGTGCATTCGGCGCCGGTCGAGAGCGCGTCGGCGCGATCGCGCACATTCAGTCCCAGGCGAAGCTGAAAACCGTAATCGCCAACCGAATCGATGGCGACGAGCATTCGAACTGCGGTGACTCGCTGAAAATGATGAGTGGAATAATAGGCAGGGTCATAGGTTCGCGCGAAACACGCGTAGGTCTTGCCTTCGATTGGCTTTTTGCCGGCGAGAATCGAAACGAATTCGCCGGGTTGCCCAGCTTTCGCCGCGGAAAAAGCGGCAAGCCCCAAAAGGCAGACCAGAACCCAAGACACCCTATTTCGCATGGTCTTCCTTCCAACGCGCGCTTTAAGTCTTCGGCGCGATTCTTTGGTGGAACCATAGAGCATGTCCGAACTCCGTCAGAGTCCCCTCCACTTTAATTTTTTTTAGCTTCTAACCCCGCCCGAGAATATCGACGGACATAGTTGCGCTTGCGAAAACCGGAGATGAAGGCCTGAGAGAACGCACAAATTCTGTTGCAGAATAGGCAATAACAAACCCTGTGAGCAGCCCGACCGCAGAAACCATGGCCGCTGCGACACGCGGACAACTCGCAGCTTCCCCCGAAATCGATCCTAAGGTTATTGGATTCATGTGCATATCGAATATCCGGACAATTGTTGCGATCACACTACGCCGGCAGCGAGAGAGCACAACTGCATACCCGAATATTGGGTTAAGAGATCGGGGCTATTTTGCAACCAAATATCGCAATAAACGTCACAATCAAAGAAGATGTCGAATAATTATGTATTCGGGTCAAAACCCGGGAGCGCATCCGTCACTGTCGGACAGGTCGTCTCGGGATCAATCTTGCCCTTTGGTGGGTCGGCAAAGCGCGGCGCGCAATTCGGCGATCGCCTTTTTTATCTCTTCCCGACGCTCCTCCAGGTGGAGCAATTGCCTTTCGATTGTGTCCTTGTCGAGACAAGACACAACATCGACCGAGTTGCCCGACTGGTCGGAGGAATCCACCACTTCGGCGATTTCCGCCAAGGTGAAGCCGAGTTGCTTAGCCTTGACGATCAATTGAACCCGAAGTTTTTGCGCGGCGTCATAGTAACAAATCTGGCCGCGTCGGGTCGGACTGAGAATCCCTCGTTCCTCATAAAAACGAAGCGTCCGTGGGGTGACGCCAAACTGATCCGCCACTTCACTAATCGTCGCGAGCTGGAATTCGGTTTCCTTTGGCCTCAAACTAAGAGTTTCGGCTTCATGAACGTCAGACATTTCTAACCTCAATAAACAATTTCATTCATCAGCAGGGCAATTGCTGGGCTTCATTCGTTAGGTTCAAAGATTCCGCCCCTATTTGAGGTGAAGTTTTTTCGCTCTCGGCTTTTTTTCCGCGCTTTTCGTCAATCGCGGGGCCTCTCGCGTCTTGCGGCCAAACTCTGCGCTTTTGGCCAGAGAGGAACGACGAGCCGAATAGTTCGGAGCAACAATTGGATAGTCCGCGTTCAGACCGAACGCCAAACGGTATGCGACAGGAGAAAATTTGTGCGCTGTCTGAAGGTGGCGCTTAAGCGATTTGAACTGCTTGCCGCAGCAAAGGCACGCCAGCGCTTCCGCGGTCACGGATTTTTTGACCGGAACGGCAGGCTCCATTTGCTTTGGAGCGTCGGTCGTCGCCACCATGTTCGAATCGCTGGAAATACCAATCGCGACTTGCACCATCGCTATAACGGAGGGCAGGTCGGACAGGGCGACGAAATTATTGGATACGTAGGATGCGACGATTTGCGCGACCAGCGGGGTATTGTCATTCTCTGTCATGATCGTTCCAGATTTTTGCTCTGTTCCGCATTAGTGCAATAATTCCTGGACAATCAAATGCCGAACGTCATGTGTCTCATCAAGGCAGAACTTGAGGCAACCAGGGACAAACATCGGGACCAGCCAGACCTCCCATCTGTCCGCTTGTCACGCATAAGCGTAAGCGCCGCCATTTTCGAGCGCCCGCCGATACGCCGGACGCGCGTGGATCGAACTTAAGCCAAGTCTTAAGTTCTGACCGCCCTCCAAGGCCGAAGCGGCTGGCCGCCGCTTCCACCGGGAAGCTCATCATAACGTCGGCGCCCGAGATTTCGGAGCCCGCGAACCAGACGCTTCGGCCGAGCTCGCTCTCCATCATATCGAGCTGACGCACGATCTGCGGTTGAAGAAAGCTCACCCGCACCTTGTCGGAGACCGCGCCCACGACCCTCCGCAGCAAAAAAGGAGTGCGCTTGGGCAATTCGGTGAATAGCAGCGCCATCACCAGCGGCGGCATGGCGCTGCCCTCGGCGAAATGAAGCCAGTAAGTGTAACGAAGCCGGTCGATCGCCTCCGACGGCCCCATTTGTCCGGCGCCATAGCGGCCGAGGAGATATTCAACGATAGCGCCAGTTTCCGCCACCGTGACGCCGTCATCGGTGATAACGGGCGATTTTCCGAGCGGATGGACGTGCAGCAGTTCCGGGGGCGCCAGCATGGTCTTCGCGTCGCGCTGATAGCGCTTGATTTCGTAAGGAATTGTGAGTTCCTCAAGCAGCCAGAGCACGCGCTGGGAACGGGAATTGTTCAAATGATGCACGGTCAGCATCTGCGATCCTTGCATTTTCCGGACGTTTTGCAACGTATCTGTCAGAGAAACCATGATTGATGGGATCGCTGATCCCCGAACGCGCTGCGCCGACTGGGCAGCCGCCAGAAAAACCGCAAAACTCGCGCCGCAAGCCTAAGCGCGGCCAGCACGAGCGCCAGCGCGAGGCACAGATAGGCGACGCCAGCCATCGCCCAGCCGGCGAGAACGAAAACGCCCGTGGTCAGCGCAAGCGCGCCCCTGCCCAGAATTTTCAAGGCGGCCCGCGTCCCGACGCCGCGCGTTTCCGCGAGGTGGACCGCCCTACTAATTTCCGCCGGGTCATTGGCGACCGCCAGGGCGTCCTCGGCGCCGCGCACGCCGGCTTTCTGGCCAAGGGCGGAAACGTCCTCCGCCACGTCGGCAAGACGCGCCCATGCGACCGGACGGATCGCTTCGCGCGCAGCCGCCAGATCAAGGCGCGCTGCGCCTGTCGCCAACGCCGTGACCTTTTCCGTATCCACCGCCTCGACCAAAATCCGGCCGAGGCCCGCCACAAGCGGCTTCGACATGCGCCCGGACCGGGCAGCTACGCGTAGCGTCGTGACGCCAGCCCGCGCCGGCAAAGCCGAGCCAATCGTGACAATAGTCGCGCCAGTGACGGCGAGGCCGACCGCCGCAAAACCCAGCGCGAGGCGGTCGGGCTGCTCTCCCCGCGATATTTTCCGTCCCTCGTTGATGAGATCGCGCACATCGCCAACGCCTGTCAGGTCGCCAGTTATGACCCCGGCGAGGCCCGCGCCGCTGGCGCCCTCTCCGTCCTTGACACCATGATAGAAATCGCTGGCGTTCCGAACCGCCGATGCAGCCGGGGTCGTGGCCGCGTCATAGCGCGCCCGCAAATCCCTTGGAGCGCGAAGTCCCTGTTGGTCCGCGAGTGCGAAAAAGCTGGCGGCCAGATCGACATCGTCGGCAGCCAGCGCCAATTCCAGTTCCGTGCAAAGGCGCGCGGGCGTCAGTTCCGCAGCAAGGCCCCGCCGCGTCAGCTCCACCAAATCATCGGCCTTAACAAGCAAAGTCCCGGCATTCCAAGCCCGCGGCATTAGAAACCAACCCGCCGCGCCAAAGGCAAGCAAAGCTGTCCCCACCATTCCGGCTCGAAGGGCATCAGCCCTGGTCATGCGACGATCCCATTTGTTCGGCGCAATAAAGTGCCTGGCGTCAAGATAAGCATGCCGCTGCAACGGGGGAAGTCCCGCCGTTTCCTATTTCAGCACGTCCGAACTCGAACAGCGCGCCCTTTCCATCGCTTGGCCTTCCTGCCCGCGCCGTGTTACGGGATCGGCTCAACCTTCTCGCACCTTCCATTTCTCCCTCGCCTGGGGGCCCATGCCGTTCCCGCCGCATAGCCGTCGATTACTGTGCCTGATTCCGATCGCACTGGCTTTCGCCGGGGCAGCTCAAGCAGGCGGTGTCGGTCCCTTGCTGCCGGCCCATCCGCATTATCGCGAAGACGCCGCCTGTTCGGAGGTCGCGCCGCCGCCGATCGCGGACATGCCGCATAGCGAGGGCGATTACGCCGTCTGTTTCTCCTATGGCTCCGCCGACATGATCGCCCAGAGAATCGGGCGGCCCGTCTCGCCGGTCGACATCGCCACCGGCTTTTTCCTCGGAGAGGCCGACCGGCTACTACAGAATCGGAGCGAACTCGCCGCCATCGACAAGACGCGGCGAATCATCGACGTCACAGACGAATTCAATCCAAGCCTGACGCCATGGGTAGACCGGATGGAAGGCGGCGAGGAGCGCTACGCCATCGAAATCGCCAATGCGACCGGCCTCTGCCCCGAAAGTGACCTGCCTGCCGCGGAAAGCTTTCGCGATTACATGCACGAGCTCTATTATTTCCGCTTCCTCGCCTTGGCGCAGGCGGAGGAAAAGATTTGCCGTAAGGGCCTGTTCGGCCTGCCGGCGCGCCTGCGCAGCCCGATGGCGGACGCGGCCAATATCGCCTGGAAAAAATATGTCGATGCTCGCTGTCACCGGTTCAGAAGTCCCGTGCCGCTGCTGCCCGTGACCTATCGCATCGCCGACGATTTCGAGACGCTGACGCGCTGGAAGGCGGAAGGCTGGGAGCCCTCGGCCCGGCAGGCGCGGCAGGCTTTCGCCCGCATTGACTATGCGCTGGACCACAAGCGCTATCCGGTCGTTGGCTACAGCTATGAGGTTTACGAAAAGCGCCTGCCCGGCGAGCGCGAAGGCGACATCGACCATTCCAGCGTCATAGTCGCCCGGAAATGGATGAACGGCGCCTGCCATTACATGCTGCAGGACGACAGCGGCGAGAACTGCATCAAATTCTATCCCAAGCTTCACGACCGATGCATTCTCGGCCGGGTCTGGCTGTCGCGCTCCGAACTGCTGGAAAGCCTGCATAGCGTAACTTATCTTCGTTGATCGAAACGGCGTTGCACGTTGCACGAGCGGAATGCCGCCTGTAGAGCGACGACGCGCTGCGAAATGACGGGGAGCTGCTTTGCAAGCGCCGCCGAACCCGCCATGATCCCGACATGCACGTCGATCCGCCAAAAAACATCTTTGCCCACATCCTCGCCGACCGCAGACTGGCCGTGATGACCGGGCTCGGATTCGCCTCCGGCATTCCTTTTCCGCTGATCTATGTCACGCAATCCGCATGGCTTTCCGAAGCCGGAGTGGCGATTCAGACCCTCGGGCTGATGAGCGAAATGACGATCGCCTACAAATTCAAATTCCTGTGGGCGCCCTTTCTCGACCATTACGATCCGCCGCTCCTTGCCGCGCGGCTCGGGCGACGGCGGGGATGGATCATCTGGTCGCAAATCGCCGTCATGTTGACGCTGGCGTGCTTGGCTTTTGGCGATCCCGCCCACTTTCTGGCCTGGACCGTGGCTTTTTCGATAGCGCTGGGCCTCGCGGGCGCGACGCAAGACGTCGTCATCGACGGCTGGCGCATCAATGCAGCGCCAGTCGAACGACAACCACTGATGTCGGCCTGCGCGGAGATGGGCTGGCGCACCGGGATAGCTTGTTCAGCCGGTGTGGCGCTGGCGATAGGCGGCCATTACGGGTGGCGCCTGTCTTATCTCGCTATGGCCACAGTGATGCTTGTCGGCGTGGTCTCCTGCCTTTTCGCGCCGGAGCCGGACATCGATTTCCACCACCCGGCGACCCCGAAGCCAAGACCCAACCTTTTCATCACCATCATAGAGCCGATCAAGGAAATGGCGACGCGGCTCGGGCCGCTGGCGGCGCCGATTCTGATCATGGTCGCGGGCTTCCGCATGCCCGGCTATATATCCTCGGCCATGGCCATGCCGCTCTTCAAAAGCCTGCATTACGCTGACGCTGAAATCGCCGTGGTGACCAAGGGCTTCGGCTTCGCCGTGGGCCTCGCCGGGGTATTCTGCGCCAGCTATGTCGCGCGCCGCATCGGGCTGATGAAAACGCTGATCGTCGGAACCGTCGCAGGATCCGCCTCGCATCTTAGCCTCGCCTGGTTGGCCACGCACGGCGGCGGCGACTTCTTCTGGCTGCTCGCGACGACGGTCAGCATCGACAATTTCGCCGCGGCCTTCGCCTCGATCGTGCTGATTTCCTACATGTCGTCGCTGACGGTCGCCGAGCTCGCCGGCAGCCAGTACGCCCTTCTGACATCGCTCTGCGCCCTGCCCGGCAGCCTGCTCGCCGGCTCCTCCGGCTTCATCATCAAAAACACGGGATTTGAAAACTTCTTCGTGCTGACATCGCTGATCGGCCTGCCGGTCGCGCTCCTGAGCATCTATGTCGCGCGCCGCCACGCAAAAATTGTCGCAGCGCCCCAGCAGGCATGATCTTCTTCTTCAGGCTCGGCCGATGCTCAGATATTTAAAGCCGCGCCGGCGCAAATCGTCGGGCCGATAGACATTGCGCAGATCGACCATGACAGGCGCCGCCATGACATCCTTCAGCTGATCGAGATCGAGAGCGCGGAAAGCGTCCCATTCCGTCACGATTACGAGGGCCGCCGCGTCTTGGGCGCAGGAATAGGGATCGTCGCAGAAGGTCACGTTCGGCATCAGCGGCTTCGCCTGCCCCATAGCTGCCGGATCGTAAGCGCGCACCTTCGCGCCCGAATCCTCGAGCGCGGTGACCAGCGCGATCGAGGGCGCGTCGCGCATGTCGTCGGTATTGGGCTTGAACGACAGGCCTAGCACGGCGATCCACTTGTCTCGCACCGAACCACCGCAGGCGGCGATCACCTTTTTGGCCATGCCGCGCTTGCGCTGTTCGTTGACCGCCGCGACGGTCTCGATGATACGGAGCGGGGAGTCGTAATCATGGCTGGTCTTTATGATCGCCGTCGTATCCTTAGGGAAGCAAGAGCCACCAAAGCCCGGCCCGGGATGCAGGAATTTCGATCCGATTCGATTGTCCATGCCGATGCCGCGCGCAAGATCCTGTATATTCGCGCCGGTTTTCTCGCAAAGGTCGGCCATTTCGTTAATGAACGTGATCTTTGTCGCGAGGAAGGCGTTGGCAGCATATTTGATCAGCTCGGACGTGCGCCGGTCGACGAAATAGAGCGGCGGCTGGTTGAGGTTGAGGGGTCGGTAGACCTCGCTCATAACCTCGCGGGCGCGCGGGTCGAGCGTGCCCACTACGATACGGTCAGGCCGCTTGAAATCGTCGATCGCCGCGCCCTCGCGCAAAAATTCCGGATTGGAGACGACCGCGAATTCAGCGTCGGGCCGCGATTTGGCTATAATGCGCTCCACCTCGTCGCCCGTGCCTACCGGGACGGTGGATTTGGTGACGACGATGGTGAACCCTGTCAGCGCTGCCGCGATTTCCTGGGTCGCGGCGTAAATGTACGAGAGATCGGCGTAACCATCGCCACGCCGTGACGGCGTGCCGACCGCTATGAATACGACGTCAGATTCCGCGACGGCCCTCGTGAGATCGGTTGAAAAGAACAGCCGCCCGGCCCGCATGTTGCGCGCAACCAGATCTTCCAATCCCGGCTCGTAGATCGGAATTTCGCCGCGACGCAGCGTCTTCGATCTTCGACGCATCCTTGTCGACGCAAGTGACGATATGGCCAAAATCGGCGAAGCAGACGCCCGAAACCAGACCAACATAGCCGGAGCCGATGACGGATATTTTCATGTCGAACCTGTTCCTGGACTTAAATCCGCTTGACGATGCGCCTCGCCCCGGCCGCGTCTAGTTAAATCATTTGAAGCTATTGTGAAACCCTGGGGAAAGCTCTGAATCCACGACGCTTGGCGTCTTGGGCGCCTCAGATCTCCAGGCAGATCTTGCCGAAATGCCGGTTGCTCTCCTGGAGCCTGAAGGCGGCGGCTATATCGTCCAAGGCAAAACTCCTGTCGATCACCGGCTTCATCCCGTTGGCGTCGATTGCGCGGATCATCTTGATCTGCTGGCGGCGACTGCCGACCAGTACGGCGCGAAGCTGCAACTGCCGCAGCAAGGCGTTGATCAGGGGAAGCGGCCCTGCCAGACCGGTCAGGATGCCGATCAGCGAGACGTGACCGCCGACGCGCGCGGCAATCATGGACTGCTCCAGTGTCGCGGGGCCGCCGACTTCGATGACATGATCGACGCCACGACCACCGGTCAATTTGCGCGCGGTTTCGCCCCAGGCGGGATCGGTTCGGTAATTGATGACGTGGGAGGCGCCCATCGCTCTGAGTTTTTCCAGCTTTTCCGGGCTGGACGAGGTGGCGATGACCCGCGCTCCCGCCATTTTGGCGAATTGCAGCGCGAAGATCGACACGCCGCCGGTTCCCTGCACCAGCACGGTTTCGCCGGCCTTGATGCGGCCCTCGTCATGCAGCGCCCGCCAGGCCGTCAGACCAGCCGTCGTGAGCGTGGCGGATTCCGCCGCCGACCAGTTTTTCGGCGCATGGGTGAAGCCAGTTGCGATCGAGGTGACATATTCGCGTGCAAAACCGTCGACGCCATCACCCGGCACGGTGGAAAAATCTTCGACGTTCGGATCGCCATCGAGCCAGCTGGGGAAGAAAGTGCTGACGACCTTGTCGCCGATCGCAAATTCCGTGACGCCGGCGCCGACCGCGACCACCTCCCCCGCGCCGTCGGCCATGGGAATGCGCGGCCCCGCCGGTCCCCACATGCCGCTGACAACGGCGTAATCGTGGTAATTTAGGGAATTGGCGCGCACACGCACCTTGATTTCACCGGCTAGGGGATCAGGCGCCTCCGACTGGCCTATCGTGATCCGGTCAAAACCGCCCCCAGTCTGTACGATGATGGCTCTGGACATGTTTTCCCCCCGAAACTATTCGCCCATTTGGGCGCGCGTTTCGGGGAGCGTCAATAGGCCCGAGGTCCGATTACCCGCGGGCGAGCCAAAGCGGCGATTATTTCGAATTGCCGCCGCCGCCCGTGTGGCTCTGCTGGCCGCGGAATTCAAGACGGTCGTGATGGCGCGGTAGAAAATTCTGATCCTCGCCCGTCGCGGTCCGGATGATCGATCCGCCGGTCGGACCCGCAGGATAATAGACCGGCGCTGCGAAAACCGCCGAACTCGCAAACGCGGTCGTAATTGAGAAGCAGACCACCCGCCCAAAAAAAATTCTTGTCATTGTCATGACTCCCCTAGTCGCCAAAGCCGAAACGGCATTTTAGATCGTCCGAAACGACCTACCTTGGCGAACTACGCCATTGTGGCGCCAATCCGTGCAAAAATTCGATTCGAAAGACTGATCGCCTTCGTAAGGAATAAATAACGATTTCAGAAAGCAGTGAGCCGATTCAGAAAGCGAGGCGGCCGCCGACCAGCACCAAAGCGCCGGCGAGCAAGGTGCGCAGCGCGCGATCCGGCACCCGGCCGGCGAAATGGCTGGCGATTGCGACGCCGGGGATGGAGCCCGCCAGCAGCGAAGCCAGCATGATCCAATCCACCGAACCCATCGCCCAATGGCCTGCGCCAGCAATCAGCGTCAGGGGGACGGCGTGGGCTATGTCGGATCCGACGATGCGCAGCGTCGGCATTTTCGGATAGAGCATCAGCAGGATGGTGACGCCAATGGCCCCCGCCCCGACCGACGACAACGTCACCAGCACGCCAAGCGCCACGCCGAGCGCGACCGTCAGAGTGGCGATCTGCCGCTCGGAGCGCGCCTCGAAAAAAGGCGCGAACTTTTTGACTAGCGTGGGCCGAAACAGCAGGGAGACCGCAGTCAACAGCAGAGCAAAGCCGAGTATGGTGGTGATGGCGGAATTGGCGTGGCCCGAATTTGCCCCAAACTGGGAGAGCGCCGCTAGAGTGAGCAGCGCCGCAGGGGCGCTGCCGGTCGCCAAGCGCCTCGTCACCCTCCAGTCGATCGACCCATGCATGGAATGGACGGTCGAACCGCTGATCTTGGTAACGCCGGCATAAAGAAGATCAGTCCCTACCGCTGTGGCGGGGTGGATGCCGAACAGAAGCACCAGCAGGGGCGTCATCATCGAACCGCCGCCGACGCCGGTCAATCCCACCATTGCGCCAACCGCAAAGCCAGCCAGCACGAAGGGAAGCTGTATGAACCCTAGAGAATGCATGCAATGGCCTTCACGCTTGTCGCAACACGCCGACATCAACCTAATAAGGCCGGCATTTATTTTAGTCCCGGTCACCGGTTCGGGCAAATCCAGCCCAACCCGCACAAGACGCCCTTAAGCGTCACCGCTTTAAATATATATACTCTACAATTTTTGTAAACTACATCTTTCGAATTGCCGAGCGCGACGTTCGGCCGCGGCAAAAACATTGGCATTTTCCCTGTCCCGTGAAATATTTGTGAAATCTGCCCGCAGGCCGGGCCCGAAATTCCGTTAGGCCCACACGTCGGCGGACGAAGCGCCACAGCCAGGAGCTAGATCATGAGCGAGACCCAGAACGGCGAAAAACGCGTGAACGGTCCGCGGCTGATTGCGCTGGTCGGCCCCTTCCAGAGCGGCAAGACAACGCTGCTCGAATGCATTTTGACCCGAGCCGGCGCTCTTTCGCGTCAGGGTTCGGTGCGCGATGGCTCCTCGGTCGGCGATTCCTCGGCCGAATCCCGCGCCCATGTCGCCAGCGTCGAGGCCAACGTCGCCTCCGTCGATTATCTCGGGGACCGCTTTACTTTTATAGACTGTCCCGGCTCCATCGAATTTTCGCACGAGGCGCGAAATGTCCTGCCCCTGTGCGATGCGGCCATCGTCGTTTGCGAGACAGACGAGCGCAAGCTGCCTTCCCTCAGGATGATCCTGCGCGAACTCGAAGATCTCGGCGTGCCGCGCATCCTGTTCCTCAACAAGATCGATACGGCGACGGCGCGCATCCGCGAGTTGCTCGCCATGCTGCAGTCCGCCTCTCGCACCCCGCTGCTGCTGCGCCAAATTCCGATCTGGCAGAACGGGATAGCCACAGGCTTCATCGATCTCGCGCTCGAGCGCGCCTTCGTCTACCGCGAACATGCGCCTTCAGTAGTGGTGGATGTGCCAGCCGGCGAAATGCCCCGCGAAAAAGAGGCGCGCTACACCATGCTCGAGCGTCTCGCCGATTACGACGACGCGCTGATGGAGGAGCTGATCTCCGACATCGAGCCTCCGCGCGACCAGATTTTCGACGATCTGACTCAGGATCTGCGCAAAAGCCTCGTTGCGCCCGTGCTGATCGGATCGGCCGAAGCCGGTCATGGCGTGACGCGGCTCCTCAAGGCGTTGCGCCACGAGTCGCCCGGGATCGCTCAGGTCCGGGCGCGGCTAGGCGTCGCCGACGACGGCGCGCCGCTCGCCCACGCGGTCAAGACCATCCATACAGCACATGGCGGCAAGCTGACCTTGGCCCGGGTTCTTCGCGGAAGCTTCGTCGACAACGGCATGGTCAGGAGCGCTAAAGGCGAGGACCGCATTTCCGGCCTGTCGCGACTTATGGGTCTCGCCGGCTCGAAGCAGAACAAGGTCGAGGAAGGCGATTGCGTCGCCTTCGGCCGTCTCGACCACGTCGCGACCGGCGACACTTTCGGAGACGCCAAAGCCGGCGCGCCTGACGCCGCGGTCGCGGCCGCGCAGCCGCAGCAACCTGCTCATGCGCTTGCGCTCGCGGTAAAGGACCGCAAGGACGAGGTGCGCCTCGCCGCGGCCATGGCGAAGCTTATTGAGGAGGATCCCTCGCTCGCCTTCGTCCACGATCAGGAGCGCGCTGAACTGAAGCTGCTCGGACAAGGCGAAATGCACCTGCGGGTCGCGCTCGAACGCCTTTCGGCGCGCTTCGGCGTCACGGTGGACACACACAAGCCGGGCGTCGGGTATCGCGAGACGATTCGCCACGCCGTTGCAGTTCGCGGCCGCCACAAGAAGCAGTCTGGCGGCCATGGCCAGTTCGGCGATGTAGCTCTCGAAGTCGGCCCCTTGCCCCGCGGCGAAGGTTTTGTCTTCCAGGAGACTGTCCACGGCGGCGCCGTGCCCCGAAATTTCTTCTCCGCCATCGAGGAAGGCTGCCGCGATGCGCTTGACCGAGGACCGCTCGGCTTTCCCGTCGTCGATGTGACCGCGAACCTGACCGACGGCTCCTATCATTCCGTCGACTCCTCCGACATGGCCTTCCGCACTGCGGCGCGCATCGGCATGTCCGACGCGCTCGGCAAGGCCAGCCCAGTGCTGCTGGAGCCGATTTTCTCGGTAGAACTGACTGCGCCAAGCGAGGCGCTTTCACGCGTGACGGCGATCGTGTCCTCACGGCGCGGCCAGATCCTAGGCTATGACGGGCGGCCCGGCTGGGAAGGCTGGGATGTGCTGAACGCCCTGATTCCCGAGGCGGAAATGGGCGGCCTGATCGTTGAATTGCGCTCGGCGACGGCGGGTGTCGGCTTCTATTCCGCCAAATTCGATCATCTAGCGGAAATCGTCGGCAAACCGGCGGAAGCGATCATCGCCCACCATAACGGCGTCAAGGCTCTGGCGCATTGAACGAGTGCGTATGACTATCGCCCGGCCGCCCGGAAAATGAACATTTTGCCGGACATTTTTAGGCTGGACAGCGCCGGCCAACAGGCGGAAAGCAACTTTGTGCGCTGGTGCGGCGCCATGGGTGCGCTGTTCGACGTCGCCGCCACGCCTGCGGAAATTGCCACCTTTTCTGGCGAGATTTTCAACCGCTTCACCGCGCGCGTCATGGTGAGCGCGATTTCCTGCTCCTCGCTGCAACTTTTGCGCTCGCCATCGACGATGGAGCGCGCCGCCCTCGATCACTTCGGCCTCTGCCTCGTGACCGCCGGAAAACTGGCGGGACGCACCGACCGTGACGCCTTCGACTGCCCCGAAGGAGGCGTCTTTTTCCTCGACCTGATGCAAACGCTCGACATGACCCTGTCGACGACCATTTCAAGCGAAGCGAATCGCGCGAAAATTCTTATCTTGTGGATTCCACGCGCGCGCATGCTGAAATCGCTCAATGACGAAAGCGCGCTGCATGGCTTGGCCCTGCGCGACGTTTCGCCGGTTGCCCACCTGTTAGCGGCCTGCCTGAACGTGCTCGCGTTGGAAGCCGAGGCGACCGGCGATGCGGCGTTCGACGCGCTCGCCGAGGGCGTGATCGAATTGACCGCCAAGGCGCTCGGTCCCGTGCTCCAGTCAATCGCGCCGAAAGATCGCCCCACGCCCATCGCGTCGCTGGTCGTCATACGCCGCTTCATTGATCGGCATCTCGCGTCCGGCGACCTCGGCGTCAACATGCTGGCCGAAAAATTCGGCCTGTCCCGGGCCACTCTCTACCGATTGTTCGAGCCGCTGGGGGGCGTCGCGGACTATATCCGCGAACAAAGGCTGCGCCTCGCCTATCAGGAGGTTGTCGCGGCAGAATTTTCCAATCGCCGAATCGGGCTGATCGGTTTTCGCCTCGGCTTCAAAAACGTCAGCAGCTTCAGCCGGGCGTTTCGGCAGCGTTTCGGCGTCAGCCCGCGTGGAGCGCGCAGCGCCGCGCTGAAACGATCGCCGCCAAAACTTGCCGCCGCCCCGCCCGCTTGCGGAACCGGGTCGCTGGCCGACCGGCTAAAAGGCGTCACTGCCGGCTGACTCAGGCAGGATGCGACCTCACAACGATGACGGCGTAAACGCTCGCCGCGCCAAGCAGCGCCCAGGCCAGAAGATCATGGCCCGCATTGCCAACCTGGTTGGCGATCGCGGCGGCGACGCATGGAACCAGAAGGCGACTGATCGTGCCGGGCTCCCGGTCGGTGAGGAACAGGAAGGCGACAGCGACCACCAGGAAGAGCACGACCGAGGCGATGTCGAAAACAGAGGTCATTATGTTGTCCGAGCCATATTTGAGTCTTACCAACGGCCAATCGGTATCCTCACAATATCTTACGGTCAAAACCGAACAAACCAAGCGACCCGTTTTTATAGCCGAGCCGCAAGGACAAGAGAATTCAAATCTCGTGCGAGCGCACGCATTGTTCCCTTTATACAATGCCAGCCACGCACCCAGTCGAGGAGGCGTTGATCATTATGAATGTCCACAATTACGCGATTTGACGCCTACGATTTTCAACAACCAACCGCCTAGCAAACCACGACCTTATATAAGACATACAAGGTTTTTCGACGACGACCACCCAGCTTACGTAAGCCGGTTGGAGCGCCATTTGATCCAGGCATGTTCATGGTTTCGCCCCCGCGTGCGGGACTTTTTCAACAGCCGGCTAGTCCAAGACCGCCGATGAGGTTTCTTATCTGCATAATATTCATACAAACATTCCGGCAGTCAGTTTCTAACGCAAAACATACCGCTTGACCTTCAAGAACGGCTTTTCCACGAAATGCCATGAAAACAAGGCAAAACCGACCGTTATCGGAAGGGCCAGCGCCACATTTATCGCCCAATTATTGGATGATCCAAGCGCCCAAGCGACCGTCTGCTGTACCGGAGCTGCATATAAATAGAGGCCGTAGGAATAGTCGCCTGAATTAACGATACGGTTGCGCTTTGGATTCAGCATGCCCAGGTAGACCGTCGCGTAGGCGGCGAACAGCGGCGCAAAGCAAACTGAGGCGTTGTATCGAAGCATAACGATCGAGAGCGCTACGGACAGGATAGCCAACTTGCCATTGAAAGGCAGAAACTCGCGCAGCCTGAACATGATCGATCCCGCTACGAAGCACAGAACCAGCACTCGGCCATTTATCGCGCCGGCCGGCGTGCCGTTTTGGCCCATGTAGCTCAGATACCCAAAGACAAGAACAGTGCACGCGACAAACATCGCCAACGACACCACTCTGGAACGCATAAATCCGAGCAAAACGAGAACGGGAAGCACAACATAACATTCCAATTCAAATGGCACCGTCCAAAGCGATGTATTCACGACACGCGGCAGGGCATTATCAAGAAAAACGCTAGGAAGAAAATAATGTATCCAGCCTACTGTGTTAAAAAAATATGTAAACAATTCCCTACATGCAAAATACTGCCTGACTGTATATGACGTTACAATAGGCCCAAGCACGAGCGCTGAAGCCAGTACTTCTACCCACAAAGCCGGATAAATTCGAATAACACGCAAGGTGAGGAACTTTCTCAAGTCCCTATTTCGCTCCAAACTCCCCGAGACGAGGAAGCCGCTCAAAGCGAAAAACATTGGCAAAATGAGCTGGAGTAGAAACCCAGCCGGCGTTCGCCAAAAATCCAATGCCGCCGGCGTGCCGTAGGAAATTTGATAGGAATGCCAGAAAAGGACAGAGCCTGCCAAACTAACCCGCATGTAATCGAAGCCTGAAGGGCGACCGTCCAAGTCGATCCAACGGGAAGCAAGGGTTTCCGTTTTTATGCCAACTCGCCAGCGATTCAAAAAAATAGAGGATCGTTCAACTGCCGTACTCGATAATTCTCGTCCCATGAAGCCCACCCGTCGCAAAAGGTATTCAGAAAAATTAATATATGAACACTTCCCTAACGTCATCCACCAAAATTTGGCGGCAACGGGACGCGACCGTGTTTGACTCCAGTTTTGTACAAAATTATCTCCCTGGTGATTATCAGCGACAGCGCATGCGATCGCGAGGTAACGTAAAGCCCCAACGCAGAGAATCGTTGTAAATGGCGACCAAAGAGAGTCCAAGTCCGCAATTTGCGGCGTGCAGGCTGGCGTCTTCAACCGGGAAACAGATTGCTGCAACACTTCATGCCCTCATCATTTTGGGAATGCCTTCTATGAAGCGGTCACACACGGCTAAATCACGCTTGGTCGAAGTTGAATTAGCCCCGCAACTCATTTACCCTGCGTCATCTTTTGCAAATCGGAGTCCGCGACCTTGCTCATGCGAGCGGTATCAACTGAAGCGCCGGCCCATCGAACTCGTGACGACTTTTCGGCGCAGCGGGTGGAAGGCGTGGATTCGATTCGCACGCGCCCGCCTGAGGATTGCAAGCGGCCATCGCAGGACTCGGCACGCGTCGCCTTCAGGCTGCCCGTAACCTATCGGGGAATTCCGCTATTTGCTGCCAGCGTCGACATTTTGCTGATCGTCGCATCCGCGGTCGTGGCCGGGACGCTCTATCATTTCACAGTCGCCGCAATGGACGGCGAGTTTTCCCGCAACATGGCGGCGGCGGTCTTCGTCGCCGTCCTTTGCGTCGCAGCGACATGGACCCGCAAACTCTACGAGCCCTCCCGGCTTCTCCTGTGGGACGACCAGATCCGCAGTTTGCTGGGAACTTGGTGCGGCTCCTTCCTGCTCATGGCCAGCGGCGTGTTCACCTGGGGCGTCGGCAAGGACCTTTCGCGAGGCACGATCCTGTCGTTCTGGGCGATCGGCGGCGCCGCCTTGTTGGCGCACCGCTGGCTTTGGCGGCTCTATTTGCCCGGCGCGCTGGCCAATGGCGCGATCAAGGGACGCAATTGCGTGGTCGTCGCATGGGGCGAAGGGGCGGCGACGCCCTATTCCCAGCTTCTGTCGCGGCATGGCTATATTGTCGTCAGGATTTTCGAAATTCCCGAAGCGGAGGCCTGCAGCGCCGCGGTTATGGCTGCGGTCGTCAGATACGTCCGGGGCCAGGCAAATCGACGATATATTCCTCTCGCCACAAAGCGGGCGCATCCTCGATGTGGTCAACGCGGCGAAGGCGCTGCGCGCCCTCCCCGTCCCGGTCACCATGATCCCCGATCCGACGCTCGCCGACCTCGTCGCCAATCCCCGCTATGAACTGGGATCGTCGCTGGCGCTTGAGATCCAGCGACCGCCGCTCAATTTCGGCGAACGCCTCTTGAAGCGGGTTTTCGATGTGGTAGTCGCCGTGACCATGTTGCTTTTGCTCATACCGCTATTCATCCTGGTGGCAGCGGCGATCGCGCTGGATTCCCGTGGTCCGGTGCTGTTCCGCCAGACGCGGAGCGGCTTCAACGGCCAGCCATTCAAGATTTTCAAGTTTCGCACTATGACAGTGGCGGAAGACGGGCGACGAAGTCGGACAGGCGAAGCATGGCGATAAACGCGTTACCCGAGTCGGCGCGGTGCTGCGGAGGACCAGCATCGACGAGCTGCCGCAATTGCTCAATGTGCTGCGCGGGGAAATGTCGATCGTCGGGCCTCGCCCCCATGTCATCGAGCACGACCGTGAATTCAGCCGAAACGCCAACAATTATGCCTATCGCCATCACGTGAAGACAGGAATGACGGGCTGGGCGCAGGTCAACGGCGCCCGCGGCGAAACCGATACGGTGGAAAAGATCCAGCGCCGCATCGAACTCGACCTCTGGTATGTGAAGCACTGGAGCTTGGGACTCGATTTCTTGATCCTTCTGCGCACGGTCGCGACGGTGCTCCAAGGCAAAAATGCATATTGAACGTCGGGCCAGCAAAACTCCTAGAGTTTCCCGCATCTGCAAAACAGAAACAATTCAAAGCAAGTTTTGTCCTGCAATAGATACATACGTTGCGCGAGCCTGAAAATGCAGGAACAATTCGTGTCAAGCAACGCAAACTCAAATGACAAGCAATTCGTTGGCTTGGAAATCGGAAGATTTTTTTGCGCGCTTTCCATTCTGTTTTGGCACTACCCACATTTCTTCTTCTACGGCGCATGGTCGGCCGACACTTTCTCCCCCTCTGATAAGGAGGTTCTGCCGCTTTACAAGCTATTTGGCTTTTTATACAGAAATGGCCACTATGCGGTTCCCGTATTCTGGATGTTCTCGGGATTTATTTTTACCTGGAAATATGCGGATTCAATCAGACACTCGATTGTTACGGCGCGCCAATTTTTCATATTACGGTTTTCACGCCTTTATCCGTTGCACATCGCAACACTTCTTATTGTTACGTCCCTCCAGTTTTTTTATATGAAAAGCCACGGAGCGGCTTTCATATATCCAAACAACGACGCCCCACGCTTCCTGGAGAATATCTTTTTCGTATCGGGGCTACTCAACGCAATACCGCCGAGCTTCAACGGCCCATCCTGGAGCGTGTCAGTCGAGATTTTTGTTTACGCCATTTTTTTTATCCTGGCGCAGCATCGACAAATGTCAGCGGCGACATGTATTTTGATTGCAAGCGCCGCAAAAGTCCTATCCTACGCCATCGATGAAAATATATTGCAATGCCTAGAGTATTTCTATATTGGCGGGTCGATGCAATTTTTATCGCATTATCTACCGAAACGTCATGAGAAATTAGCTTTTTCCATCGCCGCGGCGGCGCTTGCGGTTTCGCTGACATCTGAATTCAAAATTGGCTCCATAGTCGGTTTTAGCGTGAGCATGCTGGCATTTTTCTACCTTCTCGGAAAAATTGCGCCATCCGCACTTCATCGCCTCGGCAAACTCGGCGACCTGACTTACGCTTCGTACCTCATCCATTTTCCAATACAGATTGGGATGGTTCTCATAATCGACTTTCTCGGCGTCAGCCGAGAATTTTTTCTGTCTCCGGTGGCGCTATCGTTATTTGTTCTTGTGACGCTTGGCTTTTCGTGGGGCTTCTTTCAAGCTTATGAAATTCCGGCGCAATCCGCAATTCGCAAGCGTTTTCTTGGCCGCAAGGAAAGTCTCGCTGTGCCTTAGCAGTCAACATCTGCGCCCCAGCGTGACGAGCATGTGGACTCAATGATATTTTTGCAGCATGTGGATGGTGATGGTCTTGGTTCGACGACGAAAATGCGACCTTTGGGATAGGCGATGACAAACCGGCCGCTAAAAAGAAATTTCCTGATCAATATGAGCGGGCCCCTGGTGCGAATTGCGGTCGCGCTCGTCATCGTTCCGATTTATCTGCACGCGGTCGGCGCGGCGCGCTATGGCGTGATCTCCATTCTTTGGGCTCTGGTCGGCTACACCGGATTTCTCGACCTCGGCCTGTCGAGGGCGTTGGCAAATGCGCTGGCGAAAATGCGCGCGGCACCGCAAGCGGAGCGAGCCCGCGTCATGACGACGACCCTCGTCGTCAATCTGCTCCTTGGGCTGTTCGGAGGCGGTGCAATATTTTTGGCCACTGACTGGCTTCTGACGCATTATATCTCTGCGCCGCTGGAATTGAGGCCGGAAATTGTGCGAGCGCTCCCTTGGGTCGCCGCCATGATACCGGCGACCTTGGCCTCCGGCGTCTGCATCGGCGCGCTGGAATCGCGCGAAAGGTTTGCAGCGGCCAATGTTCTCCAAATTCTGAGCACGACTTTAGGGCAAGTCGCGCCTGCGGTCCTAGCACTGACGATTAGCCCCTCGCTTGTCGTCATCGTCCCCGGCATCGCCTGCGCCGGGATTGCCGGGTCGCTCGCCGCCTTCGCGCTCGCCTACCGCCAGGAAGGCCCGTTGCGGCTCGGTGATTTCGATCGGCGGCAAGCCGCCAATCTGTTGAGCTACGGCAGTTGGGTCACCATATCGAGCATTATTAGTCCGATATTGACCTCAGTTGACCAGATGTTGATCGGCGCTCAATTGGGCGTGACGGCAGTGGCCTATTACGCGGTCGCGATGACATTGGTCCTGCGCAGCCAAATTATTCCGGCGGCGCTGGCGCGCACCCTTTTTCCAAGGCTTTCCACGCACGGGCCGAGCGAGGCCAACGCCCTGGCGACCCGCGCGATGGAGTTGTTGGCGTGGGCCTATGCGGCCATCTGCGCTCCGGCGATTGTGCTTTCCCCCATTTTTTTCAAATATTGGATTGGAGCCGATTTCGCCCAAAATTCTGCGCCAGTCGCCGAATTGTTGTTTCTTGGGGCCTGGATCAACGGGCTCGCCTTTATTCCATATAACCTTTTGCAGGGCCAGGGGCGGCCAGATATAACCGGGACAATTCACGCGGTAGAAATCATTCCATTTCTTGGCATATTGTGGCTGTTGACGAAGCGTTTCGGCATCGAAGGCGCCGCCATCGCTTGGAGCGTCAGGGTTCTTGTCGACGCGTTCGCGCTGTGGTGGGTGGCCCGCCTGCCGCTTGCATGCGCATTCCGAATTTTTCCTGCGGCTCTCGCTCTCGTGGTCTCAATTGTCATCGCGCGCGCGATCGAATCCAATCTTATACTCTCGATAGCAGCAGCTGCAGCGATGGGACTGATATCGACGGCGTTGGCCATTTTTTTCTCGGCCGACCTTCGGCGGGGAATGCAGTTTGGCGTGAGTTGGCTACGCGCGTGACGCGACCAGACGGAGAAAACGCGGTCATCTGGAGCTATCTGTAAATGACGTACCCCAATTCCATTTCCGTCGCGATGGCCACGTATAACGGCGAGAAATACCTGCAATCTCAGTTGTCGAGCCTTTCCAGACAAACGACGCCACCATTAGAGTTGGTCGTCTGCGATGATCTCTCCTCGGACAGCACGTTAGAGATACTCAAAATTTTCGCGAAATCTGCGCCGTTTCCGGTGCGCATTGAAGTCAATGAGATCCGTCTAGGTTATGCCGGCAATTTCATGAAAGCGTCGAGCCTGTGCAACGGCGATTTCATCGCTTATTGCGACCAGGACGATATTTGGCTCGAGAACAAGCTTTCTGTCATCACAAAATATATCAAGGACACTGGACGCAGGTTTTTCCACCATGGATATCGCCTCATCGACGCCGATGGTAATATAATTTCTCACGACATTAATTACGACTGGCTTCGCAATGATGTCCATTGGGGCTGCAGCCTGGGTCTAACGCAGGTGTTCTCGAGAGAATATCTTAAATTCTGGCATGGCTGGAAATACTCGATTGATCATACCGCGCCTTCACGACAGATGAGCCACGATCAATGGACATATTTTTTGGCGACACTCTTCGATGACACCCAAAACATCCCGGACGTGCTGCTGCTTTACCGGCAGCACGGAAACAATCTGTACGGATATAAGTCTGGATCTGGAAATTTTGACGTCATTGGCAACATCCGCAATTCCGCCAATCGACTCGCAGGCCGGCGATCAGCTTTCGACCAAAAGCGCGATTATTTGAGGAACATGATGCTGGATCGGTTGGCGGGTTGTGATGCACGAATACGTGTCGCAAACGAATTCACCAACGATACGTTTCTATCCAAGCGAAAGGAGATGCTAGAGTCATTGGAACGTTATCGTTATTATTCACATTACCTCAAAACACGCCTCGATCTTTTTCAAGCAGGCCCCACGCTTATGAAGTTAAATAAACTACTTGCCATACACATGAAAGGGCTTTACTGTAAGTTTGGTTTGCGCGGATTAAAGGACAGCATACTCGACATGATATACGGAGTATTTGCTTAACAGTTCAGATTGCTTTCCACTCGAACACACTTGTATTGCTACATTTTATATTGAACGATCCTTCAGCGCTTTTTAATTCAAAAAATATTCCGTTTCGCAGATGGAATTCCCGGTTTTAAGCCGCCTGTAGATCTGCTCTGCGCGAACCTTCCAAGAATGCCTGGAAATGACGAACTCACGCACTTCGGAAAAGAATTCTTCGTCCCGCCCAGACTCGCGATCAGAGTCGAGCTTGACCTCCAGATCGGAACCGTCGGGCGAGACACTCAAGATCGCGCCCATCGGCAGCATTCGTTCATATTCCCCGCTGCGCGGCAGGACGCCAAGAAGTTTGGCGCCGGCCGAGAGGCCTTCAAGGTAGCGCATGACCAGCGGACTTACCCCGTTGGTCCGGTCGAACTGGTCGAGATCGGGAGGCGTCACCACAAAATATTTCGCCGAACCGACTATGTGGCCAAGTTCAATCGGCGACACAATTTCGCCATCTGACGAAAATCGATAAACCAAACCGCGCCTTGCACAATATTCCTGAATTTTCTCATGCAAAGGTTCGTATCTCCGCCCCATCCAATAAGCGAATATTGGCCGCGCATCATCATAAGGAGCGAAGACCTGATCGTCGACGCCGAAGGGCATCCATTCGAACCGCCCTTTAGGAAAACGACGCCGGATCATTTCGAGCGATTGGGAATAGGGCAGAAAGCAGGGGTCCAGGCGCTGAATCATGGCCAGCGCCCCGATCTTGTTCAGCGCTTTGGGCCATGGATCGACACTGAAAGCCGCCCGATGAACAAATCCCCTGATTGAACTTAGCAGATGAATTGAAGGCTCCGGCCTAGCGCTGGATTGCATCCAAAACAATGAATCGCACGCAAACGTGTCGCTAATCGATTCTCTCAGCTCAGCACGGCGACCTGACCGCAATGCAGGCGGCACAATCAGCCTCGCTCCAGGCATGGCGGCGAGGGGGCTTTGCAGCGGGGGCCCCAGGGTTGTCCAGTTGATCCATGGGTTCAGTTTGGAGTTGGAAAAAACACCAAGCTTCATAGTTTTCGTAAACCCCGCGCCGCAACATCGACAGCCTTGCTTAACGAAGCCCTTTCGTTGTGGCAACGCCAGAAATTTCTTTGGGGGGAGCCCAGGCTCCGATCCTGATCTGTCTGTGTCGCCCTTCCCCGCAGAATCCCATGACTGATAGCACGCCACGCAATTGAATGTATCCCGACGTTCCTCGTTCCTGAGCAACCTATCCCTTCTTGCGGCGATAATCATTCTTTGCCTTCCGCTTTTTGGTTGCCTATTTTTTGTTGACGTTTAAAAACGCGTTGAGCCGTAGAGTTTCGAGAGAATGAAACCCGAAAAGATCAAAGCTTCCCCGAGAGGATTGACGCGCCAAAGCGCGCTGGCGGTTCGCACTGGACTGATGGGTTTGCGGGTGTGGATCTTGCGCAAACTCCTAGGCATGGACATAGGCAACAACACTTCTATTTCGCTGCGCGCCAATCTCGATATAACGAACCCCCGCGGGATTCACATCGGCGACGGCACCTTGGTTGCCTTTAACGCGGTTGTTTTCGCTCACGACCTATCGCGTCATTTTCACACGCACACTTATATCGGGCGCAATTGCTTCATCGGCGCGCATTCGATCATAATGCCAGGGGTCAAGATAGGCGATCAATGCATCGTAGGGGCTGGCGCCGTCGTGACAAAAGATGTTCCGTCGGGAAGCATCGTCGGCGGAAACCCCGCGAGGGTTTTACGGTCGGGAATCGAAACAATGCGAGGGGGAATACTTGTCGAAGCCTATAAGGAGGCGCTTAGGTTGATCTCCGAAGACCATCCGGAAAGCGCGGTCTGAATTAGAGATCAAAAGCAGCGGATCTAATAGGCGGACGGGACGGAACAGGTCCCCTCGGCGGATGCGCGCTTCGGCAAGAGCGGTCGCCTGCTCGGTGAACGGGAGATCGCGGCGTGGGCGTCTGATCAGCCCACCGTATTTTTGTTTCCAAGAGGCAGGGTGGAGTTAATGCACTTAGCATCGCTGAAGCTGCATATATCGAACAAAATGCGGTCGCCTCTCTTCATTGCGACGATCCGGAGCGTTTTTTTCGAATTTTCGCGCCACTGGAAAACGCCTGGTTTCATTGCGCGAACATTCCGGTTCCTTATCTGGACTATTGTGGCAATGACACACGCCTTTCTCGTCGGCGGTCTAACCGTTATCGCGCCACCCATGTTTTCGATTTCGCTCGTTGCTGTCATTGTACCGATCTTGATATGGGCGCTTCCAAACTTACCAACCTACCCGCATAAACTACTTAAACGCACATTTTACTTGACAATTGCGGCAATGTTAACGGTTCCGACCTACTACATGATCCAGGTCTCCGGCCTACCGTGGTTATCAATCCGGCGGTTTTTCGTTGCTGCCTTGGTATTACTTACGCTTTACTCCGTGTCGATTTCAGAAAGCGTTCGCGGCGACATCATCGATGCCATGCGGAAACAGCTGCCGCTTAGCATATGTATTATTGGATATTTATGCATGGCACTAATATCTATACTTTTTTCGAGCGAACCGTCGCTATCGATAACTCAATTTTCTGATTTGTGTTTGAACTGGTATTTGCCGTTTTTTGCCTGCTTAATCGTTATTCGTTCCGAAGAAGATGCGAGGGTCCTTTATCGGACAATTGCAGTATTTTCGCTATTTGTCGCGGCGATCGGCATGCTCGACTTCGTCACCGAACGAATTTCGACTTTGACGATTATTCCCCCGGGAATGCTGTCGTCGATGATGGCGGCCAACCCGACGTTCGCCGTGATGGTCAACGCCAATCCTTATCGAAACGGCCTTTATCGCGCCATATCAATCTTCAACGAACCCTTGTCGTTCGGCGAGTTCGCGGCCATGGCCGCGCCGATCGGCGGCTATTTCATCTTGCATGGTCGCAAGACAAGCGAGCGCATGCTCGGCGCATCGGTGCTCATCGGAGCGATGCTGAGCCTTTTCGTCAGCGGATCTCGAGGCGGAAGCGTTGCCTTTCTGGTGTCCATGCCATTGTTGCTGGGCTTGTGGGTCACTCGATACGTCGTCTCTCACCCGCGGAGCATTTTGGCGCCGACCTTGGCGCTTGTTTCAGCAATGGGCGTCGCTATGTTTCTCGGCCTCGTTTTCCTTTGGCAGCGGCTCTATAACATTGTCTTTGGCGGAGGCGACAGCGCCGGAAGCGACAGTTCCCGGAGCGAACAATGGGCTATGGGATTGCCGCATTTTTATAAGAATCCGATCTTCGGCTACGGTCTCGGCGAGGGAGGAAATGTGGTTGGTTGGCACAGCGGCGGGGGCTTTCTTAGCATCGACAGCTTTGCGCTCAACCTGCTGATAGAGACCGGTGCGCCAGGGCTGATCTTTTATTCCGGCATGATCATAATAGCGATGTTTATCGCGATCAGAATTTATTTGACCGATAAGGATCCCGGCGCCGAGATCGGCGCGCCAATCGCCAGTTCGATTCTGGCTTACGGCATTTATCGCCTTGTTTTATCCGAACACGAAAATCAGACGCTGTTTTACGCCTTTCTGGCCTTGTCCTTTATCGTAGCTAACGCCTCCTCCGCGAAGAGGCTGTCCAAAATGCGGTAGGAGGCCTTTCCATTCCTCTCGGCCTTACAATTAATAACCCTTTGGATCGGAATGGGGGACGCTGTGATGATCGCATCGTCGGCCATCTTCACGCCAATATAGTCCGCTTCATCGAATCCCCGCCTTGCCCTCAATGGCTTGATTACGTAAATTCTTACCAACACTCACCCCGTTCTCCGCGAGACAATCGCTGCGCGCGAACGATGGCAGACCGCAACAACCGCGACGCAGGGACGATGGCGCATGAATTTGGACGATGTTACGGTCGTAACCCGGACACGCAACCGTCCCTTGCTGCTTGGACGAGCCATCGAGAGTATCCTCGGCCAAACCCATAGCAAGTGGAAACACGTTATCGTCAACGACTGCGGCGATCGCGCCAAATTGGATGACGTTGTTAGCAAATACTCGACACGGTACGACGGACGACTTACGATTCTCGATAATACTCAACCCTCTACCGCGGCAGAATCGCTTAATAAGGGCATGCGGGCGGCAAATACGACTTATGTCATAACTCATGACGATGATGATAGTTGGAACGGCGAATTCCTAGCCCGCTCAATCGCACAGCTAGGCCGCTATAAGGCGCTGGTTCCGAATACCCGCGGAATCATATGCCACGCTAAAGTCATAAAAGAGGTTATTTCCGACAACACGGTTGTCGAACAATATCGCTTTTCACTCAACGGATGGGTAAAGACAGTTGGCATTGTTCAGCTCTGCGCAACAAATTTCATTCCGCCGATATCATTTTTGTTTGAAAGGGACGTTTTCAATGAACTCGGATATTTTCGTGACTTCAAATATGCAGAAGATTGGGATTTTTACCTCCGCTTTGTGAGCAAATATGAAATCGCGGTACTCCCCGAACATCTTGCGAATTATCATATTCGACCACGAGCAGAGAATATCTATGGCAATACCGCCGCCATCGGACGGGATCAACATTTCTTTATCGTGACCGCCCTGAGAAACGAACTCATTCGGCAAGATTTGACGTCCGGTCGGTTTGGACTGGGCGGGATTGTCGCCCTCGCAGTCCGCCCACCGATTTCCGGTAATCTGAAACACCGATTTTGGGGCCTATGGCGCGAAACCGAGGCAAAGTGGAATGTTAGGCGGGTCCTAAACAAATTGGAATCGTTTGTCTTGCCGCACAAAAATTGAAGGTTGCGTCGGAATGAATTTCGCGCGAACTCACCGAGAATATGCGCCGATATCTATGGGCTTTTTTCGATTTCGTCCATCCGCATCGGTTTCTGGCGCACCCTCCTCACATCCAGCCTCCCTGGCCGGGCTATTGGGTGGAAGGCGTAAATCATAGGTTTGCGCGACCATATCGAAATTCGTAGTCAAAGAATCCAGCGACACATTCTCCGCATTCCGCGTTACAGCGACGTTTCCTGCCAAGGGATCGGTAATAGGACTCGGGTTCCTCGATATCCTATGCAAAACTACATTATGATCGACATCAACATTGATGCCCGCAGCAACAATTTGGCCGGCGATATTATTTCTGATGACGACGTCTGACGAAGGCCGATTGTCTTTCGAGGGACCTATATTGATCCACGTCATTCGCTGTGGCCCTTTTGACGGCAGCACAGTGTTGTTGACAATTTTGACGTGCGCAACCCCGCCGAATGAAATGCCATGCCAGTGATTTGTAATAACCACATTATTTGAAACTGTAATTCCATCCCACCTTCCGTCAAAAATTGTAATGCCCTGCATTTCATTGTCTTTTGACTGGTTGGTGTCGACCACCTTATTCGCGTCTATGACAATATTTTTGTTAGTGACATCATGCAATGTCCAGCCCTGTATGCCATCAGGATGCAACGGCTCCGCCGGCGTGTGATGTCCGTACCTGATCGTATTGTTACGAATCAAAAGGTTGCTCGCGAGAAGCTCAATACCATCGTTACCAAAGTTTTCAATTAGATTTTCTGATACAACATTATCATTTCCCTCAATATTTATTGCGTTTCTGACGTTATAGAAATGGTTATTATACAATGCCGTACAACGAGAGGATGTACTAAAAGCTGTGCCGTAGGGCTTCTCTACCCAATCAACGTCCCGCCATTGAGACACATCGTCCTGCGTTGAGAATGAATTCCCCGAAAATATAACATTGTCGCTGGGTCCAAAATAATCGTTGTCCCCGACTTGAACCAGTCCGCCCCAAATATCTTTTTCGGGTCGCCCGCTCTGGAATTTAAGCCCTTCGAACAGCCAATGCGATGCAGTCGTGATATGCAGCGATTTAATCGTCGGAACTTGACCGGCGCCGGCGACAACCCGGATAAAACCTTCATTCATGTACCGCCGGAGTTCGACGTCGCCATGGTCGCCACTCATCAATACCAATTCATCCCCCGGATGGACGGGGCCAGCAGGATTAACAGCCTGAAATGCACGAGAACCCTTGGCGTAATCCGTGAAATTCCGGGTGGAAATTAGACCGTTCTTCTGGCTTACAACCTCAGCGAACGTCCGCCATGGCCGCTCGGCTGAGCCGTCGTTGGCCATGTCGCCGTGGACCGGATCAACATAGAATGCCCGCCCGCCTCCCCGCGGCTTGGGAAGATCGCAGCCAGCCGCCACCGTCAATTCTGAGGCTTTTGCCGGAAATCCGCTGAAAATGGCAATCGGAACCGAGACGGCGATTGCCAATAGAATTGTTTTGCCGAGCACACGTTTGGCGCGAGCCAATGCGCGAAGCGCTGGTCGGCGAGAGGGAAATCGGATGATTGCAACTGCGATGCACATGACGACGCTATCCTATCTGCATTTCAATAGTTGATATTTTCGACTGAAAATTCAATTATGATGTGGACGCAACGGCTTGTGACGGACAGTTTCGACCGAGCGGCCTCAGGTTTCGCTCATCGGACCGGCGTCACGGCAACGCTCTGCCGCACTCGATGAAATTGAACGCCGCTTTGCCGGCGCACGAGAAATTTCGAGGTGCTGCCCACTCAGCGAGGTATTGACGAAGACGCCCTATCAACAGGTTTCCCTTTGGTGTATCGAGCCAACGCCACAAGGCCGATTAACGCACTATCAAGAAGGAAGAATAGCGCCAGTGCGACAGCGAAGAGCATGAAACCAGTGAGATCGTGAAACAGCCCTTCGACCGCATCGATGCCGCCATAATGGGCGATCAGCACAAGCGCGAGAACGCGGATGAAGTTCGCGGTCACGGTGATGGGGACGATCGAGAGGACCATGACTGCCATACGAACCGGCGAATTACGTATGAATTCATGCATATAGAACACGCCAATCGCGGAAAGCGCAAAGATCGAATTCATTCCGGAACAGGCGTCCTTGACCATCAACTGGTATGTTCCAATCATGATCATCACGCCATTCTGCGCGACCGGATATCCCGCCTGATACAGTGTCTCAGTCACCCAATCGGACACGAGGAGCTTGAGAGGAACGGTCATTGCGTCCATCATCCAGCCAGGAGGCGGCACGGCAAAGACAAGGAAAGCGATAGGGAATGCGAATTGCCGCAGTCCGAACCATCCCCCGGCGATCAGGACTGATCCGCAGATGATTGGAAGTTGCGATGCGACCTCGAACATCAGCACGTCTTGCGAACGCGTGACGACCAGAAACGTTAACCCGATCAGCAGCGTCAGCCATCCTACGAAATAGGCGGCGCGGCCCGGCGCGGCGCTCGATTTCGCGCCGTTGCGCCACGCCTGCCATGCGAGCCAGGCAGCGGCGGCGATGACAAGTGGTCCATGTCCTTCCTGTTCGGTACGCCAGGGACCATCGATAAGTCGAATTGCGGTGGGGATGAAGGTCGAGACCACGGCCGTGGCCAAAGCGACGTTCAGCCAATCGATCGGCAGTCGCGAAAGGAGTTCGGCTGAAAACCGGGAGCTCGATGTTGGAACCGTTGTCATTGTCCTCCAAGCATCCTGCGTAACGATCGGACATTTCCGGCGCTATTCAATAATACCCGTCCCATGACCATACGTCCATCAGCCACCGCAATTCGCGGCCGAACCCATAGGCAGGTCTTTTTTAACAGTTTCGCGATCCGACCTCGCGACGCCGAGCGGAAGGCGCTGTGGATTCAACGACGAACCCTGCCAAATCATCAAGCATTCTCTCGATGACAATGCGTTTATGATCGAAAGACCAGCGCGCAAGCGACAAATCCAAAATAACCGCACCTGTTTTGCGAAAACAGAGACTCGAAGCCAACCGTATTCAACTCGACATTTATTACGCCGAAGCTCGTCAAGAGACTTGTTGATTTTGCAGCACGCGTGAGTATATATCTTTCGCTATATATTAAATCAACGGCGCTTAAGCAAGAATTAACCAATTGCATCTATCCTAATTTTCCTCCATCATGCGTCGGTAATTGTGTGCGCAATTTTTGTTATTCTCTCATGGCAAGGGTGCCGATGTCTCATTTCCAAGCCCCCAATCCACCGCTCCAGATCACAGCAGTCAGGCGTCCGGCGACGAGGGCTGACACGAAAAGTTTTCAATTTGACGAAGCTTCGCTCGCCGTGCAATCGGCGGGTGCGGATCGCGAGGCTTTCATAAACATTCTGGTGTTCACGCCACATCGGCTGATGACCCACTATCAGGATTATCAGCGCCTCGGCGCCTGACCGATATTTTTGCGGTATGTCGGATGATCAGCCCTGAATATGCGCCTCCTTGCGCCGATGGAATGGATCCTCTCGCGCCTCGCTAGAAAGAGGTAGTTCCTTGTTCTGTCTCAAATCCGTGGTCGCAGGCGCGATCGAAACTTCGGCAATTCTCTTTTTTTCCGAAATCGCGAAAGTTTTCTCGTAGACACCCACAAATTTTTCGGCCTCGCTTTCCCAACGGAAGGCATTCTCAGCAAGGTCGCGCGCCTTTTCAGCCATTCGGCACCGCAACTCATCATCTTGTATCAGTTGCAACAACGCAGATGCCAAACCTGCTGTATCCTGTGTTTGCGCGTAAAGCCCCGCCGCGCCCAGGAGCCGCCGCGTCTCGGTCAATGGGTAAGCGACAGTCGGAATGCCGAGCGCGCAATATTCGAAGACTTTGTTCATGCTCATTTTATCATTGGTTTCATTAACCGGGTCCGGAATGATCCCGATGTCGAAGGCGCTCAAATGGCTCATTAACTCGATCCCGGAAAGATATCCGGCAAAGTGCACGTGATCCTCGATGCCGAGCTTCGCGGCCAGGGATCGCGCCAACGGCAGGGCCGGCCCGTCGCCGACAACCACCGCTTGAAAATCTGAATAGGCTAAATTCCGGACAAGGTGAGCAAGAGCGCCGACGAGATGATCGAGGCCGTCCTGGTCGCCGATGATTCCGACGTAACCGAGAACGAATTTGCGTCCCTTGCGCAATGTCTGCCGGGGTTCGGTCCGGTAAATACTCTTGCGGTCGGGAATGCTGTAGACAGCCTGGACCGTTTCGGGCGCCTTGCCGCCACGCGCGATGGCGATTTCGCGGAATGTATCATTCGCCGACACGACGAAGTCCGCTGATTTGAAGGTCAACCATTCCGCCGCGCGCAATAGCCAGTAGAACGCGCCCTTGCGTCCGAATTTGGTGAGATAGAGTTCCGGCGAAAGGTCGTGATGGTCAAAGATGAACCGCACGCCCAGAAGCTTGAATGGCAACGCCGCTATAAAAATCAAGTCGGGCGGATTGCAGGCCTGAATGACGGCGAAGCCCCTTTCCCTGTAGACCCGCACGAGCAGTCGAAATTCGTGAAACAGCGCGAAGGCGTATTCGATCAGAAACGCTGCCTTGCCGCGCGCCTCCAATGGCAGGGGATGACGGTAGATGGCGATGCCATCGATTTCCTCGTATTCGAGCGAAAAGAGTCGCTCATCGGGCAGATGACGGAAACCTGGATCCCCGCCCGACGAAGCGCGTTGGCTTCCTGCCAGACCCGACGGTCGAACGGAACTGGCAAATTTTCCACGATGATGACGCAGGAGCGCTGCTGGCCGGACGCGTTCACGGAACACCCTTGGTTATCGACGCCCCTCTCGAGGATTACGCAGCTTACCGCTGATTTCCTCTACGTCATTATCTACGATCAAAAAATACGCACGGGGAACGCGTTATCCCCCTAATTGGACAGATGTTCAGATCAAGAGAACTTCATATCCCGCAGGGTACCCCCGCAAATGCGGACCCGTACAGCCAGCGATGATAGGGAGCATTTGATTTCGGACAAGCACGCAACAGTTGAGGCGCGGATTATTTCGCGAAATCGTCTTTCGAGACGTTCGCCGGTTCATCCTTCATGATTCTTGCGTAATCGCCTTCGTAGGTCGCCACGGCGCGCGCGTCCTGCTTCGCCTGTTTAACGATTTGCTCGGCAGCCCCACGCGCCATCAATTCCTTGGCCAACTTTGCGGCGTCAGGACCGACGAGCGGTTTCGCCTCCGAGCCGATGACCTTGAAAAAGACGCCATTCGCCCCGTTGCGTGTGAAGAAGACGCTATCAGGCTTTTGCGCCTGCAATTGATCGAACAACTGAACGGGCAGGATCGCGCTATCGATCGCGCCCTTGCCACGGCGAGAGTCCAGCTTCAACGTCGTTAGTTGCTGCTGCACCTCTTCGAGCGATTTCGCGCCTCTTGTCGCCTCGCCGACGGCCGGGGACAACTCCTGGCTGGGAAGGATAACCTGGTCCGTCGCGAAAATGACCCGCTTGGCGAATTGCGACGGATGGACGGTGACGAATTGATCCATGTCGGCCTGGCTGAATCCCGCGACCTGCGCCGAAATCTTGCGTTGCATGAACGTACCTTCGAGAAGCGCTTCCTTTTGCCGCAGCGCATCCAGCTAAATCGTCGGCTCACGGTCGATCTTGGCGTTTACGGCCTGGCGCGCGATCGCTTTCCGCACCACGATGTCCGAAAGCGCCCTTCTAGTTATTGCGTCATCGCGTTTGTCCGCAGGCACTTTCGCCACACGAAACTCGTTTTCTAATTCCTGCACGGTCACGTCGTCCTGACCGATATGAGCGATTACCTGGCCCGCCGGACGGTCGCTTTCCTTCTTACTGCACCCCGCCAGGGCCAAAGCGGCTAGAAAGGCGCTCGTCAAGGCCACGCCGCTCTTCAGCATCGGGTTCATGGTCAAGAACGACATATTGCACTCCAAAAAAATGATGACGCAACGGCGTCAGCCTTCAACATTCAGTCGTTCAATAAAGCTTCAACGCAACGCCGTCTATACGTTTTAGTAACGCTTTGCGATATTCGTCCTTTGCGATGATGCGGTGGTCCACCAAAATGCGGGTGTGCGGAATTTAATAAACGCGCCGGGGCAGGCGGTATCCTGGAAGTCGCAATCACCGTTTGTGACGCCAGACGGCGTCAATACACGCGCCGAAGAAGTTTGAATTTTATACACCTAGAATATGAAAGCCCTTCCAAAAGGACCATAACGCAATATATTTTTTTAACCTACGTTGCCTCATTGCCACACCCAACTGTTTTTAAATGGGACAACGGAGCCTGCGATCGCCTTTCCACTCGACTTTTCGGTCCTTCACATAACATTTGGCAGTTTACTGCTTCAAATTTGAGAAATAGATGTTAAATGACGTTAGGGATGACGCGCTGTGGCGCTGAGCGCAATTCGTTCACGGGGAAGGCTAGAAACCCTGCGGAACGCGTGATCGGCCTTTTTGAAACAGGCGCGCCCAACCAGGCAAAGAGCGGCGTAAAAAGCGTATGTGGAGAAATGGTCTGAAATTGATAGCAGCCGCATGCATGCTGCCCATCGGGTTGGCAAGCGGACATGCGGCCGCCGCGGTTTCCGATGCGTCAGCGGTGATCGACTGGCTTTCTCCAGTGCCGCTCGCGTGGGTTTACCCGAAAACATTCAATTGGTCCGAATCGCCGGTCCGGCTCAATTTCCATGACTACGCCGGCTTCAACGACAATATCCTTGGGGTCTATCCGGGATTCGCCCTGCCGTCGAACACGCTCAAGGGTGACTGGTTCAATCGCATGGACGTCGGCGCCTCCACCAGATTCTATGCTGGAGCCCAGCAAATTTTCGCCGACGCCACATATACCACCGTCGATTATCGACGCGACGCGGCTTACGACACTCATAACTATATGTTCGACGCTGGGATTAATTGGCAGGCGACGGCGCGGTGCCAGGGAAACGTTACCGGGACGCTCGGTCAAGCTCAGAGTCCAATCGATCAACTGCTGGCGCCGGGTATCGATATCGCCCGGACGGTTTCCGTCAACGAAACTGGATCATGCACTGTTTATGACAATTCTGGCTTCGTCATTAACAGCGGTTGGTCAAAAATCGAACACGCGGCACAAATCTACCAGGTCAACAACAGTCAGTCTGCCTATATACAAGGCGGGCTGAAATATAACCTGTCCGGACCGGACAATGCGCAGTTTCTGGTGCGCTATACGGAGACGACCTATCCCGACCGTTACGCGTCCCTGGGTCTCCACCCGGCCTTGCTCCCCTACGGTTTGCTCCAAACCAACCACCAGGTTGATTATCAGGTCGTATATGATCGAACCGTCTCGCAAAAGCTGGACTTCCAGACGTCCGCTGGACTGACGTGGAATTCCGGGCTTTTCGGGACAGGAAACACCGCGAGTGAGCAAAGGTTGCTGCCTAGCTATTCCCTCGGAGTGAACTGGCGTCCGACGGAAAAGTGGTCCGTTAATGTCACTGCGGGGCATACCGCCGGCGTCGCCACCTCGATCATCGCCAATGCTCAGGTGACGGATATTCAATCAGCGAGCGTGACATATGCGTGGTCGCCAAAACTCAGCTTGCAAGGATCGCTGTCACGCGCGGAGACAAGCGGCGCCGCCAATCTTGTTGCAAATTCAAGCTATTATGGCCCAGGAACGAGTTTCCGCGCGACAGCGAGGGCGACATACCAAATCACGCCTTTCACCTCCGCTTCAGCTAGTTACCAGCGGTCTGACCGGACGATCAACGGATATACCGTTATGAATAATGTCGCGATGATCGGTCTCGACTACAAACCTTACTGAAGGCTACAAAATAATGGCGCCGCATCGATCGGCATGGAAGGATGCTTAGTAATGAAGAACGCACTCCTGGCTTGGGCTTTCGTGATTGCTCTAGGCTTGTTGCATAGCGCCAATGCGTTGGCTGGCGAAGGAAGAGCGCTGACGACCAACGACGTCTTACAGATCACCGTGCTTAACCAACCGGAGTTCAATGCGAATGCACGCATTGAGCCGGACGGAACGATTTCGTTGCCTTACGCGGGCCGAATTCCGGTTGTCGGACTGACGACCGGCACCCTCGGCGTCAAGATCGCCAATATCCTGATCCAGAAAGGATTGGTCAGGCAACCCGCCGTATCTGTCGAATTGTCCTCCTTCGGCACCCAGGTCTCGGTGCTCGGCGCGGTCAACACACCTGGCGCCTTCACTTTGGATCGCCCTTCCAACCTTTCCCAAGCACTCGCGCACGCTGGCGGGATCAAGGAAGAGGCAGGCGCGGCTACGGTCGTGCTGCATCGACGCGGGAAAACGCAGCGCATCGACGCCAAGGCGCTCCTCGAGGGCCGCGCCGACGGCCAGTTGATGATCCAGAACAACGATGAAATCTATGTCGAACAGGGCGCTATCTTCTATCTTTACGGATTTGTCAATAGACCTGGGCAGTATCCGATCAATCGCAAGGACATGACAGTCAGGCAGGCAATCGCTGCGGGCGGCGGGATTTCATCGCTCGGCTCCGACTGGTGGCGGATGAAGATCCGGCGCCGCGTCAATGGCGTAGTTGAAGAAATACCTGCCGACCTCGACGAAACAATCCAACCCGACGACACGATAGTCATCAACGAACGTCTTTTCTGAAAAGGACATTGTCTTCATGTCTATAATGCTCGTCATTCACGTAATACAGCGGCGCCTCTGGATCGTTGTAGTGACATTTATAGTGACAATAATAGGCGCGCTGGCCGTTTTGCTCATCATTCCTCCTCGGTACGAGGGGACTGCAACCGCCAGCATCGATCCAAGCGTCACTGATCCCGTCAGCGGTCAGCCAAGTGTCGGCAACAATATTATGTATCTGCAAGGTAACCTCATTGCGCTCGCGAAGAGCAGCCTGGTTGCACTGTCCGTCGTTGAGCGACTGAAACTGGATTCCGACCCAGCAATTCAGGCTCAGTATCGTTCTTCGCCGGCTTCTGGTCTCGTCGATATCCGGAAATGGTTCGCAGATAAAATCGCTGATCGCGTCGATGCGCGTTTCACTCCTGGCGCCAATGTGTTGAGTATCCTTTATAAGGCGCAGACGCCGCAAGAGGCTTCGCTGTTCGCGAACGCCTTCATGGCCTCGTTCATAGACGCCGCGATTGCGCAAAAGGTTAGCTCCGCGCAAAGAACCGCCGAATGGTTCGCGCCGCAGATGAAGAAACTCCGCGACAACCTTGCGACTGCGCGCGAAAAATTGTCGCGTTTCCAGACGGAATCCAATGTGCTGGCCCCAACCACCGGCAACTCCGAAAGCGCGCAACTCCTCGCCGCAACTAACGATCTCTCGAAAGCCAAGGAGGACCTCGTCGCCATGGAGGGGCAATACGCGGCTCCAGTTCAAACGGCGGCAGCCTCCAATGAGGCGCAATCTGTCGACTTGCAGTCGCTTAATAATCTTCGCAGCCTTTTGTCCAATGTCGATGCAGAGATAGCCCGTCTTCAAACTGAAATTGGTCCTAACAATCCTAAACTGCTGGAGCGATTTGCCACAAGACAATCTCTAAAAAAGCAGATCGAAGCCCAAAATATGGATTTTCGTCGGAAACTCGCCGATCGCATGCAAACTCAAAAAGATAAAATTGCCACGCTCGAAAAAGTTTACAACGAGCGAATGAAGAGCATGATCGACGTACAAACCACTCGGGAAAAAATGGATTCCTTGAAAAAGGATGTGCAGTTTGAACAAGAAGAACTCGAGCGCGCGCTGAAGACCGGAAACATTGCGCGGCTTCAAAGCCAACTGTCTTTTTCAAATATCGTAATCCTTGACCAAGCCTCGCCTCCGAGTTCGGCGGCGTTTCCCAAAAAGTTGGTCGTCGTATTCATGGCCGTATGCCTTGGCCTTATCCTTGGCATTTTGTTTTGCCTGCTCGCGGAAGCATTTGACCGGCGTGTTCGTGACGGCCTTGACCTCGAATTCGTTACCGGCACGCTCTTGCTCGGAACGATTCCCAACATCGCCCCTGGTGCGGCATTGACTGCTTTTTCGCGGCTGAAAACGCGCCTCACGCTGATGGTGTCGAGAGAAGCTCCATCTACCAAAGATGGCAACGCAATCGCGAACCTCTAGTTGATACAACAACAGCCGCGGGCACGCCCTGCATGCGAAACCATGGATGAGGAAAGACGCGATGAATTTTCGGCGGATCAATGTTCTTTTGGCGATCGCCGCAATCCTCAGCGCGTCCATCGCCGCGGAAGCTATGATCCCGCGCCAAAAGTTGGTGAATGCCGTTTCGCAGGATGAATTGGAGGCGATGATTCCGACGTCGTTCGGGCATTGGACTTTTGTTCCCGGGACGAAAATGGTCGAACCTCAGGGTTCAGACACCCTCTCGAAGCAGATCTACAGTGCCGAAGTTTCGCGCGGTTACCGAGATAGCGACGGGCACTTTATTATGCTTGTCGTAGCTTATGGCCCCAGCCAAAGCGATCGCCTCCAGCTGCATCGCCCAGAAATCTGCTATGCGGCGCAGGGCTTCCGGGTCTCCCGGCCACAAAGCGATATTCTTGCGTTCGAGAAAGCCACGGCATCGCTGCCTGTGCGCCTTCTCGTCGCACAGCGGGAGAACAGGCTTGAACCGATAACCTATTGGATGCGGCTCGGAGACGCCGTCGCGACTGGCGCTGTCCACCGGCAGTTTCTGAAAGTTGCATATGGAATGCGCGGCTATATTGTCGACGGTGCCCTCGTGCGCATCTCGACGACAGGACTGCCGCAAGGCGCTGCGTTTGCGATCGAACGCACCTTCGTCAGCGACCTTCTCCACGCCGTTAACCCGGCGACGCGACGGTTTTTGATCGGCTCCAACCAATGAAACTTGTTCGCCTTTCAGTCATCGGCGATATGGCTAAATAAGCGCCGCCCACACATAATGCGTCAGGCAAAGGCGGAGTGAATTCCGCCCAAACAGAACGGCTCCATGTCTTCCGACTTTGTGCACGAAAAGCTGTGCGAGACTATCGCCCTACGATCGACTGCGGATATCCCCGTCTCGGTCATCATTCCTCATTACAACGATCTCGAAAACCTGCACAATTGCCTGAAGCTCCTGGCGGCGCAAACCCTGGCGCAATCCGACTATGAAATCGTCGTCGCCGACAACAACTCACAATGCGGTATTGATGCCGTCAGAACGCTGTGCGGAGGCCAGGCCCAAGTCGTTGCCGCACCGCTCCAAGGCGCCGCCGAAGCGCGTAATGTCGCCGTGCGTGCGTCCCGCGGCGCGATACTCGCCTTTATCGATTCCGATTGCCGACCGGCGCCTGACTGGCTGGACGAAGGCGTCAACGCACTCATAAATACCGACATTGTCGGCGGCCGAGTCGATGTCGATTATGAAGATCCAGACGTTCCGACAGGCGTCGAAGCATTTGAGAAAGTGTTCGCCTTCGATTTCAAGAAGTATGTCGAGAAGGATAATTTCTCCGGCTCCGGCAACATGTTCGTCCGACGCGCAACGTTCGACGAAGTTGGCGATTTTCGCACTGGCGTCTCTGAAGACCGGGAATGGTGCAATCGCGCTGTCGCTCAACGCTTCCGACTGATCTACGCGAACTCCGTCATCGTCAGCCATCCCGCCCGAAGAAACTGGCCGGAACTGGCCGAAAAATGGCGGCGCATTGTCAGCCAGACCTACCTTCTCAATCGTGAGAGACCTCTAGCAGATCTGAGATGGATCGCCTATTGCCTTGTCGTTCTCGCGTCGCCTCTCGTCCATTCCATAAAGATCGCCCATTCGCCGAAGGTCCCGGGCGCGAAGCTTAAATGCGCGGCGATCCTTGTGCTTTTCCGCATACGCTGGTTCAGTTTGCGCGTGGCGCCGCGCTCGTGGCTTCGTTCTCCTGATAATCACTGAATTGAGCTCGTCCGCCAGCCTTTGGCTCAGCGCTGAATGCGGCGATAGAGCGCCTCGGCGAGTCGCAAACCTCGCGCGACGACCTTGCCCGGAGCTCGCTCGTAGACCGCGGCTTCCGTGAAATCCACGCCATTGACGCCCTTTTTGAAATTATAAACGCCCGGGTTCGTCGCGGGATCGATTCCTCCGAGATCATACCAGGACTTGCCTTCCAGCAACGCGTCCTGCACTACGCGCCACTGCATGCTGTGGGAAGCCTTGGTCTCGCGGCCTTCGTCATTGGCGGCCGCCAAGATCAATTCGACGATCGGCCCCACATTGGCGCAGAGAAGGCCCGCAACAAGCCGGTCGCAATGGTAGGCGAGATAGACTCTCATCCGCTCGTCCTGAAATGCGGCACGCTGCACGCGAGCATAAAAGGCAACTCCCCGCGCGGAGTGGAATGATTTCCTTTTTTCGAGCGAATCGAGCATTGGCCCCATCAATGCGAGGTCTTCCGCCGATTCCGACATTTCGATGCGCAAGCCGACCTTTTCAGAACGCGTCAGCATGTTGCGCCATTTTTGGTTGAGCCTCTTTCGCAGCGTTTCAATATCGCCGTCTATTGGCAGCATGATGGTGCGGCGCGGCGATTCTGCAGCTTTGCTGAAATGCGCGACGCCAAAAACTGCGTCAGGGTTGCAGCCTGCGAGGATCGCCGCATTGGGAGGGATGACGCGCAATGCGAGTTTGCGGCGATCGACATAATGGCTCGCGAGCGCCACAAGGCAGTCCGAATAGACTGCCGCGTCGAACGTCGCCCCGGCGATAGTGAGCGGACCGTGGTGAATATAGGCGACGCCAAAAGGCAAGCCCGGCAGTTTTTTCACGCGGACGACGCCGACGCCGACGACGCCAACGCCGGGCCGAGTCAAAAAGATGAATTCCGCCTTGGATCCGGTGATCGCGGCGCTGACCTCGGCATATGCGGGGCATTGGCGATAAGAGAGGTCGGCGAAGCGCTTGGCTTGCTCGAACCAAGCCGTTGCGCCAAGCGCTTCCAGCTGCAACGCGCCCTGCCCGGGACCGCGATCGCGTTTCGAACAACCACCGCCCCCATCGTCGACCGGTCGCCTCGAGTCGCAATTTGACGCGCCAAAGCCAGTCATGGAAGGAAGTTCCTCAACGAAATGGAGACCATCGACATTGTCACTTATGGTCTGGCGCGGCAAGATTTTCCAGTTAAAATCAGTAAACTGTGAAAATGCGGCGGCGTTATTGTTTCCTGCCAAACGAGCACGAGCCATTTGCAGCGGAATCGAACATCGCACCGCCAACCCAGAGGAAGCCGCCAAGTGTTTGTCGTTAATTTCCACGGTATCGGCGCGCCGAAGCGGCCTGTCGACGCGGACGAGGCCGAATACTGGATCGACGTGGCGCAATATGAGGCGGCGCTGGATACAATCGTCGCCCATCCTCGCGGCAGGGATGTTATCGTGACATTCGACGACAGCAATAGGTCGGACATCGAAATCGCGCTCGATCCCCTGCTCCGCCGCGGACTGAAAGCCAAGTTTTTTCTGCTCGCCGGCATGATAGGCCAACCTGGCTACCTGACGCCCGATGATCTCCGCAAATTGCATGACGCCGGAATGGAAATCGGCACGCACGGCGTCGCGCATGTCCGATGGGATTTGCTTGACGATCCGGGCCTGTCGCGCGAGATCGACCGCTCCCTCTCCGACATCGAAAAATGGACCGGAGTCCGCGTGACTTCCGTCGGACTGCCCTTCGGCGGCTACAATTTATCCGTCCTGCGAGCGCTTAATCAACGCGGGCTCAAGGAGGTCTATTCGAGCGACGGCGGCCCCCGGCTTTCGTCCTTGATGCCAATTCCGAGATATTCGGTCGTCAGGTCGCTGACGCCCGCATTATTGAGACGAAAGATCGACCAGGGATTTTCCCTACCGGGACGGGTCTTCACGGAAATGAGGTCCGTCGTCAAATCATTTCGCTCCGGCCCCCATTCGCCGCCTCGCCCGATCCATGACGGCGCGCGGCCTCAGATGCAGGTCGTGGAGGCGTCTTCCACGCAGATTTTTTGCGACGGCGCACTAGTTCTGATCGTCGGTTTCCGAAACGCCGTCGACGTCACGAACTGCCTCAGCGCGCTGACGAAGTTTCCGCGCGAACCTGGTTTTGATGTGCTTATCTGCGAAAATGGCGGAGCGGCGGCCTTTCGGGAGCTTGTCCGGTCACTGACTGCACCGGATGGGCCATGCGCCAAGGCCGGCGTGGCGCCGCTGACGTCCGATGAGCGCATCCGGATATGCGCCCCGGAATCCAAAATTGTCGAAGCCGTCAGATTGCGGCTAGGTGACGTCGGCCCACATGTGCTGGTCGGCAGAGCCTCCGAAAACCTCGGCTATGCCGCCGCAATCAACGCCTGGTTGCGAACAGCCCTGTCCGAGACGAAATGGACGGGCGCATGGATTCTCAATCCGGATACGCAACCACAGCCGGACGCTCTTTTGCAATTGGCGACCTATGCCCACCAGAGCCAAAAGGGCATGGTCGGCAGCCGAATCATGACCATGGACGAGCCGGACTTCGTCTGTTCCCGCGGCTTGAAATGGCGCAAATTCATGGCCTCCACTCTGGGAGTTGGCGCCAACGAGCCAACCTTGCCTGCGCCCGATCCCGCTATCGTGGAAGCGAAAATCGATGCGCCGTCCGGCGCGTCCTTCTATGTGACACGCGCATGCATTGAAAAAATCGGCACTATGGACGAAAGCTATTTTCTTTACTTCGAGGATGTCGAGTGGGGTTTGCGCGCAAAGAAGCATTTTGGCATTGGGTATGCCTATGATTCAGTAGTGCCTCATATTGGCGGCAGCACAATCGGTTCCTCGCCCGACCGGCGCTTGCGATCAAAGATCGCCGTCTACTATGAGTTTCGCAATCGCATTCTCTTCGTCCGACGCAACCATCCCTCATGGTTCGTCTGGACCGCGTTGGTGACGTTGCTCCATTGTTTCGAATTCCTCGCCGTCGGAGCGACAGGCAACTTCTGGACCGGATTGCGCGCAGTATGGGCCGGGATCACAGGCGAAACGGGGAGAGCCGACGCAATTTTCCCTCAGCTGTCGGTCAAGGACTGAAGCAAGCCGAGCTTCGGCTTGCCGGCTTCTGCGCTAAAAAATATTGGCGACGGACCCGACGATCGCGCATTGGTGGCTTCGCAGCTTGTCGGACACCTTCTTGAGATCTTCGAACGACGCATGGTCTTGCCGGGCGGCAATGACCGCCGCGCCGACCCGCGAAGCAATGACGAAGGCGTCTCCATAGTCCATCGCTCCCGGTGAGTTGTAGATGACAACGCCGAAATCGTTATTCAGACTGGAGGTCAAGGCGACGAAATTCGCAGAGCAGATCAGTTCCTGAGGATTTGGCGGCACACCGCCCGAAGGGAGGATCGAAAGGCCTGGCAGCACGTCCTGGACAATCGGAGAATCATCAACGTTGTTGTTGAGAAGGTAATCGGAAAGCCCCTCCCGGTTCGGATCGAGGCCAAACATCCCGGCGATTCGCGGCTCGCGAAGATTTGCGTCGACAAGGATCGTCCTGACCGCCATCTGGGCAAAGGCGATGGCCAGATTGGCGGCAAGAAAGCTCGCGCCCTGGCCTTCCCGCGTTCCGACAATGGCAAATGCCCTATATCCTTGCGCCACGGCAGAATTGACGAGCGAAGTCCGTATTGTCCGGATCGCTTCCGCCGCTGGACCAAAGGGTTCGAGGCCCACGACCAGTTCGCGCGAAAAACCCGCCGTGTGGCAGTCGTTCTGTATGATCGGATAATTATATTGTTTCGACAGCGCAGACATCAGGAATTCGCGGCTTACCACGCCGCAGGCGATCGCAGCTTCGAGGAAGCTGATTCCCCTCGCCTTACCCAGCGCGCGCACTTGCGCGATCTGCGGATCCGTAAGCTTAGCCAGGCGGATTAATTCCTGCCCGATATAATCCGACGAAAAAGCGGGCCGAGGCGCCGTCGGCTGCTGGATACGGTCCACATCGGACATCCTATGTCTCCGAATAGAGAGGCGCGCGCCGGCGCATAATGGACGCGGACAGAACTTGTCATCGCGACGCGGCGCTGTCCGCCCTTTTCTACAGGCGCCATGCCGCCTGGCGCAAGACAACAAAAAAGGCCGAGCGAGTTGGCCTTTTCCGTTCTATGAGCCTGAATGAATCAGATGGCGATGCGATTTTGCCGGTTGCGGCGGACGCCTACAAGGCCGATGCCGGCGAAACCGGCCAACATCATCGCCCAAGTGGAGAGTTCGGGCACAGAAGTCGTCACGGTCAGCTGACCGGCGCCAATCGAAGAATCCGCGCCCGTGTTCGCCGCGATTTCAACGGTGTAGGTTCCGCCCGCCAGAAGCGAAACATAATTGCCCCCGTCGACGGCGCCTTCCCAAGTATAATGACCGCCGCTAGCGGGATTATAACCGGTTTCGTAAAGCTGCTCCGGCGCGCCGCCGATCGGAGTATCATGCGCCGCGGCCGCATTGTGATCCGAGCCTGCATAAACTGCAATCGTCGCGCTGCTCGTCGCGCCGACGCCCGGACCGCCGGTCACAGTCCCGCCCGGACCGTTGGCGCTCGGACCCGAATTCGTGTCGTAAAGAATCGACACGTTCCAGAGACCCGACGGCGTGGAGCCGAGCGTGAACACCATGTCATAGATGGTGGAGCCGGGCGACGTCGTGAATGTTGTCACACCCGTGAAATTGGCGGCTGTATTCTGGATAACCGCCGGCGTCAAGGTGATGAACTGGACCCCAGCCTGCGCCGGAGCGCTCATCCCAGCAGCCACCAGTCCCGCAGCTATCAAAAACTTCTTCATTTGCGCCCCCAAACAATTTCCGAAATTCCTTAACGGAAACAAGCTGCATCCCGACTTTATTCCTATTATTACTAACAAACCGTGCACATTACGTCAAGGCATGTCGTAATGTTTCTAAAAATAAATTGAGGATTGCGTCCTATACTTCTGGTTGCATTTTCCAATTCATCTGCAACTTCGCGGAGTTTTGCAGAATAATCTGTTATTTTAGCTATCCATCTTGAATCGTTGCCGTTTTTCGGCGTTACGATCGCCGGGACGAAATCACGTGTAAAAAAGCGGCGCCTCACGGCACCGCTTTGTCGCAATCCCAGCCCGATAAATCAGGCAACGGCGCTTGTCTCTCCGATGGCTTCGGCGCGCTCGGCAAGCAGCACACGAATCGCCACCGGCACCTGGCGGCGCGACTTGGCGCGCGGATAGGGCAGCTCCTGGATAGCCTTGCCCAACGGGAAGGCAGCTTCATGCGCGGCCCAATTGTCGAAGCCGAGGCGGTCAACGTTATCAACAAAACTTTCGGCCAGCGCGCCCTCGGCGAAGATCAGCGCGTGAGCGTCGAGTTCGACATGGTAATAGGTGAAGATCCGGGGGACGTTGCTTTCCTGAATAATTGACGTTCCATTGACCAGCGCGCCGGCGTGGATGAGCGCGCCATCGATGAAGATGGCGTGGTCAGGCGAAACCAGCAGATCGCGGACGGGCGTGTTCGGCGCGAGAGCGCCGGCCTTGATGCGAATCGGCAGGACACGCTGCTTGTCGGCGAAGAAGGTCGAAATGGTCTGGCGTCCGAGCCAGCGGACCGGCGCCGCACCGCCATTGGTCGTCAGCACGAGATCGCCAGGTTCAAGCATTTCAACTGACTTTCCGCCGTCTGGCGTACCGATCAGCGTTCCCTTGTAGAAACAGATAGCGTCTGTTTGGACGTTTTGATTTACGACGTCATAGGGCCCGCTTGCGAGCGCGGCATTGGGGGTCACCGTCAACAAGTAGCCACTTTCCGTGTCCTGGGGCGACGGAGTGTAGGTGACGCTCTGGATGATCGTGTTCCAGGTCGAATTACTGATGGTTCCCTGAAACGCAGGGAGGGCGGTAAAGGTCAAAGTGTTCGTCGTGGGATCGAAATTCGCGGTTACGCCATCGGCTTGGAGAGCAGATGTGCTCAGCGCGCTTTGCAGCGTGCCGTGAAAATCGTTCTCGTTGATGCCATACCCGCTCACGTCCCCAAGTTGGAGGCTGACGATGTCGGCGTTCGTGTCCGTGACTAGTGATATATCCGAAGCGACGGGGTCCGTGCCGTAAGCGTAATTTTGGTCCGGAGCGGGATTGTTGCCGTATCCGCCGGGCGTGCCAATTATCGAGAAGGTTGCGGTTGTCATGGTTCAGTCCTCTTGGTCAATCAACGTTGGGCCAAGCTTAACTTCCCTAACGTCACTCTCTCAAGCCGGATTCGCCAATTTGGGACGTATTGTATGATATTTACGACATATTGCACAAGCCGTCGGGCAGCCGTACCTGCTCCCCCAGCCTACTTCTCGCCCTTGCCGAAATTGCTGGTATGTCCCTCGCGCTCGGCGGCCGCTCGCCAGATCTTGGCCTTGGCCTTCAGCTTGAAGTCCGGTGCCACTTTCGACGCGAGCCGCTCCATCTTTCCGCCGCCGCAGGCCGGGCAGACGGCCTCGTCGTTGAAACCGAGCAGCAGTTCCGAATCCTTGTCGCATTCTGCGCAGTGAAAGCTGTAAAGCGGCATTCTGTCGTTCCCATCGTCTGTGTTTTCCGGCGCCCAAATTTGAAGCAGGAATCGGGCCAGAAATCAGGACGACTGCGCCGATGCGCTCCGGAACCGCCACAAAGCCAGCGCCAGAAAAACCCCGCCGATCAGCGCCACGGCAAGAAAACGTGGCCAGACAAGTTCGAAACCCGCGCCGCGATACAGGATCGCCTGGGCGATGGCGACAAAATGTGTCGAAGGGCGACGCCTGCATGATCGTGCGCAATAACGGCGGCATGCTTTCAAGCGGCGTGTTGGCCCCCGACAGCAGGTTCAGCGGCACCGCGACGAGCAGATAGAGCAGGCCGAGCTGCGGCATGGTTTTCGCGACGGTGGCAAGGAATATGCCAACCGAGGTGGCGAAGAACAGATAGAGCAGCGCGCCGCACATGAAGAGCGGCACGGAACCTTCGATCGGAATATGCAGCAGGCCCTGCACGACAAAGATCAGCGAAAGGGCGACCGCGCCGGCGATGATCAGGCTGTTGGCCCAGATTTTCGCCATGGCGATTTCAAACGGCGTCACCGGCATGACCAGCAGATGTTCGACCGTGCCATGTTCGCGCTCGCGCACCACCGCCGCGCCGGCGAGAATGATCGCCAGCATGGTGGTCGGAGCCGATGATGCCCATCACGCTGGTGAACCAGGCGGTGACGATGATTGGGATTGAAGGCGATGCTCACGTTCTGCCCGATCATGGCCGGCGGCGGATGATCCCGCCGGGTGAGGAATTTGGCAATTTCGTCGGAAATGATCTCCTGGGCGTAGCCGGAGCCGATGCCCGCCTGCACCATGGCGGTCGCGTCGACATCGACTTGCAGGATCGGGCTTGCGGCCGGCGACGAGATCGCGCTCGAAATTGGGGGGTATGTCGAGAACGAACGTATAGGCGCCGACATTCATCAGGTGATCGATTTCGCTTTTCCGCGACATAGCGGCGGGCAGGAAATAGGGCGGCAGGAAAGCGCGCGCCAGCCGCGCCGACAATTCGCGAATCGATCCTCGTCGACAACGGCGATCGAGGCGTTGTGCAATTCCTGCGAATTGCTCTGCGCCTGGGCGATGATCGCCAGCGAAAAGGAATAGACGACCAGCCCGAGCAGCACCCAGTCACGGAAAAAGCTGCGCAATTCCTTGGCGCCAAGCCAGAAGATGTTGCGCAAGCGTCTGCATCACTTCTCCTGTTTGCGCAACAGGAGCAGGCTGAGCAGGATCAGGCCGGGACGAAAAGCGACAAGCATGGCGAGATGGCCGGTCAGGTCGGCGAAGCCAAGCCCTTTGGTGAAGGCGCCGACGCTGATCGGCAGATAATAGGTCATCGGGAAAGACCGCCCCGATGGTTCTGCGCCATGCCGGTCACGGAGGAAACGGGCGTGCTCATGCCGGAAAACATGCTGGCCGGCAGGATGGTCAATATCGCCGTGCCGAACAGAGCGGCGATCTGCGTGCGCGTAAAGGCGGAAACCATCATGCCATAGCCGGTGGTCGCAGCGACATAGACGAGGGAGCCCAGCGCCAGGATGGCGAAACCTCCCTTGAGCGGCACTTTGAAGATGAAGATCGCCATCAGGAACATGATGACAAAATCGATCATCGCCAGCGCGACATAGGGAATTTGCTTGCCGACCAGAAATTCCAGCCGCGTCACCGGCGTCACGTAGAGATTGGTGATCGAGCCCAGCTCTTTTTCGCGCACGATGGCGAGAGCCATCAAAATGGCGGGGATCAGCGCCAATTGCAGGGCGATGGCGCCGGGAACCATGGCGTAGACGGAGTCGAAATCCTGATTGTAGCGGAAGCGCGTCTCGATATTCGCCGGAGGCGCCGGCGGCGCGGCGGCGTTGCCGCGGATCGCCGCATCGGCGAGGAATTGCTGGTGGACGCCCTGCAGATAGCCATGGATGGTTTCGGCGCGAAACGGCATCGCGCCATCGATCCATACGGACACTTCGGTCTGGCGCCCGCGCTTGATGTCGCGGCCAAACCCCGGGGGAATTTCGATGGTCGCGCTGACCGCGCCGCTTTTCAGGCGGTTGCGCAGGTCGGCGGAATCGGCGATCGGCGGCTGCTCGATGAAATAGGCCGAGCCGCGCACTTCGCTCAGATAGGCGCGGCTGAGGAAGGAATTGTCGCGGTCGAGCGTCGCATAGGTCAGCGAATCCACGTCCGTGGTGATGCCGAAGCCGAGCACCAGCAGCAGCAGCGCCGGGCCGAACAGCGCATAGCCAAGGCGGATCGGATCTCGCGAAAGCTCCAGGATTTCCCGGATCGTATAGGCCATCATCCGGCGGAAGCTGAACCAGGGATTCTTCTTTTCGCCTGGCGCCTCCGCCAGGACGAGATCGCGGGCAAATTCGCCCGCCCCCGTCGCCTTTCCGGCGCCCGCCTCTTCGAGGAAGGAGATGAAGGCGTCCTCCAACGTTCTCACGCCGCGCATTTTCACCAAGTCCTCGGGTCGCCCCGTCGCGAGGATTTTTCCTGAATCCATCAGCGAAATGCGGTCGCAGCGCGCCGCCTCGTTCATGAAATGGGTCGAGATGAAAATGGTGACGCCCTGTTTGCGCGACAGTTCGATCAGTAGCCGCCAGAATTCGTCGCGGGCGATCGGATCGACGCCGGACGTCGGCTCGTCGAGGATCAACAGGTCCGGCTTGTGCACCAGCGCCACCGCCAGGGCCAGACGCTGCCGCATGCCGAGAGGCAGGTCTGAGGCCAGGGCGTCGGCGTGACTTTTCAGGTTGAAGCGGTCGAGCAGATCGGCGATGCGGATTTTCGCCTCTTCGCGCTTCAGATGGAACAATTTGGCATGCAGATCGAGATTCTGGGCCACCGTGAGTTCGCTGTAGAGCGAGAAGCTTTGCGACATATAGCCGACGCGCATGCGCGACTGCATGCCACCGGCCTCCATTGTCTGGCCGAACAATTCGGCGCCGCCCTCGCTGGCCGGCAGAAGCCCGGTCAGCATTTTCATCGTCGTGGTCTTGCCGCAGCCGTTGGAGCCGACAAAGCCGAAAATCTCGCCGCGGCCAATGTCGAGATCGACATGGTCGACCGCGGTGAAATCGCCAAAGCGACAGGTGAGGTTTCGCGCGGAAATCACTGGCGTAGCGTCTTTTTCCACGCGCGGCGGAATCTCGAGTTTCGCTGCTCGCGCCCGCTCGGCGGGCGGCAGGACGGCGACGAAAGCCTCCTCGATTGTCGCCGCGCCAGTCTGTGCCTTGAGTTTTTCCGGCGATCCTGTCGCGAGAATTTTTCCCGCGTTCATGGCGATCAGGAAATCGAAACGCTCCGCCTCTTCCATGTAGGCGGTAGCGACGATCACGCTCATCTTTTCCTTGTCGCCGGCGCGTCGCCGCATCCGCTCGACCAGCTCCCAGAATTGGCGGCGGGACAGCGGATCGACGCCGGTGGTAGGCTCGTCAAGGATCAAAAGCTGCGGATCGTGGATCAGCGAGCAACACAGGCCGAGTTTTTGGCGCATGCCGCCGGACAGCTTTTGCGCCAACCTGTCCGCAAAGGGCGACAGTCCCGTGTCGCGCATCAGGTTTTTCGCGCGAAAAAGTCCTTCTTCGCGGCTTTGTCCGTAAAGCTTGGAGAAAAAACGGATGTTTTCGGCGACCGTAAGGTCCGGATAGAGATTCTTGCCCAGCCCCTGCGGCATATAGGCGATGCGCGGGCAGACGGCGTCACGCCAACTGCTGTCGCCGATGTCGCCGCCAAGCACCTGGGCGCCGCCCTGCTGCAAGACCTTGGCGCCGGCGATCAGTGCAAGCAGCGTCGACTTGCCAACGCCATCCGGCCCGACCAGCCCGACCATGCGCCCGGCCGGAATATCCAGCGTCACGCCGTCGAGCGCCGCCACGCGCCCGTAGTCATGGCGCAAACGAAGAAGGCGCACGGCCGGCGCGACCTCCGAACCCCGCGCGGTCTCCGAAATGATGGTCATTCGGCGCGCACTTGCAGCGCTGGCGTCCAGGAGGCGGAATCGTCGGTTTTCACGAAAGCTTCGCCCGGCAGGCCGCTGCGCACGGAATCGGCGTGCGCCTTCGACCGCGCGGCGTCGATGCGCACCCGCACGCGAAACATCAGTTTGTCGCGGTCGTTCTGGGTTTCCACCATTTTGGGCGTGAATTGCGCCTGATCGGCGAGAAACGAACTTTCGCGGGTATCGGGTGGTCCGGATAAGCGTCGAGAATTATGCGCGCATCCGATCCTATCTTCACTTTGTCGGCATTCAGCGTCGGCAGATAGACGTCCATGTAGACATAGGACGTGTCGAGCATGGTGAAAACCTTCCCGCCGGCCGGCAGGACTTCTCCCACATTGGCAAGGCGATATTCGATGCGCCCGTCATGTGGCGCGACCAGCGTGTTGTCGTCGATATTGACGCGGACCACCGCAGCGTCGTGTTGCGCCGCGGCGAGCGCTTTTTCGGCTTCGTTCACGCGATGCTCGGCCGCCTGTTGCGCAGAATGGGCGCCGTCGAGGGTCTGCCGGCGCTGGTCGTAGGTTTCGTGCGTCATCCAGCCTTCCTTGGTCAGCTTTTCCGCCCTGATCATTTCCTGTTCGGCCAACACTGACTGGCTGCGCGCCGTCGCGACGTTGGAATTTGCCTCATCGACCGCCTTTCGCGCCTGTTCGACCTGCGCTTCATTCCTTTTCAGGGTTTGCGCGAGATCGCGGGTGTCCATCAGGGCGACAACCTGCCCGGCGACCACCTTGTCGCCTTCGTCGGCGCGGAGTTCCGCGATGCGCCCGGCGAATTTCGTGTCGATGTCGATCGGATCGGCCTCAAGCCGGCCATTGCCGTGGACGATCCAGGCGGGGATGGCCGGCGCGCGATGCGCCTGCCAGTAAAGGAAGCCAATGCCGCCGCCGATCAGCGCGAGAACGGCGAGCCGGCGAGTCCAGACGGACTTCTTGCTTGCCGGCGCATGCTCTACGATCGTCGGCAGAGGCTCGGGCCGGGCGACGGTTGCGGGAAGCTGGGTTTCCGGCGCAAGGCCGGATTTTTCGAGAATCGGGGCGGCGTCGCCGCCTTGCTCGGTCTCGCTCATCGCACAACCTCATTTATAGTCACTGAAGTATTTTAGCGCCGCGCGTCCGCTCATACTTTGATTTGGCGCTATTGCGACGGCGCCAGAAGCCTGGCTTTTCATCGGCCTTGCCGGTGGCTGTATTATGACGGAAACTCGCTGGGAAAACGAGCATCGCGGCTTCGCCGCTGGAATTCAGAGGCCCCCTTGCCCGACCTGCAAGCCATAGTGCATGAAATCGCCGGGGAGATGCGCGATCGCAAGGATCGTGGCGAAGTCGCCTCCTACATCCCCGAACTGGCGCGCGTGGACCCGCAAAATTTCGGCATGGCGGTCATAGCCGCCGACGGGCAGGTCGCCGAAGCCGGCGACTGCGACGCGCCCTTCTCCATCCAGAGCATTTCAAAAGTGTTCACCTTGACGCTGGCGCTCGGCAAGGCCGGCGACCGGCTGTGGACCCGCGTCGGGCGCGAGCCCTCCGGCAATCCGTTCAATTCGATCATCCAGCTCGAACTGGAAAACGGCGTGCCGCGAAATCCTTTCATCAACGCCGGGGCGCTCGCCGTCACGGACGTGCTGTTGTCAGGCCATGCGCCGCGCGATGCGCTCGGCGAAATCCTGCGCTTCGTCCGCTTTGTCGCCGAGGACGAATCGATCTTCATCGACCAGCATGTGGCGCAATCGGAGAAGCAGACGGGCTTTCGCAACGTCGCCCTCGCCAATTTCCTGAAAAGCTTCGGCGTGCTGGAGCATCCGGTCGACCACGTGCTGGGAACCTATTTCCACCATTGCGCCATCGCCATGTCCTGCCGCCAACTCGCCATGGCCGGGCGTTTTCTGGCCCATTCGGGCAAAAACCCGGCCAATGGATACAGCATCGTCTCGCCAGGCCGCGCGCGTCGCATCAATGCGCTGATGCTGACATGCGGCCATTACGACGGCTCGGGCGAGTTTGCCTATCGCGTCGGCCTGCCCGGCAAGAGCGGCGTCGGCGGCGGCATTTTCGCGGTGGCGCCGGGAAAAGCCTCGATCGCCGTCTGGTCGCCCGGCCTGGATGCGGCCGGCAATTCGCGCCTCGGCCGGATGGCGCTGGAAAAACTGGCGCAAAAAATGAAATGGTCGATTTTCGGCGAGTGAGCGCATAGAAGCTGTTTTCATGATCTCCATCGACCCCAAAACCTCAGCCCTTGTCTTCATCGACCTGCAAAAAGGCATTGTCGGCACGCCGGTCGCGCCGCATTCGGGCGAAGACGTGGTGGAACGCGCCAGAATGCTCGCAAAAAAATTCCGCACCGCGGGGGCGCCCGTCATCTGGGTGCGCGTGGGCTTTGCCGCGGACTTCGCCGATGCGCCGCGGCAGGCGGTGGACGAGCCGATGCGTCTTCCAGGCGCGCTGCCGCCTGAATGGAGCGATCTCGTCGACGGGCTGGAGTCGCCGGGCGATCTCGTCATCACCAAGCGGCAATGGGGCGCCTTCCATGGCACGGAGCTCGACCTCCAGCTCCGCCGCCGGGGCGTCAAGACCCTGGTCCTTGGCGGCATAGCCACCAATTTCGGGGTGGAATCGACGGCGCGGCAAGCCTGGGAGCTTGGCTACGCGCTGCTGCTCGTCGAGGACGCCTGCACCTCGCGTTCAGCCGAAATGCACGAATTCGCGATCAAGACGATTTTGCCGCGGCTTTCCCGCATCGTCAGCAGCAGCGACTTCGACCTCGCGACGGGCCCGGCTTGAGCCCCATTCCGGTTCGCTTTAGCCTGAAAGGCCGCAGTTTCAGCGTGCAATGGGCGGCGCTGCTGGCGCTTTCGGCGCTTTTCGCATTGGCCCTGACCGCCCTGCGCCTGCCCGCCGCCCTGCTTCTTTCAACGATCGCCGCCGCGGCGTTCGTCGCCTCGTTCGAAGGCGGCGTGAAAATTCCGCCGCGCGCCTTCGTCCTCGCGCAGGCGGTGATCGGCGGCATGGTCGCCCGCGCCATCAGGCCCGACATATTGCGCGCGATCGCGCTGGACTGGCCGATGTTCGTCGCCGCCGCGCTCTCGGTCATCCTGGTGAGCTGCCTGTTCGGCTTGGGCCTCGCCCGCACGCGCTTCTTCAAGGATTCAACGCCGATCTGGGGTTTCCTGCCCGGCGCTGCGGGCGCCATGACCCTGATGGCGGACGCCTATGGCGCGGACATGCGCCTTGTCGCCTTCATGCAATACCTCCGCGTGCTCCTGGTCGCGCTGGCCGCGAGCCTCGTCGCGCGTTTCTTCGGGCCGGGACAGGGCCTTTCGGCGCCTGTCCCCGTGGAGCTTCCCGTGGACTGGCAGGCATTCGGCCTCACTTGCCTTTTGCTCCTCGGCGCCTCCTGGGCGGGCCGAACCTTTCGCATCCCCGCCGGCCCGCTGCTCGCGCCGCTGATCGCCTGCGCGCTGGCGCAGGATTTCGGGTTGATGACCATCGAACTGCCGCGTCCCCTGCTTGCGTTAAGCTATGCCCTGCTCGGCTGGACCATCGGCCTGCGATTTTCGCGCGACATTTTGCTGCACGCGCTCAAAAGCCTGCCTGTCGTGCTTTGCTCGATCCTGGCGCTGCTGGCGGTCTGCGGCGGCTTTGGCCTTTTGCTGGCCCGTTTCGCCCATGTCGATCCGATGACGGCCTATCTCGCCACGAGCCCTGGCGGCCTTGACGCCGTCGCCATCATCGCCGCCTCGGCAAAGCTCGACATGCCCTTCGTGATGGCCCTGCAAACCGCGCGCATCCTGCTGGTCATCCTGATCGGCCCGGCGCTGGCGCGGTGGGTCGCGGACCGTGTGGCCCCCCGGCCGCAGCAAGATTGAAACTTTGCGCCTGATCAGGCATGAGAGGCGAATTCGACGGCTGAACAGAAGCCTGGCCACAGAATGGCCGTGTTTCCCAGCCTTCTAGGCGGCCTGTTTTCACGAAAAAATGCTCGGAGCGGGATTTATGCGCACTCTGTTTTTGCAGGCCCCGTCCTTTGACGGGTTCGACGGCGGCGCCGGCTCGCGCTATCAGGCGAAGCGTGAAATCGCCTCCTACTGGTATCCGACCTGGCTGGCCCAGCCAGCCGCGCTTGTGGAAAACTCCAAGCTCATCGACGCGCCGCCGCACAAGACGAGCCTCGCCGAAGTCGTGGCGCAGGCGAAAGATTTCGACCTCGTCATCGTCCACACCTCCGTCCCCTCCTTCGACTCGGATGTGAAATGCATCGAGGCGATGAAATCCGCCAATCCCGCCTTAAAGGTCGGGCTGATCGGCGCCAAGGTCGCGGTGAAGGCCGATGAAAGCCTCAGGGACGCGCCCATCGTCGATTTCGTCTGCCGCAACGAATTCGACTTCACCGTCAAGGACGTCGCCGACGGCAAGGACTGGAATGACATTCTCGGCCTCAGCTACCGCGACGCCAATGGCGTCATCCAGCACAATGCCGACCGTCCCATCCTCGAGGACATGGATTCCCTGCCCTTCGTCTCGCCGATCTACAAGCGCGACCTGAAGATCGAGAACTATTTCATCGGCTATCTGAAGCATCCCTATATTTCGATCTATACGGGCCGCGGCTGCAAGTCGCGCTGCACTTTCTGCCTCTGGCCGCAGACGGTCGGGGGCCATCGCTACCGCACGCGGAGCATCGCCCACGTGATCGAAGAGATCAAATGGTGCCAGGAAAATTTTCCGCAGGTACAGGAATATTTCTTCGACGACGACACGTTTACCGACGATCTTCCGCGCGCCGAGGAGATCGCCAGGGAACTCGGCAAGCTCGGCGTGACCTGGTCGTGCAACGCCAAGGCCAATGTGCCCCGCAAGTCGCTGGAGGTCATGCGCGCCAATGGCTTGCGGCTGCTGCTGGTGGGCTACGAATCCGGCAACCAGCAGATCCTCGTCAATATCAAGAAGGGCATGCGGATCGAGGTGGCGAAGCAATTCGCCAAGGACTGCCACGAGCTCGGCATCGCCATCCACGGCACCTTCATCATGGGGCTGCCCGGCGAGACGCGCGAGACGATCAAGGAGACCATCGCCTTCGCCAAGGAGGTCAACCCGCACACGTTGCAGGTGTCGCTTGCCGCCCCCTACCCCGGCACTTTCCTTTACGACCAGGCGCTGGAGAACGGCTGGCTCGACAGCGCCAACGCCGAACTCGTCAACGCCGAGGGCGTGCAGATCGCGCCGCTGCATTATCCCGACCTGAGCCACAAGGAAATCTTCGACGCGGTCGAGACTTTCTACCGAAAATTCTATTTCCGGCCGAGCAAGATCGCCTCAATCCTCAATGAAATGATCCGCGACCGCGCGATGATGAAGCGCCGCCTGCGCGAAGGCGTCGAGTTCTTTCAGTTCCTGCGCGAACGCAAGCAGGGCGCGGCGTCCTGTTAGCGGCCTAGGTCAAGCGATTGTCGGCAGCGGCGACGGCAGGAATCGGCGGATTGCGGAAGGCCGTTAGCCCCGCTCTCTCCGCCGTCATGGCCGTGCTCGTCACGGCCATCCACGCCAGCGTGGAAGGCAGGTTTTACAAGGCTGACACGCATGCAACGGCCGGGCGTGGATGCCTGTGACAAGCACGGGCATGACGACCCAGAGATCATGAATAGCCGTCTGCAAAGAGCCGGTTCCTGCCGTCGCGCGATGGCGCCGCTTTCTGTTAAGACGCTTATAAGATTTCCAAGCGGGCGAAAGCTGCACTTTGGGGTTTCGCAACGCGGATGATCCGGCATAGGATCAACCGCCACGCGGGCCTAGATTTGCGGGCATCTCCGGGAGCCAATGGAAATGAAATTTCACAGCGTCGCCACCGTGCTTATCGCGCAGACTCTTCTCTTGCCCGCCCTGGCGAGGGCCGAGGACCAGAAAGCGCCGCAGCCGGCGCCCGCCGCCCAGCAGCAATCCCAGACGGAATATGGCGACTGGGTGCTGCGCTGCCTGAATGTCGGGACCGAAAAGGCGCCGTCCAAAGTCTGCGAAATCGCGGAGACCGTGCGGATGGCCGCAAAACAGCCGCCGATCGCCGAAATCGCCATCAGTCGGTTCAACAAGGGCGATCCGCTCCAGCTCACCGCCCACGTTCCCTCCAATATCTCCCTGCCGAGCGTCGTCAAGTTCGATTATCGCGAAGCGCATGGCATCACGCTCAACTGGCGCCGCTGCGCTCCGGCGGGCTGTTTCGCCGACGTGCAGATGACGGACGATCAGGCCAATATCTTCCACGTCCAGACCGAGCCGGGCTCCATAGAATTCTATGATTCCAACGGAAATCCGGTGAAGCTCGCCGTGTCCTTCCGGGGCCTGGGCGATGCGATGGATGCGCTCGCCAAGCAGTGAACGTTTGCTGCTCCGCCGCCTCGACGGCGGGGCAGCGCTTTTCAAATTAATTTTGTATTAAATGCAAACATTCGATCGCTTGAAATCACCTCAAAAACAGATGACAGAAGCAGACGACAGCTTCGGGTAAGTTTTCCTGTCCAGGATTTGACCGGGAAGCAGCAATCTTGCTTGAGTTCGCTTGATTTGCCAGACATCGCCGTTTCAAGTCCCTGCCTCCTTGGTTTCCGTCGCAGCATCGTCCGCGAAAAAATCCGAAGGCCGGGAGAATCCGAATGAACGAAAAACCGCACATCGTTGTCGCCACCCCCTGTTTCGGCGGCATGGTCAACCAGCGCTACATGGTTTCGGCCATCGGCCTGATGCAGCTCTGCAGTTCGCTGGGCATCAAGGTGACGCTGGATCTGCTCGGCCATGAATTGCTGATCACGCGCGGCCGCAATATCCTCGTCAGCCGTTTCCTTGACGATCCCACGACAACCCATCTTCTCTTCGTCGACGCGGACATCGGCTTCGATGCCGGCCAGGTCATTCGCATGCTGCGCTTCGACGAAGACGTCGTCGCCGGCATGTATCCGCTGAAACTGCACGACTGGAACGCCGGCATGCGCCACGTCGTCAACGGCGAATTGCCTGACACCGCGCCCTTGCGCTATGTCGGCGCGCCCTGCGAGGGAGAGGACGCTCTCTCCCATGACGGTTTTGTCGCGGCGACCTATGCCGGAACGGGCTTCATGCTGATCCGGCGCGCGGTTTTCCCGCAGATGATGGCGGCTCATCCGCAACTGCGCTTTTCAGCCGCCCATGTCGCCGCCGCGCCAAGCCTCAGCCCCAACCAATACGCCCTGTTCGATTGCATGATCGAGCCCGAGACGGGCGTCTATCTCTCCGAGGATTACACATTCTGCCGCCGCTGGCGCGATCTCGGCGGCCGAATCTGGCTCGATACGCAGGGCGGGCTGGTTCATGTCGGCCAATATGAATTCGCCGGCGATCCCTCTCGCAGAAGCTTCGTCCAGCCGCAGGTTGCGCCGATTTCCTGCGCGGCCTGATCAGACCCTGCGACGCGAGCCGGCGAAGGCGTCGACGATCTTGTCGTTCTGGTCGACAATGCAGGTCAGCACCGCCTCGCGCACTTCGTGCCCGCCATGTCGCGCATAATTGACGCGAATGAGCACCGGGGCGACGTAATGCCCCTTGGCGTCGACATGCTCAGGACCGGCGGAAACGGCCTCGACCTGCTTCGCGCCGATTTTTTCCGCTTCGCCCGCCACCGTCTGCCGACAGGTTTCGACTGTCCGGTTCGGTCCCGGTCCCACCGGCAATTCATGCCCCACGGAGGCCAGCGCCTGCCGCGTGCCGCGCACATAGCCTGTGCCGGGCACGTAAGCGCGGGCGATTCTCTCGCCTCGGGCGACCGATTGCCGCGAGATCGGATCGAGTTGCCACGGCATCTGCCAGGAGGCGACCGAGGAATTGGGCGGCTGAACCTGGCCCTCGGGCGATACGCTGTAACAGCCGCCGACAAGCAACGGCAACGCGAGGCCTGGCAAAATCGTCATGAACTTCAACATGTCACCCTCCATTTCCCGGTGGAAAAGCGAAAGCCGCCTTGTCTGACCGCGGCCGTGGCGTGTTGACCGTAGGTCTGAGCGCCGGCGGCAGCGTAAATCTATGAGGCGCTTTTTCGCGCGAAGGAGCCAGGGCGCGGCGTGGCTCGGACGGCCGATGCGGCGCAGCGGCCCGGCGGACGCGCGGCTCTACGGCGCGATGAGCTTTCTGCGTGTTTGAACGGACGACGGGTGACGGTTGCTCCCGTTCCCGGCGCATGCGTGCTGGCGGAGACTTTGCAGGCTTCGGCGGAGCTACGGCTTTTGGCTCGGGGGCCGCTTGCGGCGCCGGCGCCGGCGTGGCGGCGGGCGGAGAGGGATTGGGAGGAATTGGTATGAGCGGGGCCTGCTGCGACGGCGGCGCTGGAACAGGCTGAGCCGGCGCGATGGGCGGCGCAACCGGCTTGGGCGCCGTTTGCGGCGGCGCGGGGACGAGCGGCGTGACGACCGGCGGCGCGGCAGCGGCCGGAGGCGGCTCGACAGGCGCAGGTGCGACCTGCGCAGGCGCGGCAGGCGCCGGTGTCTCGGCGGGCGCCGGCGGGCCTTGCTCGACTGGCGGCGGCGCGACAGGCGAAGGCGCAGGCTTAGCCTCGAAATGCGACGGGTTGGACTCGGACGGGACCGGCGGTTGCGCGGCGGCGGGCGGAGGCGCCTCCACGGGCGCAGGCGCAACCGGCGCTGGAGACGGCGATGTCTCGACGGGTGCGGGAATGACCGGAGCTTGCTCGACTGGCGGCGGGGTGACCGGCGGAGGTTCAGTCGCCGGTTGCGTCGCGGGCGCGGCGGGCGCTGGAGACGGCGTCGCGGGACCGGGAACGAGCGGGGCTTGCTGGACTGGCGGCGGCGCGACAGGCGACGGAGCAGGCTCCGGCGGCGGCTGCGCCTCGAAATGCGACGGGTTGGGCGCAGCCGGGACCGGGGGCAAGGGGACCTGTTGCGATGGCTGCGAAGGACCCTCCGGCGATGGGCCAGGAACAGGCGGCGTTTCCGTTGGAACAGGCGGAACGGCCAGCTGAATCAGGGAATAAGCTGCGAAGCCCGCGGCGAACGCTCCCAACGCGAGGAGAAAAGTGCGCGAGCGGCGTAAGAATCTATGGACCTCCCGCCCGATAGGCGGCGGCAGCTGGCGTCGATGTGAACGCAATCCTTGCGCATGGAGCCAGCGCAAGCCGGGAAACAGGAAACGACCGGGCATTTTCGCCTCGCCTCAGACGAACGATCTCGCCTCCGCTTCGTTCCACCCGATAGCTGGCGCCAGTTGATAACCTTTTGAAATAAACGCCTTCTTTTGGCCAGCGTGGACACAAAAAAGCCGCCCGCAAGAGCCTTGCGGGCGGCTTTGGCTTTGGAGCGTCGCGCCTTATTCGGCGGCGGGCAGTGCGGGCCGCGCAACAGAGGCTTCCGCCTTCTGCGCCAGGATCAGGTCGTCGCGAGTCGCGGCGACCTGGCGCAGTTTGGACATGGCCGCGCCAGTGCCCGCCGGGATCAACCGGCCGACGATGACGTTTTCCTTGAGGCCTTCCAGCGTGTCGATCTTGCCGTTGACCGCCGCTTCCGTGAGGACGCGGGTGGTTTCCTGGAACGACGCCGCCGAGATGAAGGAGCGGGTCTGCAGCGACGCCTTGGTGATGCCAAGCAGGACAGGCGTGCCGGTGGCGGGCTTGCGGCCCTCCTCGATCGCCTTCTCGTTGGTCTCGTCCATTTCCATCCGGTCGACCTGTTCGCCGTTCAGATAGTCGGTGTCGCCGGGATCGGTGATGTCGACCTTCTGCAGCATCTGCCGGACGATCACCTCAATGTGCTTGTCATTGATGCTCACGCCCTGCAGGCGATAGACTTCCTGGATTTCATTGACCAGGTAGGCGGCGAGTTCCTCGACGCCCTTGATCGCCAGGATGTCGTGCGGCGCGGGATTGCCGTCGACGATGTAATCGCCCTTCTCGACAATGTCGCCATCCTGCAGATGGATGTGTTTGCCCTTGGGGATCAGGTATTCGACCGGCTCCGCGCCTTCTTCGCTCGGAATGATCGAAAGACGCTGCTTGTTCTTGTAATCGCGGCCGAATTGCACGGTCCCGTCGATCTCCGCGATGATCGCGTGATCCTTGGGGCGGCGCGCTTCGAACAATTCCGCGACGCGCGGCAGACCGCCGGTGATGTCGCGGGTCTTGGCGCTTTCGAGCGAGATACGGGCGATGATGTCGCCCGCCCTGACCTTGGCGCCGGGATCGAAGGTGATGATCGAATCCACCGGCAGCGAATAGCGGGCTTCGCCGCCGCGCGCCAGTTTGGCCGGCTTGCCGTTCTTGTCCTTGATCAGCAGCGTCGGCTTGAGGCTCGACGAACGGACGTTCATGCGCCAGTCCATGACCATGCGCTTGGCGATGCCCGTCGCTTCGTCCACCAATTCGGACATGGACTGACCCTCGACCAGATCTTCGTAGCCGATGGCGCCGTCGATTTCGGTCAGGATCGGACGGGTATAGGGATCCCATTCCGCCACGCGCTGGCCGCGCTTGACGTGATCGCCCTCGTCCACCTTGAGCCGCGCGCCATAGATCACGCGATGCACGGCGCGCTCGGTTCCATCGGGAGCGCAGATGACCACGGCGACATTGCGCGCCATGACCATCAGGTCGCCATCGGAATTGCGCGCCAGATGGCTGTTCCGGATCTTCACGACGCCGTCGAAATTGGCTTCGATGAAGGAGGAATCCGCAATCTGCGCCGCGCCGCCGATATGGAAGGTGCGCATGGTGAGCTGGGTGCCCGGCTCGCCGATCGACTGCGCCGCAATGACGCCGACCGCTTCGCCCATGTTGACGGGCGTGCCGCGCGCCAGATCGCGGCCGTAGCAGGCCGCGCAACAGCCGTTCTTGGCTTCGCAGGTCAGCACCGAGCGGATCTTCACTTCCTGGATGCCGGCCGCGTTGATGCGGTCGATATGCCATTCCTGGATCATCTCGCCGGCCTTGACGATAACAGCGCCATCCTGTTCGAGCAGGTCTTCCGCTGTGAAGCGGCCGAGGATGCGGATCGCCAGCGAGGCCACGATCTGGCCGGCGTCGACGATCGCCCGCATGCGGATGCCCTTGGTGGTGCCGCAATCATAGGAGGTGATGATCGAATCCTGCGCCACGTCGACGAGTTCGGCGGGTCAGGTAACCCGAGTTCGCGGTCTTCAACGCGGTGTCCGCGAGTCCCTTGCGGGCGCCGTGGGTCGAGTTGAAGTATTCGAGAACGGTCAGGCCCTCTTTGAAGTTCGAGATGATCGGGCTCTCGATGATTTCGCCCGAGGGCTTGGCCATCAGGCCGCGCATGGCGGCGAGCTGCTTCATCTGCGCCGGCGAGCCGCGCGCGCCGGAATGGGCCATCATGTAGATCGAGTTGATCGGCAGGTCGCGACCGTCCTTGTCCTTCTTGACCGCCGAGATGCGCGCCATCATTTCTTCGGCGAGCTTGTCGGTGCATTTCGCCCAGGCGTCGACGACCTTGTTGTACTTTTCGCCCTGGGTGATCAGGCCGTCATTGTACTGCTGCTCGTATTCCTTGGCGAGCGAGCGGGTCTCCTCGACGATCCGCACCTTGGTCTCCGGCACGACCATGTCGTCCTTGCCGAAGGAAATGCCGGCCTTGCAGGCCTCGCGGAAGCCCAGGCCCATGATCTTGTCGCAGAAGATCACCGTCTCTTTCTGCCCGCAATTGCGGTAGACGGTGTCGATCATCGTCGAGATTTCCTTCTTGGTCATGAGCTTGTTCACGACGTCGAAGGGAATCTTGTGATGGTCGGGCACGAGCTGGCCGAGAAGCATGCGGCCGGGCGTCGTGTCGAACAGCTTGATGACACGCTCGCCCTGCTCATTGTAGGTCCAGGCGCGGCCCTTGATCTTGGTGTGCAGCGTGACCGACTTGGCGAACAGGGCGTGCTCGATTTCACCCTGGTTCGAGAAGGCCATGCCCTGGCCCGGCTCGCCATCGCGCATCAGCGTGAGATAGTAAAGGCCAAGCACGATATCCTGTGACGGCACGATGATCGGCTGGCCATTGGCGGGGTGCAGGATGTTGTTGGTCGACATCATCAGCACGCGCGCTTCGAGCTGAGCTTCGAGCGACAGCGGCACGTGAACGGCCATCTGGTCGCCGTCGAAGTCGGCGTTGAAGGCGGCGCAGACCAGCGGATGCAGCTGGATCGCCTTGCCCTCGATCAGCGTCGGCTCGAACGCCTGGATGCCCAGGCGATGCAGCGTCGGCGCGCGGTTGAGCATGACCGGATGTTCGCGGATCACCTCGTCAAGAATGTCCCAGACTTCCGGCTTTTCCTTCTCGACCAGCTTCTTCGCCTGCTTGACTGTGGCGGAAAGGCCCTTCGCGTCGAGGCGCGAATAGATGAAGGGCTTGAACAGCTCCAGCGCCATTTTCTTCGGCAGGCCGCATTGATGCAGCTTCAGCTCGGGGCCGACGACGATGACCGAACGGCCGGAATAGTCGACGCGCTTGCCGAGCAGGTTCTGGCGGAAGCGGCCCTGCTTGCCCTTGAGCATGTCGGCGAGCGACTTCAGCGGACGCTTGTTGGCGCCGGTGATGACGCGGCCGCGGCGGCCGTTGTCGAACAGGGCGTCAACCGCCTCCTGCAGCATGCGCTTTTCGTTGCGGATGATGATGTCCGGCGCGCGCAGTTCGATCAGCCGCTTCAGGCGGTTGTTGCGGTTGATGACGCGACGATAGAGATCATTGAGGTCGGAGGTGGCGAAACGGCCGCCGTCGAGCGGCACCAGCGGGCGCAGGTCGGGCGGGATGACCGGCACTTCGGTCAGAATCATCCATTCCGGCTTGTTGCCGGAATTCATGAAGGCCTCGATGATCTTCAGGCGCTTGGCGAGCTTCTTCGGCTTCAGCTCGGTCGTCGCCTCGGAGATCTCCACCTTGAGCTGGGCGGCGATGGTCGCGAGGTCCATGTTGCGCAGCAATTCGCGGATCGCTTCCGCGCCGATCAGCGCGGTGAAGCTGTCCTGGCCATATTCGTCCTGCGCGAGGAGATATTCCTCCTCGTTCAGCAACTGGCGCACCTTCAGCGGAGTCAGGCCGGGATCGATGCAGATGTAGGATTCGAAATAGAGGATGCGCTCAAGGTCCTTGAGCGTCATGTCGAGCAGCAGGCCGATGCGCGACGGCAAGCTCTTCAGGAACCAGATATGGGCGACGGGAGCCGCAAGCGAAATATGGCCCATGCGGTCGCGCCGGACGCGCGAAAGGGTGACTTCGACGCCGCACTTTTCGCAGATGACGCCCTTGTATTTCATGCGCTTGTACTTGCCGCACAGGCACTCGTAATCCTTGATCGGGCCAAAGATGCGAGCGCAGAACAGGCCGTCGCGCTCCGGCTTGAAGGTGCGGTAGTTGATCGTCTCCGGCTTCTTGATCTCGCCGAAGGACCAGGACAGGATTTTTTCCGGGCTGGCGATGGAAATTTGAATCTGGTCGAAGGCCTGCGGCGCCACGACCGGGTTGAAGAGATTCATGACCTCTTGATTCATCTGTGTCTCCTGCGGCTGGCGATTTTGCGATCTTTTTCTCGCGAAAACCCGGCCCGTATTGGAAAAACCGGAAGGCGCCGCGCGGCGCCTCCCCAAGATAATTAGGCGATCATTCCGCGGCTTCGGCCGGCGGCGGCAATTCCTCGTCGGGGATTGCGGCCTGGTTCAACTCGACGTTGAGCCCGAGCGACCGCATTTCCTTCACAAGCACGTTGAAGCTCTCTGGAATGCCCGATTCGAACGTGTCGTCGCCGCGCACGATGGATTCGTACACCTTGGTGCGACCCGCCACGTCGTCCGACTTGACCGTGAGCATTTCCTGCAACGTGTAGGCCGCGCCGTAAGCTTCGAGCGCCCAGACTTCCATTTCGCCGAAGCGCTGGCCGCCGAACTGCGCCTTGCCGCCCAGGGGCTGCTGGGTGACCAGCGAGTAAGGCCCGATCGAGCGCGCATGGATCTTGTCGTCGACAAGATGGTGAAGCTTGAGCATGTAGATCACGCCCACCGTCACCTTGCGGTCGAAAGCCTCGCCGGTGCGCCCGTCATACAGCACCGTCTGGCCGGAACCGTCGAGCCCCGCCTGATTGAGCATGGTGACGATATCCGGCTCGTGCGCGCCGTCGAACACCGGAGTGGCGATCGGCACGCCGCGCGTCAGATTCTGGGCGATTTCGACCAGTTCCGTGTCTTCCAGCTTGGCGAGACCGGAAGTGTCGGCCCCGGTCCCATAGAGTTCGGCGATCTTCTTGCGCAATGGCGCCGATTCAAGCGAACGCTGATAGGCGTTGATCGCCTCCGACACCTGCCTGCCGAGGTTGCGGCAGGCCCAGCCGAGATGGGTCTCGAGAATCTGCCCGACATTCATGCGCGAAGGCACGCCAAGCGGATTCAGCACGATGTCGACCGGAGTGCCGTCGGCGAGGAAGGGCATGTCCTCCTGCGCCAGGATGCGCGAGACGACGCCCTTGTTGCCGTGGCGTCCCGCCATCTTGTCGCCGGGCTGAATCTTGCGCTTCACCGCGACGAAGACCTTGACCATCTTCATCACGCCGGGCGACAGCTCGTCGCCGCGCTGCAGCTTTTCGACCTTGTCGAGGAAGCGGCTTTCCAGCCCCTTCTTGGACTCGTCGTACTGCTTGCGCATGGCCTCGATCTCGCCCATCAGGGCGTCGTCGTCGACCGCGAAAACCCACCATTGCGAACGCGGATACTCGTCCAGGATCTCGCGGGTGAGCTTCTGCTCCTTCTTGAAGCCCTTCGGGCCGGACAAGGCCGTCGTGCCGGTCAGCATTTCGGCAAGGCGGGCGTAGACGTTGCGGTCGAGGATCGCGAGCTCGTCGTCGCGATCCTTCGCGAGGCGTTCGATCTCCTCGCGCTCGATCGCCTGGGCGCGCTCGTCCTTGTCGACGCCGTGGCGGTTGAACACGCGAACTTCGACGATCGTGCCTTGCACGCCCGGGGGAACGCGCAAGGAGGTGTCGCGGACGTCGGAAGCCTTTTCGCCGAAGATCGCGCGCAAAAGCTTTTCTTCCGGCGTCATCGGGCTTTCGCCCTTGGGCGTGATCTTGCCGACGAGAATGTCGCCCGCCGCCACTTCGGCGCCGATATAGACGATGCCCGCCTCGTCCAGATTCTTCAGCGCCTCTTCCGAGACGTTGGGAATATCGCGGGTGATTTCTTCCGGACCGAGCTTCGTGTCGCGGGCCATCACCTCGAATTCATCGATATGGATCGACGTGAAGATGTCTTCCTTGACGATCTTCTCGTTGAGCAGGATTGAATCTTCGAAATTGTAACCGTTCCAGGGCATGAAGGCGACGACGACATTGCGGCCGAGGGCGAGATCGCCCATGTCCGTCGAAGGACCGTCGGCGATGATGTCGCCCTTGCGGATCAAGTCTCCCACGCGCACCAGCGGACGCTGGTTGATGCAGGTGGACTGGTTGGAGCGCTGGAACTTCATCAGACGGTAGATGTCGACGCCAGGACGCCCCTGCCCGATATCCTCGGTGGCGCGGATGACGATGCGGGTCGCGTCGATCTGGTCGACGATGCCGGTGCGGCGGGCCGCGATGGCGGCGCCGGAGTCCCGCGCCACGATCCCTTCCATGCCCGTGCCGACGAGCGGCGCGTCGGCGCGAACCAGCGGCACCGCCTGGCGCTGCATGTTCGAGCCCATCAGCGCGCGGTTCGCGTCATCGTTCTCGAGGAACGGAATCAGCGCGGCGGCGACCGAGACGAGCTGCTTGGGCGACACGTCCATGAAGTCGACGCGGTCGCGGGTCAGCAGCACCACGTCGCCGGCATGGCGGCAGACCACCAGGTCTTCCGTCAAATTGCCCTTGTCGTCGAGCTGGGCGTTGGCCTGGGCGACCGAATATTTCGCCTCTTCCATCGCCGAGAGATAGACGACGTCGTCGGTCACATTGCCGTCTTTTACGCGACGGTAAGGCGCCTCGATGAACCCGTACTTGTTGACGCGCGCAAAGGTGGCGAGCGAGTTGATGAGACCGATATTCGGGCCTTCCGGCGTCTCGATCGGGCAGATGCGGCCGTAATGCGTCGGATGCACGTCGCGCACCTCGAAGCCGGCGCGCTCGCGCGTCAGGCCGCCCGGGCCAAGCGCCGAGAGGCGGCGCTTGTGGGTGATTTCCGACAAGGGATTGGTCTGATCCATGAACTGCGACAGCTGCGACGAGCCGAAGAATTCGCGCACGGCGGCGGCTGCCGGCTTGGCGTTGATCAGGTCCTGCGGCATGACCGTGTCGATGTCGACCGAGGACATGCGCTCCTTGATGGCGCGCTCCATGCGGAGCAGGCCGAGGCGATACTGGTTTTCCATCAGCTCGCCGACCGAGCGGACGCGGCGGTTGCCGAGATGGTCGATGTCGTCGATTTCGCCGCGGCCGTCGCGCAGGTCGACCAGCGCCTTGACGACCGCAAGGATGTCCTCGCGGCGCAGCACGCGCGTGGTGTCGGGCGCGTCGAGATCGAGGCGCATGTTCATTTTTACGCGACCGACCGCGGAGAGATCATAACGCTCCGAGTCGAAGAACAGCGAATGGAACATCGCTTCCGCCGAGTCGATGGTCGGCGGCTCGCCCGGACGCATGACGCGGTAAATGTCGAACAAGGCTTCTTCGCGCGAAGAGTTCTTGTCGACGGCCAGCGTGTTGCGGATATAGGGGCCGATGTTGATGTGGTCGATGTCGAGCAGCGGCAGTTCCTTGAAGCCCAGGGCGATCAGGGTTTCAAGCGACTTGGCGGTGATTTCCTCGCCGGCTTCGGCGAAGATTTCGCCGGTTTCCGGATTGTAGAGGTCTTCGCCGATGTACTGGCCGAAAAGATCTTCGTCGAGCGCCTTGATGAACTTCACGCCGCGCTCGGTGAGCGCGCGCGCCGTGCGCACGGTCAGCTTCTTGCCGGCCTCGATGACCACGTCGCCGGTGTCGGCGTCGATCACGTCGACGACGGCCTTCATGCCCTTCAGGCGGTCGCCGTCGAACGGCAGGCGCCAGCCGTCCTTTTCACGCTTGTAGATGACCTTGTTATAGAAGGCCGACAGGATTTCCTCGCCGTCGAAGCCGAGCGCGTACAGAAGCGAAGTCGCCGGGATCTTCCGCCGACGGTCGATGCGCGCGTAAACAATGTCCTTGGCGTCGAATTCGATGTCGAGCCAGGAGCCGCGATAGGGAATGATGCGCGCGGCGAAGAGCAATTTGCCGGAGCTGTGGCTCTTGCCCTTGTCATGGTCGAAGAACACGCCGGGCGAACGGTGCATCTGCGAGACGATGACGCGTTCCGTGCCGTTGACGATGAAGGTGCCGTTCATGGTCATGAACGGCATGTCGCCCATGTAGACGTCCTGCTCCTTGATGTCTTTCACGGACTTGGCGCCCGTATCCGGATCGAGATCGAACACGATCAGGCGCAGCGTCACCTTGAGCGGCGCAGCATAGGTCATGCCGCGCTGGCGGCATTCGTCCACGTCGTATTTCGGCGGCTCGAACTCGAACTTGACGAATTCGAGCAGCGAGGCGCCGGCGAAATCGGAAATCGGGAAGACGGACTTGAACACCGCCTGCAATCCCTCGTCGGCCCGCCCGCCCTTCGGCTCGTCAACCATCAGGAATTGATCGTAGGAAGCCTTCTGAACTTCGATCAGGTTAGGCATTTCCGCGACTTCGCGGATGTGACCAAAGAATTTGCGGACACGCTTCCGGCCGGTGAACGTTTGCGCCATGTCGCTCCTCGCACCTCATTTTCGGGCGGGCCGCATCGGCAGCGGCCTCTCGCCTCCCCGGCTCAGGCCGGGCCGCGCGGCTGTCGCCGCGCAAAATCTCCACGAAAAGGCAGGGACGCCCCCTCGATTTTCCCGCCGCGGAAATCAGCCGCGACAGGCTTCAGCGGCCCCGGCGCAAAGCCGGGACCGCCAATTTCAAACCCGCGCTGACGCGCGCGTCATGATCCGACTTACTTGAGCTCGACCTTGGCGCCGACCTTCTCGAGGGCGGCCTTGATCTTGGCGGCGTCTTCCTTGGTGGCGCCTTCCTTGACGGGCTTCGGAGCGCCTTCGACGAGATCCTTGGCTTCCTTGAGGCCGAGGCCGGTGATGGCGCGGACTTCCTTGATGACTTCGATCTTCTTGTCGCCAGCGGCGGCCAGGACGACCGTGAACTCGGTCTGCTCTTCCGCAGGAGCGGCGGCGGCGGCGGCCGGGCCGGCGGCGACGGCGACGGCGGCGGCGGCGGAGACGCCCCACTTCTCTTCGAGCAGCTTGGAGAGCTCAGCGGCTTCCAGCACGGTCAGAGCCGACAGTTCTTCAACGATTTTTTCGAGATTGGCCATTTTGACTTACCTTGAGTTTGATTGGTTCGATTGATTTGGCAAACCTGACTCGATCAGGCCGCATCCTTGTTGGCATAGGCCCCGAACACGCGCGCGAGCTTCGCTGCGGGCGCGGACGACAGCTGCGCGAGCTTGGTCGCGGGAGCCTGAAGAAGGCCCACGAGCTTGCCGCGCAATTCGTCGAGGGAGGGCAGAGTTGCAAGCGACTTGACGCCTTCCACATTCAGGACCGTCGCGCCCATGGCGCCGCCGAGGATGACGAACTTGTCGTGATCCTTTGCGAAAGCCGACGCGACTTTGGGCGCCGCCACCGGATCCGCCGAATAGGCGATCAGGGTCGGTCCCTTGAGCAGGGAGCCGATGCTGGCGACGCTGGTGCCTTCGAGGGCGATCTTGGCGAGGCGGTTCTTCGCGACCTGAACGGTGGCGCCGGCTGCGCGGGCCTGCTTGCGCAGGTTCTGCAGCTGAGCCACGGTCAGTCCGGAATATTGCGCCACCACCACCACAGCCGTTTTCTCGAAAACGTCATGCAGGGTAGCGACGGCTTCTTTCTTTTCCGCTCTGTCCACAGTGCTCTCACTTCAATGGGCGAACTCGCCCCCTATTCAGGGAGCGCTTCACCGGTTGCCGACATGCCGCAAAGTTTTCACTTCGCGGCGCCGAGTGCCTGTCCCCATGAGGCAGGCGCCGGAGCGCCCATCCCTGGATCAGAGGGTTCGAACCAAACAACGATGGAAGCGCAACGCTTCCAGAAATCCGGTCTTTCCCCGTCTATGCTGGCCGCTGGCCTCAAGCGAAACGCCCGCGAGGGAGAACCGCTCTTGGCCGGCAATTAAGCCTTTTGCAGATGCAAAAGACGCCGGCAGTCTCGGACAGGACATGGCCGGGAAAGACCAGGTTCGCCTTGCGGGCGAAACGAGGTCTCCGGCCATTTCCACCACCAGGACAGGGTTGACCCCAACCCCGGCGGAAGCTGCAAATTTTTTCCAGACACTTTTCCGCGCAGCAAAATTGCTCTTCGTCCCGAACATGCCCCAAAGCTTTAAGGCGACTTGAACCGAACTGGCTTCAGCCGCCCCAACTTCTTGTTTCAGCGCATGTTCTTACCAATGGACGGACGCACAATCGCGAAATCATGTCCGGGCGCCCTGGGCGAATCCCGCCAAGGGAAGGCTGTTTGTAATCACTCCCACCCCTTTTGCCAAGGGGGCGAAATGATTTTTTATAAATTGTCAAGCGGCGCGATCAAAAGTTCGCGCCGCTTGACGAAGGGTCAATGCTGGGCGACGGCGATGCTGGACGGATCGACTTTTACGCCGGGGCCCATGGTCGAAGACAGCGCGACGCGCTGCAGATAGGTGCCCTTGGCGCCTGCCGGCTTGGCCTTGACGACCGCGTCGACGAAAGCCGCAATGTTCTCGGCCAGCTTTTCCTCGCCGAACGAGGCCTTGCCGACGGAGCCCTGCACGATGCCGGCCTTTTCGACGCGGAACTCGACAGCGCCGCCCTTGGAGGCGGCGACGGCCGCGGCCACGTCCATGGTCACGGTGCCGACCTTCGGGTTCGGCATCAGGCCGCGCGGGCCCAGAACCTTGCCGAGGCGACCGACGAGCGGCATCATGTCCGGGGTGGCGATGCAGCGATCGAAGTCGATCGTGCCGCCCTGGACGATCTGCACCAGATCTTCGGCGCCGATGACGTCGGCGCCGGCAGCCTTGGCTTCATCAGCCTTGGCGCCGCGGGCGAAGACGGCGACGCGCAGCGTGCGGCCGGTGCCGTTGGGCAGGTTGCACACGCCGCGAACCATCTGGTCGGCGTGCTTGGGATCGACGCCGAGGTTCAGGGCGATTTCGACGGTTTCATCGAATTTCGCGGAGGCGCGCTCGCGGACGAGCTTGATGGCCTCTGCGACCGGATAGAGCTTGGTGCGCTCGACGCCCTCTCGGGCCTTGACGATTCTCTTGCCGCTCATGGCCTTACCCCACCACTTCGAGACCGATGGAACGGGCGGAGCCTTCGATCATCGCCATGGCCGATTCGATCGAATGCGAGTTCAGGTCCGCCGCCTTCTTTTCCGCGATTTCGCGGATCTGGGCGCGGGTGACCTTGCCGACGAAGCCGCGGCCCGTCGTCTTGGAGCCGGACTTTACGCCAGCGGCCTTCTTGAGGAAGAAAGTGACCGGCGGCTGCTTCATCTCGAAAGTGAAGCTGCGGTCGCCGTAGGCGGTGATGACGACGGGGATTGGCGTCCCCTTCTCGATCTGCGCCGTCTTGGCGTTGAACGCCTTGCAAAATTCCATGATGTTCAGGCCGCGCTGACCAAGCGCGGGACCGATCGGGGGCGAAGGATTCGCCGCGCCGGCCGGGACCTGAAGCTTCACGTAACCCGTGATCTTCTTTGCCATGATGGCTGCTCCCATAGGGTTTTTTCGAATCAGCGCCGGTTAGCGCGCCAAAACGAAAATGCGCGGAAGATGGATTGCTCCATCCCGCGCGGGTTGCAGTTTGCGGTGCGGCCCTTGACCCGGTTGGCGACCGGAGAACCTCCCGCAATTGCGCCTTCGGAAGAAGGCAGGGGTGCTATAGGGGAGTTTGGGAGGGTTGGCAATGGGGAAAGACCGCTTCGCCCATGGCCTGTCGGCGCGAATGGCCATTTTCTGACTTGGCCGCAATCAATAACACTGCAACAGTTCGCCGCCACAAACTGAGACCAAAGCGGATCGCCACTATGACAGAAACAGACATCAAGATCTCCGTAGCGACTGTTGCGGAAGCTTGGAAAGGCAGCGCATATTATGCGGATGCTGAAAAATGGAGTTTCATCTTCTGGCGGGACGATTCTGATTTTCAAACGCCTTTTTGCGCAACTTAACCTGGCCTCTGTCGTCGAACTGGCCTGCGGCCACGGCCGACACGCGGAAATGATCGCCGACCTCTGCGGCCAGCTGACTGTGATGGATATCCTTCCTGAAAACATAGAGGCTTGCCGTCAACGCCTTTCGAAATTCAAAAATGTCTCTTACGTCGTCAACGAAGGCTATAAATTCGATACGATAGGTGACTCGGAATTAACAGCAATATTCTGTTATGACGCAATGGTGCATTTTAGCTACGATGTCGTAAGAGCCTATCTCGTCGATACTTTTAGGGTGCTCAAGCCGGGCGGACTTGCGCTTTATCACCATTCCAATTATGCCGCGCCGCTCGATACCAGTTATGGCCTCAATCCCCACGCTCGAAATCACATGACTTATCCCTTACTGCAGGAATTTGCTTCTAATATAGGACTTACCATCGTCGAAAGTCATGAGTTGAGCTGGGGCCAGGTTGATAAATTGGACCGCGTCACGTTGCTGAGGAAATGAGCGACGGCGGTAGGACCGTTCACACGACACTTTTTCCGGCTTTTTTTGCACCGCGCACTACCGAGCTGCTCAATCCTCAACAGTGATTGCTTCATAAATTTGCGATTGGCCTCTTGACCGCAACGACAACCTCTGCAAAGATCGCCCTCAATGCCCATGTCCGGATTGTTGATGTGGATGGTCAAGACGGCAAGGTCGGAATGCGCCTGCAAATATGAGGCAATGTCATAGCCCCAATCTATCGTCACCAGCGAACCGTCGGGACTTAAGGGGTTCCCATGGTACTCTGGCTCAAGCAGGTGCCGCGTCTCGCCGGAGTTTAAAAGTTCCGCGCGGCGGCGCGACTGTCGCATCTGATTGACGAGTGGAACCGTCATCACCAGAAGCCCACCTGGTTTGAGGGTTCGCGCAACTTCTTTGATCGCGAGGTTCGGGAAAAAGACGTGTTCGAACACATCCTGCATCACGACGATATCAACTACTTCATCATCAATGGTCTGCGCTTCAAGATTTTCGTTGCGATATTTCTTCACGGGCATATCCGGCGCTTCGACGATCGCCCCAAGAGGATACCCCGTGTTGTAATGTGAGGCGAGATAGCCGCCACACTCCGCGGCCAACCTTTGGCTGACCTTGTCCCATCCCGGAGAGCTTTCGTGCACGGTCGCGCGTGGCCAATACGGGGCATAAGAATTCAGGCAATGCCAAAGGGCTCGATGGCGAGGCAGAGAATTGCACTGAGGACATTTGAGAGAATTTCTGAAGTAAGGTTCGTTCGCCACGAAAGTCGTGTCGGCATCGCAAATGACGCAAAACCCATTATGTTGATAATGAAAACTATCCACGAGCAACCCAATCAGTTTCGTGCAGGCACCTACCAGCGAATGGCACGACCAACCCTAATGAGCGAAGTCGGTCAGAAAACTGCGGAATAGCAATCGCGTGCGAATCGGAAAACCGCGCCATGTAAGCTTCTTCTGACTCCATTAAATATTTTGTCAGGTGAGAGCCACAACCGGCAAAAGCCGCCACGGCAGCATTGTCGGCAACGTCGACATAGGGGCTAAGCTTGTTTCTCGCATGGGCACGGATAAGTTGATAGGGTTTGTGATGGAAATGCAGGTGCGCAAAACGCGTGTCGCATTTGCCGGGTGCCAAACGCGACTTTCCAGAGTGATGGCCATGATCGAGATAAGCGTAGGTTCCTGCTTTGAAAAACGTTTTATTATGTTCCCAGCACCAATAAAGATCTGGATATCCGATGATATTGTAATAAGCATCAGAGACTTTAAAGGCTCTATCGTCATTTAGGCGAGCTAGTTCAGCGTGGATATCCTCTGAATTAGAAGACACCGTCTTTTTATCGTATTGCAAGACAAAAAATTCATCACAATCCAATGGGTTCATGAAATCGTAACAATTTAACTTTTCTAATTCAGCAATTTTGGCACCGATTATATCACCTTTCCTATCATACTGCGTTGGATAATCACGATTAACAGTCACACCGTTCGCTTCACATTTGTCCAAAACCGCTAAAGTGTGCGGGGAAGTTGACCCATTGTCGAAAATAAACAGATTTTCGTAGCCGAAAAGATACGCGTGATATTCGATCCAAGGCTCAAGGAGGTGATCCTCATCTTTCTGCATCATAATGCACGCGACGCGAACCATCTTACCCCCCGAACAAATCAATTTTGCCAACTTAAAGGGGAGTTCCATTTTTGCAAGCCCGCTCATCAGATCAGGAGCCCCTCGATAATCACTTCGCCATACGCACCAATTGCGACGACTGTCTCATGAGCCGGCTCTCGACTGTCGCGGTGCCTGCAGCGCCCCAGAAATAACCGTGCAGTGCCCGCTAATCACCGGCATTGAGCTTGATTAGCCATCTCACCATATGATGGCCCGCCGCCTCTATATCCCTGTCACAAAAGATAAAAAAGGAACTGCCGACAAAAGCGTCGTGCCCGCCGTTTAAATCGACGATCGTGCAATATTGATATCCGCGCACCTCATTGGAGCTGGATTGCTGCGCAATGACGGCCGCCTCCTTCCAATGGACTCCATCGACGCCTGCAAAAAGTTTCACCCAGCTTGGGCCGCCACCCCAGGTCATTCGCGACAGCAGAAGGTAGCATTTCTCGGTTATCGTGCTGCAAGCCGCGTCCGTGTGGATCACGCCATCGATATTCAAACTCGCGGAGGGGCCCCCAAGGGCCGGCGACATGAATCCCTCTTGTTCGCCAAGATATTTCAACCATGGCGTTCCCCTGAGATTTCGCGCCCCTTCGAGGACTTCCTCGACGGGTGCCCGCGCCACGGCGTTGCCAGCATCGTCACGGAAGTAAAGGTAGAAATAGCCGTCCCGTACAAGCAGCGGGGCACCCTGCACATTCAATAGCTCCGGGTCTCCGTGTGGTATTACGACGTCGGCAAAATAAGTGAAGCTTTCTCCACCATCTATCGACCACGCGAGACCTATCCGTGAGCGTCCGCCGTCGCGATAGGCCTTGGTGACAGAGTCAATACCGCTGTTTTCAGCATTTTCCACATGGACGAAAGCCAATAAACCAGATTCCGTCGGATAAACGTTCACAATCCAGAAATTGCCGGCAAATTTTCGATGATCATATCGAAACAGCACACCCTGCTTTTTTATCCATTGAAGGTTTGCGAGCGGGCGATCGAGCGGGCCGAACGTTTTCATATGTTCGATGCCGCCGCGCGTCTTGTCCCAGAGTGCAGTGAGCCAGACTTGGCGCCCTTCCTTATCCTTGAAACTTATTACCGGAGCATCGGCCCGATATGCAATGCCAGGGATCGGGTTGAGTTCAGCCGCGCTGCTCACCGTTTCTTCTGGCGAAATGGTTAAAGCCGCCGCGCTTGAAAAGCCGACATACATAAAAAACGCTAGATGGATCAGTCTCCGCATTCTGTCTCCGCGCAAATCTAATAGATTGCCTTGCCCGGTGCAGCGTCAGGCCAGATTTCGTCGATCTTCTTCTTTACCAGCGGCGCAAACGACGCCGCTCGGGCATCCTTTGTTGAATTGACCCAAGGATCCCGGTTGTCGAAATAGCCTCCGTCGCAACGAGCCTTCCGCTGCTGCTCCGTCCGTCCGCTGCCGCCGCCACGATTCCGTTTGCTCTCGAATTCTTCTCTCGATTTCAGCATATAATGGTTGAGCTGCAGGACGCTAGAATTGATCGGCGCAACCGGAGCCTTGTGATCGCCGAACGCAAGTTCATGAAATTGAATCGCCGAACCATCGGCATGGGCGTAGACGCCGGATTTCAATTCGACTACGTGCGGCGAATTGATCCGGTCGACACATTGCGGGCGGCAGCAGGACTTGACCCAGACATGCTCCTCGTAATCCGTTTCCGCGCAATTTTGAAATCGCTCGATCACCAGCCCAGGCTCTCGGTGCAATTGGCCAGAAGAGCCGAATACGCATTGGTTGATTCCGATTGCCCCGACACTTTGCGGCGCTCCAGCAAGAATTTGATGAACAGAAATACCGTTGGCTGGAAGCAGGAACTCATCTATATCGAAGAAACACATAAAATCGAAAGCATCGCCGTGCCGCAAAAGCGCGTCGTTGTATGCAGACAACTGCGGCGACACATCGGGCTGAGTTGGCCAATCGTGGAGCGTCAAGCTGATTGCCTGCGCGCTCTTCAAAATTACGGACGTCTCATCGACACTTTCGTTGTCGTAAACGATGAAATCCTGAAGCCCGAGAACAGCATGGTAGGCCAGCCATTCCTTGATGTAGAACGCCTCATCTTTGCAAATTGCAACTACTGCTGCTCGCATACGCCACCATGAAAAATAGCGGAGGCCTAACTGAGAACACCGCCAGAACATTAGCGCTAGGGCGCGCTGAAGCTGACAGCCTTCGTATTACAGATTTGCGACACTAACAAGAGCTTGGACGCCGCAATTCAACGATGTCTCGCACGCTACAAGACTCACGCTCCCGTCTTGCGCCCACATATCATTCGCAAGCTGTGACTTACGCAGCGTCATGCCACAATTCGTAGATTTTTTTCTTGACTAATACCGCCATTTGAGCCGCCCTCGGGTCGACAACCTTGTTAACCCGCGTGTCCCTGTAATCGAAATAATTCATGTCTTCGTAGCGTTCCTTCCGTGTTTTTTCATCATAACCGGTGGCGACGCCCCGAGCCCTCTTTGTCAGGAATTCCGCTCGTGATTTTAGCATGTAATGATTCAATTGAATCTGTCCAAAATCGACGGGCGCGACCGGCGCTCGGTTGTTAGTTCCGAAAACAAGTTCGGAAAAGATCAGTTCTGAGCCATCCGGGTGCGCATAGCGGCCAGACGTAAGCAGCGCGAGATGCGGCGAACCGATATACCCCACGCACGAAGGCCGATAGCAGGATTTGATCCAGACATGTTCATTGTAGTCTTCAGGCGCGCAGTGCTGGAAGCGCTCGATGACGAGGCCTGGCTCGTAATTTAGCAACCCCGACGAGCCAAAAACTCGTTGATTGATTCCCACGGCACCAACGTCGACAGGAAGTTTCGCCAGAATTTGCGGAATTGTATCGACGCCAGTCGGCAGCAGGAATTCATCTATGTCGAAAAAGAACATGAAATCAAAATCGGCCCCATGGCGGGCGATTGCATCATTGTAGGCCGACATCTGCGGCGCGACGCCCTCTATATAAGGCCAGTCGTGAATAGTAACAGTTATTCCCGTTGCGCTTCGCAGGATATGCAACGTATCGTCCGAGCTGTCGTTGTTATAAACGACGAAATTCGTCAGGCCGCGCAACGCGTGATAAGCGATCCACTCCTTGAGATACAAACCTTCGTCCTTGACGATGGCGACGACAGCAATATGCATGAAAAATTGTCCTCACACATCGCATCGCCGGTCGCGCATGGTGGAACATTATCAGCGCAGGTAATTGCGATTATGGCCATGCCGACATCCGTCAAGACACCCAGCATGTCGGCGGCCAAATTGCTAAAGCAGTTTTGACCTTCGAGCAACCTCATAGGAGCAAAAAAGAATGCTCACGCCAATTGCAACTGGGTCAACCTTTCCGGCGTATCGAACGAGCGGACGTCATCAACCCACTAGAGCGATGGGCGCGTCACGCCCCTCAATGCCGCTCGCCGAGCGCGGGCGCGCCGAAATAGGCGCATTGGGCCCGCTTGTCGCCTTCAGCCAGGGCCGCCCATTCGGTTAGCGCCGCCGCAAGGAACTCCGCGGCGTCCCGGCCGGCAAAATCCTTGTCGCGCGCCAATATCTTCATTTGCAGCGCAAGGTAATGTGCGGCGACGATGGTTTCGAGCAGGAAGCTGGGCTCGTTGTCCTTGGTGGTGTGCTCGCTCGCCGCTTGTTCCATTTTTGGTGACTCTCGATACCGTTACTGAAATATTGGGGAATGCGACTTACAAAAATGAGGCGGCGCGCCTGTTGGCCCCGACCCAGGCTGAAACTTTACGGTGTAAGGCATCATCCGAATGTTAGAACGAACACATTCGCGCGTGACGCGATGCGCTTTTTGGGGCATTCACAGTTAGATAGACCGGCAGCTCCCTATGACCCCCAAAATCCCCGACACTCTCGCCGTCCTGAAATCTTGCAGCGTCTTCTCGACGCTTAGCGAGGCCCAACAGCGCGAGCTGGCGGGCAAGGCGCGCATCGAGCGCTACAGCGAGCGCACCCTGTTGACCCTCCGCGGCGAAACGCCCGAATATATCCGCTTCATCGTCCAGGGCAGCGCCGATCTCGTTCTCTCCACAGCCGACGGTGGCTTCTCCTCGCTGCCGATGTTCGAGGGGCGCTGGGCCACCTGGCTCGGCTGTTTCGGCTCGGAGCCGCTGGTGCATGACCTCTGGAGCTCCAGTCCGGCCGTTTACATCGCGTTCCCCTGCCGCGACGTGCAGAAGGCGGTCGCCAACAATCCCGACGCCTTGCGCGGAGTCATCGAACATATCGGCGAATGGACGCGCTTCCTGACGGGATGGATGCTGTCCTTCGCCGCCTATGGCGCCGAACATCGCCTCGTCTATCTGCTGCTGCTCGCCTCTTCCAACGCCTGCGCCATCGCCCGCGAAGGCGAACCCGCCGCCGTCACCCAGACCCATATCAGCCAGTTCGGCTTCGGCTCGCGGCAGAAGGTCAGCCGCCTGCTGCGCGGCCTGGCCGACAAGGGATTGATCGAGATGAAATATGGCGGCGTCGTCATCCCCTCGCGCGCCAGGCTCGAAGACTATATTGCGGACGAGGAGCCGCGACGCAGTGTCGACGGCCAGAAGCGCTAGATAGATCAGGCGGCCGCGCCCGGTCGGGCCGCCCTGCGGCGAACCGAGGTCTCTTCCGGAATGCGCTTGCCGTTCAGCCTCCGGTTCTCGCGGGCCAGGATGGATTTCGCGTCGAGGCCGGCGATGGGGCGGCCGAGATCGGCGGGAATTTCCCCGGCCAGTTGCAGCATCAGGTAACGCGCGCAACAGACCCTCAGGAACGAAGCGAAATTTTCGACCGCGCCGTGTTCGGCGTAGAGTTCCTCGTAAAGCCGGGTCAGGATTTCGCCGAGGCTCAGGCCATCGCGCGCCGCGATCTCCTCAAGCAGCCGCCAATAGATTTTCTCCAGCCTGACGCTGGTGGCGAAACCATGCATCCGAACCGAACGCAGGCGCGTCTCCCACAGGGCCGGGTCCGCATTGACGAACAATTGGCACATACCAGATGTCTCCGGCGTTCCGGACGGTGAAACGGCTTGTCGAAGGAGATGGGCATCAGGGCGGGCGATTGCAAACCCCTCCGGCGGGGCGGCCGCCGGTGGGGGCAAGGCTTACGCCGCGGCGCGGTTGTCGCTCATGGCGAGCGGCGCGCCGATCTGCTGAAGGAATTGCCCGAGCCAGGCCGGATGGGCCGGCCAGGCCGGCGCCGTTACGAGATTGCCGTCGGTGACCGCCGCGTCGATGGCGATTTCAGCATAGGAGCCGCCAGCGAGTTCGACGTCGGGCCGGCAGGCGGGATAGGCCGAGCATTTGCGGCCCCTGAGCACATCCGCCGCCGCCAGCAATTGCGCGCCATGGCAGATGGCCGCGACCGGCTTGCCCGCGGTGAAGAAATGCCGGACCATGGCCAGCACTTTCGGGTCGAGCCGCAGATATTCGGGCGCGCGGCCGCCCGGAATGACCAAGGCGTCGTAATTCTCGGCCTTGACCTCAGCGAAAGTGGCGTTCAACGCAAAATTATGGCCGCGTTTTTCGCTGTAGGTCTGCTGGCCCTCGAAATCGTGAATGGCGGTGGCGATGGAATCGCCCGCCTTCTTGTCCGGGCAGACCGCATCGACCTGGTGTCCCACCGCCTTGAGGGTCTGGAACGGGACCATGATTTCGTAGTCCTCGCCAAAATCGCCGACGATCATCAGAATCTTCTTGCCGTCCATTGAAACCTCCCTTGGCGCATTTTTGCGCCTTTACGGGAGGAATAATGCCGTTTCCGCGGGACGGAGGGTGTTACCCTGTTATCGCCGGGCAAAGGAAAAGCCGCCGGCTTGCAACCGGCGGCTTAGAAAAGAAAAATCCTGCAAGACGTCTCAGGAGAGCTTGTCGACCTGTCCATATTCCAGTTCGACCGGCGTGGCGCGGCCGAAAATCGACACGGCGACTTTTACGCGCGAGCGGCTCTCGTCCACTTCTTCCACCAGGCCTTCGAAAGACGCGAAGGGGCCGTCGTTGACGCGAACCTTCTCGCCGATCTCGAAGGAAATCGTGGTCTTCGGACGATCGACGCCTTCCGCGACCTGGCCCTTGATGCGATCGGCCTCATGCTCGGGGATCGGCATGGGCTTGTTGTCGGAGCCCAGGAAGCCCGTGACCTTGGGCGTGTTCTTGATGAGATGGAACACGTCGTCTGAGAGGTCGCATTTCACCAGCACATAGCCGGGGAAGAATTTGCGCTCGGAGTTGAATTTCCTGCCGCGCCTGACTTCCACGACATGCTCGGTCGGCACGAGGATTTCATCGAATTTGTCACTCAGGCCGCGCTGCGCCGCGCCTTCGCGGATCGCCTCGGCGACCTTTTTCTCGAAATTCGAATAGGCGTGGACGATATACCACCGCTTGGTCATGAATTTTTCCACAATGCTCTGGTTGCGTTGGATGGGTCTCAATGCCCAAGGCTGAGGATGAAGCCGACGCCGAGGCGGATGACCTGATCGACGGAAACGAAGAACAGGGCGGCCATCACCACCATCAGCGCGACGAGGCCCGTGGTGATCAGGGTCTCGCGGCGCGACGGCCACGTCACCTTGTTGGCTTCGGCGCGCACGTCCTGCATGAATTTGAACGGATTGGCCATCGTGGGTCCCGAATCGTCCGTCTCCGCGTTTGTGCACGCATCGGCGGGTTGCGAAAAGAAAGGTGGCGCGGGACCTTTCGGCCGCGCGCCCCATATTCACCTCTTATAGCGAACGGGCGGGCACGCGCCAAGGTTTTTCTTGACACAGGCGGGAGAGGCTATTTCCGGGCCGCCCGCTTTCGGCGCGCGATCTGGTTCAGCGCCTCGACCAGCAGCGAGAATCCGATCGCCGCGTAGATGAAGCCCTTGGGCACCGGATAGCCGCAACCGTCGGCGACGAGGGTCATGCCGATCAGCAGCAGGAAGCCCAGGGCGAGCATCTTGACCGTCGGGTGCTGCTTGATGAAGCGCCCGACCGGGCCGGACGCCCAGATCATGATGCCCAGGGCGATGATCACGGCCCCGGCCATGATGGCCAGGTCGTCGGCCATGCCGATCGCCGTCAGCACGCTGTCGAGCGAAAAGACAATGTCGAGCAGCGCGATCTGGGCGATGGCGCGGGCCATGGTCTTGCCGGGCCGGCCCTCGAATTCGTCGTCGGAAGGTTCGATTTCCTCGTGGATTTCGGCGGTAGCCTTGTAGAGCAGGAAAAGGCCGCCGAGCAGCAGGATGACATCGCGGCCGGAAAATCCGTGGCCATGCAAGGCGAAAAGCGGCGCGGTCAGCCGTGTCAGCCAGAACATGCTCGACAGCAGCGCCAGCCGGAAGAAGACCGCAAGGCCGAGCCCGAGGCGGCCCGCCAGCGCCTGTTTTCCCGAGGGGAGCCCCTGGGTCGCCAAAGCCACGAAGACCAGATTATCCACGCCCAGGACGATTTCAAGCGCCGTCAAGGTCAGGAGGCTGAGCCAGGCCTGCGGGTGAGAGAGAAACGCCATAAAATGCAAATTGAAGGCCCCGCAGTCGCTCGGCGCGGGTCGTGTCGCCGCCGCCGCTCATCATCGTGCGGCACTATACCTATCCGGCCGGGGAAGGCCATTTCCTTCGCAAGCCGTCAAATATTCCAGGTATAAAACTCACCCCCCAACCGGCAGGCGCACGGTGAAGAGCGCGCCGCCTTCGGGCCTGTTGGCGGCGGAAATGGCGCCGCCGTGTTCGCGGGCGATGGAATAGGAAATCCAAAGCCCGAGCCCCGTCCCCTCGCCCACCGTCTTGGTGGTGAAAAAAGGCTCGAACATCTTGTCGAACGCCTTCTCGTCGATGCCGGGCCCGTTGTCGGCCACCACAATTTCGATCTCGCCCGCGACCAGCCCCGCCCATATCTCGACATGCGGTTCCCTTGCGCCGCGCACCGCATCCAGCGCGTTGTCGACGAGATTGACGATGATCTGGTGGATCTGCCCCTCATTGCCCCACATGACCAGGCCGGGCGCGACCTCCACGGCCATCCGCGCCTGATGCTTTTTCGCCCGCGCCGCCCATTGCGTGGCCATGGCGATGATGCGCTCGAGCTCCATTTTCTGCGCCTCATGGGCGCGGTTGAACGACAGGCGGCGGAGGTTTTTGACGATTTCGGAAATGCGCTTCGCGCCTTCGAGCGTGCCGTCGATCAGCGGCGTCAGGTCCGCGAGGATCGAATCGACGCGAAATCTGGCCCGCAACTCAGAGGCTTCGTCGCCATCGAGCCGCTTTGCTTCGCCGAAATAATCGGCAAGATTGCGCCTGTAGCGGTCGAGCACGTGGATGTTGCCATAGACGAAGCTGATCGGGTTGTTCAACTCATGCGCAACGCCCGCGACGAGGCGGCCGAGACTCGCCATTTTCTCCTGTTCGATCAGCTTGCGCTGCGCCTGCTGCAAGTCGAGATGCGCGGAATGGAGCGCCTGATAGGCGCGGCGCAACTCGCCGATGGGACGCCCGGTCAGCACCGCGCCGACGCAGCGGCCGGCATGGTCGAAGCGCGTCGAGAAATTGATCGCCATCATGTCGGAGGCGCCGCGTTCCCTGAGGAAGCGCAATTCGCAATCGCCGGCCGCGCCGGGCTCCGTTCCACACAGATGCCGCCGGGCCGTGGCGCGATCCTCCTCGACCACGAGATCGAGCAACGACTGACCGATCAGCGCCGGCTCGTTCTGGCCGAGCAGGGCGACAAAGGCGGGATTGGCCTGAATGACCCTGCCCAAAGCGTCGCTGACGACGAGGATGTCGGAAACCGAGGCGATGACGCTGGAGATGAAGCTCTGGGCTTCCTCGAGCTCCGCATTCTTGCTTTCAAGATCGGCTTCGTAGCGCAAGAGGTCGGAATAGACCTCGTCCACGCGCTTGACGACTTCGCTCCACACCGATTCCTGGTCGTCGCTCAGCGACGTCTCGGCGCCCGCGCCGGCAAGAATGAGGATCCTTTCCGGCCGATCCTTGCGATCACTCATGGCTATCGTCCCGGCGCAAGTCATAGCGCTCGATCTTGGCCCGCAAACCCACGCGCGAAAGCCCAAGCCGATCGGCCGCCTTGCTGATATTGCCGGAAAACTCCTGCAAGGACTTCTCGATCAATGTCCGCTCCAGCGCCTCGACATGGTCTTTCAGGTTTCCCTTGCCGTTCGGCGCGGGCGAAGGCAAGCCGTTCAGCCGCGGCGAGACAAGATGTGCGCCAAGCGGCGCGTCATCTTCGGACATGGCGACCATGCGCTGGATTTCATTATACAATTCGCGGACGTTGCCGGGCCAGGACCAGGCGCGCAACCTTTCCATGGTCTCGGGCGAAAAACCTGGAATTTTCCGGCGGAAACCCTTGTTGACCTCGGCAAGAATTCGTTCGGCAATTTTCGGAATGTCCCCCGCCCGTTCGGCCAGCGCCGGCAGATGGATCGGGAAAGCGTTGATCCGGTAATAGAGATCGCGGCGGAAACGCCCCTCCTCCACCTCGATTTCGAGATCGCGATTGGTCGCGGCTATGACGCGGACATCGACCTTTCGGGACCGGGCCGCGCCAAGCGGCCTTATCTCGCGCTCCTGCAATACCCGCAAAAGCTTGACCTGGAAGGCCGGCGAGGTCTCGCCCACCTCGTCGAGAAAGATCGATCCGCCGTCCGCCAGTTCGAACAGGCCGATGCGGTCCTGGTAGGCGCCCGTGTAAGCGCCCTTCTTGCAACCGAACAATTCGCTTTCCAGCAATTCGTCCGGCAGCGCGCCGCAGTTCTCGACAACGAAGGCCTTGTCGCCGCGCGCGGAGCCGAAATGGATGGCGCGGGCGAGCAGTTCCTTGCCGGCGCCGGAGGCGCCGGTGATCAGAACGGAAATATCGTATTGCGTGGCTTTCTTCGCCAGGCCGAGCGTCTCGGACATTGGGCCGCCGGGCTCGTGCACGATGCGATCGAATTCGAACATCCGCCGCTGCTCGCGGCGGCGGTCGGACAGCACCCGGTTGAGTGTCTCGTGCGAGGGCCTTGCATCGCCCCCCGCCCCGCCCGGCTCCTTCTGCATCCGATAGAGCTTGACCGCGTCGCGCACGCATTCCAGCAGTTTTTCCGGATGCCAGGGCTTGGTGATGTATTGGTAGATCCCGGCCTCGTTGACGCCGGCGATGATGTCTTCCGACTCCGAAAAGCCGGAGATGATCATGCGCACCGGATCGGGCCAGAGATCGCGCACGCGGCGCAGGAAATCGACGCCGGTCTCGCCGGGCATGCGCTGGTCGCACAGGATCACCTGCACCAGGTCGCCGGCCAGCACCGCCTCCGCCTCCTGCGTATTGGCGGCGCAGAGCACGTCGAACTCCTCCGACAGCACGCGCTGCAGGGATTCGCGCGAGCGCAATTCGTCGTCGATGATGAGGACGGCGCCGGAGGGATTCATGCTTCGTTTTTCCTTCGCATCATCGCGGTCATCGAGCGGTGCGCGGCCAGATGCAGCGGCGTGCGCGACTTGACGACCTTGCGGATGAAATTATGCCGCGCGACGTGATAGCTTGGATCGAAGCCCCAGAAATTACGCTTCATCCTTTCGAGCTCCATGGCGCGATAGGCGCTCAGCGGCCTGGTCGCCTCGTCGCGCGCCCGCTCCGCGTTTTTCTGCTCCAGCCGCCGCCCGTAGTCCTTCGCCGCAACCAGCGCCTCGACTTTTCCTCGCAAGGCGGTTTCCGCCTCAAGCGGGTCTTCCGGCAAGATGTCATCGACGAGCTTCAACCGCAACGCTTCCCACGCGCCCATCGGCAACCGCCCCTGCATGATTTTCCGCGCGACATCGGCGCCCACCCGGCGCGGCAGCAAGTAAGTCCAATATTCCGAACCGTAGAGATTGCCCATGTCCTTGTAATGCGGATTGAGGATCACGCCCTCGCGCAACAGCACATGATCGGCGGCCAGCGCCAGAAAGACCCCGCCGGCGCCGGCGTTGCCGCGCAAGGCCGCAACGACCAGGCGGTCGTCGATTGCCAGCAGCGCGCGAACGCAATCGTCCATGGCTTCGATATTGCGCCAGGATTCGTCCGCCGCGCTGGCCGAAGCCTCGATCAAGCCGAGATGCAGACCATTCGACCAGTAATCCGGTCCTCCCATGAGCACGAGGGCGCGAGCCTTTTCGCCACGGGCCGCGACGATCGCCGCCTCAAGCGCGCGACAATCCGCAACGGACATGGCGCCGTTCAAAAAAGGAAAATGCAGAAAGCCGACGTCGCCCGCCTGTTCGTATCTTGCAACAGGATACCCTGAGACTTCGGGCAATCCATCGGCCTGCTTCGCCAGCATGATCGTCGCCGGCAGCTTCAGCGAGGCGGCCCGCGAACTCCCGCAAATGGCCGATCCAGACAGCCCCATCCCGCGCTGCGACAGCAATGGCCTGGTTGCTGCGCGCAAGAATTTCGCCGGGCGGACCGTTGAGACCGGGCGCCGGATGCGCATCGAAACACAGCAGCTCGCGACCGCCAATTTCCGCGGGTGCGCCCGGCGAACCATCAGCGGAGCGAATTTTCCGCAAGACATCCGCGGCGCCATCGGCGACGAAATCGATCTTCCGGTCCGCTCGCTTGCAGAACGGCCGCATCGGCTCGATATTTTCGGGCGGCGGCGGACGCCTGTTCTTTTCGCGCAATGCGGCGAGCGCCTCCAGCACGCAGGCGACGGCGCCGCGCGTGACTTCGTGGCGGTAGATGCTGGACTTGGTCGCGGCGCGCAGCGGAAATTCGCGCTGTGCCCAGACGGCTCCGGCATCGAGTTGCTCGGCCGCTTCGAGAAGCGTGACGCCCCAAGTCTCTCGCGCCTCCAGCAGGGCCCAGTCGAGCGCCGACGGGCCGCGATCGCCGGGCGGGCCGGGGTGGATCACGAGGCATAATGTCTTTGCAAGCACATCCGCGGGAATAGCGCGCTTCAGAAAGGGCGCGAGGATCAGGTCGGGCGCGAACAACTCCACGGCTTCGCGCAGAATATCGTCGGAAATGTCATATTCGACGCTGACGTCCTCGCCCCGCTCGCGCAATTCGACAAACAGCCTCTGCGTGAGGCTGTTGAACGAATGGCAAAGCAGGAGGATGCGCATTGTCGAACCCGATCAGCAGATACGCGGCAGTTGTTCGCCTGACAGCCAGTCGACAATCCGGCCGCCGCCGAAACTGGTTTCCATCTGCACGAAGCGATGTTCGTCCGCGACGACATGGCCGATGATCGCCGCGTCCGCGCCCAGCGGATGCGCGCGCATCGCGGCGAGCAGCTTTTCTGCGGCGGAAGCCGCGACGAAGGCCACGAGCTTGCCCTCGTTCGCGACGTAAAGCGGATCCAGGCCAAGCAATTCGCAGGCTGCCGCGACCTCCGGCCGGATCGGCAGCGCGTCTTCCTCGATGCGGACGCCGACACCGGATTGATGGGCGATCTCGTTGAGCGTCGCGGCGAGGCCGCCGCGCGTCGGATCGCGCATCAGCCGCAATTGCGGCCCGCAGGCTGCGACCATGGCCGCCGTCAATCCATGCAGGGAGGCGGAATCGGAGACGATCTGGGTCTCGAATTCGAGATTTTCCCGGCTCGACATGATGGCGACGCCATGATCGCCCAGCGTGCCCGAGACGAGGATCACATCGCCCGGCCGGGCGTTTTCACCGGAGAGGTTGATACCTTCCGGCAGGACGCCGATGCCGGCGGTCGAGATGAAGACGCCATCCGCCTTGCCGCGCTCGACCACCTTGGTGTCTCCCGTGATGATCTTGACCCCGGCCTCCCGCGCCGCATCGCCCATGCTTTGCGCGATGCGCTGCAGGTCCGACAACGGAAAGCCTTCCTCGAGGATGAAGCTCGCTGAGAGATGCAGGGGCTTGGCGCCGGACATGGCGAGATCGTTGACCGTGCCATGAACGGCGAGCGAACCGATGTTTCCTCCCGGAAAAAACAGCGGCGAGACGACATAGCCGTCCGTCGTCATGGCCACGCGCCCGGACGGCAGTTCAAAAACCGCCTGATCGTTTCCCTGCGCCAGCAGGTCATTGGCGAAGGCCTCCTTGAAAACCTCGGAGATCAGTTGCGCCATCGCCCGGCCGCCGGAGCCGTGCGAGAGGTCGACCCGCCCATTCCTGATGTCGAGCTTTCTGGTTTTCAGACGTGGCGCATTCATCAGGCGACCTTCTCCGGAGCTTTGGAATCACGGAAACGGCCGTAGGCGTAATGGGCGGCGCAGGAGCCCTCGGACGACACCATGCAGGAGCCCATCGGGGATTCAGGCGTGCAGAGCGTGCCGAACAATTTGCAGTCGGCGGGCTTTTTCACGCCGCGCAGGATCGCGCCGCATTCGCAGGCCGGATTGTCCTTGGCCGGCACGGTCGTCACGCCAAAGACTTTCTCGGCGTCGAAGGACGCGAATGCCTCGCGCAATTTGAGCGCGCTGTAGGGCACTTGTCCAAGACCGCGCCATTCGAAGGATGTCGCGCAGTTCAAAGACCCGGCTGACGATATCCTGCGCCTTGAGATTGCCCTCGGGCGTCACCGCGCGAATATATTCGTTTTCGACCTCGCAGCGGCCCTCGTTGACTTGACGCACCAGCATCAGGATCGCCTGCATCACGTCGAGCGGCTCGAATCCGGCGACCGCGACGGGCTTCTGGAATTCCTCGGCAAAGAATTCGTAAGGCCTTGTGCCGATCACTGTCGAAACATGCGCCGGACCGATGAACCCATCGATGCGAATGCGCCCGAGTTCGCGGACTTCAGGGCTTTCGAGAATGTTCTGGATCGCCGCAGGCGTCAGGACGTGATTGCAGAAGACGAAGAAATTCTTCAATCCGAGTTTCTGCGCCGTGAGTATCGCCATGGCGGTGGGCGGCGTGGTGGTCTCGAAGCCGATCGCGAAGAACACCACTTTCCGCTGCGGCTCCTCTTGCGCGATGCGCAGGGCGTCGAGCGTCGAATAGACCATGCGGATGTCGGCGCCCGCCGCCTTGGCCTTGATCAGGCTCATGCCGTTGGAGCCGGGAACGCGCATCAGGTCGGCATAGGTGCAAAGCGTGACATCGGGATTTTGCGCCAGCTTGATCGCGTCGTCCATGCGGCCGACCGGCAGCACGCAGACCGGGCATCCCGGGCCGTGGATCATGCGCACGTTTTCCGGCAGCAGGTCTTCGAGCCCATAGCGGGCGATGGCGTGGGTATGGCCGCCGCAGAATTCCATGAAGCGATAGATCATGGTCCGGCCGCGCCTCGGCGGCGATGGTCTTGGCGATGCCGCGGGCGAGCTTGCCGTCGCGATATTCATCGACATATTTCATGCGCCCGCTCCTTTATGCGATTTCTCTTGCGATCTGCCCGGCCTCGGCCAGCAGCGCCAGGGTCTTTTCCGCTTCGTCGGGGTCGAGCTTGTTCAGCGCATAGCCGACATGCAGGATGACGTAATCGCCGGGCCGCACGTCATCGACCAGCGCCAGCGAAATGGTTTTCTGCACGCCGTCGAGCGTGACGCGCGCCATGTCGCCGTCGAGCAGTTCGGTCACCTGGACCGGTATGGCTAGGCACATTTGTTCGCTCCCGTTTTGTTTCCCGCGCCACCCATCAAAACGGCCCGCGCCAAGGCCGCCTGCCCCAGTGACAAGCCGCCGTCGTTCGGCGGCAATTTCCGCGCCAGCAGTGGCGCAAATCCTTTTTCGCGCAGGCCGCCCGCGAGCCCTTCCGACAGCACGCGGTTCATCATGCAACCGCCGCCAAGCGCGATTTTTTCGCCCGGCTGCGCGGCGGCCGAGATCCATTCCGCCAGTCCTGCGACCAACGTGCCATGCAGCAGGTCGGCGCCTTCGGCCGCCGATGGCCGCGCATCGATGAAATGCGCGAGCAGGCCAGAAAAATCGAGGATTCCGTCGCGCAGCGCAAAGCCTCCCGTGAGGGCGCGGGCATCGCGCACAAGAGCCTCAAGCCGCATCGCCGCCTGCCCCTCGAATTCCTGCCTATCGGGGATTCCGAGCAAGGCGGCGGCGGCGTCGAAGAGACGGCCGAGGCTCGTGGTCAGCGGAGACGTTTTTCACGAATTCCGCGCTGGGCGACAAGGCCCGCCTCCGGGACGGACGCGAAGAATGCCTTCGCCTCGCCAAGCCGTCCGATGGCGGCGAATGCGGAAACGCCCATGCGCCAGCGGTCGCGGGCGGCGCGGTCGCCGCCGATCAGCGGCAGGGGCGCCAAATGGCCGAGGCGCGAAAAAGCGCCGCCCTCGAGGCGCAAAACTTCTCCGCCCCATGCTTGGCCGTCATCGCCAAGGCCCGTCCCGTCGAGGCCCGCGCCGAGCAGGTCGCGTTCGCCATGTTCAGCGGCGATCGCGGCGACATGAGCGGCGTGATGCTGGAATTTCAGCACGGGAAAGCCGCTGTCTTCCGCAAAACGGGTCGAGAGATAATCAGGATGCAGGTCGCAAGCGAAGGCGTCGGGCCTGACGTCGAGCAACGACAGGAGATGCGCGGCGCTTTCCTCGTAGAAGCGGAAAGTCTCGGCGTCGGAGAGGTCGCCGACGTGCTGGCAGACGAAGGCTTCGCGCCCCGGGTGAGTGTCAGCGTTGCCTTGAGATGGCCGCCGCAGGCCAGCACCGCCGGGCCGTCGGCGCCAAGATCGATCGGTTCGGGCACAAAGCCGCGCGCCCGCCGCAGAAACGCAGGAGCGCCGTCCATCCATTGCATGACGCTGTCGTCAGCGCGCACGACGATGTCGCGGTCATGCGTGACGATCAGGTCGGCGATGCCCGAGAGTTTTTGCAGCGCTTCGTCATTGTTCGGTGATGAGCGGATGTCCACCGGGATTGGCGCTGGTGGCGACCAGCGCGAAATCCTGCGCTTGCCCGCGCGCACCGCCCGCCGCGTGGAACAGCAGATGATGAACCGGCGCATAGGCCAGCATCGACGCCGAGCCGCGCCATGTCCGGGCGCAACGGCCTCGGGCAGGACGCCTAGGCTTGCCATCAGCACGATCGGCTGGGCCGATTGGCGCAGCAGCGCCAATTCTTCCGGCGCGCGGCGCCGCGAAGAGCGAGACGGACGCCTCATTGGCCAGCATGATCGCGAAGGGCTTGGCCTCGCGGTTTTTCCGGCGGCGCAATTCCGCGACGCTCCCGGCGTTGCGCGCGTCGCACAGAAGGTGAAAGCCGCCGATCCCCTTCAGCGCGACGATTTCGCCCTGACGCAGCGCCGCGACGATTTCGGGCGGGCTGATGCGACAGGCGCGGCCCGCATTTCGGGCAGGCGATGGGCTCGGCGTGAAAACGGCGATTGAGCGGGTCGGCGTAATTTGCGCGCGCAATCCTCGCACATCGCGAAAGCGCGCCATGGAAGTCTGCGCGCGGTCGTAAGGCAGGCGGCGCGTCAGCGTGTAGCGCGGCCCGCAATGGGTGCAATTGACGAAGGGATAAAGGTGGAAACGGCTTGCGGGATCGTGGAGGTCGTCGAGGCACATTTCGCAGGTTGCGGCGTCGGCGGGAATGCGGGTGCGCGCAGGGCCGTGACTGCGTGATCTCGATGACGAATCTCTCGTCGCCGCGCGGCGCAGAGCCGCTCGCTTTCCAGCGCATCGAGTCGCGCCAGCGGCGGCAATTCGCGGCGCAGGGCTTTCACGAAATCCTGCGTACAGCGACGCCTTCGACCTCCAGCAGCACGCCTTCCGCGTCATTGCGAACGAAGCCGGCAAGATCAAAGCGCGCGGCAAGCCCATAGGCGAAGGGACGGAAGCCCACGCCCTGCACTGCGCCGCGCAGGCGCAGACGCAGGCGCGTCGGCTTTCCCGATTGGCCTGGAGCGCCGCATCGACCATCATCCCGCCTTTTTCGCCGCGCGCTTTCGGCGCGGCTGCGCGCGCCTCGACCCAGGCGTAGAAGGCGGCAAGGCCCTCGCCGCGTCTTGGCCGAGACGATCAGCGTCTGCAGGTTGCGGATTGACCCGCAGGGCGTGGCCGATGCAGGCGCCGACATCGAAATCGAGATACGGCAGCAGGTCGGACTTGTTCAGCAGCATCAGGTCGGCGGCGGCGAACATGTCGGGATATTTGGCCGGCTTGTCCTCGCCTTCGGTGGTCGAGAGCATCACCACCTTGTGCGCCTCGCCGAGGTCGAAGGCGGCGGGGCAGACGAGATTGCCGACATTCTCGATGAACAGCAGCGAATTGTCCTGCGGCCCAAGCGTCTCCAGCGCATGGCCAACCATATGCGCATCGAGATGGCAGCCCTTGCCGGTATTGACCTGCATCGCCGTGGCGCCGGTGGCGCGGATGCGCTCGGCGTCGTTCGAGGTCTGCTGGTCGCCCTCGATGACGCGCGATGGAAAAGCGGTCCTTGAGGTCGTTGATGGCGCGCACCAGCAGCGTGGTTTTTCCGGATCCGGGGCTCGAAACGAAATTGAGCGCCAGCACGCCATTTGCAGAGAACACGGCCCGGTTTTCATCGGCATAGCCGCGGTTTTTCGAGAGGATGTCGCGCTCGATCTGGACGATGCGCTCCTGGCTCAGGCCGGGCACATGCACGCCCGCCAGCCCCGCGCCGTAGTCAAGCTTCTCGCTCTCCTCGCCGCGCGCGTGAGGGTGGTGATGATCGTGATCGTGGTGATGGCGCCCATGATCGTGGTCGCCATGCGCGTGATCGTGGTCGCCATGCGCATGATCTTGATCGTGGCTGTGATCGCCATGGGAATGGTCGTGGCCATGGCTATGCGCCTTGCCTTCGGTCGGCTTTTCCCCTTCGACTGTCGCCGTCCCGCATCCGCAAACCGTGCACATTACTCGACCTCCAGTTCCTTGACGCGCATTTCATCGCCGCCGGACATTTGCACATGATATTGTCCGCATTCGGGGCAAGCGCCAAAACGTTCGGACAGCGGCACGGTTTTGCCGCAATCGAGGCACCACCCCTGCCCCGGCGCGCGGACGATTTCGAGCTTCGCCCCTTCGGCAAGCGTGCCGTGCGTCGCCGCCTCGAAGCAGAATTCCATGGCGTGCGGCTCGACGCCGCTCAACTCGCCAATCTCGAGCCAGACAGTCTTCACGCGCGAAAAACCCTGTTTGCGGCCTTCCTCGCACAGAATTTCAACGACGCTTTCGGTCAGCGACATTTCATGCATGGGCCGCGTCCCTGATATCGACGCCGACGCGGATGCAGGGATCGAAGGCAAAGGCCAGGCGCGCGACACGCAGGCGCGCGGCCTCGTTCTCCCCGATTTCCGCCTCCTGAAGCGCCTGCACGAAAGGCCCTTCCGGATGAAAGCTCCATTCGGTCGGCGCGACGACGGCATATTGCGCGATGCGGCCGGCTACGTCGAGCGCCATGGCGTGGTAGAGCCGCCCGCGCGCGGAGTCGACTGCGGCAAATCCCTCACCCGGCCCGCTATTGTGCGCAACCAGCAAGCCCTCGGGCGCCGCGCCGCCGTGGACAAGCGCCGCAATGGCGTCGAGCGCGGCGGCCATGTCGGCGTAACGCGCGGCGATCCGGCCGGACAGGTTTTCCACGGAAACGCCCTGGCGCGCGCAGGCGCCGGTCTCGACGCAACGCCCGGCGAGCCTGGGCGCCAAGGCGAATTCAGGGTCTTTCATGCCACGCGCCACGTCCTCGTCATCCGAGGCGCGCAGGAAATCGATGGGTCTGGGTTGCAAATGCCAATGATTTTCATCTGCGACGACTTCCGCCCACTGGCGCGCGAAATAAACGTCGTCCCGCTCGGAAAATTCACGGAGGCCGAGCCTTCCAGCCGCCTTTTCCACGCTCGCAAGCAGCGACGCCGCTTCGGCCGAACCCGGCAGGTCGCGCAGGCACTGCATCGTTTTCCGCAGGACGTCGATGCTGTCAGCGTCGGGGGCCCCTTCGCTCGGCCAGTCGAGCAGGCTGGCGCGCAGCATTTCGCCATAGCGTTCGCATAAAAGCTCGAGGGCGCGCCTACGTAATTCCATCGGCTCGGGGCTTTCGCCGACGGAAGCCTCGCCAGCCGAACGCGCGGCCAGGGATTGCGCCATCGGACAGAGCGAAAACAGGCTTCTTGCCAATAGAGCCGCCTCGGCCGGCGTCCGACCGATAAAGACAGGGGCGACATTTTTGCGCGGCGACACGATCCTCACCGAGACCACGCGTCCTTTCTCGGCGCCTACGACGACGTTCAGCGCGCCGTCGAGCCCGCTCATCGGGGCTGCGCCTTGCGTTCGCCGCGGAGGAAAAAGCCGCGGCGGTCGAGCTGCGGCGGACCTGCCGCCTCTCGCTGGCGATAGGCTTCCGCGCGCTCGGCCGGCGTTTTCCGGGGCGCATCAGCGGCAGTGGGATAGATCTCGGGCTCCGGCGCCTCTGCGAGCGTCTGCTGGTCAAGCAGCGCATCCATCGCCGCGCCGGCGGTCGCGACCGCCGCGTCGTGATTGCAAAATTCGTCCATCGGCGAAAACAGCGAGCACATCAGCAGCGGAGCGAAGCCGTCGAGTTCGCTGACGAGAAAATCCACCTTGCCGACAGGCAGCCAGACCGATTTGGCGTCTCCCGACTTGCCGACTATGGGCGCCGCGCCTTCAAGCGGCGCCAACACGATATTCATGAACCAGGGCGTGACGACAACGCCCAACGCCTGCCCGCTCCACTTGCGGAAACCGACGCTCGCCACCGACAGCGACGGGTTGCAGATCGGCACATCCGCCATCGAGCGGCGCCAGACGTCCTGGAAATGCAGTTCCAGACGGCCGGCGATTGCAACGACCTGTTCGTCAGCGCTCATCGCCCGCCCCGACATCGCCAAGCCTCATGAATTTCGACTGGAGGGCGTCGCAATTGGGGCAACGCCAGTCCTCCGGCAGGTTCGAAAACGGTGTCCCAGCGGGAATTTGCCAGACAGGATCGCCTTCCTGCGGGTCATAGACATGCCAGCATATGCCGCATTCCATCTTGGCCAGCTCGTCCCCCGCCTGCTTGCCGAAATTCTCGAAGCTCGTCATCGAAAATAGGCCTCGTCGATCTCGCGAAGCCGCTCGGCGCTGTCGCGAAAATCCTCTTCCGCCGCGCAGGCGACGGCGGGGGCGTCGCCGATTTCCAACGTGTCGAGGATGATCTGGTCCATGACGTTGAAGAATTGCACCGACCAGACATTCTTCGTCGCCGTCGACAGCACGCGACAGGAGCCGTAACCCTTGGAGACGAGGCGCACGGCGCCCGGGCCGAGGCATTCCTGCAGGAAGCTCATGTCCTCGGGGCTCATCGGCAGCAAAGTGAAAGTGATCGTATGCGACGGCTGTCCCGGCTGATGCGCGTCGGCCCGGCTTTCGATCTCCTTGAGCAGCGGCATGACGTTCATGGCGCCGGCAGGAGGCGCGCCATAGTGAAGCGGCATTGTATTGACCAGCGCAGCGCGCTTGGCGACCTCCGGCAGGCGCGACACCTCGAGATAGTCGGCGACGAGCTTGCCGTCCATGTCAGTGAAGCGCACGCGCCACAGGCCGGCCATGGTCAATTCCTGGATTTGCGCGGAAACGCCATGCGGCAGCGTCACCACCCCGGCCACTTCCCCCTGGCCCAGAACGCCGTCGAGCAGCGTCAGCTCATCGGCGGCAAAATCGGTCAAGTCGAACAGTTTTCCCGGCTCCTGCTCCTTTTGCGCGTCGAGCGCATCGGCGATCTCGGGCAGCATTTTGGCCACGCGCGGGCAGCGTGCGATCAGGTCTTCGGCCTTGCCCGTCGCAAGGATCGAAATGGCGCCGGCGGACGTCCGGCTGTTGTCTTCCTTTGCGAGCGGATCGAAGCCGATCGGCATGATGGTCATCGCCTCTTCGGCGCCTTCGGGCGCGATCCAGAATCCGGCTTTCATGGGTCAGGCTCCAAGGACTGCTGATTTCAGCGAATGGGTGATTTCGGTCCTTGGCCCCTTGGCGGCGACAAGGATCGGCGCGGCGGGGTCGAGGCAGGCCTCGATCTTTGCCCGATATTCGGACCAGTCGAGGATTTTCGGCAGGACGCCGACGGGGTCGGGGCCGCGGGTGACGACAAGCGATGGCAGGACATGGACCTGGAAGCGGGCTTTCAGCGCGGCTTCCGCCTCCCGCGTTACAACCGCGCCGCGCAGGCGGCCGGCGAAGGCGCCAAGAATTTCAGGCAGCACCGCAGCAACGTCGGTGGTTTCCGCCCGCTGGGATGGATCGCCGGTGAAAAATAACAGGGCATGCGGCGATTCGCCCGCTGCCGGCGTGAGAAACGCGTCGATGCTGGACGCATCGACATGCGGCAGTCCGTGGCGCTCGGTGAGAGCGCGAAGCAATGGCGTCGTCATGGCGTTTCCTCGTATTTTTGATTGTTCTCCGCAAGTTCCGCGCCAGACGCGCGCCGCTGGCAAAAGCCCGGAAACGGGGTCATCGCCGCCAACAAGGGCCTAACTCGCCCGCGCTCAGATGGAAAGCAACCTTACAGGAATAGAAGGCGTCTTTCCAGAGAGAATCAGCGAAGGTGTTCCGGCAATTGCGGTTCGCGGTCGATGAGATCGGCGAAAAGCGACTCAAATTCCTCGCCGCGCAGGGCGGCGTCGAGGCCGACGAGGGCATTTTCGATCAGGCGCGCCTCGTCGGCGCCCAGCACGCGGATGGCCGTGTCGATATGGATGAGCACGTGCGTTCCAGGTTGCTGCGCGCCGATCAGCAGCGTCGAGACGCGGCGGATCTCCTCGCCGCGCTGGCACAGCGCCGAAACCTCGTCGCCCTCGACTATCCGCATCGGCACGCCAAGACACATGGATCGAATTCCCCGGGTTTTATCGCGTTGCGACGTTAACACGAAGCCTGCGGCGAGCGAAGTCTCGACCTCGATGCCTTGAGCCTCACTGGGGCGCCAGCTCGGAAAACTTCTCGTAGCTGGCCAGGTCAATGTCATTGCCGAGCAAGGGCTCGACAATCTCGCCCTGCGCGCGACGCACGCAAGTCGCGCCCCATTGCTCCAGGATCACCGCAGCCACTTCGGTCGCCATGTCGAGCTGCGCGCGAACCGGATCGGTCAGCGGGCCGCCCCAGTTCTCGAGATCGAGCGGCTGGCAGCCGATCAGAGCCAGTTTCTCTGGATAGGCGCCCAGGAGGTCCGCCGCCGACAGCACTTCCTGAAAACCGGTCTGGTGCAGGCTCATCTTCTTCGCGCCGGTGAATTTCGGCACTTCGTCGCCCTGCACGATCTTCAGCGCGCCCGGAGTCAGGCCGTAATCGATGGCGTCGAAGACCAGCAAGTAATCCGCCTCCTCGACGAACTGCACGAGATAGAGGCCTTGTGTGCCGCCATCGAGCAGGCTGACGTTGGGGGCCGTGGCAAAGCGCGCGTGAAAGCGCTCCAGCGCCCTGACGCCGAAGCCTTCGTCGCACCACAGGATATTGCCGATGCCCAGGACGAGTATTTTTGGCTGACTCTCGGCCATGGTCAGACCTCGTCGCGGAATTGGCGTTCGCCCGACACCATCGAGGAGATCATGCTCTGGCGCGACATGATGTCTTCGCGCACGGCGGCGTAGATGTGGATCAAGGTGAAGATCACCAGCGCCCACATGCCCATATGATGCCAGGTGTGCACGTCCTGGCTGTTGGGGAAGATCGAAAAGACCCAGCCGAACAGCTTGTAGACGATCGAACCGTGACCCTCGCCTTCCGAATAGAGCGCGAAACCGGTGCAGATCATGAAAAATGTGCCGAGCGTGAAGATCGCGAACATCATGCTTTGCGCCAGCGGATTGTGCCCGACATATTGTTTCGGGTATTTCTCCAGGAAGGCGTACCAGCGGATTTCATGCAGCACGCCGGCCCAGAAATCGGCCTTCCAGAAGGGAATGTGGAAGATCTGGCTCGCATGGGCGTTGCCGACGAACGCCCAGTAGATCCGCAGCAGGAAGCCGACCGCCATGATCTGGCCGGCCGCAAAGTGGGTGAAACGGATATAGCCCATCTGGAAATGGGCGCTCGCTTCGCCGGACAGGCTTCCCGGCGGCGAGGCGATGAGATAGCCGGTAATGAAAAGCGTCACCATGGCCAGGGCGTTGACCCAGTGCCAGAGGCGCACCGGCGCCTGATAGACATAGACCGTGCGTCGGGTGATTTCCTTTTCCCCACGCGCGTCCGACATGTCGCCGGCCTTCGCGCCGGTGCGGAGCGCGGCGGCAGCGCCGAGCGCGTCGGGTATCACGCCGCCTTGCGTCAATTCAGTCATGACGACCTCCCAGATAGTTTCTCTTCCGCGTTTTTCGCGGCTGGATCGAAAGGCGCCCCGGCCCGTCTCGAAAGGCGGGCCGGAGCAGTCGGGGGAGAACTAGCGCACCTTGACCTTCGCCATTTCCTGACCGTCCGGGCTCATCACATGGGTCGAGCAGGCGAGGCACGGATCGAAGGAATGCAGCGTGCGGATGATTTCCAGCGGCTGTTCAGGATTGACCATGGGCGTATCCATCAGCGACGCCTCGAAGGCGCCGATGTTGCCCTTGGGATCCCGCGGCGAACCGTTCCAGGTTGTCGGCACGACGCACTGGTAATTGTCGATCTTGCCGTCCTTGATCTTGATCCAGTGGGCAAGCGCGCCGCGCGGCGCCTCGGTGAAGCCGACGCCCTTGACTTCCGCAGGCCAGTTCTTCGGGTCCCACTTTTCAGTGTTTGCCGTGGACTGGTCGCCATTTTTGATATTGGCGATCAGCTTCTGCTGGAAATGACGCATCTTGTAGCCGGCCCACTGGCTCTCCAGCGCGCGGGCCGCCGTGCGTCCCAGCGTCGAGAATAGCGCGGTCAGCGGCAGTCCCAGGTCCTTGAGAAGCTTGTCGACGGGGTCCTTGAACTCCGACTTGCCCTGGGCGTAGCCGACCACCCAGCGGGCGAGCGGGCCGACTTCCATGGCATGGCCCTTCCAGCGCGGCGACTTGATCCAGGAATATTTGCCGCCCTCGTCGAGGCTCTCGATATTGGTCTTGGTTCCCTTGGCGTTGGGACCGAGTTCGTAATGCGGCTCGGTCACGCCGTCCCAGGGATGCAGGCCCTTGGTCTCGTCCGGATACTTGTACCAGGAATGCGTCACGAACTCCTGGATTTCCTCGGGATTGCGGTGATCGATCGGATGCACTTCGGCGAGATTGCCGTTGATGATCGCGCCTTGCGGAAGCAAGAGGTTCTTGGCCGTGTAATCATTGGCGTTCTCGGGAATGTCGCCGTAGCTCATCACCGATTTGCTCGACAGCCCCCCGCCATAGAGCCAATCCTTGTAGAAGGAGCCGATCGCCGCGACGTCAGGCAGATAGACCTGGTCATTGAACTCGATGGAGCGATCGATGATCTCGGTAATGTAGTTGAGGCGCTCCATGTTGATCGCGCCGACCGAGCCGACGCCGTCGACATTGATCGGACACGGCACGCCGCCAACCAGCCAGTTCGGATGCGGATTCTTGCCGCCGAAGATCGTGTGGACCTTGACGATTTCCTTCTGGAAATCGAGCGCTTCGAGATAATGCGCCACCGCCATCAGATTGGCTTCCGGCGGCAGGCGATAGGCCTTGCTGCCCCAGTAGCCGTTCTTGAACGGGCCAAGCTGGCCGGATTCGACGAATTTCTTCAGGCGCGTCTGCAGGTCCTTGAAATAACCGGGCGAGGACAGAGGCCAGGGCGAGATCGACTGCGCCAGCGCGGAAGTCGCCTTGGGATCGGCGGAGAGGGCCGAAACGACATCGACCCAGTCCAGCGCATGCAGGTGGTAGAAATGCACGATGTGATCGTGCACCTGCAGCGCGAGCTGCATCAGGTTGCGGATCGAATTGGCGTTCTCGGGAATCTTGATGTTCAGCGCGTCCTCGACGGAGCGAACCGAGGTCAGCGCATGGGTGCCGGTGCAGACGCCGCATATCCGCTCGGTGAAGGCCCAGGCGTCGCGCGGATCGCGGCCGCGCAAAATCACTTCGATGCCGCGCCACATCGTGCCGGTGGACACGGCGTTGCGGATGACATTGTTGGCGTCGACATTCACTTCGACGCGCAGATGGCCTTCGATCCGGGTGACGGGATCGACGACGATGCGCTTGCCGGAATTGTCGAGATTGAAACCGTTCGGTGTCTGGACGGTCATGGGTGCGTTTCCTCAAATCTTGATTTTTGGATGCGGCCGGAAGATGGCGCGGCTCATGGCGGATCGGGGAAGGCTTTAGCCGCTGGGCGTGTCGGCCTTGTCGTCATGCTTTGTCGTCACGCGCCCAATCGCGGTGACGGCGGCATGGGCGGCGATGGCGACGCCCACGGTGGCCGCCGCGGCGATGCCGATCTTGTCGGCATTGGCCTCCACGCCGAACTGGTGGATGTTCGACAGGCGCTCGTAGAACGGCCCCTTGTCCCAGAAGCCGTCTTCCGAGCAGCCGATGCAGCCATGGCCCGACTGGATCGGGAAGGAGACGCCATTGTTCCAGCGCACGGTCGAGCAGGCGTTGTAGGTGGTCGGACCCTTGCAGCCCATCTTGTAGAGGCAGTAGCCCTTGCGCGCGCCCTCGTCGTCCCATTCCTCGACGAACTGTCCGGCGTCGAAATGCGGACGGCGATAGCATTTGTCGTGGATGCGCTGCGAATAGAACATTTCCGGCCGGCCCTGCCGGTCGAGCGTCGGCAGCTTGCCGAAGGTCGTGATGTAGGTGACGACGCCGGTCATGACTTCGGCGATCGGCGGGCAACCGGGAACCTTGATGATCGGCTTGCCCGTGATGACCTTGTCGATCGGCGTCGCCTGCGTGGGATTGGGCTTGGCCGCCTGCACGCAGCCCCAGGAGGCGCAGGCGCCCCAGGCGATAATGGCCATGGCGTCTTCCGCCATCATCTTGAGCTTTTCGACGAAGGGCTTGCCGCCGTCGATGCAGAACATGCCGCCTTCATTGAGCGGCGGGTTGCCTTCCACGGCAAGAATGTACTTGCCCTTGTATTTCTGCCGCGTCTCCTCGAGGATCGCCTCGGCCTGGTGGCCGGCGGCGGCCATCAGCGTGTCGTCGTAATCAAGCGAGATCATCGACAGCACGACGTCCTTGACCAGCGGATGCGCCGAGCGAATGAAGCTTTCCGAGCAGCAGGTGCATTCGAGCCCGTGCATCCAGATCACGGGAACGCGCGGATTGGTCTCGAGCGCCTGGGCGACATTGGCGGCGCCGGTCGCGCCGAGCCCCATGCTGGCGGCGGTCAAAGAGCAGAATTTGGTGAAACTGCGCCGCGTGACTCCCTGCCTGCGGATCACGTCATAAAAGGTTTCGGTTGCGGACATCAAGCGCCTCCCCTGTCGTTCCCATGTCATTCGCCTTGTGGCTGGCAGGCCCGGCGATTGGGTTAATGACCGCAAGAACGGCGCCAGATTTTTTACGGCGTGGCATTTCTTAGCTTTCGATTGCATTTCCAGATGTTGAACCGACTTGATCATCAAACGCATTGATTGCGTTTCGGCAATCGGATGGAAAGCGCGCTGGCGCCGGCGATGAAAAGGCTTTGCAGTCGAGCCGCTCGGGAAAGGCCACATGCAACCGAAGGCCCGCTGAGCCGTTTCCCGATCAAACCGAGGAGGAAAAGCAATGATTGCGCATCACCGTTTGATTTACGCGCTCGCGGGATGGCTCGCCTTCGTCGCCGTTCCCGCCGTCGCCGGTTCGGCCCTCAAGGGGCTCGACACCGACAAGGACGCCACGATCGATCTTTCCGAGGCGAAACAGGCCGCCGAAAAAACGTTCGACCGGCTCGACAGGAACCACGACGGCACGCTTGACGCTCGCGAATTGCGCGGCCGACTGAAAAAAGATGAATTCGCCGGCGCCGACCCCGACAAGGACGCGACCCTGACCAAGGACGAGTATCTCGGCGTGGTCGAACAGCGCTTCAAGGCGGTCGACGCAAATGACGATGGCACGCTCGACGCCAAGGAACTGCGCAGCAAGGCTGGAAAGGCGCTGCTCAAACTGCTGAAATGAAGTGTTTCAGGCGGCGTATTTTTCCGCGGTCGAGCTGAGCGGCTGGTCGAACTGCGCTCCGGCGTGCCCATCCTTGACCCAGACCACGCGCGCCGGCGCGCAGACCTGGTCCTCGAACTCGATCGCAAAACGATCCCCTTCCTTGAGACCGCCTGCCAGGGCGATCTTCACGCCGGTGTCCGAAATATCCATCAAGCGGGCGTTGAACCGGGCGCCACCGCTGAGAACGACCACGCCCCTGGTGGACCGCCGGCGAATTTCGACGCGCCGATTGTCCACGTCCTGCGTCAGATCGCGAAGGAAGACGTTGACCGCCTCGGCCAGCTTTCTCGTCGAACCGGCAAGAAGATCGATCGTTTTGGTCACGTGACCCGCTTCGCTATTGGTCTCGCCGATGACGGCGGCGACGTTCACGACATTCTGCGAAGCGGTGACCGTGCTTTCCGAGGCCCGCGATATCGCGCGTGCGATTTCCCCGGTCGCCTCGCCTTGCTGTTCGACGGCCGAAGCGACGGCGTTGGTCGATTTATCGATTTCCGCGACGGCGGCGGTGATGGCGCGGATGTTTTCCACGGCGCCCGTTGTGGCAGTCTGGATTGCGGCGATTTGCGCCGCAATTTCGTCGGTCGCCTTGGCGGTATGCCCCGCCAGCGTCTTCACTTCGGAAGCCACCACGGCGAAACCCTTGCCGGCGTCGCCGGCGCGCGCCGCCTCGATGGTGGCGTTGAGCGCAAGCATGTTGGTGTGATGGGCGATGGTGCGGATCATCTCGACCACGTCGCCGACCTTGGCGACAAAACCGGCAAGGCCCGACACCGCGCCATCGGTCTCGCCCGCGATCTCCGTCGCCCGGCTCACTCGCTCGCTGGTTCCCTGGATCTGTGCCGAAATTTCTGCGATCGAGGCGGTCATCTGTTCCGCAGCAGCGGAGACGGCGTGAATATTCGACGTCGAATCGGACGCCGCGGAACGCGCCCCATTGGCCGCTTCTCCGGCGCGCGCCGCAACTTCGTTCAAGGTTTTCGCGGTGCCGGACATGGAAGCCGCCTGGCTATCGACCGCGGCGACGATCTCGCCGATAATCGCGCGGAAACGGGCGACCAACTGCTGCATCATCGACTGCCGCTGCAACTCGTGCTGCCGCTCGGCTTGCGCCGCGTTTTCCAGACGCGCACGCTCGACCGCTTCTTCGCGCAGATGTTCGAGCGCTTTCGCCAGCGAACCGATTTCGTCGGCGCGCTGGAGATGTGGAACGGCGCCGACGACGTCGCCGTGCGAAATCTTGTCGACGCTGGCCGAAAGGTCAGTCAGCGGCCGCAGTATCTTTCGCGCGATCAGCATCGCAGCGACGCTGAATGCGACGAGCACGAAGATGGAAACGAGGCCGACAGACCTGATCCAAGCGTCGATATTGCCATCGACTTCCTTGCTCTTCACGCCAGTGTAAAGCGCGCCGACAACCTCGCCGCCCGGCGCGTGGATCGGCATGTAAGCTGTGCGATAGGACTCGCCCAGAATATCGGCCAAGCCTGCGTAAATCCTGCCAGCAAGCAGACTTGACGGAACCGGTCCGGACTTGTCGAGAATCGTGTTGACGGCGCGTGAGCCGTCGGACTTGCGGACGCTCGTTGATTTTCGCAAAAACTGCGCGCCGGCGGGATCATAGGCGAAAATCGTGGTCGTCGCGCCAGTCAGGCGGCTGATCTCATCGACGATGCCATGGTCGGCAAATTCAGGGACATGATCGATTGTGATGCGCGCGGCGTCGCCGTTCGCAGCCCATTCGACCTTTACGCCCGACAGGTCGTTTCTTAGAACCGTCGCTGCTATTCGGAGATTTGAGCGCTGGCGCGTCCCCGCCTCGTCGGCGAAGGACGACAGGCTCTTGTAGGCGACAAAAACCTGGGCCGCCGAAGCGAGAACGACCATGGTGACGATGGCGAAAGCCACCACCGTGACCAAAGACGATCTCAGCCGCAGGAAAATGTCCGTTTTGAAAAATGGCATAAGCGAGGTCTCCGCGACTCCTATGGCGCCGCACATTGGCGGCCGGCGCTTGCCTGGAGCTTGACGATACTCGCTCAGTCCAGCGTCTCGCGGTAGAACCAGACGGCGACCGCGATCACCACGGCTGTCGCCAGCGCCATCGGCCAGAGCTCCGGCGCGATTTCCGCGGCGGAGTTTCCCTTGAGAAGGATGCCGCGCACGATGCGGATTGCATGGGTGGTGGGGAAAAGTTCGCCGACCCATTGCGCCCAGCGGGGCATTCCGAGGAAAGGCGCGAAAAAGCCGGACAGCATGAAGGCCGGCAGAAGCGTGAATTGCGCCATCTGCTGCGCCTGCATCTGGTTTTGCGCGATGGTCGAAAAGGCGAGGCCCGTCGCAAGGTTGGACGCGATGTAAAGCCCCAGCGCCAGCATCAGCAGCGTCGGCGAGCCGCGCACCGGCAGGCCGAAGACATAGACGGAAACCACCAGGATCAGCACGACCTGGATATAGCCGACGACAATATAGGGGGCGATCTTGGCGAGCATGATCTCGATTGGCTTGACCGGCATCGCCATCAGGTTTTCCATCGTGCCGCGCTCGCGCTCGCGGGTGATCGACAGGCTGGTGATGACCAGCGTCGACATCATCAGGACGATGCAGATCAGCCCCGGCACGATGTTGAGCACGGTGAGCTGCTCGGGATTGTAGCGCGCGTGAACCTGAAACGTGAATGGCGGGTTTTGCGCCTGACCCTGCCGGACCGGCGGCAGGTCGCGCTCCAGCGCGCCGTTGAGCGCCGCCAGCGCCGCCGTGGCGTTGCCGATCGCCGAGGGATCGCTGGCGTCGGCGTCAATCAGCACCGACGGCGCCTCGCCGCGATCGACCGAACGGTCGAAACCGGGGGGAATGTTGACGACGAACAGCACGTCGCCCTCGGCCAGCGCCTTTTCCGCGGCCGCCTCGGAAGGCATTGTGCGAATGTCGTAATAGCCGGTGTTTTTCAATGCGGTGACCAGCGTGCGCTCGTATTTTGAGTGATCGGCGGCCAGCAGCCCAGTGGGCAGATTGTGCGGATTGGTGTTGATGGCGTAGCCGAACAGGAAAAGCTGCATGATCGGCAAAGCGATGATCAGGCGCAGGGTCATGGGATCGCGCAGGACCTGGATCCATTCCTTGCGCAACAGGGTTTTGAGCCGGCGGAAGGAGAAGCCGTTCATTTATCGCCCTCCTCCGCCGTCGCCAACTGGTGGATGAACACGTCTTCGAGCCGCGGTTCGACCTCGCGCCAGGTCAGATCCGGAAACTGGCGGATGGTCGCCGCAAGCTCGTCGCGATCGACGCCGGCGACATGCAGCGCACGCCCGAACACCGCCGCCGCCTCGACGCCCGCCATTCGCCTAATTTTCCGCGCGACAGCGTCGACCCCTCGCCTGTCGCCTCAAAAGTGACCAGGCCGGAGGTCTTCGCCACCTCTGCGGCGTCGCCCTGCACGACGATGCGGCCATTGGCCAGATAGACCACGCGCTTGCAGCGCTCGGCCTCGTCCATGTAATGGGTCGACACCAGCACGGTCAGCCCTTCCGCGGCCATGTCGTGGATCAGGTCCCAGAATTCGCGCCGCGCCTTGGCGTCGACGCCGGCGGTCGGCTCGTCGAGCAGCAGCAGTTTTGGGCGATGCAATACGCAGGCGGCGAGCGCCAGCCGCTGCTTCCAGCCTCCCGACAATTCGCCCGCCAATTGCTTGCGATATTCGCCAAGCTGCAATTGCTCGATGATGCCCGAAACCGCCGCATCGGCTTGCGGCAATTCATAGATGCCCGCGACCAGCTGAAGGTTTTCGGTGACGGTGAGATCTTCGTAAAAGCTGAATTTCTGCGTCATGTAGCCGATATGGCGCCGGATTTTCCCCGCCTCTCGGAACAGGTCGAAGCCCAGGCACGTCCCCTCGCCGCCGTCCGGCGTCAGCAGGCCGCACAGCAGGCGGATGGTGGTGGTCTTGCCGCTGCCGTTGGCGCCGAGAAAGCCGCAGATTTCGCCCGAGGCGACGCGCAGGCTCAATCCATCGACGACGCGGCGCGCGCCGTAGCTTTTTTTCAGGTCGCGGACGTCGATGGCGTAATCGGTCATGACCCTTTGCCCCCGCCCAAGACCGGCTGCGCGGAGAGAGGCCGCACCGTGACCGGCTGTCCCGGATTGAGCAGGCTGGCCTTTTCGGCCGGCGGCCGCGCCTCGACCATGTAAACCAGCTTTTCACGGCTGGAATCCGAGTAGATCACCGGCGGCGTATATTCCGCCTGCGGCGCGATGAAGCTGATCGCCGCGTCAAAATCGCGCGGGCAATTGTCGCAGGCGATTTGCACCCGGTCGCCGCGATGCAGGCTCGGCAGGTCAGCCTCGGCGACGAAGAAGCGGACGAAAATGTCTTCCGGCGGCAGCAGCGACACGACCGGCGCGCCGACGGCCAGAACCTCTCCCGGACGCGCCAGCACGTCAGCGATGCGGCCGCCCTTGGGGGCTGCGACGCGCCGTTGCGCCAGACGCCATTCAGCCATGGCCAGCGCCGCTGTGTACGCCTCCTCGGCGGCGTGCGCCGCCCTGATCTCGCGGTCGCGACCCATCGGCGCGCGCGCCTGCGCCAGCGCCGCCTCCATCGATGTCACGCGCGCCTTGGCCGAAAGCTGGTCCGACCGCCGTTGATCAAGAGCCTGGTGGGTGATCGCGCCTTTTCCAATCAGGTCTTGGGCGCGGACAAAATCCTGCTGGCTGCGGTCGAGCGTGGCGCGGGCGTCGGCGAGATTGGCCTCGGCCTGCTCGATCTCGGTGGGCTTGGCGCCCTGTTCGAGATTGGCGAGCTGCTCCTGCGCCTGCCTGAGTTGGCGCGCCGCCTGGTCGCGGCCGGCGAGATCGTCGGTCTCGTCCTGCGTGAACAGGGGCGAACCCTCATCGACACGGTCGCCGCGCGCGACGCTGAGCGAGGTCAGCAGCCCCGCCTGGGTCGGCCCGATCTTGACGAAATCGGCTTCGGCATAGCCCTGCCATTCCTTCACCAGCGGACTGGCGAGCCTCGCGCGCCAAAAGCCGAAGCCGGCAAGGACCAGCAGGATCAGGATTATCAACGGACGTGAGCGCAACAGCAAAATTCCTCTATGCAACGCAACGGTTCCGTTGCATTATCACACGCGCGATGATTGGTTGCAATCGATGTCGTCGCCGCAAATGGGTTTAAGGCAAGCGGGACTGAGGAATGACCGAGGAAGCGTCGCTGGAAAGGCAGTTCAAGCGCGGACCGGGCGGCCGCCCGAGCGTCGCCGAGGCGGAGCGGCGTCAACGGGCGTTGCTGGACTGCGCGGCGCGGATGTTTCTCGAACAGGGATTCGGCGACGTTTCGATCGAGGAAATCTCACGCCGCTCGGGAGTCGCCAAGCGTTTCATCTATGCGCGCTACAAGGGCAAGGAGGAGCTGTTCGTCGCCGCCATCGAACAGTTTTTCGCAGGGATGCTGGAAGCGCTGCATGAATTCGAAACGCCGCTGGACGACCCCGAAGAAGGCCTTGTCCACTATGCGCAGCGGCTGCTCGAGCTGGCTTTGCAGCCGGACGCCCTCGCATTGAATCGGCTATTCCTGACCGCGGCGCCGCGCTTCCCCGATCTTGCCCGCCTGTTCGTCGAGCGCAATCGCCATCGCAATCTCCAGGGCGTCCGCGACCTGCTGCAAGCCTACGCCGATCGCGGCGCAATAATCGTTTCCGACCCGCAAGCGCTGGCGGAAAGCTTTTTCATCCTGATCATCGGCATTCCCCAGCGACTCGCCTTGCTCGGCATGCGCGAATCTCCCGGAGAGCAGCGGGACCGATTGCGGCGGGCGGTGCAATTGTTTCTCGGTGGGTGCGGTTCCCGCGAAAAATGACGGCTCAAGCGCTTTTGGCCTCGGCGTAGAAATCCACCGTCGCCTTCAACCCGGCCTCGAATGGCGTGGCCTCGCCGCCAAAACGCCGCGCAAATTTCGAACTGTCGACCACATAAGGACGATCGGTCTGGAAGCGCATTTCAATCAACTCGTAAACTTGCCGGTCGAACAAGCCGAGAAGATGCAGAGCCAGCGTGGGCAAGACGGTGATCCTTGGCGCGACGCCCAACAGGGCGGCGGCGCTTTGAATATGCGCGCGCAGGGTTTGCGTCGGCGCATTTGGCGCATGCCAGGCCTGCCCGTAGGCGTCATCAGGCGCTTCGACCAGCGCGGCCAGCGCCCGCGCGAAATCCGGGACATAGGTGAAATCATGCGGATGATCAGGCGAATAGGGGATGAGCGCCGCCTTGCCCTGCGCCAGCCTGAGCACGGCGAAATTGGACAGCACTGAAGTCTCGACGTCCGGTCCATAAAAATCCGAGGCGCGGACGGCCGCGACTTGCACCCTGCCCGCCTTGTGCGCCTCGATCCAGGCGCGCGTGATTTCAGCCCTCACCCGCGGCTTGCGGCCAAAATCCGTCAGCGGCATGTCTTCGTCGAGGGCCGCGTTTTGCGGGCCGTACATGTAGAGATTGTCGGCGAAGATGAAACGCGCGCCATTCTCCGCGCAGACGGCGAGCAGATTGTCCATCGCCCGCGGCCATGCCTCTTGCCAGATACGGGAATCATAGGGAAAACCGAGACAGCAGATGATCACGCCGCAATCCGCGCAGGCCCGGCGCAGGCTGTCGCGGTCGAGTGTATCAGCGGCGAAGAATTTTGCGCCCGCGACGAGGTTTTTGGGACTTCGGCGCTGAACGACCCGTACGGCGGCGCCACGTTCCAGCAGGCATTTCGCCGTCTCCCGCCCGACCGCGCCGTAGCCGATGATTGCGACTTGCATGCCAACCCCCATCGATCGCCAAACTGCGCTGGAGGCGGAATGTTAATCATAATTACATTGGATTGGTAAGCCGAAGGATGCGCCTGACCGCCAAACTCAAACAAATTTGAACTGCGCCGACGTCAGGCTCGATGCCTGCACATTGGTCAGTGTGATCGAGTTCTGACGCATCGAGCGAGATCACGGTGTTCGCGCCGGACTGCGCCATGTGGCTCGGGGCTGAAAGCGCTGCGAAATTGGCGAAATCCGATTTGCTGAACTGCATCTTGTCGGTCGAGCCGAAATTGTTGATGTAGTCCACGCCGATCGCCGGGCCGAAGATGAAGGCGTCCGACGTTCCGTAGGCCGAAACGCTGTTCGCTCCCGCCATGTCGAACGTGTCGCTGTTGCCGGACACCGAGGCTTGCGAGCCGTTCATGTAGATCGTGCCGTTCGATCCCGTTACCGAGTCCCAGTTTCCGCCGGAGCTGTAGAGGCTCACCGCGTCGGCGGCATTGCCGTCTAGAATGATCTTGTCGCCGCCGCCCGACAGCGAGGTCTGCGCATCGTTGAGATAGACCGTGCCGTTGGAGCCATAGACCCAGCCCCAGTTTCCGCCGGTGCTGTAGAGGCTGATGGCGTCGTTCGCGCCGGAGATGAAGGCGATGGCGTTGCCGCCGCCTGCAACCGAGGTTTGCGCGCTGTTGAGATAGATCGATCCGCCGGAGCCATAGACCCAGTCCCAGCTGCCGCCGGTGTTGTAGAGACTCGCCGCATCGCCGGTTCCGCTTGCAAAATCGATCAGGTCTCCGCCACCCTGCACCGAGACCTGCGCGGAGTTCAGATAGACGTCGCCATTCGAGCCATAGACCCAATCCCAGTTGCCGCCAGTGTTGATGAGGCTTGCCGCATTGCCGGAGCCGCCGGTGAAATTGGCCGTGTCGCCGCCTCCCGTCAGCGTCGTCTGCGCGCTGCTGAGGTAGGCGGTTCCATTTGAGCCGGTGACCGAATCCCAATCGCCGCTCGTATTGTAAAGGCTGACGCTGTTCACGCCTGCGGTGGCCAGATTGATGCTCAGGCCGCCGCCGATTTCCGATCCGCTCAAGGTCGTATCGGCCGAACCGATCGCGCTTCCGATCGTTAGCCCGCCTCCCGCCCCTACCACGGCGGCGCCGTTCAGGTTTGGCAAGGCGAATGTCGTCTTGCCGTCGCCTCCATAAGTCGTTCCCAGCACGCTGAAGAGTGCGGTATTAGACGAAATGTTCAGCAGTTGGCCATCGGCAAGCGCCCAGCCCATCGGGATGAAAGTTCCGGCGAAGGCCTGGATTTGCCCGATATAGGGGTTAGTCATGACCCCCACCGATCCTCCCCCGCCATTGTTTGAAGGAAAGATTCCCGTCGTCGCGATCAAATATTCCATCGCGACGGAAGGCTCGGTATTGGTAAACGACTGAACTGCGGCGCCCGTAAGATTGGGCGCCTGATTGTTGGACAGGCTGACTGTCGGCTGGCCGATGACGCTGCCGACGGGATCGGCGGCGGAAGCGCCGACGATGGCGCGACCCTGCAAATTCGGCAAGGCGAAGGTCGTGATCCCGTCTCCGCCATAGGTCGTTCCAATGATTTCATAAAGCAGCTGGTAGTTCGCAATCGACAGCATTTGTCCGTCACAGGCCATGAAGCCCGCGGGACTGAAATTCCCGGCGAATGCGTCGACGTCGCCGACCAGGTCCAGCGACGCCGCGCCAATTCCGAGGGTGGGCGTGACCCCCGAAACGCAAATCATGTAGGTCACCGCCGTCCCCGGCTGGTAATTGCTGATGGACTGGCTTTGGCCGCCAAGACTGGCGGGGAGTTCAGACGGCGTCAGCGTCACGCTCGCCGACCCCGCGCCTTGGCCAACTACCAGGGAGCCGAGGCTTGCGCTGTTTCCGGCGCCGATCATGGTCGCGCCTTGCAGATCGGGCAAAAGGTAGTTCGTAGTCCCATTGCCACCATAGTTTGTGCCGAGCAGGGAGAAGAGCGCAGTATTCGACGCGATCGAGACCGTCTGGCCGTCGGTAAAATCGGCGCCATCCGGCTGAAAATTGAACGCATAGGTGCAGATTTCACCGAGATAGAGGCCCGACGCGGTCCCGGGGTCGCGCGACGGGAAAATGCCGCCGACGATGATGTCCTCTGTCAGGGCCAGAGACGCCTGATAATTCGAGACCGGCAATTGCGTCATGGCGGCAGCTCCGTGGAATAGATCCAAATCGGCAGCCTCGACCAGACTGCGGTGCAAAAGACACTTGGCCGGCGCCTCAAATCGAAGCTAAACGCCGCATCCGCTCGGCTGCGGACCCCTTTGATTTTCCTAGCCTTCCAGTGCTATTATCGATTATCACGCCAATATCGAAGGCTTGTCAATCAACATAGCTCCAAATTACCCGCTGCCCTCATGTTGTTGGACAGCATACCGTTACATAACCTTGCGTAATGCATTGCCGCTGAAACAGTTGAAATTGTTATTGCGTTTGGACTCTCAAAATTCGCGAAAAGCATTTTTTCATACGAACTTGAACTGCGTCGCGGTCAAGCTCGTCGCGACAACATTGTTCAACGTGAGCTTATCCGAGGCGTCGATCAAGATCACACTATTCGCCCCGACTTGCGTCATGTCGCCGGAATTCGACAACGCCGTGAAACTGGCGAAGTCGGACTTGCTGAACTGCAATGTGTCGGTCGATGCAAAACTGTTGATCGTCTCCAGGCCGATCGCCGGCCCGAACACGAAGGCGTCCGACGTCCCGAAGGCCGAAACCGTGTTGGCTCCGACCATGTTGATTGTGTCGTTGCCGATGACCGAGGCCTGCGCGCCGTTCATGGCGATCGTTCCGTTCGAGCCGCTGACCGAGTCCCAAACGCCGTTGTTGGTGTTGTAGAGACTCACGGAGTCAGCGGCATTGCCGTCGAGCGTGATCTTGTCGCCGCCGCCCTGGATCGAGGTCTGCGCATTATCGGAAAGATTGATCGCGCCGTTGGAGCCATAGACCCAGCCCCAAACTCCGTCGGACTTGTAGAGGCTCACAGAGTCAGAGCCGCTCGAAAAATAGACGTTGTTGGCGCCGCCTTGTATCGAGGTCTGCGCGCTGTTGAGATAAACTGTTCCCTTGGAGCCGTAGACCCAGTCCCAGCCGCCGCCACTGTCGATAAGGCTCGCCGCATTGCCCGAGCCGCTGGTGAAATTGACGGTGTCGCCGCCGCCGGCGACCTCCGTCAGCGCGCTGTTCAGATTGACGGTTCCGTTGGCGGCGTAGACCTGATCCCAGCTTCCGGCGTTGTAGAGGCTCGCCGCATCGGTCCCCGAGACGAAAGAAATCATATCGCCGCCGCCCTGGATCGAGGTCTGCGCGGAATTCAGATAGACATCGCCGTTCGAACCATAGATCCAGTCCCAGCTGGCGCCTGAGTTGATGAGGCTCGTTGCGTTGCCGGAGCCGGCGGTGAAATCGACCGTTTCGCCGCCGCCCGTGACCGTCGTCTGCGCGCTGGTCAACTGGACAGTGCCCCCGGCGCCGAATGCGTTGTCCCATTGGCCGGACGTGGCCGACAGCATTGCAATATCGCCGGAACCTCCAATAAATTCGATGGAAACATTGCCGCCGATGACAAAGGACCGCGCAGTGTCGAGATAGACTTCGCCGTTGGAAACAATGATCGAATCCGGGTCCGCGCCAGTGTCTGTCAAATTGGCTGTATTCCCGGAGGCGCTCCCCAGGTTCATCGTATAGCCGCCGCCGTCCAGAGTGACGTTATTGTTCTCGAACGTGACATCGACCAGCCCGGCATTCGTCGGATCGGCGCGATAAGCAAAGTTTGTCGGAACGGGAGTTCCGGTCTCGTATGACACTTTGGAAAATGTCGTCGTGCCGAAATCGGTGGCGATGACCAGCGACGACGCGCCGAAGGTTACGGCCGATACCTTGCTGCCGGGAAGTGCGACGGCATTGCCGATCGCGACTTGCGAAATCTCGCCGGCGACTGTCGCGCCAGGCGCCAGAAACGCAAATATGCCGGCGCTTCCACTGCCGAAATCGTAACTTGAACTACTGTTCGGCGTGGCGCTCAGAACCACCTCCCCGCCTTCGGCCACGGCATATTCCTCGCCAGGATCGACAACGCTTTCGATCCTTGTAATCGCACCGACGCCTGCGGCGCCGTAAACCGCTCCGAATCCACCAGCAAATCGATGACAAGGGTGTCCGTGGAGCCTGCGGCGGCGTCTTCGGTGCTGGCGAGGATGGCGGTCGTTCCTCCGCCGCTGCCGGCGCTGGTGACATCCACGCTGTTGATGGTCAGGGACGTGTCGAATACGACTTCCCAGCCGCCAGCCATATCGAGCGTTCCGAGAACTCGTCAGGGGCGAGAGATTATCCTGGCCGGCCGCAATACCACCGGAAATCGGCGTGGTGAGCACAACGTTCGATCCATTGGTGGGTCTGCCGGTTGCGCTGAGCCAGTTCGCCGCCGTGCTCCACAGATAATCCGTCCCCAATTGATCGCTGACTGCCGTAACCTGCTGGGATGTGCTCGTGCTCATCTGCGCGCCTCACTTCAACGATAGCCTCGTGGCATAGGTTTTCGATCAAACAAACTTGAACTCCGACGGGCCAAGATTCGTCATCGTCACGCCGGTCAGGATGACCGTCCCCGATCCTGCGAGCGAAATCAGCGTATTCGCGCCGTTTTGCGTCATGTCGCCCGAATTCTGGAGCGCCGTGAAACTGGCGAAGTCCGTTTTGCTGAACTGCAATGTGTCGGTCGACGCGAAATCGTTGATCGTGTCCACGCCGATCGCCGGCGCGAAGATGAAAGCGTCCGACGCGCCGAAGGCCGATACGGTATTCGCGCCAGCCATATTGAACGTATTGCTGTTGCCGGTGACCGACGCCTGCGCGCCGATCATGTCGATCGTGCCGTTCGTGGCGGCAACCAAGTCCCAGTTGCCGCCGGAGCTGTAGAGGCTCACGGCGTCGGCGGAATTGCCGTCGAGCGTGATCTTGTCGCCGCCGCCCTGGATCGAGGTCTGCGCATTATCGGAAAGATTGATCTCGCCATTCGAGCCATAGACCCAGCCCCAGACGCCGTTGGATTTGTACAGGCTCACAGAGTCAGAGCCGCTCGAAAAATAGACGTTGTTGGCGCCGCCTTGTATCGAGGTCTGCGCGCTGTTGAGATAGATTGTTCCCTTGGAGCCGTAGACCCAGTCCCAGCCGCTGGAATCGATGAAGCTCGCCGCATTGCCCGAGCCGCTGGTGAAATAGACGGACTCGGCGCCGCCCTGGATTGTCGTCAGCGCGCTATTCAGATTGACGGTTCCACTCGTAGCGAAGACCTGGTCCCAGCTCCCCGTGTTGTAGAGGCTCGCCTGATCGGCCCCAGAGACGAAGGAGATCATGTCGCCGCCGCCCTGTACGGAGGCCTGGGCGCTGTTGAGATAGACAGCGCCGTTCGAGCCGTAGACCCAGTTCCAGCCGCTGGAATTGATGAAGCTCACCGCATTGCCGGAGCCGCCAGTGAAATTGGCGGTGTAGACGCCGCCCGTCGCCGTGGTCTGCGCGGCGTCCATATTGATGACGCCGCTGGGGCCGCTCACCGCGTCCCAGTAATTGGCCGTATTGGAAAGATTGACCGTGGTCGCCGAACCGCCTGCCAGCACGAGCGCATTGCTGCCGGAGGAGTAGTTTATATCAGGCGAAAGAAACGCCTCGTATGGGTTGGTGACATCGAGGACGCCGAGCTGGGCCTGTGTGAACGCGGACAGCAAGCCGATCGTCTTGACTTTGGCGCCGTCTGTGACGGTCAATGCTTCCCCGATGGTCCCTGGAGTCACACTGACGACGGAGCTACTGTCGAAGCCATCGAGCCCGATAACGCTGCCGCCGCCCAGTCCGGCCAGCGCATTGACTGACGTTACGCCACTTGCAAGGAACAGCGTGTTCCCGCCCTTCAGCGTGATGATTCCCGTGCCCGCGGCGCTGTTGGTATTGAGGCGTAAAATTGAGTCGACATCGAGAGTGACGCCGCCGGAAAAAGAATTATTTCCGCCAAGAGTCAGCGCGCCGCTTGCAACGACGAGCGAGAGCGCGCTGGTTCCATCCTCGATCCGGCCATAAAAGACCGTATCGGCTGGATCGTCGACCGTCAGCGTCGCAGACGTCGCGCCATTGTTGGTGATGACGCCCGAACTCCCTGTGAGATTTGGCAGCGTCGTCGCATTGCCATGGATATCGAGCGTAGCCGTCGTGGTCCCCGGGCCGACCGCGACGCCGCCCGCCATGGCGCCCACAACTTGCGAGGCGGCGAAGTCGCCAATGATCAGCGTTCCGCCATCGACCGACAAGGCGCTGTCGGCAGCCACTCCACCGTCGCTGCTTGGATCGAAGAGCACCTCGCCCGTGTCACCAGTCGAACCGAAGTGAAGCGTCGTGCCGGCGCCGCCATTGTCGGTGAAGGGGCCGTTCAACGACAGGGTATCTCCCTTCTCCGCCCCGATCGTCGCGCCAGCGCCGGCTTCGATATCTATGGCGTTGCTCAGGGGCCCGCTCACCGATTGCAGGACGGGAGACGCTCCACCGGCGACAAAGGACACCGCTCCTGTCGATAGCGCGGACATATTGCCGATGGCGAGCGTGCCTCCCAATATTTGCGTGCCGCCGGCATAGGAGTCGGCATCGCCCAATGTCGTCGTTCCCAACCCCATAATTTGCAAATAGCCACTTCCCGAAATCGTCGCGCCCCCTCCAAAATCAAGGGTGCTTGCGCTGTTTGCCGTGTCGAGTTGCAGCTCGCCTGTCACGCCGATGGTGATCTGTTGCCCCTCAAAATCCGGGAAGTTTGCGTCGGTAGAGGCAGAAATCTGGCCGTTGACAAAATCCAACGCGCCGTCCGAGAAACTGTAACCACCGCCGTTGTCCGGACCATTCAGCGCCATTTGGCTGATGACGATAGTGGCGCCGCCCAGACTGACCGCGTTGACAATTCCCGGCGTCGTATCGGTGAAAACCACATCATCGCCGAAATCGCCATCTCCGGGCGCGCCCGTCGGCGTCCAGTTGGTTGAGGTTGTCCAGTTGCCCGCGCCTCCCTTCCAATTATAAGTGCTCATCGTGGCTCTCCCTAAATATGGACCTGCGATCTCACTTCCAGTTGGGAAGGGAGGCCGGGTTCGATCCTGGCCGCCAAAAAACCGTCCTCAAACGAACTTGAATTGCGCCGCTGTCAGGCTCCCGATTGTCACGCCGGTCAGGGTGACCGTGTCCGCAGCATCGAGCGAGATCACAGTATTCGCGCCGACTTGCTTCATGTCGCCGGAATTCGTGAGTGCGAAATAACTGTTGAAGTCTTTCGCGCTGAATTGCAGCGTGTCGGTCGATGCGAAATCGTTGATGGTGTCCACGCCGATCGCCGGTCCGAACACGAACGCGTCCGACGCGCCGAAGGCCGAAACGATATTGGCCCCGACCATGTTGAACGTGTTGCTGTTGCCTGTGACTGACGCGTCCGAACCGTTCATGTCGATCGTGCCGTTGGAGCCGCTGACCGAGTCCCAGTTTGGGCCGGAACTGTAGAGGCTCACGGCGTCGGCGGCATTGCCGTCGAGCGTGATCTTGTCGCCGCCGCCCTGGATCGAGGTCTGCGCACCCCGGTCAAGGTTGATCGCGCCGTTGGAGCCATTGACCCAGCCCCAGAACTCCATTGGACTGATTGAGGCTCACGGCGTCCGCGCCGCTTGCGAAATAGACGTTGTTGTCGCCGCCTTAAATCGCCGTCTGCGCGCTATTGAGATAGATCGTCCCGTTGGAGCCGACGACCGAGTCCCAACTGCCGCCGGTGTTGAAAAGGCTCGCCGCATTGCCGGAGCCGCTCGTGAAATTGACCGTGTCGCCGCCGCCATGGACCTCCGTCAGCGCGCTGTTGAGATTGACGGTTCCATTGGTCGCGTAGAGATAGTCCCAGCTTCCGGTTTTGTAGAGGCTCGCCTCGTCGATCCCCGAATAGTAGTCGATGATATTGCCGCCGCCCTGCACCGAAGTCTGGGCGCTGTTGAGATAGACAACAGCGCCCGAGCCGTAGACCCAGTTCCAGCCGGTGGTGTTGATGAAGCTCACCATATTGCCGGTGCTGCCGCTGGTGATATTGACCGTGTAGACGCCGCCGGTCGCCGTTGTCTGCGCGCCGTCCAAATTGATCGTGCCGCCGGGGCCGCTCACCGCGTCCCCGTTATTGCCCGTGCCGGACAAGGTGACGGTGCTCGCCGAACCGCCGGCAAGGTCGAGATTGTAACCGCCGCTCGTGAAAATGGTGTCAGTTGGACCACGGAAAACTCGGCCGGCGTAAAATGCCCGCGGGGAACCGGGATATTGAATAAATCGGTTGTGGCCCCGTAGGAGATGGTCAAGATGGTGTTCGCCAGGCTTTCGGTGACGCCAGCGCCGAAGCCTTCCAGGAGAATGCCGTCATTGGCCGTAAATCCGATGATCGTCATTTCCGAAGACGTCGGAGTCGCTCCGCTGGCAAGGTAAAGCGTCCCGACGCCAGCGAATGTGATGGTTGTGTCGCCGGCGGCGTTGACGTTGCCGAGGAGCAAATCCGCGTTTGCGTCGATCGTGACGCCGCCCGAAAACGTGTTGTTTCCGAAGAGTTCAAGGCTGCCTGCGACGACGAGCGCCAGCGCCCCGGTTCCGTCCTCGATCTTGCCAGAGTAGGTCGTGTTGACGATATTGTCGACCGTCAGTGTTGCTGCAGTCGTGCCGTTGTTGATGATGACGCCCGAGGAATTGCCGGAGAGATTGTTCAGCGTCGTCGAATTTCCGTCGATGTCGAGCAGGGCCGCCGTGCTCCCTGTGCCAACCGCGACGCCGCCTTGCACTGCGCCCACGACCTGCGCCGCCGCGCTGTCGCGGATCAATAATGATCCGCCGTCGATCGCCAAGGCGCCGCCGGCGGCCACACCCGCGTCGCTGCCGGGATTGAAAATCAACACGCCCGTATCACTTGCCGAACCGAAGTGAAGCGTCGTGCCGGCGCCGCCATTGTCGGCGAAGGCGCCGGTCAACGACAGGATATCGCCGTTCTCCGCCCCGATCGTCGCGCCCGTGCCGGCGTCGATCTGGATGGCGTTGCTCAGCGCCCCGCTCACCGATTGGAGGGTCGGAAACGATCCGCCGGCGCTGTTGTAGACGAAGGACACCGTTCCCGTCGACAGTGAGGATGTCGTGCCGAGGGCGAGCGTCCCGCCGATTATTTGCGTGCCGCCGGCGTAGGTGTCGGTATTGTCCAGATTTGTCGTTCCCGAGCCGGAAATCTGCAAATAACCGGCGCCGGTAATGGTCGCGTTCGAGCCGAAGCCAAGGGTGCTCGTGCTGTACTGGGCGCCGAGTTGCAACTCTTCGGTCACCGATATGATAATCGGCAGTCCCGAGCCGCCAAAATCCGGAGTGCTTGCAGCGGTAGAGGCGATGATTTGTCCGCTCGAAAAATCCAGAGTGCCGTCCTGGAAGCTGAAACCGCCGCCCCCCTGAGCGTTGATCGTCAGTGCGGCGATGCTGTAGGTGGCCCCGCCCAGACTGACAGCATCTTCGGTTGCAACTGTAGAGTTGAAAACCGCATCGTCGCTCGCTCCGGGCACGAACGCCGGGAACCAGTTGTTCTGGTTTCCCCATTGCCCCCCGGCGGAACCCCTCCAATTATAACTGACCATCGTATGTCTCCCTTTGAAATTTTTGGGCTTCTCCCATTCCCCGCGCCCTCCGGGAGTGGCTAATCTTTGACTGGCGATCCCACTTACGTGTGGTTTTGACAGGATCGGGTTTCAAACGAACTTGAACTGCGTCGAAGAGAGGCTCGTTATCTGCACATTCGTCAGGGTGACCGTGTCGGCAGCATCGAGCGAGATCACAGTATTCGCGCCGACTTGTTGCATGGCGCCGAAATTCGAAAAGGCAGTCCAATTGGCGAAGTCCGTTTTGCTGAACTGCAATGTGTCGGTCGACGCGAAATCGTTGATGGCATCCATGCCGATCGCTGGCGCGAAACCACGACGCCGGTGTCGCCAGTCGAACCGAAGTGCAACGTCGTCCCAGCGCCGCCATCGTCGGCGAAGGCGCCGGTCAAGTTCAAGACATCGCCGCTCTCCGCCTCGATCGTCGCGTCCGCGCCGGCTTCAATATCGAAGGCGTTGCTCAGTGTCCCGGACGCCGCCGCTTCCAGGACGGGATCTACTCGATTGGGTGAGCCTTCATTGATGAAGTCTATACCTCCGGTCGACAGGGCGGACGTATTGCCGATGGTGAGCTTGCCGCTTTCAATTTCCGTGTAGCCGGAGAAGGAGCCGACATCGTCCATCGTCGTCGTTCCCACGTCGAAAATTATCAGATCGCCGTTGCCGGTAATTGTCGTCTTGGGGCCAAAACCAAGGGTGCTCGTGCTGTAATTCGTGATAATTCCAAGAGACCCCGAAATATTGACGGTGACCGACCCCGTCCCGCCCAAATCTGGCGAGTTCGCTGCAGTATCGGAAATGATTTCCCCCCCGGTTGTAAAATCCAATGTCCCGTTCTGAAAAACATAGCCGCCGCCATCCTGCGGACCGTCGAGATTTAGATAACGAAGGGAAAAGACGCCCCCGCCCAAATTGACCGCGTTGGCAACTCCCGGAGTCGTATCGTTGAAATTCACGGTATCGTTTGCTCCCGGCAAACCCGTGCCCGTCGACATCCAGTTGCTGGCCGTTCCCCAGCCGCTTCCCGCGACGCCCTTCCAGGTATAGATGCTCATCGCGGCTCTCTCTTGTTGTGCCGGGCCGAAATTCGAGTTTTCTGCCGGCTCGCCGGGGGAGCTGGAAGTCGTCGCGAGGTCTCGCGCGGCGGCGCCGCAACGGCCGTGCCGAGAGAGGGCGACCCTTGCGGCGCAATCGCGCGAAATGACCGGATTGATTGTTCACCGGGAGGCTATCGGTGTATACCCTGTAAACTGGGGGTATCGTCTGATTTCACATGGCCTTCCCGCCCCACACATGGAGCGGCCATGGATGATCCCGCCAATTCGGAGCGCCAGCATTGCGCGGGGCGGAGCGATGAACTGGCGAGCCCGGCAATATATTTGGCGAACGCGTATTTGGCGCCTGAGCTGCCCTAACGACAAGCCTCAGTAATACTTAGATATTCAATCGCCGCGGCCTCGCCCCTTGGCCAGCGGGAATGCGGCGACCGTCTCCGCAAAAACGTTTTCACACGAACTTGAACTGCGCCGCTGTCAGGCTTGCCATCTGCACATTCGTCAGTGTGACCACATCCGAGGCGTCGAGCGAGATCACCGTATTCGCGCCGGACTGGTGCATGTGGCTGGGGCTCGACAATACGGACCAATCAGCGAAGTCCGCACTGCTGAACAACAACATATCGGTCAATTCAAAATTGTTGATGGTATCCACCCCTATGGCGTTGCCGAAGGAAAACAAGTCCCCCACGCCAAAGGCCGATACCGTGTTGGCGCCGGCCATGTAGAGCCAGTCATAGTCCCCGACCGTCGACGCCTGCGCGCCGTTCATGTATATGTTGCCGCTTGAGCCGTTGACCGTGTCCCAGTTTCCATTGGAACTGTATAAACTCACGGCGTCGGCCATATCTCCGTCGAGATTGATGCTGTCGCCGCCGCCCGAGACCGATGCCTGCGCATCGTTCAGATTGATCGTGCCGTTCGAGCCGTAGACCCAGCTCCAGGTCTCGTTCGTGGTGTATAGGCTCACTGCGTCGTTGGAGCCGGATATGAAGGCGATGGCGTTGCCGCCGCCCTGGATCGCTGCCTGGGCGCTATTGAGATAGATCGAGCCGGAGCCATAAACCCAGTCCCAGCTTCCGCCTGTGTCATAAAGGCTCGTGGCATTGCCGGAGCCGCTCGCAAAAACGACAATTTCGCCCCCACCCTGGACCGCCGCCTGCGCGCTGTTCAGAAAGACCCCGCTGTTCGTGGCATAGAGCCAATCCCAATTTCCCCCAGTATTGTAAAGGCTCGCCGCATTGTCGACACCGCTGACGAAATCGACCATGTCGCCGCCGCCCTGGACTGCAGCCTGCGCGCCGTTCAAATAGACAGCCCCGTTTGCCCCATAAACCCAGTCCCAGCTTCCGCCGGTGCTGAAAAGGCTCGCCGCATCACCCGAACCGCCCACGAAAGCAATCATTTCGCCGCCGCCGGTCACTGTCGCCTGCCCGCCGTTTAGGTAAACGGCGCCATTCGACCCATTGACTTGATCCCAGTTTCCTCCGGTGGAGTAAAAACTCGCAGCATCCCCGGAAGCGTCAAGAAAGTTGATCGTGTCGCCGCCGCCTGTCAATGTCGTTTGGGCGCTGGTCAAGCCGACAGTCCCGTTGGACCCGGTCGTCTGGTCCCACGCGCCGTTCGTGTTGAAAAGATACGCGGAATTTCCGGGTTCGCTGGAGAGGTTGACGGCGTGTCCGCCGCCGTTAAACGTGGACACCAGTTCATCGTAGGTCCATTCCACGCCACCGAAGTTGAACCAATTGATGTTTTTTACAGTGTCCGTACCGTCTGGACTGCCGAGACGCATGTCCTCGATGGTTAGGGATCCATCGGCATTGCGCGTGACGTAATAGTCCGCCAAAGCGCCGGAATATCCGGCTATGTCTGTTCCAGCCCCCCCAATCAGCGTGTCATTGCCAGGGCCTCCGACCAAAATGTCATTGCCGGCGCCGCCTTCCAGCGTGTCGTCTCCGGGGCCGCCGTTCAGGTAGTCGCTACCCACAAGCTGGGCCAGCGACAGCCCGTTTGCCAGCAAGACGGCGGCGATGTCTGACGCCAGAAATGAATTTCCAGGTTGCGCGCCTAAAGTCGCGATCTCAGCCTGCATCTCCGCGACAGTGGAAGAGTCGAAGCCTGAAATCGTATCGTTCCCGGTCCCGCCCGTGATGTCTGAATACATAAATATCCAGACATCGTCTTGGCCGGGACCATAATGGTTTGGGGCAAACTGAATATTAAAACCGGAACCAAACACCTCGTCCGTCGTACTCCACGCATTATTCGGCGTATAGTATCGAATATCAAGGTTTACTGTTTGCGTCCCGTTTGTTGCAGTATAGCCATCCTCGATCTGGATGCCCGGATAGGTGGGGTCGAAGCTGAGAGGATCGTACGGGCCAAACAGAGTTGGGTCCAAGACGGTCATTGTTGTCTCCCATGTCGAAACCTGTGCTCCGCGTCATCATGAAGCGGCGGTTTGCGCGAAATACCTTGGCGGAAGCAACGGCCGCCGCTTCCACCGGCATCCGTCGGAAAGGGCGATCATTGCCGACGCGCCGAAAATGAAGACGCCGCTTTCCGCGCCCCGATTTATCAAACGAACTTGAACTGCTTCGAACTCAGGCTCGTCATCAGCACATTGGTCAGGGTGACCGTGTCCGAACCGTCGAGCGAGATCACCGTATTCGCGCCGGACTGGACCATGTGGCTCGGGGTCGACAGCACGGCCCAGCTGGCGAAGTCGGATTTGCTGAACTGCATCGTGTCGGTCGAGCCGAAATTGTTGATGTAGTCCACGCCGATCGCTGGGCCGAAGATGAAGGCGTCAGACGTTCCATAGGCCGAAACGCTGTTCGCGCCGGCCATGTCGAACGTGTCGCTGTTGCCGGACACCGAGGCTTGCGAGCCGTTCATGTAGATCGTTCCGTTCGAGCCGGTCGCCGAGTTCCAGTTGCCGCTGGAGCTGTAGAGGCTCACGGCGTCGGCGGCATTGCCGTCTAGAATGACCCTGTCGCCGCCGCCCGAAAGCGAGGTCTGCGCATCGTTCAAGTAAATCGTTCCGTTCGAGCCATAGACCCAGCCCCAGCTTCCGCCGGTGCTGTACAGGCTGACAGCGTCGGTCGCGCCGCTGGAAAAGGCGATGGAATTGTCGCCGCCCTCGATCGAGGTTTGGGCGCTGTTGAGATAAACGGAGCCTTTCGAGCCATAGACCCAGTCCCAGCTGCCGCCGGTGTTGTAGAGGCTTGCCGCATCGCCGGAGCCGCTGGAGAGCGTGACGGACGCGCCGCCGCCCTGGACCGCCGCCTGCGCGCTGTTCAGATTGACAGTTCCATTGGTCGCGTAGACCCAGTCCCAGCTGCCGCCGGTGTTGTACAGGCTCGCCGCATTGGTCGACCCGCCGACAAAAGAGATCAGGTCGCCGCCGCCCTGGATCGAGGTCTGCGCGGAGTTGAGATAGACATCGCCATTCGAGCCGTAGACCCAATCCCAGCTGCCGCCGGAATTGATGAGGCTCGCCGCATTGCCGGAGCCGGCGGTGAAATCGACGGTGTCGCCGCCGCCGCTCACCGTCGCCTGCGAACTGGTCAGCTTGACGGTTCCGTTGGCCCCGGCCACCTTGTCCCACGCGCCGGAATTGTTGATTTCCACCACGCCGTTGGAACTGCCCGAAGCGAAGCTTATGGGACCCGAACCTGCGGCGCCAGCGACCGCAAGATCGAGCGTGCCCTGGTCGATCGTCACGCCGCCGGTGAAATTATTGGCGCCGCCGAGCGCGACTGTCCCGGCTCCGGTGATGAGCAGCGCGCCGGCGCCGGCATTCGAGCCCGTTCCTCCGCTGCCGGTCTGGTCGACGATGTCGCCGTTGATGAGAGTTTCCATTCCGGCGGCCTGGCCTGCGCCGAGCGTCAGCGTCTGGCCGCCTTGCAGGTAAATGCCAGCGCCGTCGGCCTGGCCGCCGGTCGCGTGGACGGCGCCGCCGCCCTGCACGGTTCCCTCATCGATCTCGCCACTGGCAATGCTCAGCGATCCGCCCGACTGGATGAAAATGTCGCCGCCGGCGCCCAATCCGCCGCCGCCGCCATTGCTGCTGCCGGCGCCGGCGCCGAAGCCGCCGCTGTTGCCGTTGTTGGCGTACCCGCCGGCAGACGATGCGTTGACGCCGACCGATTGGCCGCCGCCGCCGCCAAAGCCGCCCGATCCGCCGAACGAGCCGGAGCCGCCGCCGCCACCGAAGCCGCCGACGCCTCCATTGCCCTCATTGCTGATGAAGCTGTTGCGACCAAGACCAATCTCGCCATCGCCGCCGCCGCCGCCGCCGCCGCCGAATCCGCCGGCGCCGCCAGTGCCGCCGCTGCTGCCGTAAATTCTGAGGATTGCCGACGCCGACGGCGCCGCGGCCGCCGCCGAGCCCCCCGCCGGAGCCGCCGACGCCGCCGGAATAAGACAAAAGGTTCTGGTATTGCCCGCCCATCCCGTCTGACACTGTATTATAGACGCCCTTGCCGTCCGCGCCGCCATTGCCGCCGCCCGCGCCGGCAATGATCAAACTGGCCCTGCCCGCGCTGGCGATGCCGCCGGACTGCGCGCCGGCGCCGCCAGAGGCCGAAACGCCCAGTCCGCCGCCGCCGCCGCCACCACCGCCGCCGCCCGTGTTCGCTTGCTGGCCGAGTCCAGGGTCCCATCAGGGCGCCGGAGCCGCCCATGCCGCCGCCGCCGCCAAGTCCCTCGCTCGCGCTGGAACCAGCGCCGCCGATCGCCTTGTTGCCGGCCATATTGACATTGGACAGTGTGACCGCGCCGCCGCTGGCGACAAAAAGCGCGCCGCCAAGCCCGGCCCCGCCGCCGCCGCCGCCCGCGCCGGAACCGCCCGCCGCCGTCATGTCCTGCAAGGTGAGGTTTTCGATCGTCACCGCGCCCGAATAGACGAACAGGCCGCGATTATTGCCGTCGCCGTCGATATAGATATTGCTTCCCGTGCCCGCGATCGTCAGATTGGCGCCCTTCAGGCTGATCGCGTTCGGATCCGAGTTTTCGATGAAGCTGGACGTCACGTCGATCACATAATTGCCCGAGCCGGCTTGGTTTGCCTCGGCGATGTCGGCGTCGAGCTGCGCCTCGTTGGCCGCCTGAAGGGTGATCGGCAAATTGATCTTGATGCTATCCATGGCGTGTCTCCATGCCGGCGGGGACCGGCCGCGTTTAAGTCATTCCGACTGGGCGATCACCAGGATTGGGTGGAAGAAGTCCAAGCTAAATGCCGTGTCACTCTCGGCCCGCGAAGCGCATTGATTTTTCGAGCCTTCCAACGTCTTGACGAATTATCATGTTGATATTGGCGACCTGTCAATCGTTGAGGCGACCAATTTCTACATCCAACGACAAGTTGTCCAAAAGCGTCTGCATCAAAAACCTTACGTGAAATCCGCCGAGCAGAGGCTCGGCATACGGATGGGAATATCGCATAGGCTCAATTCAATGCGCCGTGCAGACCATGCAGGGATCGAAGGAGCGCACGACGTGCTGGATCGCCGGGGCCTTGGCGCCGGCTTCGCCGACCTCGACGCCGACCAGCGCCTGCTCCAGCGGCCCATGCGTCTCGTCCGCGTCGCGCGGCGAAAAATTCCAGGTGGTCGGGGCGATGATCTGGTAGCGCTGGATCATTCCCTTCTCGACGCTGATCCAGTGGCCCAGCGCGCCGCGCGCCGCTTCGACGCGGCCGACCGCCTCGCCGCGCAACGGCGCGGGCGGCGTCTCGCAAAAACTCTCGTTCAGGCGAATGGCGCGCGCCCAGCCTTCGGCGGCAAGAGTCAGCCGCGCAATCTCCATCACCCTCGCCACGACGCGCGCGAACACGTTGGTGCCGCCATTTTCCGCAAGCAGCGCGCGGATCAATGGCTCGCCCTGCGCCGCCTGCCGCGCCACGGCGCCCGTCTCGGCGGGCGCGCCGTCGAGGCGCGGCGCCTTGGACCAGGAATAGCGCGCCCTGCCGCCCCATGTCGGGCGTATTGATCGCCAGTGCGGGATCGCGCGAGGACTCGCGCAGGAAGGAAAAGGCCGCGTCCTCGGCGATCCCCGCCGCGGGCAAGGCGCGGCTTTCGCCCGTGACGGGATCGAAAACGCCCGGCGCGAACAGAGGACCGGCGGCGTTTTCATAGGCCCCGAAGCTCAAGAGCGGCAAGGCGATCCGCCCGAGATCACGCAGCTTCAGGCTCTCGCCGAGCCGCAGGAAAGCCGCGAAATCGCCCTGCCCTTCCGAAAAAGCCGCGCAAAGCCCCGGGGGTGGATATTTCCATGACTTTTTCCAGGGGCGCTGAAAACAGCGTCTTCTCCAGGAAGGCGCGGAATTCGCCGAATATCGCCAATCAGCCGCATCTTTTCGCCGAGATCGAGCGCGCGGGTGACGCCGCCCGGCTGGATCGCCAGGGAATGCGGCCATTTGCCGGCGATCAGCCCCATGACGTGCAGCAACCGCGCCCGCGCTGGCAGCGCGTCGCCCGCAGCCGAGCCGGACAAGGCCTTGAATCGCGATTGCACGGCGGGAAACCAGGATTCGCCAGCATAAAAGTCGCGCGCAAAATCCGGCATGAAGAAGATATAGAAATGCGTCAGATGATCGGCGATGTTTTCGGCTGCATGTACGATATTGGCCGCCAGTTCGCCGTTGGGCGGCGGCTTCGACTCCGGTCAGGCCGCGAAGAGCCGCGGCCGCCGCCATGCTCTGCGACACCGAGCAGATGCCGCAGATGCGCGGCGCGATCGACAGTGCGTCTGACGCGGGTCGGCCGACCAGGATCTGCTCGAAGCCGCGATAGAGCGGCGCGGCGACGCGCGCGCTCGCGACGCGTCCCTCTTCAATGTCGAGCGTCAGTTCGAGGTCGCCCTCGACGCGGTTGAAGGGACCGACGATGAGGCGCGTCATTTGTGGCGCTTCGGATTTTCGACGATGCGGTCGGCCTCGGCGTTCTTGCGCACGCGATCCGGCGTCGCCGATTTCGACAAGGCGGCCAGCGTCATGAACCAGGCCTTGGGCATGTCGAGCGGCAGGCCCACGGGAATGCCGGCGATTTTCGGCGTGACATGGTGGTTGCGCGCCGCCTCGAAGCCCGGCGAAGTGCAGGAAATGCAGGCGAACCCAGCATGGGTGCAGGAGCCGCCGCCGTTCCAGGCGCGCTGGTTGCAATCACCGATCGCCTGCGTCGCCTTGCAGCCGAGGTGCTCCATCAGGCAGCCGCGCTCCGACAGGGTGCGGGCGCTGGCCTTGAACTCATAGAATTCGTTGCGCGAACAGCCGTGATGCGCGAGATGGCCGGCAAAGAATTTCGGCCTTCCCAGCGTGTCGAGGTCTCCAACGGAAAGATCTCCCGCAGCCAGCGCGCCGAACGTCTCCATGATCCAGCCGGGATGCGGCGCGCATCCGGCTACGTTGATCACCGGCAATCCCTTGCGCGAAGAAAAGTCGCGGCCGAGCGCGCCTCCTGCTTCGGACCCTTCATATTGCAAGCCGCAGGCGTCGGTCGGCGCGGGGTCGCCGGCGGGAATGCCGCCATAGGCCGCGCACGAGCCGACCGCCACGCAATAGTCCGCCAAAGGCGCCAGGCGCCGCGTCCATTCGAACAGGCTGCGGTCCGTGCCCGAGAGACGGTTGAACATGCCCGTGCCCTCGGGACCGCGCAGGATCGAACCCTCTACGCAGAAAATGTCGAGCGTCTCTTCGCCGCTCTCGATGCGCGCGAGAATATCGAGGACTTCCTCGCCCGACTCTTCGCTGACGCTCGGATGCCAGAGCAGGTTGATCCCGAAATTCTGCAACTCGGCGAACCAGCCGGAGGCGCCGCCGCTTTCGAGCGCCGACATGGCGCAGCCGCCGCAGGAGCCCGCCTGCAGCCAGAGCAGATTGATTTTTTTCCGCAAAAAGGTCATCCGGCCATTTGTCGCCGGAATTTCGCAGAAATTCAATGGGTCGCAGCTGGCATGTTTTCCGCGCGCCTGCGAAAACTCGTGCAGCGTCAGTCGCGGCCGCCGAGCTTGATCCGACGCAAATGGGCCGGAGGCGCAAAACCGGGCTGATTGTAAATCAGGAAGTCGCCCTTCCTCTGCTCGGACGCCGCATAGGGCTGCTCGGACGGAGAATAGGCCTGCCGGGGGGGCGCATAGGTCGCCATCTGCGGGCGCGGGTGGCTGGCGGCGCCCTGGTCCTTGCTGGCCTCGCGTTCGGCGTCCATGTTTTCGTTGATGGCTTGCGCCACAAGGCCGATGCCGCCGCCAAGAATGCCAGCGACTATGACGCGCTCCATACGCGCGGCGTCGGAGCTTTTTGCTTCGTAGCGCTCGTCGTTCTGCGCGAGCGCATGTGACGAAAGGGAGGCGGCGACCAATACGGCGACCGCAAACGTGAGCGACTGACGCTTCATGCTAAAAACTCCAAAAAACCAACAGACCCGGTCAAGACCCGACCCAATACGGGAACCATCCCAGGGAAACCTTGCGTCATTGTTTATTTTGAAGCCTTAAGAAAACTGGCTTTTAATTACCCTCAATCAATCCTTTCCGGCGGCTGCGCCGGGCCCGGCAAAACTGGAAAGATCCGCCGAAATTGCATTTGGCGAGGCGCCGCCCTAAACCTGCGCTCCGGCCGCCCGGCCTTCGCCGGTCCGGCGCTCTGTTCGGGAACCCTGTATGGAAGGCCAGATCGGCGTACACGGCGCAACAGCCTCCTTCTCGCGCTCGCCGATGGCGTTCGCCGTCCTGGTTCATGCCCTGGCCTGGTCAATCGTCCCGGCGCTGATTGTCGGCGGCCTGCATCAGGATGTGCTCGAGGCCGCCTATTGGGGCAACGACCTCGCGCTCGGCTACGACCGCCATCCCCCGCTGCCGTCATGGCTGATGAACGCCGTGCTGCGCATCGGCCATGCGCCGATCTTCTCGCTCCTGCTCATGAGCCAGCTCGGCATGGCCGTGGCGGCCGCCTATGTCTGGCGGGCGGCGCGGCTTTTTGGCGGCGCCAATTCAGCCGCGCTTGCCGCGATGCTGTTCCTGATCTCGCTCGCGGCGAGTTTTTTCGCCGTTCAGGTCAATCACAATTCGCTGCTGGCGCCCTTCTGGGCCGCATCGCTCTTCTACGGATTGTCCTACCTGGAAAACAGGAAAATCGCCGACGCCGCGCTGTTTGGAACGGCAGTCGGCCTGGGCATGCTGGTCAAATACGAGATGGCGGTGCTGGCCGCCTGCCTTTTCATCATCGCCCTTGTCGTCCCGCGATACAGAACCGCGATTTTCCGCCCGGCGACCGGCGTGGCGCTCGTCGTCGCCCTCGCGATCCTGTCGCCGCATCTGGCCTGGCTGTGGCGGAGCGACGGCGAAGCCATTTCTTACGCGATGGGCGCGCACAAGGTGACGAACGCCGCGAGTTTCATGACGAGCGCAGGCAATTTGCTCACGGGACAGTTCATTCTCTTCGTCTTTCCCGCCGCCGTTCTCTTCTTTCTGACGAAGTCCGGCGCCGTCACGTTGCGCCGGCCCGTATGGTCCGACGAGAAGGCGCGCGTCGGCGCCATCCTTACCTTCGGCCCCTCGCTCGCGCTGCTGGCGACGTTGCTCGCGACAGGACAGATCGCCAAGCCGCTGTGGGTCATGCCCTTCACCTCGTCCTGCGCCCTGGGCGTCTCCATGCTTTTTCCCTGCGACGCCGGCTTTTCCACGCAAGCAAGAAGTTCATCGGCCAGCGAAGCTGGCAGGCCTCGATCGCGCTGCTGGCGGCTTTCGTGGCCTATCTCTTCGTTGCCGATCTCGTCGGCGCCGCCATTGGCCGCCCGCTGACCTTTTACGCCGCCGATACGAGCAAGCTCGGTGAAGCCGTTGAGAACTTCTGGAAAAGCCGCGCGGGCGGACCGTTGGAATGCGTGGTGATCGCCGATGACGTGCTCCCGGCGTCGACGGTCCTGTGGTTGCGCAGCCGGCCGCATTTCGTCGATTTCAACCAGCCGTCCTGGTCGCGTCCCCCCAACATCGAACGGTGCCGCAAGAGCGGCGGGATCGTCATTTTGACCGGCAGGCCGCAAGAACGAGACCTGTTCGCCGCATTTCCCGCGGTCGCCAGCGCGCCGCGCCTCGCGCTCGTGGTGCCCCCTGCCTTTGGGTTCAGCCATGTCACATGGCCGGTCGAACTGGCGTTTCTTGCGCCGGACCCCGCCGCGCCGGCAAGTCGTTAAATCCCCGGGGAACGCCGCCGATGACCTTGCGGCGGAATGAATGCATAATCCGGCGACGCGGCGATGCGTGGGAAAGGCGGATGACGTGAAGCCGGAACAATTGCTGCGGAAAATGTTCGATGCGGCGATAGAATCGGCGCAACCGGCCTTGTGCGTGCCGCCGCATCTGCCGGACAGGCCTGTCGGACGGACCATTGTCATCGGCGCGGGCAAGGCCTCCGCCGCCATGGCGCAAGCGCTTGAACAGGCGCTTGTCAAAAAAGGTTGGGACGGCCAGCTCGAAGGCATCGTCCTCACCCGCTACGGCTACGCCCTGCCCTGCGAAAGAATTGAAATCGTCGAGGCGGCCCATCCGGTTCCCGACGAGGCCGGCTTCCTCGCCGCCCGGAGGATCGCCGACAAGGTCAGGGGCCTGACGTCCGACGACCTCGTCATTGCCCTGATTTCCGGCGGCGGCTCGGCGCTGCTGGTCGCGCCGGCGAAAGGCCTTGGTCTCGCCGACAAACAGGCGGTCAATTCCGCCCTGCTGAGAAGCGGCGCCAGCATTTCCGAAATGAACTGCGTGCGGCGGCATCTGTCCGCGCTCAAGGGCGGCCGGCTCGGCGCGCTCTGCGCGCCCGCGCGTCTCGTCAGCCTGATGATTTCCGACGTGCCCGGCGACGATCCCCTGGATATCGCCTCCGGCCCGACCGTCGCCGATCCCTCGACGTGCGAAGACGCCCTCGCCATTCTCAAGCGATATGCCATCGCTCCGTCGCAGGCCGTGCTCGACGTCCTGCAAAGCGGCGCGGGGGAAAGCGTCAAGCCGGGCGATCCCCGGCTGGCGCGGGCGGAAACGCGGATCATCGCCGCGCCGCAAATGGCGCTCGAAGCGGCGGCGAAGATCGCCCTTGAGAACGGCTACGCCGCGCATATCCTGAGCGACCGGATCGAAGGCGAGGCGCGCGAGGCGGGCAAGGCCATGGCCGGCATAGCGCAGCATGTCGCGTCGCGAAACGAACCGTTTGCGTCGCCTTGCGTTCTGCTCTCCGGCGGCGAGACGACCGTCACCTTGCGTGGAAACGGGCGCGGCGGCCGCAATGTCGAATTCCTGCTGGCGCTGGCGCTGGCGCTTGGCGGCGCGCCGCGCGTGCATGGGCTGGCGGGCGACACGGACGGCGTGGACGGCGTCGAGGAGATCGCTGGCGCAGTGTTTGGTCCCGACACGCTTTTTCGCGCAAGGGCGCGAAACATGGATCCACGCGCCATGCTGGACAACAACGACGGCCACACGTTCTTTCAGGCGCTCGGCGACAGCGTCGTCACCGGACCGACGCTGACCAATGTCAACGACTTCAGGGCCATACTGATCGAGGCGGGCTAGTGGACGACAAGACGGACCCGCAGCGTCGGCGCATCCTCGGCGCCGCTCTGGCGGTCGCCGCCAGCGCGCTGGCGCCAGGTGAATTGCGCGCGGAAGACAGGCCGGCGCCTGACGCCTCCCAACCGCTCGGCATTTGTTTCGAGGGCTGGCCCTACCCCGGTCCGGTGCAGTTTTTCCCGCTGGACATGGCGGGCGAGCCAGTCCGCATGGCCTTTATGGATTTTCCGCCGGAGGGCGCGGCCAGTCGCGGCGCGATCTTCCTGCTGCACGGCAAGAATTTCGACTCGTCCTATTGGGCGCAGCCCATAGCCTTCCTGCGCCGCGCGGGATTCCGCGTCGTCGCGCCCGACCAGATCGGCTTCAACAAGTCTTCCAAACCGATCTGCGAATACAAGCTCGAGTCGCTGGCCGCCAATACGCTGTCGCTTGCGGACCGGCTTGGCCTGCAGAAATTCGCCCTGCTCGGTCATTCGACCGGCGGCATGCTGGCGGTGCGCTTCGCCTCGCTCTATCCCGAACGCGTGACCAAACTGCTGCTTGAAGACCCGATCGGACTAATCGATTACGGCCGGTTCATCCCGGCCCCGTCGCTGGCTGCGCTCGAAGCGGCTGAGCGAGCCTACACGCCCGAAAGTTACCGCGCCTTTGTCGCGCGCTATTTCCCCAAACTGCCGCCGGCCGACTTCGAGCCCTTTGTCGCCTGGCGCGTCCGCATGATGGGTTCGGGCGATTATCCTCGTTTCCTGCGGGTCGTCGCCCTCACATACCTGATGATCCACTCCGGCCCGGTGCGCGCCCTTTTTGCGGGGTTGAAGCCGCCGGTGCTGCTGATGGCGGGAGACAAGGACCATGGGACGCCCTTCCTTGCCTTCGCACCGCCGGAAACGCGCGGAAAAATCCCCGGTCTCGTCGAAGCGGCGCGCGAAGTCTCCCGCGAAATCCCCGATGGCAAGCTGATCGAATTCCCCGGCGCCGGCCATGTGCCGCACCTCGAATCGCCAGCGGAATTCGAGAAGGCGGTGCTGGATTTCCTTGAGGGATGATCCCGCGCCGCTCTTCCAAATTATTTTAGTGATGGAACCGCGCCGTCGCCTCCGAAGGGGCGATCGTGACGGAATGGATGTCGCCGCCGAAATGCGCCTGCACCATCGCATGGGTGTCGCCATAGCCGCGGAATTCCGTCACCTTGCCGTTGTGGATGCGGAACAGGTGCATCCACTGGTCTTCAGCGCGACACCCGGTGCCCTTGGAGCGCGTGACGGAGCGCCCGATCACCGCGACGAAATCCGGACCGCCGAAAAACTCACGCGGTTCGAAGGCTATGAAATCGATGTTTTTCGCCAGTTCGCGAAAAAAGCTCCGCATGCCCTGGGCGCCGTGGCGTTCGCCGCCAAAGGGCAGCAGCGCCGGATCGGCCAACGAAAACCATTTGATGGCGGGGTCGCTGGCCGCGACGAGCGCATCTATGTCGCCGCGTCCAAATGCGGCGTAAAGCGATTGAACGAATTGCACATTGTCGACCATGGTCGCCTCCGTCCTCTGGGTCGTGAAGCCGCCGAAATGCGTCGAGAAGGCCGCCAGGTTCGCTTGCAGGCGTGCGACGGCTATCGCGGGACGCGGCACCATAACAGAGACCTGACAAGGGCATCGACACATTGTCGTGACCGTCAGGCGATAACGAAAAGTTGAACACCGGCGAAGCTGCTGGCCGGTGACATAAAACCCGGCATAAACTCTTAAAAACCAAACGCCTTAAGCCGAAGCGCCCATTCGATTCAATGCGCCGCTTGCGGTCGGACTTGGGCTCGGCTGCGATCGCAAATTGCCTTCCTTCGGGCGTCCTGCTTATGCTTCGACGACCGCATGGACAATGGATCGACGCACCCGCAATGCAGCATGCCAAAGTATCGACGCCGCTGACGATGGACCTCGCCCTGCAGGCGGCGCTCGAAATCGCGGAAATGGGGGTCTGGGGCTGGGACGAAGTCGCCCAGGTGAAGCTGTGGCCTAACCAGACCAAGGCCATTTTCGGCCTTCCCCGCGAAACCGAAATGACGCGCGAACTGTTCGTCTCGATGCTGCATCCTGACGACGTTTGCCGCTATCGAGAGGCCTGGGCGGCTGCGATTCGGCCGGACGGCGACCGCACCTACCAGCTGGTCTACCGCATCCGCCGCGCTGGCGACGGCGCCGAGCGCTGGATCAACTCGAAGGCGCGCGTCGAATTCGAAGGCGAGAAGCCTGTCCGGGTCATCGGCGCGCTGCGCGACGTCACAGCTGAGCAGGAGACACTGGAAAAGCTGAACAAGAGCCGGCGCCAGCTCAGCCATTTCATCGCGCACGCGCCCGCCGCCATCGCCATGTTCGACGCGGACATGCGCTATATCGCCGCGAGCGATCAGTGGAACGTCACGACCGGACAGGCCGCGACCCCCGTCGGTCGCTGCCATTACGACGTCACGCCCTACGTCAACGACGCCTGGAAAGAGATTTACAGGCGTTGCCTCGCCGGCGCCGTCGAAAGCTCGGATGGCGAACCGGTGCTGCACAAGAACGGCGCGATCCGCTGGATCAAGTGGGAAGCGCGTCCATGGCGCGACGACCAGAATGAGGTTGGCGGCGTTCTGATCAGTTCGGAGGACATCACTGAACGCAAGGCCGATGAGAAGGCGCTGCGCGATCTCCTCGGCGATCGCATGCGCGCCGAGGCGGCGCTGCGCGAGAGCGAAGCCGCCATGCGGCTCAGCGAGAACCGGCTTCGCCACGCGGCCGATGCCGGCGGCCTGACCTACGCGGAGTTCAATCTGGTCAACGGCCGTCTGCATCTCGCCGACAATTACGCGAAGGTGATGGGTTACCAGCCGATCACTCCGCTGTCAGGCGGAGGCATCGATGCCGGGATGGCTTTTTTCGCCGACCGTATCGCCGAGTTGGATCGCGCGGCGTTCATGCAGGCCGCTGGCGATCTCTTCGCCGAGGGCAAGACGGGCCGGATCGAATATCGGGTGATCGGCGATGACGGGAGAGAACGCTGGATCGAGTCGGTCGCCAATGCAGAAGCGGCCGACGACGGACAACCAAAAAGGGCCTTTGTCACCCATCTCGACATTACCGCGCAGGTTGAGAACCGGCATGCGCTGGCCGTGGCCAGGGACAAGGCCGACGAAATCCTCGCCAGCATAGCCGACGGCTTTTATGCGCTCGACGCGAACTGGCGCTTCGTCTATTTCAACGCCCGCGCCGAGGCCATGCTCGGCAAGAGGCGCGAAGAAATCACCGGCCGGAATTTTTTCGACGTTTTCCCGGCGGTCGAGGGCACGGAAGTGCACGGCAACTACAAGAAGGTGATGCGCGAGAAGCAACCGCTCGAATTCGACTTCATCTCGCCTATTCTCCGACGCTGGGTCGCTTTCAGCGTCTACCCGACCAATGAAGGCGGCGTCTCCGTCTATTTTCGCGATATTTCCGCCCAGAAGGCGATCGACGAGCAACTGGTCGCCGCCAAATCCGAGGCCGAGCGCGCCAATCGCTCCAAGTCGAAATTCCTCGCCGCCGCCAGCCACGACCTGCGCCAGCCCGTGCAATCGCTCGTGCTGCTCCTGTCGCTGATCGAGCGGCAGGTCGCCGCCAATCCCAAGGCGGTCGAGACCGCCCAAATGATGAAGCAGGCGCTCGGCGGCTTGAATGGCCTGCTCACGTCCATCCTCGACATTTCCCGCCTCGACGCTGGCGTGGTGGAGGCGTCGATCGAGAGAGTCGATCTCCACATGCTGCTGGGGCGACTGGCCGGCGAATATGTCGCAAAAGCCGAGGACAAGGGCCTCGAACTGCGGGTGGCGCCGCGCGACCTGCATGCGCTGGCCGATCCGGGCCTGCTGGAGCGCGCCCTGCGCAACCTGCTCGAAAACGCCTTGCGCAACACCGCCAAGGGCGGCGTGCTGATCGGCCTGCGGCGGCGTGGCGACAGGGTCAGGATCGACGTCGTGGACACCGGCGTGGGCGTGCCCGACGCCAAGCGGGAAGAGATTTTCGACGAGTTCATCCAGTTGAACAATCCCGGCCGCGACCTCGCGCACGGACTCGGCCTTGGCCTCGCCATCGTCGCCCGCCTCGCCGCCCTGATGGGCGCGAAAATCGAGGTGGCGTCACGCCTGGGGCGCGGTTCGCGCTTTTCGCTGTCCCTGCCGCTGATCGAGCCGGAATTCCAGCCTGTAGAAGAGCCCTTGCATACGGACGATCCCGGCGGGCGCGTGCTGATCGTCGAGGACAACGCCGCCCTGCGGCATGGGCTCGACGCCCTGACGCGCCAATGGGGCTACCAGCCGCTGACGGCCGCCGATGGCGAGGAGGCGCTGAAAATCGCCAGCGCCGACGATTGGCGCTTCGACGCTGTCGTCACTGATTACCGGCTGGGCGGCGGATTAACCGGGCTTGAAGTGGCCAAGGAAATCGGGCGCCGGAGCGGCCGCCTCTATCCGACGCTGATCCTGACCGGCGACACCGGGAAGGAGCGAATTTCGGAAATCAGCGCCAGCGGTTTTGAACTGCTGCACAAGCCGGTGGACGCCGAACACCTGCGGCGCAAACTGGCGCAACTGATCAGAGCTTGAGCATCGCCCGGCTGGTTTACAGCCTGATGAGCGAGCGGGCGATGTGGTGGGACAGGCAGGGCGGAGGCTTTGCGGGAAGGCGCGCTTCTTGCTTGCTGTCCAGACATGGTTCGCAAATTCGACGCCGCAATCGCCGCGCTGGCCCAGACGCATCCCTCGCTGGCGATTGTCCGCATGGCCGCGCTGTTTGCCGAAGCTGAGGACGAACCCGACCAGGACGCGCTCGACGATCTTTTCGGCCTGGTCGAGGCCGGCTTTCTGCTGGATGTCCATCCTGAGGAACTTTGGCCGGATTTTTCGCGCGGCCTGATGGCGCGCTCGCCGTCGCGGATGATCCGCGCCCTTTCCGCTTGCGGCGCCCTGGAGCAGATGATCCCAGAGTCACAGGCGCTGTTCGGCGTTCCGCAGATCGCGGACGAAGCTGTTCCTGTCGACATCGGCGCGCATCTTCTCAAGGCGATCGACGAGGCGGCGAATTGCGGCGCGCCGCTCGCGGTCCGCTTCGCGTTGCTGGTGATGAATGTCGGCAAGGCGGATTCGCCGCCCGAGCATCTTCCCTCGCATTACAAGCATGTTCAGCGCGGAATGCCCCGGATCGAGATGATTTGCGACCGCATTTCCGCGCCCGTTGAATGTCGCGAATTGGCTCTGCTCGCGCTCGCCGAGTGCGAGCGGGTCCATCGCGTGTCCCGCGCCCGCGCCGGCCCCGTCGCCATGATGCTGCAGCGCCTCGGCGCTTTCGAGGGGACAGAGACCTTCGGACTGCTGATGACGGTCTGCGCCTGCGATTATCGGGCTTTTGGCGACCGCTCCGGACAGGATTACCCCAAGGCCGCGCTGCTGCAGATGGCGTTGCAGGCCTGCGCGGGCCTCGAGGCCGCCGACCATGCAGCAGAGACGCTGCATGATATCCGCGCGCAGGCGATCGCGCGGGCGTTTCAGTCGCAGCGTTGGTCGGAAGGTTGACGCGAAGCTGAGCCATTACTGGCAGGAGTGGCAGGGCTCGAACCTGCGACACCCGGTTTTGGAGACCGGTGCTCTACCAACTGAGCTACACTCCTGTGGACCACGCGAAGTGATCGACAGCGGCTTTTAGCCGGATTGCGGGCGTCTAGGCAATACCGGTCGGAAGGAATTTCAGCTTTTTCACGTCGGCACCCTAAAATTCGCCGTGGCTACAAAAAAGGGAGCCGGAAGGCTCCCTTTTTCAGTGGCTTGCGCCAAGTTCTCAATGTTTAAGTTCGATCACTCGATGATCGAGGCGACGACGCCCGCGCCGCAGCAGGAGTGCGGTTTCCGCACTCCGTCGTTGCGTCCATCATTCAATGATGGACGCAACCACTCCGGCTCCAACCGTGCGGCCGCCTTCGCGGATGGCGAAGCGCAGCTTTTCTTCCATGGCGATCGGAACGATCAGCGCCACATCCATCGAGATGTTGTCGCCCGGCATCACCATCTCCGTGCCTTCCGGCAGGGTGCAGATGCCCGTCACGTCGGTCGTGCGGAAGTAGAACTGCGGACGGTAGTTGGTGAAAAACGGCGTATGGCGGCCGCCCTCTTCCTTGGTGAGGATGTAAGCCTCAGCCTTGAACTTGGTGTGCGGCTTGACCGAGCCGGGCTTGGACAGAACCTGGCCGCGCTCGACGTCTTCGCGCTTGGTGCCGCGAAGCAGCGCGCCGATGTTGTCGCCCGCCTGGCCCTGGTCGAGCAGCTTGCGGAACATTTCGACGCCGGTCACCACCGTCTTGATGGTCGGGCGCAGGCCCACCACTTCGACTTCCTCGCCGACCTTGACGATGCCGCGCTCGACGCGGCCCGTCACCACCGTGCCGCGGCCCGAGATCGAGAACACGTCTTCGACCGGCATCAGGAACGGCAGGTCGATCGGACGCTCCGGCTGCGGGATGTAGTCGTCGACCGTCTTCATCAGCGCGATCACCGCGTCGTGGCCGATCGCCTTGTCGCCGTTATCGAGCGCCACCTTGGCCGAACCCTTGGTGATCGGAATGTCGTCGCCGGGGAAGTCGTACTTGCAGAGAAGTTCGCGCACTTCCATTTCGACGAGTTCGAGCAGCTCCGGGTCGTCGACGAGGTCGACCTTGTTGAGGAACACCACGAGCGCGGGCACGCCGACCTGGCGGGCGAGCAGGATGTGCTCGCGGGTCTGCGGCATCGGGCCGTCGGCGGCCGACACGACCAGGATCGCGCCGTCCATCTGCGCCGCGCCGGTGATCATGTTCTTCACATAATCGGCGTGGCCGGGGCAGTCGACGTGCGCGTAATGGCGCTTGGCCGTCTCGTATTCGACATGCGCCGTCGAAATGGTGATGCCGCGCGCCTTTTCCTCCGGCGCCTTGTCGATCTGGTCGTAGGCGGTGAAGGTCGCGCCGCCCGTCTCGGCCAGGATCTTGGTGATCGCCGCCGTCAGCGACGTCTTGCCATGGTCAACGTGACCGATCGTGCCGATGTTGCAGTGCGGCTTGTTGCGTGAAAATTTTTCCTTGGCCATGGCCCTCGTTCCGAATTTCAGGCGGGATATTCCAACGAGGGCGCTCATTAAGCGGGTTTCGGCGCAACTTCAAGAGCCAAATCGCTTTTGCCGCAAGGGCGACGAGCAGCCTTTGAGGCGCAGCGCCGCGGCGGCGTCCGCGCACTTTCGGCAACGCCCTGTTTTATTGCCATTTTTGCCCAACAAAGACCCCGCGATGGGGGTGCGACAATACGTAGTTGGCGCAAGCCGGCTTTAAGCTTTGCCGCCGAACGCCCATCTCATTGAACGTCCGTCGCCCCCGCGTCGCGGAGCCGACGTCTTTATGGCGCGCTTATGTGCGCCGCCCCTCTTCCCCATCGAAACTTGACGTTAACGGCGCCAGATAAGCAGTCAACACGAAAGGAGAACGCCATGTCCGATCTCGGCTTCATCGGCCTCGGCCTCGTCATGCTCGCCGCCTTTGCGCTCTACGCCAAAGCCCTGACCCGCGCCTGAGGAGGATTTTCATGTTCGAGCCTGTCCTCGGCCTCATCGTTGCGCTCGGCCTCGGCGCCTATCTGGTTTTCGCGCTTCTCAATCCCGAACGATTCTGAACGGGGGACCCATCATGACACTCTCCGGCTGGCTGGAAATCGGCCTGATTCTCGGCCTTGTCGCGCTGACCACGCGTCCGCTCGGCCTTTACATGGCGCGCGTCTTCTCGGGCGAACGCACATTTCTGACCCCTGTTCTTGGCCCGGTCGAGCGCGGCTTTTACGCCGCCGCCGGCGTCGCCCCGGAACGCGAGCAGAACTGGCTGTCCTACACATTGGCCATGCTGGCCTTCACGGCCGCCGGCTTCGTCTCGCTCTACGCCATCCTGCGCCTGCAGGCCTTTCTGCCGCTCAATCCGCAAGGTCTAGACAATGTGCCGCCAGACCTCGCGTTCAACACCGCCGTCAGCTTCCTGACCAACACCAACTGGCAGGCCTATGCGGGCGAGACCACGATGAGCCATTTTTCGCAGATGGCCGGGCTGACAGTGCATAATTTCCTCTCTGCCGCCACCGGCATCGCCCTCGCATTGGCGGTGACGCGCGCTTTCGCCCGCGCCAGCGCTTCGACGCTGGGCAATTTCTGGGTCGATGTGACGCGTTGCACGCTCTATGTCCTGCTGCCCCTCGCCTTCCTGCTGGCGCTCGCCTTCCTTGCGACCGGCGTGCCGCAGACGCTGCAGGCCTCGGTGGACGCGACGACGCTCGAAGGCGCGAAGCAAACCATCGCGCTCGGCCCGATGGCGGGACAGGAGGCCATCAAGCAGCTTGGCACCAATGGCGGCGGCTTCTTCAACGCCAATGCCGCGCATCCCTTCGAAAACCCGAGCGCTTACGCCAATATCCTGCAGATCTGGTCAATGCTGGCTGTCTCCACCGCCCTGCTGGTCACCTTCGGCAAGATGGTCGGCTCGGAGCGCCAGGGCTGGGTTCTGGTCCAGGCGGTCGCCATCCTTGTCGTCGCCGGCGCGGGACTGGTCTACTGGGCCGAAACTGCGGGCAATCCGCTGTTGACCGCGCTCGGACTCGATCCCTCCGGCGGCAATATGGAGGGCAAGGAAGTCCGCTTCGGCGCCGCCATGTCATCGCTTTATGCGGCGGTGACGACAGGGCTCTCCTGCGGCGCGGTCAACGCCATGCATGATTCGCTGACCCCGATCGGCGGCCTCGTTCCGCTGTTCCTGATCCAGCTCGGCGAAGTCCTGCCCGGCGGCGTCGGCTCGGGGCTTTATGGGCTGCTGGTCTTCGCCATTCTCTCGGTGTTCATCGCCGGGCTCATGGTCGGGCGCACCCCGGAATTCCTGGGCAAGAAGATCGAAGCGCGGGAGATCAAGCTCGCGATGCTGGCGGTGCTGATCCTGCCGCTGGCAATTCTCGGCTTTTCCTCGGTCGCGGTCGTCCTGCCCGTCGCCGTCGCCGGGATCGCCAACAATGGCCCGCACGGCCTCAGCGAGATCCTCTACGCCTATACGTCGGCGACCGGCAACAACGGCTCTGCCTTCGCAGGACTCTCGGCGAACACGCCCTGGTACAATATCACCACGGGCATCGCCATGATGATGGGGCGCTTCGGCTATGTCGTGCCCGTCATGGCGATAGCCGGCTCCATCGCCGCCAAGAAGAAGGCGCAGGCCTCGGCGGGAACCTTCCCGACCGAAAGCGGCCTGTTCATCGGCCTGCTGATCGGCGTCATCCTGATCGTCGGGGGGCTGCAGTTTTTCCCCGCACTCGCCCTCGGACCCATCGTCGAGCAAGCCTTGATGCTCGCGGGCAAGACTTTCTGACGCCGCGCGCTCCTGGCGCGGTCGGCAAAGAAAAAAGGAAGTTTTCGCATGTCCTCCAAGTCGCAAGCCAAACACGCCCTCACGCTGTTTGATCCGGCCATCCTCAGCCAAGCGTCCCTGGACGCCGTCAAGAAGCTGGCGCCGCAACATCTGGCCGCCAATCCGGTGATTTTCGTCACGGAGGTCGTGGCGGCGCTGGTGACGTTCCTGTGGGCGCGCTCGCTGTTTGTGGGCGGCGGCGAGCCGTCCTTCTCCGGCCAGATCGCCATATGGCTCTGGTTCACGGTGCTCTTCGCCACTTTTGCCGAAGCTGTCGCCGAGGGACGCGGCAAGGCGCAGGCGGCCACCCTGCGCGCCACCCGCTCCGACACCATCGCCAAGCGCCTGATGGACCCCACGGGCGAAGCCCATCTCGCCGCGGTGATCCAGACCGTTCCTGCGCTTGACTTGAAGGTCGGCGACGTCGTGCTGGTTGAGGCGGGCGACCTGATCCCCTCGGACGGCGACATCATCGAAGGCGTCGCCTCGGTCAACGAGAGCGCCATCACCGGCGAATCGGCGCCCGTGATCCGCGAGGCCGGCGGCGACCGCTGCGCCGTCACGGGCGGCACCACCGTGCTGTCGGACTGGATCAAGGTCCGCATCACCGCGCAGCCCGGCTCGACCTTCATCGACCGGATGATCGCGCTGGTCGAAGGGGCGGAGCGCCAGAAGACCCCGAACGAGCTGGCCCTCTCCGTGCTGCTCGCCGGCCTGACCCTGATCTTCCTGATCGCGGTGGTGACGCTCTGGGGCTTCGCGTCCTATTCCGGCGCGAAGGTGAGCGTCGTCGTGCTGGTGGCCCTGCTGGTCACCCTGATCCCGACGACAATCGGGGGGCTTTTGTCGGCGATCGGCATAGCCGGCATGGACCGTCTCGTCCGTTTCAACGTGCTGGCCACCTCCGGCCGCGCCGTCGAAGCTGCGGGCGACGTCGACACCCTGCTGCTCGACAAGACGGGAACCATCACCTTCGGCAACCGCATGGCCAGTGAATTCCTGCCGCTTCCGGGCGTCTCCCCAGGGGAGCTGGCTGAAGCGGCGCTGGCCGCAAGCCTCGGCGACGACACGCCGGAAGGCCGCTCCATCGTCGCCCTCGCCAAATCCGATTACGGCGCGACCGAACCGAATTTCGGCGCGGAAAAGCCCGTCATTGTGCCATTCGCCGCGCAGACGCGGCTTTCCGGCGTCGATGTCGGCGGTCGTTCGGTGCGCAAGGGCGCCGTCGAGGCGGTCCAGCGCTTTATCGGCCTTGCGCCGGAGGCGGCGCCGCCGGAGTTCCGCGCCGGCGTCGAAAAGATCGGCCACAGCGGCGGCACGCCGCTTGCCGTCGCTGACAAAGGCAAGCTTCTCGGCCTCATCCACCTCAAGGACGTGGTCAAGCCCGGCATTCGCGAACGCTTCGCGGCGTTGCGCGCCATGGGCATCAAGACGGTGATGATCACCGGCGACAATCCGCTGACCGCCGCCTCGATCGCCACCGAGGCCGGCGTCGACGATTTTCTCGCCGAGGCCACGCCCGAGGACAAGCTGAAGCTGATCCGAAAAGAGCAGACCGGCGGCCGCCTCGTCGCAATGTGCGGCGACGGCACCAACGACGCTCCCGCCCTCGCTCAGGCCGATGTCGGCGTGGCCATGCAGACCGGCACCCAGGCGGCGCGCGAAGCCGGCAACATGGTCGATCTCGACAGCGATCCGACCAAGCTCATCGAAGTCGTGGAAATCGGCAAGCAGCTGCTGATGACGCGCGGCTCGCTGACGACCTTTTCCATCGCCAACGACGTGGCGAAATATTTCGCCATCCTGCCGGCCTTGTTCGTCGCCACCTATCCCGAACTCGGCGCGCTCAACATCATGCATCTCGCCTCCCCGCAATCGGCGATCCTCTCGGCGGTGATCTTCAACGCCGTCATCATCGTCGCGCTGATTCCGCTGGCGCTGAAGGGCGTGTCCTATCGCGCCGTCGGCGCCGCTGCGCTGCTGCGCCGAAACCTGCTGATCTACGGGCTCGGCGGCCTGATCGCGCCGTTCATCGGCATCAAGGCGATCGACCTCGTCGTCGCCGCGCTTCACCTGGCTTGAGAGGAGGAGAGGATGCAATATCTTCGTCCCGCAATCGTCATGATCCTGCTGTTCACCGCCCTGACCGGGATCGCCTATCCGCTGGCGCTGACGGGCATAGGCGCCGTGCTGTTCCCGTGGCAGGCGAGCGGCGAAATCATCGCACGCGACGGCAAGCCGGTCGGCTCCGCCTTGATCGGCCAGAATTTCGCCTCCAATCGCTATTTCCAGCCGCGTCCCTCGGCGACCAACACGCCGGACCCCAAGGATTCAAGCAAGAACATCGACGCGCCCTATAACGCGGCCAATTCCGGCGGCTCCAATCTCGGCCCGACCAGCAAGGCGCTGGTCGACCGGGTCAAGGCGGCGGTGGACCTGAAGCGGCAGGCCGGCTGGAGCGGCCCCCTTCCCGCCGACGCCCTGACAACCTCCGCCTCGGGCCTCGATCCGGAAATATCGCCTGAGAATGCGCTGCTGCAGGCGCCCGACGTCGCCAAGGCGCGCCGGCTTGACGCGGCAAAGGTGCGCGACCTCGTGCTGGCGCACGTGGAAAAGCCGGTCCTTGGCGTGATCGGCCAGCCGAGGGTCAATGTTCTAGGGCTCAATCTTGCGCTGGATGCGTTACACTAGAGCATGGCGACAGATCGCGATCTCGACCGCCGCCCCGATCCGGACGCGCTGCTGGCGCTGGCGGGCCGCGAGGGGCGCGGCAAACTCAAGGTCTTTCTCGGCGCCGCTCCCGGCGTCGGAAAGACCTATGCCATGCTGCTGGGCGCGCGACGGCTGAAGGCGGAAGGACTCGATGTCGTCATCGGCCTCGCCGAGACCCATGGTCGCTCGGAAACGGCCGCCCTGCTCGAAGGGCTGGAGACGATTCCGCGCAAAAAGATCGACTATCGCGGCCGGGAAATCGAGGAATTCGACATTGACGCGGCGCTGAAACGCAAGCCCGCGCTGATCGTCGTCGATGAGCTCGCCCACACCAATGCGCCGGAAAGCCGGCATCCCAAGCGCTGGCAGGATGTCGAGGAACTGCTCGACGCCGGCCTCGACGTCTGGACGGCGCTGAACATCCAGCATCTCGAAAGCCTCGCCGACGTGGTCAGCCGCGTCACTGGCGTCATCGTGCGCGAGACCGTGCCGGACGGCGTGCTGAAGCGCGCCGACGACGTGGTGCTTGTGGACATCACGCCCGACGAGCTGATCCAGCGCCTCAACGAGGGCAAGGTCTATCTGCCGCAGACCGCCCGGCGCGCGACGCAGAATTTCTTCACGACACGCAATCTCACGGCCCTGCGCGAACTGGCGCTGCGCCGCACCGCCGATCGCGTCGACGACCAGATGGTCGATTTCCTGCGCCTCAACGCCATCGAGGGGCCCTGGGACACGTCCGACCACCTGCTGGTCTGCATCGGCGCCGATTCGCAGGCGGAAACCGTGGTGCGCTCCGGCGGCCGCCTGGCGACGCGGCTGAACGCCTCCTGGCAAGTCGTCCATGCCGCGCCGCTGGGTCACGACGAAAGCGATGTCGACGAAGTGCGCTGCGTCGACGAGGCGTTCCGGCTTGCCGAACGTCTCGGCGCGGAAACGGTTCGGCTCGCTGCTTCGGATCCTGTCGACGAAATATTGCGGTACGCCCGCCGGGAAAACGTCACCCAGATCATCGTGAGCCGCGCGCCGACCCATTTTTGGCGACGCCTGTTCGGCCGGGATTTCGCCAGCGAAATGGTGCGGGTGTCAACGGACATACCCGTCTATGTCGTCGGCGCCCCGGAAGCCGCCGCGCCAAGGCTGCACCGTATCCACCTGCCGTCCGTCGCGCCAAAACGGCTTTCGGCGGGACTTGCCGCCTCAATCGTCGCCGTCGCCCTGGCCGTGCTGGCGGGCAAGGCGCTGAACGCGTGGCTGCATCCGCCCAATTTGTCGATGGTGTTCCTGCTGGCGGTTCTGGTTTGCGCCGAGCGTTTCGGCCTGTGGTCGGCGATCGCCGCCTCTTTCCTGTCCTTCCTGGCCTTCAATTTCTTCTTCATCGAGCCGATCTACACCTTGACCGTCGCCGAGCCCCAGGAGCTGCTGTCGTTGATGGTCTTCCTGGTCGTCGCCGTCCTCACAGGCTCGCTGGCCGGCCGCGTTCACGACCAGACGGAGGCGGTGCAGGAGCGGGCGCACAACATCGAATTGCTCTACGATTTCTCACGCAAGCTTTCTGCGGCGCCGAATCTCGACGACGCGCTCTACGCCGCCGCCGCGTATCTCCAAAAGGCGCAGGGCGGACACATCGCCTTCCTGTTGCCCGAAGGCGAGGAATTGCGGCTGGCGACCGTCTGGCCGCCGATGGACGAATTTTCCGCCGGCGAAATGGGCGCCGCGCGCTGGGCCTATTCGAAGCGCCAGCCGGCCGGCTGGCGCACCGACACCCTGCCCAACCTCCCCTTCCAGTTCCGGCCGCTGACGACGCCGCGCGGCGTGGTCGGCGTCTGCGGCTTCCAGCCGAAAGAACCGCATGAGCCTGTGACCCCCGAGGACGAGCGGGCCTTGACCGCCATGCTGGAGCAGACCGCCATCGCCATCGACCGCTCGCTGCTGGTCGGCGAAGCCGTGCGCAGCGCGGCGCTGGAACAGAACGAAAAGCTGCGCACCACCCTTTTGTCGTCGCTGTCGCACGATCTGCGCACGCCCTTGTCGTCAATCACCGGCGCCGTCACGACCTTGCGCCAACTCGGCGACAGGATGCAACCCGCTGACCGGCAGGACCTGCTGGCGTCGATCGAGGAGGAGGCGGCGCGGCTTTCGCGCTTTGTCGCCAATCTCCTGGACATGTCCAGGCTCGAATCCGGCGCGATAAAAGTCCGGCGCGACTTCCTCGATTCCGCCGAAATCATTCGGACCGCCGTCGAGCGGTGCAAGAAAGTGTTTCCGAACATGCGGATCGAGACGTCGCTTGCTCCCCGCCTGCCGTTCATTCGCGGCGACGCCGGCCTGCTCGAACAGGTGCTGTTCAATCTGCTCGACAACGCCCATAAGTATGGCGGCGATACAGGCGTGACTGTGCATGCGCGGCAGGAGGGGCAGGAGGTGGTGATTTCCGTCACGGACGAGGGGCCGGGCATAAAGGCCGCCGACCTCGACAGGATTTTCGAGAAATTCTATCGCGGCGGCCGCACCGACGGGCGCAAGGCGGGCACCGGCCTTGGCCTGTCGATCTGCAAGGGGCTGGTGGAGGCCATGGGCGGGCGCATCGAGGCGCAGAGCCCGGCGGTGCGCCGGCGCGGCGCCCGGTTGCTGCTGCGCTTCCCGGCGGCGGCCACCGACGGGGAGAAGACGGCATGAAGACCCGCGTCCTGATCATCGACGACGAGGCGCCGATCCAGCGCTTCCTGCGCCCTGCCCTGCAGGCCTCGGGCTATGACGTCTACAGCGCCGAAACGGGCGCGGAGGCGCTGCGCCTGATCGCCACGGCGGCGCCCGACGTGATCGTGCTCGATCTCGGACTGCCCGACATGGACGGCAAGGAGGTGCTGGCGCAGGCGCGGCATTTCTCGAAAAGCCCTGTGATCATCCTGTCCGCCCGCGACCAGGAGACGGAGAAGATCGCCGCGCTCGACCTTGGCGCCGACGATTACGTCGAAAAACCCTTTTCCATCGGCGAGTTTCTGGCGCGCCTGCGCACCGCCTTGCGCCATTCCGCCCCCGACAAGGCTGGCGCGCCGCGCTATGAGGCCGACGGGCTTGTCGTCGACCTGGACAAGCGCCGGGTCGTCAAGGGCGGCCAGCAGGTCAAACTGACGCCAAAGGAATTCGATCTGCTGGCGGTGCTGGTGCGCCACGCGGGCCGGGTTGTCACCCATCGCCAGATTCTCGCCGCCGTCTGGGGCCCCGCCCATTCCGACGACACGCAATATCTCAGGGTGTTCGTCGGCCAGCTGCGCGGAAAAATAGAAACCAGCCCCGAGGCGCCAAGGCTGATCCTGACCGAACCCGGCATAGGTTACAGGCTGTGGACGGACGAGACCGACGCGTAAAGCCCCTGTTTTCGCAAAATCGTCTTACTCTCGTCGTAATATCGAGCGGACTTGCGGGCAGGAAATCATGCGCCTCATCACAACTGGAAAACGTCTTTGCAGTTGCGCCTTCAATATATTCAAGATACGAAATAATAGTGGAAACACCATGTTTCTACATGTAAATTAACTTTCCGGACCTGCGACATTTGCGCGCGGATTGATCGAGGTCAAGCCGAAAACGCGTCGATCCGCGTAAGCAGTCTGGTCCTTGCCTCGAGCGCAGCGAGTTCGCACATGGCGTCTCTGGAAACTGTCGTCGAACCCATACTCGCCAAATATCGCCAAGATCCCACGGCGCTGCTGCAGATCCTGCGGGAGACCCAGGAAGCGCTCGACTGGCTTTCGCCGGAAACCCGGCAATTCATCGCGCGAGAGCTGAAAATTCCGGTCACGCGGGTCGAAAGCGTCGTTCAATTCTACGCCCATCTTTACGACCAGCCGCGCGGAAAATTCCGCATCCTGTTTTCCGACAATATCACCGACCGCATGGCCGGCTCCCTCGCCCTGATGGAGCACATGCTCAAGCGCCTGAAGCTTTCCCGCGGCGTGGTTTCCGCGGACGGGCTTGTCAGCGTGGATACGACGTCCTGCACCGGCATGTGCGACCAGGGGCCGGCCCTGCTCGTCAACAATCGCGCCATACCCAAGCTGACGCCGCGCCGCATCGACGAAATTTGCGAGCTGATCCGCGCCGACGCGCCCGTCGCCGACTGGCCGGCGCATTATTTTGAGATCGTGGACAACATCCGCCGCGCCGACATGCTGCTTGGCTCAGCTTTCAAAATGGGCGAAGCGACCCGCGCCGCCATCGCGCTCGGGCCGCAGGGCGTGCTCGCCGAGATGAAGAAATCCAACCTGCGCGGGCGCGGCGGCGCGGGGTTCACCACCGCCGTCAAATGGGAGGCCTGCCGCAGCGCGCAAGGCGACGAGCGCTATGTGATCTGCAACGCCGACGAAGGCGAGCCCGGCACTTTCAAGGACCGCGTGCTGCTGCAGAGTTTTTCCGAGCGCGTCTTCGAAGGCATGGCGATCGCAGGATACGCGACGGGAGCGCGGAAAGGCTTCCTCTACCTGCGCGGCGAGTATTTCTACCTGCTCGAACCGCTCGAAGCCAAGCTCGCGGACATGCGGCGAAACCACCTTCTCGGCGCAGGCATTTGCGGGGGGGAAGACTTTGATTTCGATATTGAAATCCATCTCGGCGCCGGCGCCTATGTCTGCGGCGAGGAAACCGCGCTGATCGAGTCTCTCGAAGGCAAGCCTGGGCGCCCGCGGATCAGGCCGCCCTTCCCCGTCACCCACGGCTATCTCGGCCAGCCGACCGTGGTCAACAATGTCGAGACCCTGTGCAAGGCGACCGAAGTCGTCATCCAGGGCGGCTCCGCCTATGCCGGCCACGGCACCAAGGAATCGACGGGCACCAAGATCATCTCGGTATCGGGCGATTGCGAACGCCCCGGCCTCTATGAATATCCTTTCGGCGTGCGCGTCATCCAGGTCCTCACCGATTGCGGCGCGCGCGACACCAGCGCCGTGCAGGTCAGCGGCGCCTCCGGAAACTGCCTGACGCCACAGGAATTCGGACGCCGCATCGCCTTCGAGGACGTGCCTACCGCCGGCTCCTTCATGGTCTTCGGCAAAGGGCGCGATCTCTTCGACGCCGCGCGGAATTTCGCGCATTTCTTCGAGCATGAATCCTGCGGCTTCTGCACGCCCTGCCGGGTGGGAACCTCGCTGGTGGCGCGCATCCTCGACAAGATCGCCGCCGGCCACGGCGCCCGCTACGAATTCAACGAACTGACCCGCCTGCACGACATATTGCGCACGTCGAGCCATTGCGGCCTCGGCCAGACCGCGACCAGCGCGCTGCACGACATGATGGTCAAGTTCACGCCGATTTTCGAGTCGCGCCTGATCGAAAAGGATTTCGAACCCGCCTTCGATCTCGACGCCTCCCTGGACAGGGCGCGCGAAATCGCCGGGCGCGATGATTCCTCCGCCCATCTGGGAGCCGAGGCATGACGGAAATCGCCCACCAATTCACCATCGACGGCGAGAAGATCGACTTCGAGCCGGGCCAGACCATCCTGACGGCGGCGTTGGCGGCGGGAATTTATATCCCGCATCTCTGCGCCCATCCGGAATTCGCGCCGCATGGGTCGTGCAAGCTGTGCACCGTGACCGTCAACGGGCGCGCCGGTTCGGCCTGCACAATTTCGGCCATGCCTGGGCAGGACGTGCACAGCAATACGCCGGAGCTGAACGGCCGCCGCCGCGTGCTGCTGCAAATGCTCTTTGTCGAGGGCAATCATTTCTGCCCAGGCTGCGAAAAAAGCGGCAATTGCCAGTTGCAGGCGCTCGCCTACGATCTCGAAATGCTCAATCCGCATTTCGCGCATTTCTTCCCCGATCGGCAGGTCGACGCCTCACATCCCGACATTTTCCTCGACATGAACCGCTGCATCATGTGCGAGCTTTGCGTGCGCGCCAGCCGCGACATGGACGGCAAGGACGTGTTCGCGCTGGCCGGACGCGGACGCGCCTCGCACATCATTGTCAACTCGCCCTCCGGAAAACTCGGCGACACCGACATCGCCCTGACCGACAGAGCGGCGCATATCTGTCCGGTCGGCGCCATCCTGCCCAAGGAAGTCGGCTATGCCGTGCCGATCGGCAAGCGCGTCTACGACCATGAGCCGATCAGTGATCTGGCTGCGCACGCGGGAGAGAAATGAGATGAACGCTCCCGTCCCTCCCCCCGCAGCCCCCAGGAAGCTGAAGATCGCGACCACGTCGCTGTGCGGCTGCTTCGGCTGCCACATGTCGCTGCTCGACATTGACGAGCGCCTGCTGGAATTGGCGAAGATCGCCGATTTCGACCGCTCGCCGATCACCGACATCAAGCATTTCGGTCCCTGCGACGTCGGCCTGGTGGAAGGCGGCGTCTGTAACTCGGAAAACGTGCATGTGCTGCGGGAAATGCGCGCCCATTGCAGGGTTCTGGTCGCCGTGGGCGCCTGCGCCATCAATGGCGGCCTGCCGGCGGAACGCAACCATCTCGACGTCGGAGACATCTTGCAGAAAGTCTATGGCGACATGCCCGGCTCGAATTCGCGCCCGGGCGCAAATTCGAGCCCCGGCGTGCAATCGAAGGTCCCCAACGACCCCGAACTGCCGCTGCTGCTCGACAAGGTCTATCCGATCAACGAAATAGTCCGCGTCGACTATTTCATTCCCGGCTGCCCGCCTTCCGGCGACACGCTCTGGAAATATCTCACCGACCTGATCGGCGGGCGCCAACCGCGCCTCGAATACCAACTCCTGCGATTCGACTAGCGTGTCGTGCGTTCCACTGGAACGCACGACTTTTCGATTCCCCTTTGACGCGGCTGTTCAACGAAAACCGGTCCTTTCGTTCGCCGCCATGGAGATTTTGATGTCCGCCCTTGAAACCGCCGAAGCGCCCGCAAAACTCCGCCGCATCGCCATCGATCCGGTGACTCGCGTGGAAGGCCACGGCAAGGTGACGATCCTGCTCGACGACGCTAACAGGATTCATCAGGTCCGGCTGCACATCGTCGAATTCCGCGGCTTCGAAGCCTTCATCGAGGGACGTCCCTTCTGGGAAGTCCCGGTGCTGGTGCAGCGCCTGTGCGGCATCTGCCCGGTCAGCCATCATCTCGCAGCCGTGAAGGCGATGGACGGCATAGCCGGCTATTCCACGCTGACTCCGACCGCCGAAAAACTGCGCCGCCTCATGCATCACGGCCAGATCCTGCAATCGCACGCCGTGCATTTCTTCCATCTCGCTTCGCCCGACCTGCTGCTCGGCTTCGACAGCGAGCCGACCCGCCGCAACATTGTCGGCGTCGCCGCGGACTATCCTGAAATCGCGAAACAGGGCGTGCTGCTGCGCAAATACGGACAGGAAGTGATCCGCCACACGGCCGGCAAGCGCATCCACGGCACGGGCGCGATACCCGGCGGCGTCAACAAGGCGCTGACGCTGTCAGAGCGCGACGAGATGCGGCAAAACATCGACCAGATGATCGGGTGGGCGCGCGACGCCGTCAAGATGATCGAAAAGCTCCATGCGGCAAATCCGGCCTTCTACAATGGCTTCGGCGAATTCCGCTCGAGCATGATGGGCTTCGTCGACAAGCGCGGGGCGATGGATCTCTATCATGGCGGTCTGCGCGCGCATGACGCCGATGGAAACACAATCTTCGACCATGTGAATTACGAGACCTATCAGGACGTGCTGCAGGAGGAGGTCAAACCCTGGAGCTACATGAAGTTCCCGCATATCAAGGCGCTCGGCGCGGAACAGGGCTGGTACAAGGTCGGCCCGCTCGCCCGCATGCAAATTTGCGACTTCATCCCGACCGAACTTGCGGAAGCCGAGCGGAAGAACTTCATGGCGCTTGGCGGCGGCAAGCCCTCCCACGGCACGCTGCTGTTCCATTGGGCGCGCATGATCGAAGCGCTGCATGCGGTGGAGACGATCCGCGAATTGCTCGATGATCCCGATATCCTGGGAAACGATCTGATGGCCGACAAGGGCGAGCGCAAGGGCGAGGCCTACGGCGTGATCGAGGCGCCGCGCGGCACGCTCTTCCACCATTATCGCGTCGGCGCGGACGATCTCGTGAGCTATTGCAACCTCATCGTGTCAACCACCAACAACAACCAGGCGATGAACGAGGCGATCCGCGCGGTGGCCACGCAATACCTGACCGGCCGCGAGATCACCGAGGGACTGCTCAACCACATCGAAGTCGCAATCCGCGCCTACGATCCCTGCCTGTCCTGCGCCACCCACGCCATCGGCCAGATGCCGCTGGAAGTGGACCTGGTCGACGCGCAAGGGGCGCTGGTCAGCCGGGGCAGGAAGAATTTCGCGGCGGCTTGATGAAGGCCTAGGCCCAGCAACAGGCGGAACCCTGGTCACATGCAGCTTGTCATCTTCGGCTGGGGCAATGTTTCGCGCGGCGATGATGGCGTCGGGCCCCTGCTGCTCTCGCGCATCGAAGAGGCGCGCTGGGCGGAAGCTGTCACCATCGAGGATTGGCAGCTCCAGCTGGAACATGCGCTCGATCTCGAAGGCGCCGAACTCGCGCTGTTCCTCGACGCCGGAACTGGCACGCCCGCGCCATTTTCCTTCCGCGAAATATTTCCGCGCGAGGGCATGACGCACACCAGCCACGCCCTGCCGCCGGAATCCGTGCTGGCGGTGTTCCGGAAAGTCACGGGCAAGACGCCGCCGCCAGCCTTCCTGCTCTGCGTGCGCGGCGAGAGTTTTGAGCTCGGCGACGACCTCAGCGAGGACGGCGCGGAGCGGCTCGAAATCGCCTGGGCCTTCCTTCAGCACCTTGACCAGGACCGAAGCCCCGAGGCCTGGCGCGGCGCGGCAGCCGCGCTGGCGGCCGAAACCGAAAGTCAGCCGGCAGACTCGGTAAAAAAATAACCACGGCCTTTCGCGCCCGGCAATTCATTATTCAAATTTAATCCGGGGAGACAATTCCCGTATCGATTCCTTACCCGCTTTTGAAGCAAAACATGGCCGCGGTCCATCTAAAGCATTTTCGAGCGAAGTGGATTCCGGTTCGCGTTAAGACCCGAAGGGCCGCGTTAGATCGTTTGAAAAATGGTGCTCCAATGGCCGTCGCCCTTCGTGCGGAAAAACCTCCTGAACGATTCCGCACTCTTTCCCATTCTCGTTTCCTTGTCGGACAAGATGAGCATGGCCACTGGATAGCCATGGATTCTGAGGGACGCGAAGGCGGCATGTTTGTCAGCCGCGAAGCCGCGTTGAAATTCGTGGCGATCGAAACCGGCAGGCGGCGTGGCGCGGCGCTGTTTTCGAAAACGCCCCTCGCGTTATGGAAATAAAAATCCGCCCCACATCCACAGGCGATGAAAAAATAACCATTGCGCGCGACTTTCGCTGAACTGCGAATTCGCGGCAATGGAGTTTTATTTCAAATGAGCGCGGCCTACTGGACCATTTCCCTGCAGCTTCTCGGCGCCCTCCTCGCCGGCGGATTGATCGGCGTCGAACGCAGTCGGCGCGGACGCATGGCGGGCCTGCGCGAACACGCGCTGGTCTGCCTCGGGACCGCGCAATTGATGATGATCGGCGTCTATTCCTGGCAGAGCGTCGTTGTCGAACGTCCCTTCGATGGAACCTCCACCCATGTCATCCAGGGCGTGATGAGCGGCATCGGCTTTCTCGGGGCCGGCGGCATTCTCAAAGAGGGCTTTTCGGTGCGCGGCCTGACCACCGCCGCCTCGCTCTGGTGCACCGCGACCATCGGCATGATGATCGGCCTGGGCTTTTACTTCCCCGCCGTCGCCACGACCATCCTGACATTGCTCGCCTTGACTTCCCTGCGCTGGTGCGAGCGCCTGTTGCGCAGCGAACACGAGATGCAGCTGCATCTCCGGCAGAACCGCACCGAGGCGATGCACGAACCGGCGATAGTCGCCCTGCTGGCGAAGCACGGTTGCAAGGTGTCGACACTCAGCGCCCACGGCGCGGGAGAGGGAAAGTTTCTCGATTTTCGCGCCGTGCTCGCCACCGCCGACAGGAACGCCAGCCACGCCCTGATCGAGACCCTGGCCAACGAGCCGCGCTTTCTGGAATTCGGCCTGAGCCCGCTGGGGGACTAGAGCCTCTTCGGTGAACTCCGGTTCACCGAAGAGGCTCTAGTTTCTTGTTTTCACGCATATTCGCTAACGCGGCCCTTCGGGTCTTAACGCGAACTGGAATCCACTTCGCTCGAAAATGCTTTATCGCCCGGCTGCCTAAAACTCGACGCCGATGACCAGACGCGCGCGCTGGCGGGCTATGTCCGACTGGTTGTAGAGCGCAAGGGTATTGGCGGAGGCGTCGGCAGGGCGGCCGCCGATCTGCGACGACCACGCTGCCGCGAGAAACATTTTCGGCGTGATCTGTATGTTGAAGGTCGGGCCGAGATAGGCGCCGGCCCCCGTCCGATTGGCGAAGCCAAGCGAATTATAGACCTCGTAATGCTCGATCTCGCCGCCGATTGCGATTTTCGGCGTTATTCTATAGGTCAACGCGCCGCTCGCGCCGAACAGGGCGTACTGGCTGATGCCCGACCCCACTTCATTGTCGACTTCCGGCGAAAAGACCAGATTGGCGCCCACATAAAGCTTTTTGTCGATCAGTTCGGAGTTGAGATAGACGCGCGTCGCCGCCAGGAAATTGCGTGAATGGGCGCCGATGACGGGATCGATCCGATCGAATTCCGGTTCAATGGAAACCGCGAGGCCAAAGGGCGCATCGACGCCCCGCCGCAGGAAAATATATTTCGGTGCGACGGAAACCCCGGAAAAAGTCGTCTGGCTGAGGTTCGACAGGCCAGGAACATTGCTCATCGTCTGTGCGACGCCGTGCAGGTTCAACTCGTAACCGAATTGGTTCGTCGCCGCCCCTTCGTAGGTCGCCTCCTGCTCGACGGCGCCGTAGCGCCCGCCTCCCTGCTTGCCGATTCCCGCCGAAGTCGTGAATTCCGCCTCGCGGCCGCCGGCCTCGCCGACGTCGGATCCCTCGGTGAAGCCGAATATATGCTTGGTCTCGAACTCGTCGGCCGAGCCTTCCTCGCCTTCGAGCGCCGAGGGCGTTTCCCTGGCAAGTTTCGATTCGGAGGAATCATGAGCGCGGGCGGCGCCGACGCCGACCAGCAGCCAGACGACCGCGGAGGCCCGCAGCATAGTGCCGAAATAGCTGCTGCGAGTCCCGACCAAACCGTGTTTCCCCATTCATGAAGCCCCGCATCCTTAACACGGTCGCGAAGCTTGTCGCAAAGGAGTTTCGCCATTGGAACTTGCCCGAAGCCATCGCTCTCAAGTTCACATCTCGTTCATCCGCGCCGCCTAGATTGACCTTCCCCAATAGGAGGAACGCAAATGAAGTCTGCAGCCAAGAAAATCCTTCTCGCCGCCGCCCTGATCGGCGCGACTTTGGCCGGCGCCGAACAGGCTGGCGCCATGCCGCTCGCGAGTGTCTCAGGCGTGTCGCAGTCCGCCCCGATCGAGCATGTTGGCTGGCGCTGCGGACCGGGCTGGCACGCCAATCCCTGGGGCCGTTGCGTTCCCAATCGTGGCGGCTGGGGCCCGCGCCGCCGCCGCTGGTGATCATGCATTGCTGATCCTCTCGCCCCTGGCGTGAAGGAAGAGAGAGCCGGCGTCGACCCCGCGACGCCGGCTTTTTCATGCGAAGCGCTCGATCCCGAAAGGCTTCGGATCGGCGAAGGGCGTTTCGCCTGTCATCATTTCCGCCAGCAGGCGGCCGGAGACGGCGGCAAGCGTCAGCCCGTGGTGCTGATGGCCGAAATTGAACCACAGCCCCTTGTGGCGCGGCGCCGAGCCGATCACCGGCAGCATGTCAGGCAAGCAGGGCCGGCAGCCCATCCAGGGTTTCGGGTCGAGCCGCCCCGCCAGCGGGAACAATTTTTTCGCCCAAACCTCGCTGGCGTCGATCTGCGTATAATCGGGAGCGGCGTCACGGCGGGCGAATTCCGCCCCGGTCGTCAATCGGATCCCCCTGGCCATGGGCGCCAGCAAAAAGCCATTGTCGGCGTCGAGCGCGGGATGGGCGAGCGAGGCGCCCTCGGCGGGCGCGAAATGCATGTGATAGCCGCGCTTGACCGCCAAGGGCGCGCGATAGCCGAGCGGGACGAGCGCCAGGTCCGACCAGGGGCCGAGGCAGATGACGACCTCGCGCGCCAGCACGGGCCCTTGCTCCGTCTCGACGCCGTAGCCTTCGAACGCAGGCCGCAACGTCCCCGCATCACCGTGCAAAAAAATCCCGCCACGCTGCTCGAACAGTTTTTCGTAAGCCCTCGTCAGGGCGAGCGGATCGGAAAGCGAAGCGGGGTCAAGATAGTGAACGGCGCCATACACGCCGCTCAGGCAAGGCTCTACCTTGTTCAGCGCGGCGGAATCGTAAAAGGCGGTCTTGAGCCCGAAAGGCTCGATCCTCTTCGCCGCCTCGCGCCCCGCTGCAAAAGTCTTTTCGCTGCGGAAAAGCTTGAGCCAGCCGGTTTTCCGCAGCAGCCCCGGCACGCCGGCCTCGGCCATCAGCCTTTCGTGCTCGCTCAGGCAGGCCTCGACCAGCGGCAGCGCGGCCATCGCGTGCGCGTAAGCCCGCTGCGGTTCGCTCTCCCACCAGTAACGGGCGAGCCAGGGCGCGAAATGCGGCAGGTCGGCGAGCTGGTAACGCGCTTCATTGGCGCTGTTGAAGGCGTATTTCGCCAGCGCAGAAAAATCGCGCGGGAAAAGATAGGGAAAGACGGAGGCGCGTTCGATCAGCCCGGCATTGCCGTAGGATGTCTCCTCGCCGGGCCCGCGCCGGTCGATCAGCAGGACGCTCCGGCCTCGCGCCTGGATTTGCAAGGCCGTGGCCGTTCCGACAATGCCGGCGCCTAGAACAGCCACGTCCGTCTTCCGCATTTCGCATCCCCTCGGCCGAGCAAGCCCTGCAACTTGGGCGCCAGCCTTGCCTTCATATGGACGCGGGGACTGCGATCCTGTAGGACCGGGTCTAGACTTTTCTCCCTGGAAACTGGCCCATGCGCCCGCTGAAAATCGCTCCCTCCATCCTTTCCGCCGACTTTTCAAAGCTCGGCGAGGAAATCCGCGCCATTGTCGCGGCCGGCGCCGATGTCGTGCATGTCGACGTCATGGATGGGCATTTTGTGCCCAACATCACCATCGGCCCAGATGTGGTGAAGGCCTTGCGCGGCACAACCGACAAGATCTTCGACGTGCATCTGATGATCTCGCCGGCCGATCCCTATCTGGAGGCCTTCGCAAAAGCCGGCGCCGACATCATCACTGTCCACGCCGAGGCCGGCCCGCATCTGCACCGCTCTCTCCAGGCGATCCGCGCCCTGGGCAAAAAAGCCGGCGTATCCCTCAATCCCGCAACGCCGGAAAACGTGCTCGACTATGTGCTCGACGATATCGACCTGATCCTCGTCATGACCGTCAATCCGGGTTTCGGCGGCCAGAAATTCATTCCGTCGGGTCTTGAAAAACTGCGCCGGATCAAAGCGATGATCGGCGATCGTCCTATTGATCTCGAAGTCGACGGCGGCGTCACCCCGGAGAACGCCATGGACATTGTCGCCGCCGGCGCCAACTGGCTGGTCGCAGGCTCCGCCGTGTTCAAGGGCGGCCCGGATCACTACAGGAAGAATATCGACGCTATCCGCCTGTCCGCGCAGCTTGCGCGGGGGAAGTGGCGTAGCCGCCAGGCTGCTGCTTCCCTTCTCACCACATGACCGACACGTTCTGAAAGAGACCCTATGATCCCCCGCTATTCCCGTCCCGAAATGGTTTCCATCTGGGAGCCGCAGACCCGTTTCAAGATCTGGTTCGAGATCGAGGCCCATGCCTGCGACGCCCTCGCCGAAATCGGCGTCATTCCCAAGGAGAGCGCCAAGAATATCTGGGAAAAGGCCGGCAAGGTCACGTTCGACGTCGATCGCATCGACGAGATCGAGCGCGTGACCAAGCATGACGTCATCGCCTTCCTGACCCATCTCGCCGAGTTCATCGGGCCGGATTCGCGCTTCGTCCACCAGGGCATGACCTCGTCGGACGTGCTCGACACCTGCCTGTCGGTACAGATGACCCGCGCCGCCGACATTCTCATCGCCGATGTCGACGCCTTGCTGGCCGCGATCAAGCGCCGAGCCTTCGAGCACAAGCTGACTCCGACCATCGGCCGCTCGCACGGCATCCATGCGGAACCCGTCACTTTCGGTTTGAAATTGGCCGAGGCCTATGCCGAATTCACCCGCTGCCGTTCGCGGCTGGTGGATGCCCGCGAGGAAATCGCCACCTGCGCCATATCAGGCGCGGTCGGCACTTTCGCCAATATCGACCCGCGCGTCGAAGAGCATGTCGCGGCAAAGATGGGGCTGAAGCCGGAGCCGGTCTCGACCCAGGTCATCCCGCGCGACCGCCACGCCATGTTCTTCGCCACGCTTGGCGTCGTCGCCTCCTGCATCGAGCGGCTCGCCATCGAAATCCGCCACCTGCAGCGCACGGAAGTGCTGGAAGCCGAGGAATTCTTCTCGGAGGGCCAGAAGGGCTCCTCCGCCATGCCGCACAAGCGCAATCCCGTCCTGACCGAAAACCTCACGGGACTCGCGCGCCTCGTGCGCGGCATGGCGATCCCGGCGCATGGAGAATGTGGCGCTGTGGCACGAGCGCGACATTTCGCATTCCTCCGTCGAGCGCATGATCGGCCCCGACGCCACGGTGACGCTCGATTTCGCGCTGGCGCGCCTGACCAATGTCATCGACAAGCTGCTGGTCTATCCGCAGAACATGCAGAAGAATCTCGACCTGCTCGGCGGCCTCGTCCATTCGCAGCGCGTGCTGCTGGCGCTGACGCAAAAGGGCGCCTCGCGCGAGGACGCCTATAAATTCGTGCAGCGCAACGCCATGCCGGTCTGGCGCGGCGAAGGCGACTTCCTCGACCTTCTCGAAGAAGGATCCGGACGTCAAGCAGCTGATGAGCGATGCCGAACTCGAAGAAAAATTCGACCTCGGCTACCACCTCAAGCACGTCGACACGATTTTTGCGCGCGTCTTCGGCTCCGCCTGATCGAGGCGTTGAACAGGGCGATTCCGGTTTTTGCCGGGATCGCCCAGGACGACATCAGGCCGCGACGGACAGCACCCGCTCCGACTGGATGCGATGGCCGCGGTTCATCAGTGCGTCCGAAAACCGGCCGGTTCGGTCGACGCGCCCGCAGGTCAATATTCCCGCCTTGAACTGGTCGAAGCTCTCCTTGACGCTGCTGACCGCGAAATCGAGCGAATGAATCGCCCTGTCGCGGTTGGTCTCGTCGGCGGCTTCTGCAAGCCTGAGCATGTCGAAGGCGGTCGCGGTCGCATGGACGCAACCGTTCAATTGCGGACCGAGCGCCGGGAAGTAGATTCCGACCAGGATTTTCAGATCGACGATATGGCGGTTGATCGCCGCAATGTCGCGCGAATTGTTCTGGTTGACGACAGTTCGGCTCATCTCGTAATGCGCGCGGAAATAGTTGCACAGGTCGAGATAGGTCTCCTCGGCCTTGTGATAGAGTTCTTCGGATTTTTTGCTTCGCAGCCACAAGCGTTCCCTCGAAATGCTTATGGCGTAAGTGACCAATGCGGAGCTGGCCACGACGAGTATTCCCAGTAGAAAGATCGAAGCGAGATTCATTGGACGCCCCTAAGCGGATGAGTACAAGTAATTTCAACGAACTAATATAAACAAGCGTTAATGCTTAATTTTCACCAAGAACATGGTTAATAATGCGTATCAGTGCTGCTTACGTGCGTAAGCTAAACCAACACTCGCTTGCTTTTACACGTTAATAGTTGTGGCATCTTGATCTTGGCTGCAGGTTTTCTTTATCGCCCCAAGCCGCCGGGCGATACGCGGCAAAACAGCGCGAAATTCCGCTGGAAAGCCGAAAACGGAAACTCCGGGAGTTAACGACGCCACGCGCCAAGGTTCAGCTCACGTTCATCCGCCGGGCTGATACTGCCCAAATCCGGCGCCGATTTTTCTCATGGCCGGAACATGGAGTAGCCAATGCTCAAGTCTCTTCTCGCCGCCGCCATGCTCGTGGCCACGCTGGCCGCATCCGTCGCCCCCGCCTCGGCCTGGGGCTATCACCACCGTCATCATGGCTGCTGGCATTGCGGCCACCATCACCATCACAGGTGATAGCGACACGATGCGGCGGCGAACGTTTCGCCGCCGTATGCAACTCGGGGCGCGGTTAATGCCCCTTGGCTAGCCGGTCGAAGGCCATCAGCCGGGCGAGCAGGTCTTCCATTTCGGCGAGAGGAACCATGTTCGGCCCATCTGAAAAGGCCTCGTCCGGCCGGTCATGCGTCTCGATGAAAAGACCGGCGACCCCGACCGCAATGGCCGCGCGCGCCAGGACGGGGACGAATTCGCGCTGGCCGCCGGAGGCCGTTCCCTGCCCGCCCGGTTGCTGCACGGAATGGGTGGCGTCGAAAATCACGGGAGCGCCGATCTGGTCCGCCATGATCGGCAGGCCGCGAAAATCGGTGACCAGCGTATTATAGCCGAAGGATGCGCCGCGTTCGGTCACCATGACCCTCGCGTTGCCCGCATCGACGATCTTCGCCGCCACATTCTTCATGTCCCAGGGCGCCAGAAACTGCCCCTTCTTGACGTTGACCGGCTTGCCGGTCGCCGCGGCCGCCAGCAGCAGGTCCGTCTGGCGGCAAAGAAAGGCCGGTATCTGCAAGAGGTCGACGGTATCGGCGACGACCGCGCAATGCTCTTTCTCATGCACGTCGGTGACTACGGGCAGACCGAATTTTTCCTTGATCTCGCGAAAGATTTTCAGCGCCGCATCAAGGCCGATGCCGCGCCGCCCGGCGGCCGAGGTGCGATTGGCCTTGTCGAATGAGGATTTGTAGACGAGGCCGATGCCGAGCTTTTCGCAGAGAGCGCCGAGTTTTTCCGCCATGAACAGCGCATGATCGCGGCTTTCCATGGCGCAGGGGCCGGCGATCAGGGCGAACGGCAGATCATTGCCGAAACGCGCGGCGCGCGCGCCCTCGCCGACCGTCACCACTCCATCCGCCTTGCGCGCTTCCGACATGCAGTTTCCCTTCATTCCCGTTCAAAACCCACGAGGACGCCGCATTTTTCAACGCCGCGCATTTCGCCGGGAGCGACGACAAGCCCTCCGGGCGCAGACCTCGTCCCGACGCCTTGCGATTGCAGATAGTTTTCGGTCTTGCCGGGATCGGCGACGCCGAACGACACTCCCGCGACGCGAAAGCCGAGCCCTGCCGCAGGCGCAGAGCCATATCTGAAGGCGAAAGCCGCGGGCGTCAGCACATCGAGCCTTGCGCCGTCGAGGCCGATTTCAAGGCCAGCGGACGTCGCCAGCATTTCCCGCCGCCCCGTGATTTTCGAAAGGATTTCGGCATAATCAGCCGGGTCGTCCGCGACCGCCGCAATGCGTTTCAGGCTCAGCGCGCCATTGGGGTGAGCCGCCCCGCCCGACTTGCGCGCCGCCGCAAGCGCAAACATGCAGGCCATTCCCTCGAAAGACTGGGGGCGCGCGGTCAAATGCGCGTCGGCGTCGCCGGACAAGCCAAGCAACGTCGCGCCGCCCGCCACTTCCGCGCCGGGATCGTCATGCCCGGCGAAATCGAGGGTGACGCCGTCCGCGAGCGCAATGGCGCCCTTCTCCGGGCTGAAGCCAAGCCGCGCCCAGCCAGCGGCCATTTCGGCTTTTCCGGCGGCGGCAAAGGCAAGGGCGACGATTTTCCGCGACATGGGTTCTGTAAAGGGTGGGAGGCGTTCCCCGCCTTATCGGCGATGCCGGACGCCGCCGCAAGGGGCGCCGCGTCAGGGTGGCGGCGTGACGCCGAGCGCCGCCGTGACGGCGAGAACGACGACGCCCAGCGTCAGTTCCAGCGTCACGCTCATTCGCAGCGCCGGCGCGCGCGCCGGCAGCGCCGGCATGGCCACGAATGGATTGAACAAAGCGAGTCCCAGCATCGAGGCGAACAACGCCGCTTTCATCGCCAGCAGCTGTCCGTACTCGCTGCCGAGCAGCCTGCCAAAGGCGCCGCCGACCCGGAAACCGGCATTGGCCAAGCCGCTGACGAAAAGCAGCATCACCGCGGCGAGGGCCAACCGGGAATAGCGCGCCAGCAGCGAGCAAGTCGCTTCGCGCGCGTCCGCCGCGAAATCGCTTTGTTCGACAAGCGCCAGCAGCAGCGGCGGCAATCCGCCAAGCCATGCGGCGGCGGCCAGCACGTGGATGCAATAGACCAGGATCATCGCGCCGCCGCGAAAACCCGCGCCGCCTTGCGCCGCATGACCGAGCCAGGCCTGGTCGACCAGCAACAGGGCCCCGATGGCGGCCATGGCCATGCAAAGCGCCCGCCCCCTCAAGGGAAGAGCGAGCAGGCCCGCCGCCAGCAGCCCGAGCCGCAAGGCGGCAAATGGCCCGAAGGGCGTCTGCAGGAAAAAGACGCCCAGCGCATCGCTATCAACCACGCCCTCCGTCATGTTGAGCAGCATGGCGGCCAGCCAGGCGAGTCCGGACAGGGCCGCCACCATCGCCGCTAGACGCAGCAGAACCATCGAGGCGCGAAAGCTTCGGGGCCAGCCGCCCTCGCCCAGCGCCAGCCAGAACAGCGAAGTTCCGAACAGCGCAAAGACCGCCGCGAAATGCAGCCAGCGGGCGACGACAAGCGCCTGTGGCGCCGCGTCCGTGGTCAGCATTACGGCTCAACCGTGAACTTGTAGCTTCCAGAGGTGCGATGCGTGTCGACAGACACCACATGCCAGCGGACAACATAGACGCCCGGCTTCAGCGCTTGCCCGAGCCGGACATGCAGGACATTGGGCTTGTCAGGATCGAGCGTCGCCTTGCCCGCGGCAACGGCGCCGCCTTCCGCCGACGCGATCTCCACGCCGGAAAAGCCCGCCGCGACGCCTTCCGAAAAACTCAGTTCGAGTTCGGACGGACCGCCCGAAACACGGCTGCCGACGGCGGGAACGGCATGGTTCAGCCGGGCATGCGCAAGGGCGTCAGGCGCCGCCATGGCGATGCCGAAGATCGCCAATATGAAAAAGCGGAATTGAGACATGCCCACCCTCTGAAATGGACCGCGCGGCGCCCGCCTTGCCGAAAGCCGCGCCGCCGATCAATGCCCCAGCAGCGGCGCCACGGCGGCTTCCAGCGCCTGCTCGGACAAGCCGTGCTCGCCTCCATGAATTTCGCCCTGTATCCGGCCCTCGCGATCGATAATGTAGGCGGCCGGCAGACCGCTGGGCGTACCGAACGAATTCACGCTGGCTTCCCGCGCCATGGCGGAAGGGTAGGACATGCGCGCCGCCATCGCCGCCGCCTTGTCGCGGTCGCCGAGAAAGTCCTGGTTGACGCCGATCATGTCGACGCCCTTGCCGTGGAAACGGCTGTAGAAAGCGTTGACCGCCGATATGTCCAACCGGCAGCCGGGGCACCAGTTCGCCCAGAAATTGACGATTACGACATGGCCGCGATGGCTGGCGAGGCTGACCGCGCCGCCGTGCAGGCCCGGACCGGAAAAGTCCGCGCTTTGCGCCGCGGTCGGCGCGGCGGCCGTCAATGCCACGACGGCGAGGATGAGGACCTTAGAAAGCATAGCTCACCTGCAATTTATAGAGGGTCGAAGCGATCAGCTGGCCATCCGTGCCTTCGATGCCCACGTTTGCCGCGTGATTGACGAATTGATAGACGGGAATTTCGACGTCAGCATAGATGTTGAATGCGCCGACACCAAGGTTGAGCCCCGGCGAGAGCAGCACGCGTTCATAGCCGGAATTCAGCGGATCAGGCACGCCCGCCCAGCCGCTGTCGTTCTTGCGCCAGGAATTGAGAACCTGCCCGAGCGGCGCGACGCTGGTGAAGGGTCCATAGGCGCCGAAATCGTAAGAGAGGCCGGCAGCGGCGTCGAGTTCATTGCCGGGACGATAGCCCTCGATCGTCATGAAGGCGAATTCGTAGGTCGCCTGGACGAAATAAACCAGCTTCTGGTCATCGGTGAGGAATCCCCGCTTGAATGCGCCGATGATGACGTCGGTCGAGCCGGTTCCCGGCAGCGAGTCGCGATCGTAGATCGAATTGCCGTTGGCAATGCTGTAGGTCGTTCCGCCGACCGTATAGGTCGGGCTGCGCCATTGTCCCGTCGGTAACCTCAAGCCGAACAGCACGCCGAAGGAATGGTCCGGAATGAAGCCGGAATACGAGCCCATGACCTTCAAATCGCCGGGAGCGAACATGTTGAACGTCCCGATATAATTCGTCATGCCGTCGGGCGAATAGGTCGTGGTGAAGGCCCGCTGGTAGAAGGGGATCATCGCCATGACGCCCCAGTCGCGATTGATCATGTAGGAGCCTCCTACAGTATAGAAGGATGTCCGGATTTCCTTGTCGGAATTGTCGGACGCCGGCGCTTTCGAGGTTCCCTCGAAATTCTGGTTTTGGTCCATGTAATCGTAGCGGCCCCAGACCGTAATGCCCATGGGGCCGCCGGACTGGCCGAAGTTAAATCCGCCAATATCGAAGACGCCGCAGCCGCAGGCGCAGGCGAGCGCCTGGGTGCTGACGGCGGAAAGAAGCAGGGCGCCGAGGCCCGCGCGTATCATTGAATTTTTCATTGGAATCTCGACTATCAGGGTCTTGCCGCGCGAGGCGGCATTCTGGGCGCGCCGGAAGGCTGCGCCGCGAATTCGCGCAAAATGCGCGGCAAAATCAGACCGTAACGGGGGGACCGCGAGGATTGGCGGCGAGGTGCGGCGGCGCGCGCGGCGCCGCTTTCTGCGCGACGGCGGACAGGACGCCAAGCAGGCGCGGCGCGAAAACCGCGACGCCGGGCGCCTCTGGGGCGCCGGCGAGGCTTGCGCCGACGAGTTGGCACATCGGGCAGGAGCCCAAATCATGATGATGGACGGGCGTCTTGCCGTCGCCATCGACATTGAGGCAGAGGATCGGCGCCGCGGTGCTGGCGCCGGGCAGGCTGGCCAGGACCTGGTAGGCCGCCTCGGCGGGCGAGAGCCGCGCGGAGGGGACGAACAGGCTCAGGCCTTGCAGGATCAGGGCGAGCGCCGCAAGTCCGACGACGGTCCGTCGCCAGAAACCAGCCTGCCTGAAGCTCGCAAGACCTCGCGCCAAAAACAGCCCCCTCGCGGCGCATCGTCACGCCCTTGCCTTAAAGACGCCAGATTTCGTCTCGGGTCAATCGGCCGGAGGGTTCAGGCGCGATCCCGACCGCTGGCGACTTGCGCCGCAACAAGTTGCGCGACGATTTTCGTGCCCGGGGCGACCGTCCCGCCCGGTCCTGGAAGGACATCGACCGCCTCCGCCGCGACGGTTTCTCCGCAGGCCGAACAGGTCACGCGCGGCACGAACATATGGCCGCAATTCTTGTGGCGGAACAGCAATGGCGCCCCCTCCTCCGGCTGCGCCCACCGGTCGCCCCAGGCCGTCAGGGCCAGCAGGATCGGCACGAGGTCACGCCCGGCGTCGCTCAGCGCATAGTCATGCCGGAGCGGTTTCTGCTGGTAGGCGCGGCGGGAAATCATTCCCTGCAATTCGAGCGCCCTGAGGCAACTCGTCAGCAAATTGCGCGAAATGCCGAGATCCTCGACGAGAGCGTCGAAACGCCTGACGCCCAGGAAAAGATCGCGCAGGATCAGCGGCGTCCACCAGTCGCCGATTTTTTCGAGGGTCCGCGCCAGGGAGCAGCGCATGTCGGCGAAAGAGGTTCTTTCCATGCGCCCAATTTAGTAGGTTGCATAATTGAACGCAATGCCCCCTTATGAGTTCAATCAAACAACCTTCTTCTCCACCCGTCATTGCGAGCGGAGCGAAGGTGGCGCTCTTCAAGGGAGCTGGTTATGTATCACGCCATTGTCCGCCGCAAAATCATCGCCCTGTTCGACGCCGTCGGGCGCGGTGACGCCGAACCAGTGCTGGCGGGTTTCGCCTCGCGCTTCACGCACAGTTTCATCGGCGACAGCGCCATGGGCGGCGCCCGCCACACGCTCGCTGCGACGAAAATCTGGTACGAGCGGCTTTACCGCCTCCTGCCGGGGATCAAATTTGCGATTCACGAAATCAAAGTCAGCGGCCCCCCCTGGAATACGCTGGCGATTGTCGAATGGCGCGAAAGCAACAATGGCGCCGACGGCGTGCGCACGGAAAATCCCGGCTATCACATGGTCCGTCTGGCATGGGGCAAGATGACATGGCTTGCGATCTGCCCTGACACGGCCGGCCTCAAGGCGACGCTCACCCGCCTCGCCGCGGCGGGTTTTTCGGAGGCGAACGCTCCGCCGATCGTCGATTGAGCCTGCCCGACTGTAAGCCCTCGCAGGAACCAAAAAAAGCGAGCGGACTTGCGTGAAGCGAAAGCTCGCATTCGGAAACACGGCTCCGGACCATGACCACGGAACTCACCTGGCTCGCCTACACCGCTCTCCTCGCGGGATCGCTCTGGATTCCTTACATAATCGGCGTGAACGTCACCGACTTCCAAGGGAAGGATGTTCTCTTCGTTCGGCCTGCGGATCCCGGCAATATGGAGCCCTGGGTCCATCGCAGTCTTCGCGCGCATCAAAACCTGCTGGAACAACTCGTTCCCTTCGCCATCATCGTCCTCATTGGCGCCATCGCCAAAATATCGACGCCAACGACCATTGCGTGCTCAATCATTTTCTTCTGGCTTCGTGTCGCGCACGCCATCGGCATGATCCTGGGCGTCGCGAGAATGCCATTGCGTCCGATGATCTATTTTTCGGGATGGCTGGTGACGCTCGCCTACGCCTGGCAGGTGCTTGCCATTCGTGGATCGCCCTAGTCGGCGGGCCACCCGCCGCGTCAATCCACCTCATGTAAGGATTATATAAGAATTCTTGTATTCGGCATAAAGACGATATAAATTTTATATTCCCGACGGACCAAATGCTGCGATCAACTCAGCTTCGGTGCGATTTCCTGGTCCAAGCGCCCAACAGGGGCGTCCAAGCTCAGATGCACTGGAAATGGGAGATATGAGGATAAACTGAACAGACCAGCGAAGGTCTGACGACCTGCCCTTTATAAATCTCCACTGTGGCGATTTGTTTTTTTACTCACTGGAATGCAAATGAAGCTCGTAATCGCGATCATTAAACCTTTTTTACTGGACGAAGTGCGCGACGCGCTTGTCAATATTGGCGTTCAAGGCCTGATCATCACAGAGGTCAAGGGATTCGGACGCCAGAAAGGTCACACTGAAGTTTACGGGGGGTCTGAATATTCCGTCATCATGATCCCGAAACTGCGCATTGAAATCGCAGTTCAGTCAGAACAGGTGGACCAGACGGTCAAGGCCATCGTCAAATCAGCGCGAACCGGAACGATCGGAGACGGAAAGATTTTCGTCGCGCCAATTGATCGCGCGGTCCGCATCCGCACCGGCGAGATGGACCACAACGCCCTCTGAGGATTGTTCGCGGACCGAAAATTCCCTCAGCCGCCAATCAGTGCGGGCAGACGGAAATCACACCAGCCGGCTTTGCGCCTTGGCCGCCGCGATAAAGCTGGCGAACAGCGGATGCGGCCCGAAGGGGCGGGATTTCAGCTCGGGATGGTATTGCACGCCGACGAACCAGGGATGGTTCTCGAGCTCGACCGTTTCCGGCAGCAAGCCGTCCGGCGAGGTCCCGGCGAAGACCATGCCGCATTTCTCCAGCCGGTCGCGATAGCCCATGTTGACTTCGTAGCGGTGACGATGGCGCTCGGAAATCTCCGTCGCGCCGTAGATTTCGGCAATTTTTGAGCCGGGGCGCAGGCTCGCCGGATAGGCGCCGAGCCGCATGGTGCCCCCGAGATTGCCGCTCTTTTCGCGCTTTTCCAACTCGTTCCCGCGCAGCCACTCGGTCATCAGGCCGACAACCGGTTCGGGCGTAAAGCCGAATTCGGTCGAACCGGCCTTTTCCACCCCGGCGAGCGACCGCGCCGCCTCGATCACCGCCATCTGCATGCCAAAGCAGATGCCGAAATAGGGCACCTTGCGTTCCCTTGCGAAACGCGCCGCCGCGATCTTGCCCTCCGAGCCGCGCGAACCAAAGCCTCCGGGCACAAGAATGCCGTGCACATGCTCGAGATAGGGCGAGGGATCCTGATGCTCGAAGATTTCCAACTCGATCCAGTCGAGATTGACCTTCACATGGTTGGAAATGCCGCCGTGCGCGAGCGCCTCGATCAGCGATTTATAGGCGTCCTTGAGGCCCGTGTACTTGCCGACGATGGCGATGGTCACCTCGCCCTCGGGATTGTGGACGGCCTTCATGACCTCGTTCCAGCGGGTCATGTCGGGGCGCGGCGCGGGCTCGATGCCGAAGGCGGCGAGAACCTCGTGATCGAGGCCGGCGGCGTGATAGGCGCGCGGCACGTCATAGATGGAGGCGACGTCGCGCGCCTCGATCACCGCGGTCTCCCGCACATTGCAGAACAGGCTGAGTTTCCTGCGCTCCTCGGCCGGTATTTCGCGGTCGGCGCGGCACAGCAATATGTCCGGCTGGATGCCGATGGAGCGCAATTCCTTGACCGAATGCTGGGTCGGCTTGGTCTTCACCTCGCCGGCTGAGGGAATATAGGGCAGCAAGGTCAGGTGGATATAGACGCAATGCTGGCGTGGCAGGTCGTTGCCGAGCTGACGGATGGCTTCGAGAAAAGGCATGGCCTCGATGTCGCCGACCGTGCCGCCAATCTCGACCAGCACGAAATCATTGCCCTCATTGCCGTCGAGGACGAATTCCTTGATGGCGTTGGTGACATGCGGGATGACCTGCACGGTGCCGCCAAGATAGTCGCCGCGCCGCTCGCGAGCGATGATTTCGCTGTAGATGCGGCCGGTGGTCACATTGTCCATGCGATTGGCCGAGCGGCCGGTGAAGCGCTCGTAATGGCCGAGATCGAGATCGGTTTCGGCGCCGTCGTCAGTGACGAAGCATTCGCCGTGCTGCAGCGGCGACATGGTGCCGGGATCGACGTTGAGATAGGGATCGAGCTTTCTCAGCCGCACCGTATAGCCGCGCGCCTGAAGCAAGGCGCCCAGCGCCGCCGAGGCCAGACCCTTGCCGAGCGAAGACACGACGCCGCCGGTAATGAAGATGTAGCGCGCCATGCGGAGGTCGCCTCGATTCTTGGGCGGGACCCGGCCGTCGGCGCAGCCCTGCTCAGGCCACGCGCCGACACTGCCGGTCAACCGCCGGATGGTTGCTGACGCAAGGGCCGGCGAGCCGGCCCCGAAACTCGAAGTAACGCCCTTACTGTGAACGCGGGGGCGCCTGTTCAGGCGCCGGTCCGCCGGGGGCCTGCTCCGGCGCGGATTTTTCCCGCGCCTTGAGCTGGTCGAGCACCGTGCCCTTGGGCTGGGCGGGCGCCTGCGACGAACTGGCCGGCGCCGACGCGGGTGATTCGAAGATCGACTTCTGGGCGCGAGTGTAGGAAGCCAGAATGGTCAGCGCCAGACTGGTGATGAAAAACAATGTGGCGAGGATCGCCGTCGCGCGGGTCAGGGCGTTGGCCTGGCCCCGTCCTGTGAAGAAGCCGCCCGAACCGCCGCCCATGCCGAGCGCGCCGCCTTCCGAACGCTGAAGCAGGACCGTGGCGATCAGCGCGATCACGACGAGGAGATGGATGACGATCAGAACCGTCTGCATTTTTGGACCCTTTGAGCATATTCCCGAAAAGCTGCAGACTTTTCGGACAAGAATATGCGTTTAACAAGAGGAAACAGGCTTTGCCGCAGTGCGGTAAAGCCTGTTTCGCGCGAAACCGCGAAAACGACGGCGCTTTCGGCGGGTCTTAAAGCAAAAGCCAGCCGATGGGAACCCCGCGCCTTACTTGTAAACCCCGGCGATCCCCATAAAGTCCTTGGCCGTGAGGCTCGCGCCGCCGACCAGCGCGCCGTTGACGTCGGCGACGGCCATCAATTCCCTTGCGTTGGCGGGCTTGACCGAGCCGCCGTAGAGAATGCGAACGCCGGCGCCCTCGCCGGGCAGGAGGTCGACCAGCTCGTGACGGATGAAATGGTGGACTTCCGCCACATCCTCGAGCGTCGGCGTCAGGCCGGTGCCGATCGCCCAGACCGGCTCATAGGCGACGACCAGGTTTTTCGCGGTCGCGCCGTGCGGCAGGGAGCCGGCGATCTGGCCGCCGACGACAGCCAGGGTCTGGCCCGCCTCGCGCTGCAATTGCGTCTCGCCGACGCAGACGATGGCGACCATGGCAGCGCGCAAGGCCGCTTCCGCCTTGGCGCGCACGATCTGGTCGCTTTCGCCATGGTCTGCGCGCCGCTCGGAATGGCCGACAATCACAAAAGTCGCGCCCGCGTCCTTCAGCTGTTCGGCGGAAACGTCGCCGGTATGCGCTCCGGAAGCCTTGGCATGGCAATCCTGGCCGCCGATGGCGATTTTTCCGCCTGCGGCCTCGACCGCCGCCGCCACCAGCGTCGCGGGCGGGCAGATCAACACGTCAGCGCCCCCCGCCTCGCTCCCCGCCGCCGCGGCTATGGCGACGATTTCCGCCAGCGAGGCCTTGGTTCCGTTCATTTTCCAGTTGCCGGCGGCGAGCGGACGGATCGAAGTCATGTGCTATCCCTCAATTTAATTGCGCCGGGGATAGCAGACCCAAAAACCTTTGCACAGGGGGCGGATTGAAGCAGGCGGAGCAAAGCGCTTTCATTGGCGCAGGTCTTGCGTCGCGGGGCGCACAGGAGACTTCCTGGCGCGCGGATTGATCGCCATTGCGGCGACTCGCGCAGGCCAACGCCGCCCCAAGGCCGCAATTGACGCGCTTCGCCCGAATTGTCGCGAAGTCTCCATTGTCGGAAAGCAGAGCAGACAAAGGCGCCAAACAACAGCGCGGCCGGCTCCCCGGCTGCGTGAAGGGTCGCGCGCCGCCGAAAGCCGCCCCCCTGCCGCTACACTCCCGAAATCCTTCGGAAAAGAGCGCGCAACCTGAAAGCCGAACATGACCTCCATCGAAACCACAGCCTTCCAGCGCCTCAACTCCGAGGAGCGGCTGGTAAAACCGGCCCACAAGGGCCCGACTCACGCCGCCGGCCGCTTCGGCTTTCGCGGCGAGATTGCCCTCGCCCTCGACCCGCCGGTGACGCTCGGCGCGGTCTTCGCCTCGGCGGAGGATGGCGAAACCGGCCTGAGCTTCCTTGCGGGACAGCTTGAAAGTTTCAAGGAGCTTCCCGCACTCGTCGAAGTCCTCGGCGCCAATGTCAAACCGGACGGCAAGTATTTCATCTACGTATCCGACGTGAAACGTGGCGATCGCTACCAGATCAGCTTCGGAGACACATCGCTTTACGTCCTGCCCTATGACGACGTTTCGGTCTACAACGAACTGGTCGACTTTCTCTATCTCGACAAGACCAAGATGAAGAAATTCGACACGGCCGCCAAGATCGACGCCATCGCCGACGGCGCCGCCGGATATGGCGAAACCTTCCCCCGCATCAGTTATGAGGAAGGGCTTGCGCGCCTCTGAACGAAAGCGGCGGCCGGATTTTACCCGGGCGCGCACGCCCGCAAGATCCGGCCGCCTTCATCTTGCAGCCCTGGAGGAGAGCGGAGGGACGATCCGCATGAAGAAGGCCCGCTGGGGAAATGCGGGGAGACAGAGACTGTCGCTGATCTCGCCGAGACGGCATGCGATCAAGCGATCCGCGCAAATCCGCGCCAATTTTCGTCCTTTCAAGATATTGCGCGGGAGCGGCGGGGTTTCTATAGTCCGCCGCCAAAGCCCGTCGTGACGACGGGCATCTTTTTTGACGCACGACCGCGCCCCGGCGCCAAGACACAAGAGAAGCAAAATGCTGGACGGCCTGCGGATCATGTCGAAGAATATTTTTGGCCGCGCCATTCTGGCCGCCTTCGCCGGCCTGATCGTGATCGGCTTCGGCTTTTTTGGCATTCGCGACGTCTTCACCAATTTCCGCGCCAACCAGCTCGCGACCGTCGGCGACGCGGAAATCGAGCGCGCCGCAGTTCCGCAACGAATACCAGACCGAGTTGCAGGGCATGCAGCGCCAGGCGCGGCGCGCCATCACCAATGAGGAGGCCCGCGCCATCGGTCTCGATCGCCAGGTGCTGACGCGACTCCTGACCGGCGCCGCCCTCGACCAGGCCGGAGCCAAGCTCGGGCTCGCGGTTTCCGACGCCGCGGTCGCCAGGACCATCCGGGCCAACAAGTCCTTCGCCGGGCTCAACGGCGCCTTCGACCAGGCGCGCCTCGACGAAATCCTGCGCGAAAACGGCTACACGGAAACCGCCTACGTCCACGAACAGCGGCTGGACGCAGCTGCGTCAGCAGATCGTGACGGCGGTGAACGGCGGCTTCCAGCTGCCGCAGGTCATGCTCTCGGCGATCAACACTTTCGCCAACGAGACGCGCAAGGCCGATTATTTCGTGCTGCCCGCCCCTGCCGCCTCGACCGCCGCCACGCCCAGCGACGAGGACGATCAAGACCTATTACGACCTGCGGAAGGACGCCTATCGCACGCCGGAATATCGGAAGGTCACCGTGCTGAACGTCCTGCCCGAGCAGGTGGCCAAGACCCTTCAGATATCCGACGAAGTCAGCGCAAAAATACTACGATCTGAATGCGGAAAAGCTCTACTCCACTCCGGAAAAGCGCGTCCTCCAGCAATTGACCTTCGCCTCGCGGCGACAGGCCGAAAGCGCCGAGCAGCGCATCAAGGCGGGCGAGACTTTCGCCGCCGTCGCCGCCGACAAGAATGCGGGCGGCGTGCTCGCCGACCTTGGCGAGACGACCAAGGCCGCGATTTTCGACAAGGCGGTCGCCGACGCGGCTTTCGCGACGTCGCAGCCGGGCGTCGCCGCGCCGGTCGAGGGCAAGTTCGGCGTGGTCCTGGTCAATGTCGCGAAAATCGAGCCCGGCTCCGCAAAACCCTTCGCTGAGGTCAAGGACCAGATCAAGGACGGCATTGCGAAAGCCCAGGCGCGAGGTGAAATCCAGAAACTGCACGACAAGATCGAGGACCTGCGCTCCCAGGGCAAGCCCCTCTCGGAAGCCGCCGCTGCGCTGTCGCTGCAGGTCGGCGCCTATGAAACGGACGCCTCGGGCGCCGGCAAGGGCGAAAACGGCAAGCCCGGCGCGCCGATCGCGGCGCTGGTCGCCTCGCCGGAACTGCTGAAGGCGATCTTCGCCTCCGACGTCGGCGTCGACAATGATTCCGTCTCGCGCAAGGACGGCGGCTATTCCTGGTTCGAGATCGGCGCGATCGAGCCCTCGCGCCTGCTTTCGCTGGACGACGTCAAGCCCGCGGTGATCCAGTCGATGCGCGAGAGCGTCGTGCAGAAAGATCTCGCCGCCAAGGCCAACGATCTCGCGCGCAAGATCAATTCGGGCGCAAGCCTTGCCGAAGTCGCCGCCGCCAATGGCGCCCAGCCGCAACAGGCGCAGGACGTCAAGCGCGCGGGCGGCGTCGGGCTCAACGCCGCGGCCGTAGCGCAGATTTTCGGGACGCCGGTCGGCGGCGCAGGCGTCGCCCTTGCCGACAACGGCGGGCGCGTGGTGTTCAAGGTCACAGACGCGGCCACGCCGCCGCTCGATCCGAAATCCCCTGCTCTCGCCGGCGTGTTGCCGCAGATTCAGTCCGCCGCCTCAGACGACCTGCTGACCGAATATATCGCGGGACTGCAGGCGCAATTGGGAACCCGCATCAACCAGGCCGCCCTGCGCGCCGCCATCGGCGGGGAACAGTGAGGGCGTGACCATGTTCCAGCCAGAATTCGGCGCTTTTTCAGCGCGCTACGAGGCCGGCGAGCCGTCGCTGGTCAGCCTGCATCTCGTCGCCGATCTCGAAACCCCGGTTTCGGCCTTCCTGAAACTGTCGCGCGGGCGCGACGGCGATCTTTTCCTGCTCGAATCCGTCGAGGGCGGCGCCGCGCGCGGCCGCTATTCGATGATCGGCCTCGACCCCGACGTGATCTTTCGCGTGCAGGGCGGCAGGGCCGAGATCAATCGCGACGCCCTGCGCGACAAGCAGGCTTTCGCGCCTTGCGGGAAGAAGCCGCTCGACGCCTTGCGCGCCCTGCTCGACAAATCCGCCATTCCCGCGGCGGCGAACGGGTCATCGGGCCTGCCGCCCATGGCCGCCGGGGTGTTCGGCTATCTCGGCTATGACATGGTGCGCGAGATGGAGCGGCTCGCCCCGGCCAAGCCCGACCCGATCGGCACGCCGGACGCCCTGCTGGTGCGGCCGACCCTGATGGCGGTGTTCGACTCCGTGCGCGACGAGATTTCGCTGGTGACCCCCGTGCGGCCGCAGGCCGGCGTCGGCGCGAAGGCGGCCTACGAGGCGGCGATCGAGCGGCTCGAATCCGTCGTCGCGGTGCTGGAAGGGCCGCTGCGCCACGACGGCCAGCCCGAAGACGCGCTGCTGCTGCAAAGCCATGCGCCGACGTCCAACACCACCGAGGCGCAATTCCTCGCCATGGTCGAGCAGGCCAAGTCCTATATCCGCGCCGGCGACATTTTCCAGGTCGTGCTGTCGCAGCGCTTCACCTCGCCGTTCCAGCTGCCGGCTTTCGCGCTCTATCGCGCGCTGCGCCGGGTCAATCCCGCGCCCTTCCTGTGCTATCTCGATTTCGGCGGCTTCCAGATCGTCTGCTCCAGCCCGGAAATTCTGGTGCGCGCGCGCGACGGCAAGGTGCACGATCCGCCCCATCGCCGGCACCCGCTGGCGCGGCGAGACCCGGGAGCAGGACGAGGCGCTGGCGCAGGAACTGCTCGCCGACGAGAAGGAGCGCGCCGAACACCTGATGCTGCTCGACCTCGGCCGCAACGATGTCGGCCGCGTCGCGGAAATCGGCACGGTGGAGGTCACCGAACAATTCGTCATCGAGCGCTACAGCCATGTCATGCACATCGTCTCGAACGTCGAGGGCAAGCTCGATCCCGCGCATGACGTGATCGACGCGCTGGCGGCGGGCTTCCCCGCCGGCACCGTTTCGGGCGCGCCAAAGGTGCGGGCGATGGAGATCATCGACGAGCTCGAGATCGACAAGCGCGGCATCTACGGCGGCTGCATCGGCTATTTCGGCGCATCCGGCGAAATGGACACCTGCATCGTGCTGCGCACCTCCGTCGTCAAGGACGGCAAGATGCATGTGCAGGCGGGCGCGGGAATCGTCTATGATTCCGATCCGGCGAGCGAGCAGCGCGAATGCGTCAACAAGGCGCGGGCCCTGTTCCGCGCCGCGGAAGAAGCCCTGCGCTTCGCTTCGACGGTGAAGCGGGGGCAGTAATTCCCTACGCCGTCATTGCGAGCGGAGCGAAGCAATCCAGAAGGCCCGAAGCCGGAGTCTGGAATGCGTCGCTTCTTTTGGCTATGACGGTCTATAATCAATGCGGCGGCCTCATCTGGCGCCCCCAAAAACAAGATCGGCACAAACTTGACCTTCGACAAAGCCAGCCCCGCGCTGGCGCGCGCGCTCGCAGAGCACGACTACCAGACGCCCACCTCTGTCCAGGCCGCCGTGCTGCGGCCGGAGGCGGAGGGGCGCGACATACTCGTCTCGGCCCAGACCGGCTCCGGCAAGACCGTCGCCTTCGGCCTCGCCATGGGCGCCGAACTGCTCGGCGCGGGCGACAAGGTTCCCCAGGCCGGCGCGCCGCTGGGCCTCGTCATCGCGCCGACGCGCGAACTGGCCTTGCAGGTCGCGCGCGAATTGCAATGGCTCTACCATCACGCGGGGGCGCGCATCGTCTCGTGCGTCGGCGGCATGGACCAGCGCACCGAGCGCCGAGCCTTGCAGGCGGGCGTCCATATCATCGTCGGCACGCCCGGCCGGTTGCGCGACCATATCGAACGCCACGCCTTCGACGCCTCGCGCCTCGCGGCGGTCGTGCTCGACGAAGCCGACGAGATGCTCGACATGGGCTTTCGCGAGGATCTCGAATTCATCCTGGACGCCACGCCCGATACCCGCCGCACCCTGATGTTCTCGGCCACCATGCCGAAAAGCATCGCGGCGCTGGCCAAGAAATACCAGCGCAACGCCCTGCGCATCGAAGCGGCCGGCGAGGCCAAGAGCCATGCCGACATCGAATATCGCGCCGTCCGCGTCGATCCGCGCGAGACCGAAAAGGCGGTCGTCAACCTGCTGCGCTTCTACGATTCGCCGACCGCCATCGTCTTCTGCAACACGCGCGATTCCGTGCGCCATCTGCAGGCGATCCTGCAGGAGCGCGGCTTCGCCGCCGCGCTTCTGTCCGGCGAACTCGGCCAGCACGAGCGCAACCTGTCCATGCAGGCCCTGCGCGACGGACGGGCGCGCGTCTGCGTCGCCACCGATGTCGCGGCGCGCGGCCTCGACCTGCCCACAGTCGGCCTCGTCATCCACGCCGACCTGCCGCATGACGCCGAGGTCCTGCAGCACCGCTCGGGACGCACCGGCCGCGCCGGCCGCAAGGGCGTCAGCGTGCTGCTGGTGCCGCCAAAGGCCCGCCGCCGCGCCGAAAACCTGATCGGCCAGGCGCGGATCGAAGTGGAATGGGCGGCGCCGCCAAGCGCCGAGGACATCCGCCAGCTCGACCAGCGCCGCCTGCTGCAGGATCCGATGCTCAATGACGAGCCGACCGAGGAGGACAGCGAGATCGCCAACCTTCTCATGACCGAGCTCGGCGCGGAAAAGATCGCCGTGGCGCTCGCGCGGGTTTTACGCGGCAGATTGCCTCAGGCCGAAGAGGTTTCCGATCCCGGCTTCGACTCGGAGAAGCGTGGCGCGCGCGATTTCCCGCCGGGAAAACCGGCCAGGGCGCATAAGGAGCCCATGCCGGGCGCCGTGTGGTTCAAGCTCGATATCGGCCGCTCGAAAAACGCCGATCCGAAATGGCTGCTGCCCATGCTCTGCCGGAAAGGCGGCGTTCAGCGCGAAGACATTGGAGCGATTCGCATCTTTCCGAACGAAACCAAGGTCGAAATCGCCTCCAACGTCGCCGGAGCCTTCCTGCAGGCCATGCGCCGTCCCGGCGGCGACAGGATTGGCGTCGAGAAGATCGACGAGGGACATGCGTCGCTCAACGATACGCCGCCCCGTCCCCCGAAAAGGCCAAAAAAGAAGAGCTGAGCCGCCTGCCACCATGCGGCGGACTGTAAGATACAGGATCTATCCATCTGTCTTGGCAACATATATTTGTTGCACAATCACACGAGGCGAGCCGCTCAGGCCGCTGCTTCCCGCGGCAAGGCGCTGAGCGGCCGGTCGAATTGCGCGCCGGCCTTGCCATTCCGCGCCCAGGCGATCCGCGCCGGGACCGCGACGCCGTCAAGCTGGATCATGATCGAGTCGCCCGGCCGGCGGCCAAGTCGATCGGTGAATTTGGCGCCGGTCAGACTGATGTCGTCCAGCGTCGTCGTTTCCAGCCGACCGCCCGAATTCGATCGTCACTTCCAGCCGCAGGCTCTGGCGCAAGGCGTTGCGGCGCTCGGTGAGGTCGCCCTGCATCATGTCCACGAAGCGCTCGAGCGCCTCGGCGATGCGCTTCGCAGCGCCCGCGAGGTTTTCCGACACTTTCGCAAGCTGCGTCGCCTCCGTGTCGGTCCGTTCGGCGACCACGGTCACAGCCCGCACATTGTCGGCCGCTTCCTCGCTGCGTTCGGCGGCAGCGGCGACGTTCCCCGAGATTTCGCGAGTCGCCTCCTCCTGCCGGGACACCGCCGAGGCGATCGCCACGGTCAATTCGCGGATTGAGGCGACCTTGCCGTTGATGTCCCGGATCGAGGCGACGGCGGCGCCGGTGGCCGATTGGACGAGACCGACCTGTTCGGCGATTTCGTCGACGGCGCGTCCAGTCTGCTCCGACAGGGCCTTGACCTCGCCCGCCACGACGGCAAACCCCCTCCCCGCCTCGCCCGCGCGCGCCGCCTCGATGGTTGCGTTCAGCGCAAGAAGGTTGGTGCCGGCCGGAGATGGAGCGGATCAGTTCCAGAATGGCGTCGATCTGGCGCGAGGAATTCGACCAGCGCGTTCATGTCGGTATCCGCGCCTTCCGCGGCGGCCGCCGTCGAATCGACGATTTCGCGCGCGCGCTCGGCCTGCGCGGCGATCTCGCGGCTCGACGTTTCAAGCTCCGTGGTCTTGGCCGCCACCGCCTGCGAATTCGCGGCGGCTCCAGACGTGGCTTCCGCGGCGTTCCGGGCGTCCGCCTTGACGCTGGCGGCGCCCCTGTTCAGCGTCTCGGAGGCTTGCCGCATGGCCTCGGTCTGCTGGCCGAGTTCGGAGACGGAAGCCGCAACCGCCTGGTTGAATTCCTGCACCTGGCTTTGCAGCAGGTCCTGGCGGCGCTTTTCGGTTTCGCGCGCCGCGCGTTCGGCCTGGGACAGCCGGCGGCGGTCATGCTCGTTGGTCAGGAAGATCTCGATGGCCCGGCTCATGTCGCCGATTTCGTCGCTGCGCTCGATATAGGGCACATGCTCGGGCAAACGCCCGGCGGCCATGCCGGTCATGACATCGGTGACGCCATGCACCGGCCTGACCATGAATTTCTGAACGGCGAACCAGGCGAGGCCGGTCACGGCGAAGGCCGAGGCGGCAAAAAAAGCCATGAGCATCGTCATCCAGACGTCCTCGGCGGCGGCGTCCGCCTCCACCGCGGCTGTGAAATGATTGGTTTCGCTCACCAGCGCATCGATACCCCCGCGATGAAGCTTGTAGGCTTGCGCTATTTCGCCGAAGGCCGCGTCCGCCGCGGCGCGGTCGCCGCTCTCCAGCGCCGGCAGGAAACGATCGAAACAGACGCGCCAGAACGGCCGGGCCGGAGCGTCGGCGGCGTCCATCAGGGCGCGGAGGCGGCCGGTGAGACCCTGGGACGTCCAGTACTGCCTCCTCTCGTCATAATCCTTGTTCAATTGCTTCAGGCGCGCGGCGTGTTCCCCCAGCCCCCCCTTCGGAGCGTCCAGGGCGAGATTTACCTCGAGAAAGGCCTCGATCAGATATTCGGGCGGCGGCAGGATGTCCGCGACAAGGTCCTTGCCTTGCATGACGCGGTCGTAGACAGGGCCGCCAACCTTCAATTTGCGGAAACTGAAATAGGAGGCGCCGGAATTGAGGGCGCAACCGAGTAGCATGATCGCCGCGACAATTTTCGCGGCTGACGAAAGACGAATTGTGACGCGCTGCATGCGAAAAGCCCTTTCGCCCGGACCCCGACAGGGAACGGTCGATGTCCAGCCCAGCTATAGCGCCAAGGCGCTTGCCTGAAGCTGTCGCCGGGACTGCGTTCAAGGCGCGAGAACAAGGCGCAAGAACAAGGCGCCGTCGAAGCCGCGCCGGACCGGCGTTGGAAGATCACGAGCTTTTTTCTCAAATTTGTCTTTTATTGCAGAATGTTAAGGGAACGGCCAGCCTCCGTGAGGTTGGAAAGGCGCATGCTCGCCGCCAACAATCATGGAGAAGGACAAATGATTACAAACATCCCCGCCCCTTCCTCCGAGGATCTCGACGCCTTCTCGCGCCGGCTAGGCGTGAGAACGCGCGAGTTCAATAACGGCGGCGAGTTTTCGACTGCGCGCGACGCTTATCTCGAGCAACGCCGGAAACGCCATGCAGCCCTGGAGGCAAAGCTCGAAAGCGCCATCCGGCGCGGAGCCGTATGGGCGTCGATACGCCTTGAACTTGAACGGGACTTCGACACGCTGTGCGACAATTTCGGCTATCAGTTGAATTGATTTGACGCGGCGGCGATGAAGGGTTGCCTGTAACGGCCTTCAGGACATCCGGTATGGCGTCTAAATAAAAAACGACCGCGACGCGAACGGTTTCCGGCCGGCAGGCCTATTTCTCCGAATGGCTCAAGGTTCGGACGGCTTTTCCGGCATTTCCCGAAGCGCGTCTTGTGGCTCAACTTCCTCGGGCTCGTCGGGCAGGTCGGCGGCGAAAGCTTCTTCCAGCGGTTCGTCGCCGAGCGGCTCCTCGTCCTCGGCCAGGGCAAAATCGTCATTGGGCTGCGGCACGCCAAACCCCTTGGGCAGGCGCCCGTCAAACAGGCCCGCGCCCTTGAGTTCGTCGAGTCCGGGCAGGTCCGAAATCTGCTCCAGTCCGAAATGCAGCAAGAATTTTTCCGTGGTCCCGTAGGTGACCGGTCGGCCGGGCGCGCGGCGGCGGCCGCGCAAGCGCACCCAACCGGTCTCGAGCAGCACGTCCATCGTGCCCTTTGACAGGGCCACGCCGCGAATATCCTCGATTTCCGCGCGGGTCGCCGGCTGGTGATAGGCGATGATCGCCAAAGTCTCCATGGCGGCGCGCGAGAGTTTTCGTGTTTCGGTCTTTTCGCGCTGCAGGGCCCAGGCGAGATCGGGCGCCGTGCGGAAGATCCACTTCGCGCCGACGCGAACAAGCTGGATGCCGCGTCCAAAATATTCGGCCTTCAGAAAGGCCAGCGCCGGAGCGAGATCGGCGCCTTCCGGCAGCCGCCGCACCATTTCCTCTTCGCTCAGCGGCTCGACGGAGGCGAAAATCAGGGCTTCGCATATGCGCATGGTCTCGCGCTGCGCCTCGTCGGGTTTTTCGCGCGCGACATGGGCGGCCGCCTCATGCGCCGCGAGATCGAACAGCTTGTCCTGCTCTTCCGACATCGATTATTCCGCCGCCATTGCCGGCGGCGGCTCCTGCTCCTGCTTGCGGCGCAGCCAGATCGGCGCGAAGGCGCGGTCCTGCCGAAGGTCGATCAGGCCCTCCCGCACCATTTCAAGCGAGGCGGAAAAGGTCGAGGCGCGAACCGTGCGCGCCTGTTCCGGCTTGGCCGCCCAGGCGATCAGGTAATCGTCGAGCGCCGTCCATTCCATGGCCATGCCGACGAGACGTTCGAGCACCTCGCGCGCCTCCGCCAGCGACCAGACCTGCCGGTGCTTGACGGAAACCAGGGAAAGCGCCTGTTTCTGCCGCTGCCGGGCGTAAGCGGCGAGCAGGTCGTAAATGCTGGCCTGGAAGCGCGCTGCATTGACCAGCTCCAGCCCCTCGGGGTTGCCACGCAAAAAATGGTCGGAGCCAAGCTGCGGGCGATCGAACAGCCGCGCCGACGCCGCGCGGATCGCCTGGAGACGGCGCAGCCTTTTGGCGAGGCTCGCGGCAAGCTCGACCGGATCGGGCTCTTCGGACTTGGGCGGGGCCGGCAGCAGCAGCCTCGACTTGAGATAGGCAAGCCAGGCCGCCATCACCAGGTAATCGGCGGCCAGTTCGAGCCGGACCCGCCGCGCGGCCTCGATGAAATCGAGATATTGCTCCGCCAGGGCCAGGATCGAAATGCGGTTCAGGTCGACTTTCTGCCGCCGCGCAAGTTCGAGCAGCAGGTCAAGCGGACCTTCAAAACCATCGAGATCGACGCGGAAAGCCTCTTCCCGGTCGTCCTCGAATTCCGCCGCCTGCCAATCGTCGCCTGTCGAGGCCATGAAGCTCCGCCGAATCGAATCACCGCGCTAAAATTGGGTAAATCGCTCGCTAGCTGCAAGAAGGGAAACGCATTTTGGCGGCGGGTCCACAGTTTCCAAGTAAAAGCGGGGGCGCTGCCGCCTTCAGCCGAAATGGAATTGCGACGCCGACAAAGTTGTCGCCGTCACGTTCTTAAGGGTGATGGAATCGTTGGCGTCAAGCTTGATCAGCGTATCCGCGCCGGACTGGCTGACATGGCTTTTCAGCGCCGTCCAATTGGCGAACAGGCTGGAGCTGATCTCGACACTGTCCGCCGAAGTGAAGCCGGTGACCGTGTCATGGCCGACAATCCAGTGGAAATCGAGCCAATCGCCGGCGCCGGCGAGCGCGATCGATTCATTGCCGCCGAAAATATCCAGCGCCTCGCCCGCGCCGTTCAATGTCGCCCAGTCCGACGACCCGTAAAGGCTGGCCCATTCGCTGGAGCCGGTCAGGGTTACAGCCTCATTGGCGCCGCTCAGGGTGGCCCATTCCGTCGAGCCGTTCAGCGTGATCCACTCGCTCGAGCCGTTGGCCCAGAGCGCCTCGCTGGAGCCACTCAGCGTCGCCCATTCCGTCGCGCCGTTGATCGTGACCCATTCCCCGGAGCCACTGGCCCAGAGCGACTCATCGGAGCCGCCCAGCGTGCCCCATTCGGTGGCGCCGTCCAGCGAAACCCATTCCGAGCCCTGGTTGGCCGTGGCGGCGCTGTTGGAGCCCTTGACCGTCGCCCATTCGGTCGTGCCGCTGAGCGTGATCCATTCCGAACCGCCATTGCCCGTCACGGCCTGGTTCGCGCCGGACAGCGCCGCCCATTCGGTCGCGCCGTTCAGCGTCACCCATTCGGACGACCCGGAGGCGAAAACGGAATCGCCCGCCCCAGCGGCCGTCGCGAATGAATTCGAACCGGACAGGTTCACCACGTCCCAGCCGCCGGAGACATTGGCCGTGCTGCCGGCGCCGGACATATTGACGGTGTTGTCATTGCCGGAAATATTAGTGCTCGACCCCGCCGACGAACCCGCCGAAGACGCGCCGGACACGGCATCCACCTGGGCGAAGCCGCCATAATTGTCCCAGACCAGGGCGACGGTCTGGAAGCCAGTGGACGTCGGCAAGATTGCGGTGATCGACCAGGACCCGTCTGCCTGAACGACGGCGGAGCCGAGTACGGTCGAGAAATTCTTCAATAGCACCGTTTCGCCGACGACAACAGCCGGGCCGCTGTCGGTGGCGGTTCCGGTGACGGTTTGCGCGCCCGAACTGTTGGCGGCGGAAACATTGGTCACCGTCAGCACCGGCGGCACATTGTAAAAAGCAATGCCGGTGTCTTCGGCCACGGCGCTGGAGCTGAGAACATTGCCGGAACCGTCGGTGATTGAACCGGTATATCCTATCACCTTCAAATCGGACGTCGCGGCGTCTCCGACGCCTGGCGAATAGACGAAGTTCATCCCCGCGCCGCCAACTTCATAAGTGGCCGTGGCGCCATTGCTTAGGTTTAGAACTGTGCCAGTGGCGACCGTCAAAGGCTCGTTGGCGAGATAATCGAAGGCAAGCGGCGTGCCTACGCCAAGATCGTCAGGGTTGTTGTTTGGGTTGGTGTTGAATTGCGTGAAAGAAGTGATCTGCGGGAGCAGCAATGTCGGCAGGTCGGCCAAGGCAATAATCCTCTGTTCGAATCCGAGTGGAAATAACGCAGCAATTCCATAGGCAATTAACTGAGGCGCCGCGCCCCGTCAATTGACATGGGTAACGCCCGACCGACTGCTATTTGCGACAAGTCCGGGGATTGGAAACCGACGCGCGAAGCGCGTCTCACGCCTTCGCGCCAAACGCCCGGGCCAGCCTTTCGCGCGCTTCCGCGACATCGAAACCAACCGCGGCTTTTTCTTGCGCCACCCTTGCCCGCGCCGCCTGCACGCGCTCAAGCGCCTTGCCCGCCAATTTCGGCGCGGCTTCGGCCACTGGCGCGGCCTCCGCAAGATCGCCGTTGCAATGCAGGCCCAGGTCGACCCCGGCGTCGAAGCATTTTTTGGCGCGCTCGAAAAAACTTCCCGTCAGCGCATGCATCGACAGGTCGTCGGTCATCAGCAGGCCATCAAACCCGATTTCGCCGCGCACGATCTCGCCGATCACCTTCGCCGATTGCGTGGCGGGATTGGCCGGGTCAAGCGCCTGATAGACCACATGGGCGGTCATGGCCGCCGGCAGGCCCGCATTGGCCTTGAAGGGCGCGAAATCGCGCGCCAATTCGGCGCGGCTGGCGGCAACCAGCGGCAATTCCTTGTGGGAATCCGCAAAGGCGCGGCCGTGGCCGGGAATGTGCTTCATCACTGGAAGCACGCCCCCGCGCATGAGACCGCGCGCGGCTGCGGCGCCGAACCGCGCGACCGCTTCAGGCGTGCGCCCGTAGGCGCGGTCGCCGATCACGTCATGGGCTCCGTCCACGGGCGTGTCGAGCACCGGCAGGCAATCGACGTCAATGCCCAGTTCAAGAAGGTCTTCGGCCATCAGCCGCGCCGAAAGTTCGGCCAGCGCCTCGCCCTCGTCATGCGCGCCGAAGCGCGCCGCCGCAGGATAGGCGGGCCAGTGCGGAGCGCTGAGACGCTGCACGCGGCCGCCTTCCTGATCGACCAGGACCGCGGCCTCGTCGCCGACAATGCTGCGGAAATCCTCTGTCAGCGCCTTGATCTGCGCGGGACTCTCGACATTGCGGCGAAACAGGATCAGGCCCCATGGGCGCGCCTCGCGAAAAAAGGCGCGCTCGTCGGCCGAAAGCGAAACGCCGGCGCAGCCGGCGATGAAGGCGAGGAAAGTCATTCCATTTTTCCGCGTTCGCTCATGGCCATGGCCGCAGGTTTCAGCTGCGGCCATGCCATCGGCGCGTCAGTTCTTGGCGACGAAGCAATTGCCGCCCTGCCCCTTGATGGCGGAGCACATGGATTGGGCCGCGGCCTGCGTCAGGTGGCCGACGCGGACGCGGTAGATCGTCTTTTCGCCAACCTTGGCCTCCACGAAAGTGGGAAGCCGGCCCTTGAGCGCCGAGGCATATTTCGCGCCCAGCTTGTTGGCGGCGGCGCGGGCCTCCGACTGCACTGGCGAGCCGGCGAGCTGAACCGCGAAAACCCCGGTCTCGCCGCCGATTTGCTCCTCGGGTTCAGGCTTGGCGGCAGGCTTGCTGGCCGCGGGCCTGGGCGTATGCGCCGGCGGCGCGGCGGCCACCCTTTCGGCAATTTTCACCGGAGGCGTTGACGGCTGCGCAGGCTTTGCCGCGGGCGATGGCGCCGAGGGAATGGCGGGAGTGAGGACGCCGCCCGTGGGCGAAGGCATGGAGGCGAGGCTCGGCAGGCCGCGCGCCGCTTGCGGTTTCGGCTCGGGACCATTGGCGAGGCTGCCGTCCGAGCGGATCGAGATGGTCCTGACCTTCTTTGGCGGCGGGAAGATCGCGTCGCCCTGCGGGGCGGCGGCCGCCACGGCGGCGACAGGCGCCGGCGGGGTCGGAAGGTTGCTGGCCGGGCCGACGACGCGCGCCGCCTTGACGGCCTCGCCAAGATCGGCCGGCTGCTCGGCCTTGCTGACGACCTTGGCGACGTTGCCGTCGTCCTTGCGATCGAACAGGGTCTGCGAATTGGCGCTGGAGGAAGTGTCGGCCTGTTCCGGCTTGATCCTGGCCGGATCGCTGTCGGCCTGAATGGTCACAACCTCGTGCGGGCCGGATTTGGAGCGCATGACCAGCGTGCCGCCGATCGCGGCGACGCCGGCGAGCAGAAGCGCCGCCATGCCGTAGACAACCCTGCGACGCCCGGCCGGAGCGGCCGGCGCCCGCTGCGCGGCGGGCTCATACTGGCCGGCCCAGTCCGGTTCGTCCCCCGCGCTGACCGCGGGATCGCTCCATTCCACTTCCGATCCATTATAGGCCGGCTCCTGCGCGAAAAAATGCGGCTGCGCGTCGTGAGCGTCCTGCTCCGCGGGGGCGGGCTTGGCATGGAAAAGCAGATCTTCCGAAAAATAGGGTTCATGCGGCGCATGAAGCGGATCCTGATGCGCGTTCTGTTCCTTGCGCAGGTCGGAAATCGCCGATTGGGCGCGGAACAGGGCTTCGAACGGATCTTCGCGTTTGGCCGCCCCTTCGCCGCCAACGAGTTGGGCGAGCTCGGCCAGGGGATCGGGCTTCTCGGCTTGCGCCGGGCGGGGCGCCGGCGCGGCGGCGCGCAGGCGGCGTTCAAACTCGTCCAGTTCTATGCCCGGTTGAAACTTCGCGGCATACTCACCCATGGCGCACCCTCGCAAATACAAACTACCGGAACGAGAGGCCCATGGCTATAACCTGGCTTTACGCTGAGCAAGAACTCAGCGCATCTCTTCCGGCGCTCCAACACCCAATACCGACAATCCGGACGCCAGAATTTTGATTAACCCTGTGACAAGAGCCAGCCTGGCGCAGGTCAAATCTCTACTATCTTGATTAACAAAGCGTAATTGAGGCTGATCTTTGCCGCGATTCCAGTGGGAATGGAAAAACGCAGAGAGTTCCTGAAGGTAGAACGCCAGACGATGCGGTTCGTGCGCCGCTGCGGCGCTCTCTATAACACGCGGATATTGCGCCAGATATTTGACGAGAGCCTGTTCGCTTTCGTCCGACAGCAAGGCAAGGTCGGACGCCGCGAGCCTTGCCGCCGAAAGGTCCATGTCCGGGAAAGCCGCAAGCCCCTGCCGCAGCGCCGAATGGGCGCGGGCATGGGCATATTGCACGTAGAAGACGGGATTGTCCTTCGATTGCTCGATCACCCGCGCCAGGTCGAATTCGAGCGGTGCGTCATTCTTGCGCGTCAGCATCATGAAGCGCACCGCGTCGACGCCGACCTCGTCCACCACTTCGCGCAATGTCACGAAGTCGCCGGAACGCTTCGACATTTTGACGGGCTCGCCGTCGCGCATCAGCTTGACCATCTGGCACAGCTTGACGTCGAGCGCGCATTTGCCGCCGGACAAAGCTGCGACGGCCGCGCTCATCCGTTTCACGTAACCGCCATGGTCGGCGCCCCAGACATCGACCAGGACGTCATAGCCGGCCTCGATCTTTTTCCGGTGATAGGCGATATCGGAGGCAAAATAGGTAAAGGCGCCGTCGGATTTTTTCAGGGGACGGTCGACGTCGTCGCCGTAGGAGGTGGATTTGAACAGGGTCTGCTCGCGGTCTTCCCAATCCTCCGGCAATTGGCCCTTGGGCGGCGGCAGGCGGCCCTCGTAGACGAGGTTTTTCGCGCGCAGGTCGGCTATGGCCGCCTCCACGTCGGAAACGCCGTTCTGCTTCACATGCAGCGAGCGCTCGGAAAAGAACACTTCATGCGTGATGTTGAGCGCGGCGAGATCGTCGCGGATCATCGCCATCATCGCGTCGATGGCCGCTTCCCGCACCGGCGCGAGCCAGTCGGCCTCGGTTTTTCCACGCAAGGCGTCGCCAAATTTTACAGCCAGCGCGGCGCCGACGGGCTTCAGGTAGTCGCCGGGATAAAGGCCTTCCGGCATGGTCACGCTGTCGCCCAGCTCCTCGAGATAACGAAGATAGGCCGAGCGGGCGAGAACATCGACCTGCGCGCCGGCGTCGTTGATGTAATATTCGCGCGTCACACGCGATCCCGCAAATTCCATCAGGCCGGCGAGCGCGTCGCCGAACACCGCCCCGCGCCCGTGGCCGACGTGCATGGGCCCGGTGGGATTGGCCGAGACAAATTCGACATTGACTTTTTGCGCCGCCACCCGTCCCGACGCGCCGCGCCCGAAATCGCCGCCTTCGACCAGGATGACGCGCAAAATGTCGGCGAAGACGCGCGGCTTGAGGCGAATGTTGAGAAAGCCCGGCCCCGCCACCTCCGCCTGAGCGACATCGGGCTCCTGGGTGAGTTCAAACGCCAGTTCCGTCGCAAGCTGGCGCGGATTTGGATAAAACGCCTTGACGTCCCTGGCGAAGACCATGGCGGCGTTGCAGGCGAGATCGCCAAGGCTCGCGTCGCGCGGCGGTTCGACGACGAAACGCTGGCTATCAAGGCCCGGCGGCAGGCGCCCCTCCCTCGCGTACCTCTCGAGAATGGCGGCGATGCGGGCGTGGAACTCGGCGTAAACATTCATTCGGGCGGCCCCAGAAATCGGCATTAAGGGCGGGGCTAACGCAATTCGCAGGCGCCGTCAAAGTTTTGCGCGACTTCGCACCGTTTTGGCCTCGGGCGGGCTCAGTCGTGGCGGACGCACCTTTTGACAAAGGAAAGAAGCCGTCCTTCGTCGATCGGCTTTTTCAAGGTTTCGACGCAAACTTGCGCGGCGTTCGATGCCAGTGCCGAGGAAAACCAGCCGGAAATCAGCAAAACCGGAACGATGCTTCCCTCCCGGCGGATTTCGAACGGTCAATTCAAGCCCTGTCATGCCGGGCATGACCTGATCCACGATGAGGCACGCCGGAGAGCTTGGGCTGGAGGCGAAAAAGGCTTCAGCCGAGTCGTAGGCTCGGACCTCGTAGCCCGCGGCCGAGAGCAGCATGGCCAGGGAGTCCCGCACGCCCTCATCGTCGTCGACAATTGCGACATGGTCCTTAAGCAGGGGCATCATCAGTCCAGGTCATTGCTCAGGCCGACCGCGCGATCGCATTTATCGCGACCTCGCAAGCCGCCGAATTGGCCTGTCGCCGCCTTCGCTTGCAGCGACGGCTTCACGACGCGTTCGAAACAGTCCTTGCAGACTGCATGGCTGACGGAAATCTCCGTGCCGCCGCCGCGCCGATAATAGTCGGCAGGCTCCATCCACTCGGGCTCCCCAAACGAGCCTTTTTCCTGGGGCAAGCAGACCTTCTGGCAGTAGGAGCACAATCTGACGATTGGCCTCCCCAAAGGCGCCTCGCCCCGTCCCGTGAGCTTGTCGGCCGCGAACAGCGGCATCGGCACGCGCGGCGTCTCGCTGAGGACGATGGATTGGTAGAGCACCGCCACGGGCGCCTGTGCGCCGCGGAGCAATGACAGGGACATATGCATTCGGCGCTCGAGGTCGGGGGCGTCGCAGCGATAATCAAAACCCACCGCCTGTCGCCTGCCTTTCCAGACCGCATCATGCAATGCGCGAAATGCATCCCTGACTTCATCGCCATGCACATGCGAAAACAGGTTCGTTCCCACGGCCTTTTCAGGTTCCCAGGGCGCGAGAACTCCGTTGCGCTCCTCCTCCAGGAAGGGTCCGCGTGAAAATCGCAAGATCGTTCCGTCACGATCGACGGCGTAGGCGATTCCGAAAATGGCGTCGAAAATGACCTCAGGCGGAATTTCCAGGCTTGGCCGGGATCGCATGTCTATTCCAAACCGCGACAAATCGCCGTTAGCAGAAAAAACGCGTCGGTTGCAGACCGGCAGCAGGGCTTACCTTACGAAGGCAGAGGCGAACATGCTTTAATATCCGCTCTCTATAGCCAACAAACCGATTGTAGCGGCTCCGCACGCCGGATGCTTCCTCGTATTTATACGCACTGGTCGCCGAAGACGCCGCGGGTCAGCATCCTTCCAACCTTCAGCGGATGCACGAATTTCAGGGCGGCGAGACGGCAAGCCATTGTCGGTTGCGGCAACTACCAATCGTAATATCCGATAGCAGTTGTACTCATCGCCGAAGCTGTAATGAACGCCTGCAAATATGCTCGTCCGGACCGGAAAGGGATCGTCCACGCTCGCTGCTACAAGGACGCCCGAAAAGCAGTTGTCATCGAGGTGAGCGACAACGGGCCGGGCCTTCGAAAGAACTTCGATCCGCAGACCGATGGCGGGATTGGTTTTGATCTTATGAGGGCGCTGAGAAAGGCGTTGCGAGCAACCGTGGACTTCCGGTCTGAAGGGAGCGGCTTGCGATTTCTGCTGACCCTTCCGCCGAGTGAGGCAATCGGAGCGGGCATCCACGAATTGGCGGGGTCTTCAGACTGAAAGCGGTAGAACCTGTCACGCTTTTGCTGCGTGCATTTTCCGGTCAGGCTTCCTATGTGAAAGGCTTGGCGCGGCGTCAGGAGCCAAGGGGAGGCGACGGTAAGGGTCCGGCAAGAAATTGCGCGCAGGCTCTGCGTTTACGATATTTCCGTTCGTTCGCCTTCACCCGCTATTCTGGCGCCGGACTTGCCCGGCGACGACAATCGGTGGCGGCTGTCGCATTCGAGGAATGGGCCATGTTCGGGTTCAACTGGAAGACCCTTGAGAAATCAGGCGAGTCCTTTTCCGCGGCAAGCGGCGGCGGCTCGCCGGCGCCCGAGCGCAAGCGGCGCCCACGCATCGGACTGGCGCTCGGCGCCGGGGCGGCGCGCGGCTGGTCGCATATCGGAGTGCTGCAAGAACTGGCGGCGCGGAATGTGCCGGTGGACATCATCGCCGGCGCCTCGATCGGCGCCGTCGTCGGCGGCTGTTACGCCGCCGGAAAGCTTTCGGCGATCGAGGGTTTCGCGCGATCGTTGACCCGGCGGCGCGTCTTCTCGCTGATGGACGTTTCCTTTTCCGGCGCGGGCATGCTCTCGGGCGGCAAGCTGCGCGACGAACTGGCGCGCGAACTCGATGGGCTGCGCATAGAAAGCCTGCCGATCACTTTCGGGGCCGTAGCGACGGAAATCGGCTCGGGACACGAAGTCTGGCTGCGCAAAGGCGATCTGGTGCAGGCTGTCCGCGCCTCCTACGCGCTGCCCGGCATATTCGAGCCGCTGCGCATCGACAACCGTTGGCTGTTCGACGGCGCGCTGGTCAATCCCGTGCCGGTGACCTTGTGCCGCGCTTTGGGAGCGGACCTGGTGATTGCGGTCAATCTCGTCGGCGACACCGCCTACCGCGGCGCCCTGATCGCCGATGGGACCCAGGGCGCGATCGAGGCGGTCGGCGAGGCTCCCGGTGAAAACGCCGACCCGGCGGCGACCGAAGCGCGGCAATTGCGGCGCCAGTTCGGACGCCGCGCCGATGGCGCGCCCGGAATCGCCGCCGCCATGCTCGACGCCTTCAACATCACGCAGGACCGCATCGCGCGCTCCCGCCTCGCCGGCGATCCGCCGGACGTGTTGATCAACGCCCGCCTGTCGAAAGTCGGACTGTTCGAGTTCCATCGCGCCGAGGAGCTGATCGCGATCGGACGCGACGCCGCGCGGCGTGCGCTCAACGAGATCGAGGAAATCGCCGCCATCGAAAGTCAGCTTCACGGAAGGTCCGGCGGATAGGGTTTCGCCAGGAGCAACTTCAACCGAAAAGCTCCAGGCCCGCTCCAATTGCGGAGCGGGTCTCCGCCAATCCGGAGCTTGCGAAACCTTGTTGATGTTGCGGGCTGACGGGCACGCCCAAAGACTGTCCGACGGCGTCACCCGCCACATGAACGGCGATCTGGCGAGCGCCGAGAAAATCTATTCCGAAATTCTCGCCGAGGACGCGCAATGCAGCGAAGCCCTGCGCCTGCTTGGCGTCATGAACATCCAGAAAAACCGGCTGCACGTCGGGATCGAGCTGCTGGAGCGCGCTCTCGCCGTCGCGCCCGACAATCCGGCCGTCCTCAACAATCTCGGGGTCGCGCTCAAAGCCTCGAAACGCTACGGCGAGGCCGTTGCGTGTTTTGACAGGGCCCTCGCCCTGCAGCCGGATTTCGTGTTGGCGCAGAACAATCGGGCCATCACGCTTTTCGAGGCCAGGCAATTTGAGGCGGCGCTCGAAGGCTATCAAAAGGTTTTGGCGGCTTGCCCCGGCCAACTCGGCGTCCTCAATGATTGCGCGCTTGTCCTCAAGGAGCTTGGAAGGCATCAAGAGGCCCTGGCCCGCCTCGACAGGGCCTCGGCGGTCGACCCGGACGACTCCAAAACGCTCAACAACCGCGGCGTCACGCTCAAGGAACTGGGCCGGCATGCCGAGGCCCTCGCGTGCTACGACAAGGCGCTGGCGATCGCTCCCAATTATGCCGACGCCTTTCATAATCGAGGCAACGCTTTGCTCGAGCTATGCAAACCGCAGCAAGCGCTGATCGAATACGAGCATGCGCTGAGGTTGGCGCCTGCCGCGGTCGAATTACGCTTCAGCAAATCGGTTTGCCTTCTCCAGCTCGGCGACTTCGCCGAGGGTTGGGCGCTGTACGAAAACCGCAAGGCGCGCGTTGCGCATGCGCGCTATTTCGCAACTCGCGACTACCCGCAGCCGCTGCTGCGCCCCGGCAAATCGCTTCAGGGAAAGGCCTTGTTTCTGTACTGGGAGCAGGGCTATGGCGACACTTTGCAATTCTGCCGCTTTGCGAAAATGGCTGAGGCGCGGGGCGCGAAGGTCATGCTTTCCGCGCAAAACCGCCTTCACCGGCTTTTGAAGTCGCTCAGCCCGACCATCGCTCTGATCGACGAAGCGGGCGCGCCCGCCTCATTCGATCGACATGCGCCGCTGACGAGCATGGCCCAGTATTTCAACGCCGACCTCGCTTCCCTGCCAGGCGAGACGCTCTATCTGCGCGCCGAGCCCGACCGCGTCGAAAAATGGCGACAAAGGATCGGCGGCCAAGGGCCCCATCAAGACTTCCGGGTCGGCCTCTGCTGGCATGGCAATGCTGAAAACAAGCGCGGCCTGGCTCGATCCTTCAAACTCGCGGACATGGCTCCCTTGGCGGGACTTGACGGCGTCAGGCTGATTTCCTTGCAAAAATTCGAGGGTGTCGAGCAATTGCGGGAGCTGCCCGAAAATTTTCGCGTCGAGAACTTCCTGGCGATGAATTCGATGCAGGCGCCGACGCCTTCATCGACACGGCGGCCATCATGGAAAATCTCGATCTGGTGATCACCTGCGATACGTCGCTCGCGCATCTCGCCGGCGCTTTGGGCCGGCCGACATGCCTCGCGCTCAGGCATGCGCCCGAATGGCGCTGGCTGCTCGAAAGAACAGATAGCCCCTGGTATCCGAGCCTGCGCCTGTTCCGCCAGGAAAATGAGGGCGACTGGCTCGGACTATTCGAGGAAATGGCGCGAAGCCTGCGCAAACGCAAAAGCCCGCCGGCCTTGTAGGCGAGCGGGCAATCCTGGAGAGGGAGCGTTACGCGCTGGCGATATAATCGCGCAGGGCGCGATGCTCGGATTCGATCAATTCCAGGCGGTGCTTGACCACGTCGCCGATCGAGACGACGCCGACGAGCCGTCCGGCCTTGATGACCGGCAGGTGGCGGAAGCGGCCCGAAGTCATCTGCTCCATCACCTGATCGATGGAATCGTCCATGCTCGCGGTGACGACGCGGCTGGTCATGTGCTTGGAAACAGGCTCCTGCAGCACGTCGACGCCATGCCGGCCGACCGAGCGGACAATGTCGCGTTCGGACAGAATGCCCAGCACTTCGCCGTCGCCGCCCGTGACCATCACGGCGCCAATGCCCCTTTCGGCGAGAATGGCGGCAACCTCCTGCAAGGTCCTGTGTGGCTGCGTGGTTGTAACGTCATTTCCCTTGGCGGCGAGAATCAGTGCGACTGTCATCAAGGCTTCCTCCATTTCGATGCGGGATTTTTTCCCGTCTAGCTCCCCCAAAGATGCGCCCGTTCGACGCGAAGCGCAAGCGAGCCGCGACAGTTCACGGATTGCGCCTTTGGTCGAACAATGGCGCCAGCAGGAGTCCGGCGAGGAAGCCGCCGATATGCGCCTCCCAGGCTATTGGGGCGCTTGAAAAGCCAAGGCTCTGGCCGCCAAAGCCGATCAGCAGGTTCGAGAGGAACCAGAACAGGACGAAGGCCAGCGTCTGGCGGTTGGCCAGCATCTCCGGCAAGGACGCCAGCGGCGGCTCAAAGTCGTCGCCGCGCGCCTTGAACAAGGCGCCGGGCTGGAAAACGAAACGCGCCGCGGCGCCCATGAAACCGGAAATGGCGGCGGAAGCGCCGATCATCGGCGCGAATTCAAAGCGATGGAAGGCAAGATAGAAAAAGGCCCCGGCGATGGCGGCGATCGCTCCGAGCAACAGAAATTTCCTGCCCCCGAAACGACGGGCGACAGGCGAGCCGAAAGCCGCGAGCCAAACGTCGTTGAAAATCAAGTGCGTCCAGTCGCCGTGCAAAAAAGCGTACGAGAGCGGCGTGAACCAGAGCTTGTCGGGCGGCGCATAGGTGAGGAAATATTGAGCGACCTGGCCGTCCAGCTCTGAATTTCGCGCGACCTCCGTGAGGCGCTCAAGCACCCCGTTCTGATCCAGAAGGAAGCCGAAACGCGCGGGTACGAAGCCGTAGGTGGCGAGAAGCTCCGCGTCCATCTGGTTGGAAAAAAGGAAGACCCGCGCGGCGTGGATCGCCGCGAGCGTCACGACCAGCAGGAGAACTGTCCCGGGAATGTTGAAGATCGGCTCGCGTGTCGGCTCGCGCATCTCTGAAAGGCTTTCCATGGAAATGACCTGCCGCGGGACAGCGCCAATATCTTGATCTTGGGTTTTGCGAAAAAAATACAAGAAAGCAAAAAACAAGAAAGGGGAGAGCTGGAGCAAGCTCTCCCCCTTGGACGGCATTAACCGTCTTGGTTGCCCGGCGCGCGGCGCGCTTGCCTGAATTTCCGGATCCGGCCGCCCCGCCATCTTTCCCGAGCAAGAGAAAAACGAGGCGAATAATTGGACCAGAACAATAGCTAACCCGATTTGTCGACCTTTGCGCCATCCAGGTCGCTTAACCGTCGGCGCTTCGTTCGACAGGTATGAAGATGCCGGATGCCCCTGCGATTTGCAACGTCAACCGCTTGTTAAGATTAACGGCCGCGCGGCCGACTCACGCAAAAGTTGTGGCTTGAACCTCGCAGCCTTTCCGACAGATGCGGCGTTGGAACCAAAATTGGCCCGCAATCAAACAGCTTACGACCCAAAACCTGACAAGGGCGCAAAAAAATGAGACAAGCGGCGACGCAAGAGCTCTACAGCTACTGGAACAAGTTGCGCGGCGCGCGACTGTCGCCGGAGCGCGCAGAAATCGACCCCGCGGAAATCCGTCATATCCTTGCGGATACGATGATCCTCGAAGTGGACGAGGAGCGCCAGTTTCCGGTTCGCATTTCCGGAACGCGGCTCAATGCGCTGTTTCTGGGCGAACAGAAGGGCCGCGACTTCGTCAGCCTGTTCCAGCGTGAGGAGCGCGAGTCCGTCAGCGCCATGATTCTCTCGGTGATCGAGGGCGCGCGCCCGATCGTGGCGGGCTTGACGGCGTCGCCCGAAGGCGGCGAGGCCGCGACGCTGGAATTGCTGCTTTTGCCGCTGCGCCATCGCGGCAAGACCCATTCGCGCATCCTTGGCGCGTTGACGCCGACCGCCGTTCCCTCCTGGCTCGGCCTTCGTCAGGTCGAGTGCCTGAAATTGGTGGCGATGCGCTTCATCGACGATGGCATTCCCGGACCCGACCTGCCGCTGGCCCAAAACCGCGCGCCGCAGACCCCGGCCGAACTGGCCAGCCGCGGCAAGACGCGCCGCCGCTCCTTTTTCGTCATTCCCGGAGGCAGGGACAGTTGAGGGATTTCGGCAAGCGCGCCGAACCCCCTGTCACCGCTTTGCTTTCCGCGCGTCAACCCGCCCTCGTAACATCGAATTAACTTCATCGTCGCTATAGTTCCAGCAATCGATGAAGACCAGTTCGGCGAGCAAGATGCAATTTCAGCCAAAAGCAACCCCGAAACCGCACGAGCGGCGCCGCCACGCGCGTGTGAAACTGGCGCTTTTGGGGCGATACATGCTGGAGGATCGACGGGAGTTCCCCTGCCAGACCATCGATATTTCGGTCGGCGGCCTTTCGGTGACCGCGCCGGTGCGCGGCGCCGTCGGCGAGAGGGTCGTCTGCTATTTTGACGCGCTGGGCCGGATCGAGGGCCGTGTCGTCCGCCATCTCGAATTCGGCTTCGCCATGACCGCCACCATGCAGCCGGCAAAGCGCGAAAAGCTCGTCAACCAGCTCACCTGGCTCGCCAACCGCAAGGTGCTCGGCCTTCCGGAAGATCGCCGCCACGAGCGCATCGTGCCGAACGAGGTCAATTCCACCATCCGGCTGCCCGACGGAAGCCTGATCGCCGCCAAGATCGTCGATATCTCCGTATCCGGCGCCGCCGTCACCTCCACGGCGCAGGCGCCGATGGGCACGATGCTGCATATCGGCAAGCGCCCGGCGCGCGTCGTGCGCTGCTTCGACCACGGCATGGCCCTGGAATTCGCCCTGCCCCTGTCCTTCGACGTTTTCGACGAAAACGTCATCCTGTAAGCTGGCGGCTCGCTAGCCGATCTTCTTCAGCCCCCCCGCATAGCGCCGCCCGTTCTCGACATAATGCGCGGCGCTGGCCAGCAATTTCTTCGCCGCAGCTTCGTCGAGCGTGCGCGTCGCCTTGGCCGGCGAACCGACGATCAGCGAATAATCCGGAAACTCCTTGTTTTCCGTGACCAGCGCATTGGCGCCGACAATGCAGAATTTTCCGATTTTGGCGCCATTGAGCAGGGTCGCGCCCATGCCGATCAGGCTCCCCTCCCCGATGGCGCATCCATGCAGGATCACGCTATGGCCGACGGTGACGTCGGCGCCGATCGTCAGGGGCGCGCCCATGTCGGTGTGCAGCACCGAACCGTCCTGGATATTGCTGCGCGCGCCGACATCGATCCATTCGTTGTCGCCGCGCAGGGTCGCGCCGAACCAGACGCTGGCGTCCTCGCCCAGCCGCACCTTGCCGATGAGATTGGCGTCGGGCGCGACGAAGCAGCGGCCATCCGGCGGCAGTTCCGGCGCGACGCCGTCGAGCGAATAGAGGCTCATGCCCAGAACTCCCTTGGCCATCGTTCAACTCCCTTGCCTTGACCGCCAATATCGGCTCAATGAAACGAGGTTCCTTTTGGCTTCGTTTCACGCCCCCGCGCAAGCCCCTCTTGCAGGTCTCCCGTCAAGTTGCGGAAAATTCTCCTCCTCCTCGGCTTCGGCCCTTTCGTCCTGCTGCTCGTCGCGTTGGCCGCGTGGCGGCTTTGGCCTGCTCAAGCGCCGGAAGAGGCGAAATTTTTCAGCCTTGGCGGCGAGCGGCTGCGCTTCGCCGCCTCCTATCTGCGCAATGGCGAGACGCAGGAAGCCGAGCGCGTCGATCTCGTGGTGCTGGCGCCTGATTTTACGCCCGCAGCGGCCGACCCGCAGCGTTTGCCGGCTTCCGGCGAGAGCGGAGAAAAAGGCCGCGCGGAAATTTTCATCACTTTGACGCCGGCGCCGAAAATCGAGGGCCGCGCCGCCGCGGCCGCGCCGGCCGAACGCTATGGCCCCTATCTCGCCGCCGAAGCGCAGGTGGCGGACGGCGGCCTGCTGCGCCGGCGCTTCGAGGACAATTCGCCCTATGCCGGCGAAGACCTGTACCTGGCGCCGCCCGACGGCGAGGAATTCTACGCCCGCTGCCAGCGCCAGAAAATCCCCGACGACGGCCTGCCCAACACCTGCCTTGCCGAATTCCGCATCGAGTCCATCCTGGCGCAAATTCGATTTCGACCCGGCCTGGCTCGGCCAGTGGCCCGTCCTGCGCGCCAACAGCACCCTGCTGGTGCGCGGCGCGCTGCAACCTTAGGGCATTGCTCGCCAAGCATGACCTTTCGGCGGATTGCGGATTTGCGCGGGCGCCGCAAGCAAAGTCGGCTCGGCGGCGCCAGACAGAATTGGCGATCCTGTTGCCGCGCGCGACGCTCGCCTAAACCGTTAGCGCCCCACGCTAAATCGGCGAACATACCCCAAATGGAGGATGCGGAAGGGCAAAGAGCAAATGGT
>CAVQMU010000007.1:0-119085 GCA_963713695.1 uncultured Alphaproteobacteria bacterium
CGATCTCGCCCCGCTGCATCAGATGGCCGCCGGCATTGTCGACGATCAGAGTATGTGGAATGCCGCTGCTGCCCGAGTTCGAAGGCGGTCAGCGAGGCGCCCTGGTTGCGCGGCCGGGTCTCGTCGACAAGACATGGACGGGATACCCGCGGCCTGCGCCTTGTAGATCGGCGCGGTGGCCGTGCCCCAGTCGACGGTGGCGAGCCAGCCGGCGTTGCAATGGGTGAGGATGCGCACCGGCGCGCCGCCGCGATTTTCAAGCGCGCGCGCGGATCAGTTCGAGCCCGTGCGCGCCGATCGCCGCGTTGCAGGCGATGTCCTCCGCCGCCATATTTTTGGCCAGGGCGAGGCCGCGTCTTGCCGCAACTCGCCGGGCATTTGCGACAGCAAGCCGGTCATGCGCGACAGCGCCCATTGCAGGTTGACGGCGGTCGGCCGGGTCTCGCGCAGGCATTGCGCGGCTTGGCGCAGGGCTTCGTCCGATACGCTCTCGCGCATTGCCAGCGCCATGCCGAAAGCCGCGGTCACGCCGATCAGCGGCGCGCCGCGCACCTGCATGTCGCGGATCGCCCGCACGGCGTCGTCGAGCCCGCGCATCAGCGTGGGCGAGACGACATGCGGCAGCCGGGTCTGGTCAAGGATGAACACGCCCTCGCCCTCCGGGTCGGGCCAGATGGTCGTGCGGTTCTGGCCGTCGATCAGCATCGGGCGGCTTTCCTTTCGTTAGGGGGCTTCCGGGCCGGGCGAATGTCCAGGAAATGCGAGGCCGCGACCTTTCCCTGACGCAGGGCGAGCAGGGTTCCCGGCTTGATGGCTGTCCAGGTCTCGTCGCTGGTCAGCGGTCCCGTGGCGACCACCGTGACGCAATCGTCCGGCCCGGTCTCCTCGGCGAAATTCACCTTGCGGTCGTCGTCGATCAGGCTCGCCCGGCCGAAGGGCGCGCGGCGCGTCAGGCAAGCGAGCTTCTTGCCGCAAAAGGCGTAGAGCGAGCGGCTGTCGCCGAGCAGCATGTTGAAAACGCCCAGGCCCGCCAGCCGCGCGCTGAGCGCGGCGATCTCGTGATCGAGCGCCTGTGCGGGCGGAAGACTTTCGTGGCGCGAGCGCAATTGGTCGAGCATCCAGCAGAAGGCGTGTTCGCTGTCGGTCGTCCCGATCGGCTTGTAGAAATCGAGCGGCAGCGCCTTGACGCCGCGCAATTGCCCATTGTGCGCGAAGGTCCAGATCCTGCCCCAGAGTTCGCGCGAAAAAGGATGCGTGTTGGCGAGGGCGACGCGGCCCCGGTTGGCCTGGCGGATATGCGCGATCACCGTACAGCTCTTGATCGGATGCGTGCCGATGAAGCGCGCCATGTCCGAGCGTGCGCTGGGTTCGGGATCGTGAAAGGCGCGGGCGGCGCGGCCCTCGTAAAAGGCGATGCCCCAGCCGTCGCGATGCGGGCCGGTGTCGCCGCCGCGCCGGACGAGGCCGGAAAAGGAAAAGCGGATGTCGGTCGGGACATTCGCGCTCATTCCGAGAAGTTCACACATAGGGGGTCAAGCTTGGGTCGAGTCCGGCGGACGGAGACTGCCCAACCGGCATAGGAAGGATGCCGCGCGCACGCAAGCCCAAATTCCCTGCCGGGACGCTTTCGTCCCCGCACTGGCTGTTTCCCGCATTCAGGATGCGGCGGCCGAGGCGGCAAATCTCTTTTTGCTGGAAAGTTCGATGGTACCGCCACCCTGGCTTGAACAGGGGACCTCTAGATCCACAATCTAGCGCTCTAACCAACTGAGCTATGGCGGCCAATTTTGTCGGCGGAACCTAAAGCGACGAACGCGCGAATGCAAGAGCATCGCGCGTCCATTTTTCACGAGTTGTCCCGAAGGCGCAGGGCTTACTTAGCCTTGAAGCTCTTCTCGAACTGTTCCTTGAGCGGGCCAGCCGCATCGGCGGCGACCTGCTGCGCCAAGGCGTTCAGTTCCTTGGCCTGCGACGACAGGGCTTCGTACTGCTTGCGCACGTGTTCGCTCTGCACGGCGATCGCCTCGGAGACGCTGCGCACGCCCGAGAGCGCCTTGGCGTATTCAACGGAAGCGGCTGTGTTGGCCTGATAGGCCTCCATCGCCTTGGCCGAAAAAGCCTGGAGGCTCTTGCTGGCCGAGGTGAAAGCGCTTTCCAGTACTTTGGCGGCGGACGCAGCCGACTTCACAGCGGCGGCCGGAGCGGCCTTCGGAGCTTCCTTGGCGGCGACGGGAGCCGGAGCGGGCTTCGGAGCGGCGACGGGAGCCGGAGCGGCCTTCGGAGCGGCGATGGGAGCCGGAGCGGCCTTCGGCGCGGCGACGGGCGCCGGAGCGGGCTTGGCGACGGGCGCCGGAGCGGGCTTGGCGGCGGGGGCGGCGGGTTTGCTCGGAGCCTTGGCCATGATTACTTCGTCTCCGCAGGGGTGACGGCCTTCTTCACGGCTTCGCCGAGAACCTTAGCCTGTTCCTGGACGCTGGCGACCTGGCTCTTCAGGAAGTCGGACTGGATCGACAGGATTTCCTTGGGGTCCTTGGCCTTGACGAGCTTGTCGGCGAGGTCGAAGGCGGCCTTGACGTTGGATTCGGCGAAGCTGATCGCCTTTTCGCTCACGTCCTTGGCGTTGCTGCTGAGCGATTCGGCGGCGGCTTCGGACTGGGCGGCGGCCTTCTGGGCGGCGACGACGAAGCTCTCGAAAGCCTTGCGGGCCTGGTCGACGGTCTTTTCGGCGAAATCGCGGATTTCGGCGGGGATTTCAAGATTGAGATTGGTCATTTTTGCGTCATCCTTGCTTGGTTGACCCGGACATATCGCGCTCCCGCGCCCGGGGTCAAAACTTATTGCGAGACGGGTTATAGCCCCAAAAATATTGCAACGCAACGTCAATTGTGCAGTGCAGCAAAAATTTGGTGCGCGACGAATTGACGCAAAATTCATCATAATTGCACGTCAAGGGGAATGTCCTGGATCAAATATGGATTCTCGACGCCGGACGTGATTAAGTTTTCGTTAACAATCGCGGGTTTCGTCCCGCCCGAAGCGAGCGCATCGACACATGGCCGAACAGATAGCGGACAGGCAGGACTTGCCTGCGGATGTCGCAACGGAAGTCGCGGCGGCCCTGGCCGAACCGGCTTTCGCCTCGCTGGCCCGCGCAGGCGCTCCAATCGTCGTCGCCGAGGGCGATCCCGCCCGCGTCGTTCACGCCAGCGCCTCGGCGCTCGCCCTGTTCGCCGTCACGGATCGCGAAGAATTGACCCAGAGGTTGTTTGCCTCGGACGAACCCGGCGCCCGCCGCCTTGGCCATCTTGCGCAGGCGATCCTGCCCGGCGCCGCCGCGCGGCTGGAGCGCCTCAGCTTGCGATTCGACCTTCTTCCGGAAACCGTCACTTTTCTGTGCCGCCGCACGCCCGGCGAAAAACCGCTGTTCGTGCTGGCGGGCCTTGGCTTGCGCGTCGGCCAGTCGCGGACGGTCCAGGCGCCGGCTCTGTCGGCGCCCGCTTCATCGGGCCAGGAGTTCGACGTTCCCGTTTCGCCTGCCGCCGGCAAGCAAGTTCCCTTGGCGCCTGCGCTCGCGGAAACCGCAGGCCTCGACGCGTTGCGCGCCGATCTCGAACGCCGCTACCCCGGCCTTGCGCCGGCGCGATTTCTCTGGCGCGCCGACGCCGCCAATATCGTCACCGAGGTCACGCCGCCGCTCGCCGACATCGTCGGTCCCGGCTGCGCCAATATCGTCGGGCGCAACCTGGCGTCCGCGGCGGCGGCGCTTGGCCTCGACCGCCAGGGAAAACTCGCCGCCGCCTTGCAGGGACGCGCGACCTTCAGCGGCGTCGAACTGGACTGGCCGATCGACGAGGCCGCCGCGGCGGCTCCCGTCACGCTGGGCGCGCTTCCGACCTTCGGCGGCGACCGCGCCTTCGAGGGCTGGCGCGGCTTCGGAGTGATCCATCTCGACAGGCTGCATCCCGCCGCCCTGACCGCCGGCCTGCCTCCGCAGGTCGCGTCGCCGCCTGCCGCGGAAACCCGAGCGGCGGATCCGCACCCCGAAGCGTCGCCCGTCATGGCTCCGGAATTTTCCGGCGTCGTGGCGCCGTCCACAAGCGCTCCGGAATTTTCCGGCGTTGTTGTGCCGCTGCGTCCTCTGGTTCAGCTGCGGCAGCCGCCCGCCGTGGTGGAAGACCGGCCGGAGGAAGCCGGCAAAAGCACCGTGACGCGCGATGGCGGCGACGAAAAAGTTCTGGTCACGCTGGCGCCGCACGAGCGCAACGCATTTCGCGAGATCGCCCGCACGCTCGGCGCCCGGACGGGAGACGCCGTCCTGGAGGTCCCGCAGGAATTGCCGGAAGACAGGCCGGTCGAGGCCGAAGCTTTGCGCGCCGAGAGCGGGGACGCGCCGTCGCCCGGCGGCAATCTGCTCGACGCCCTGCCGATCGGGCTGCTGGTGGCGCATGGCGACAGCGCTGTCTTCGCCAATCGCCTGCTGCTCGACTGGCTCGGCTTTGACGATCTGCAGCGCTCGAAAAGGCCGGCGGGTTGCGCGCCGCCTGCACCAGCGGCATGCTCGAATTCGCGCCCTCGGAGCGGCGCACCTTGCTGCTGCGCGCCGCTTCGGGCGAATCCTTCGCGGTGGACGCGCGCAGCGCCAAAATCCTGTGGCAGGACGCGCAGGCGGAATTCTACGCGCTGCTCCGCCCGTCGTCGTTGGCGCTCGAACAACGGATCGGCGTGCTTGAGGCGGGCTTGCGCCAGCGCGAGAACGAGGCTGACGAGACCCTGGCGATTTTCTACACGGCGTCCGACGGCTTCGTCCTCGTCAACGCCGAAGGCGCTGTCCTCGGATTGAATTGCGCCGCCGAGACGCTGTTCGGATATGGCCGGGGCGAAATTTCCGGCGAGAACTTCCTGCTATCTGCTCGCGCCCGAATCGCATGCGGCGGCGCTGGCGTTTTTCGCGCAGGCGAAGGCCAATGCCGAGAAGGGCGGTTGCGAGGCGTTGGGCCGCAACCGCCAGGGCGGCGCGATCCCGCTCCATCTGACGTTCGGGCGGCTCGGCATGCCCCAGAACGGAAAATTCTGCCTCGTGCTTCGCGACCTGAGCCAGTGGAAACAGGCGGAGAGCGCGATGCAGCAGGCGCGGGTCCAGGCCGAGCGAGACAGCCAGGCCAAGTCGGAATTCCTGGCCAAGGTCAGCCACGAGATCCGCACGCCCCTCAACGCCATCCTCGGCTTTGCCGAGGTCATCATGGACGAGCGCTTCGGCCCGGTCGGCAACGCCCGCTACAAGGATTATCTCAAGGACATCCATGCCTCCGGCTCGCACGTGATGAGCCTCGTCAATGATCTCCTCGATCTCTCGAAGATTGAATTGGGCAAGCTCGACCTGACCATCGCCGCCGTGGACGCCAACCGGATCGTCTCCGAATGCGTATCGCTGATCCAGCCGCAGGCCAATCGCGACAAGGTCATCACCCGCCTTTCGCTGTCGGCGCGGTTGCCCGCCATCCAGGCGGACGAGCGCTCGGTGCGGCAGATCGTGCTGAACCTGCTGGCCAATGCGGTGCGTTACAACGAACCCGGCGGCCAGGTGATCGTTTCGACCGCCCTGAGCGATTCGGGCCACGCAATCCTGCGGGTCAAGGACACGGGCATCGGCATGACCGAAAAGGACCTGCAGACGGCGCTCGAGCCTTTTCGGCAGGTGGATGCGGGACGCGGCGGCGGCGGCGCCGGTCTCGGGCTGCCTCTGACAAAGGCGCTGGCGGAGGCCAACCATGCCGGCTTCGTCATCCGGAGCCGCAAGGGCGAGGGCACGCTGGTCGAGATCACGTTCCCGCTTGCGCCCACGGAAGCTTCGGTTGCAGGCAAGGCCGGCTGAAGACTCAAGGCTGATTGAACAAGGGGGCCACTATGGACGCTCAGATCCGCGAACGCTTGCAATTGGCGGGGTTTTCCGCCGCTGACATCGCCTGGTTCGAGTCCTTCGGCGGCGACGCCTCGCGCGTTCCCGCGCCGAATCCCGACGACATCGCGGCTTATCGCCGGCGCGAGGCGGCGCTCAACGCGGCGGTCGCGCCGCTGAGTTTTTCCGAACGCGGCGAATTGCCCGAGGGCAGGCTTGCGGCGGCGATCGGCGCCCAGGTGGCCAATGCTCAGGACAAGGACGAGGACGAATGACCGGGGCATGAACGAAAAAACCGGCCCGCGTCTTCTGGACGCGAGCCGGTCTGTCAGGAATATTTGCACAAGGCTCAGAGGTCAGGCGTGAAGCGCAGGCCGGCCCGCACTTCCTGTGTATCGACGGTGCGGTGTACGGTCTGGCCGCTGGCGTTGATTCCGCTGAGGAAACCCATGTTCAGGTAGCGATAGCCGATATCGAGCTTGAGATGGGGCGCCAGGTCGTAGCTGACGCCGGCCATGAGCGCCCAGGAGAAGTTGTTGCGGCTCTGGGACGGGCCGGCATTGCCGGCGTAGCCGAGATGGACGAGATTGCCCGAGACGGCGTCCAGGTAGGCGTTGGGGCCGGCGCCGCCGTAGGGCGATCCGGTGTTCCAAAACCAGTTTTCTCCGGCCGAGGCGCGCAGGCTGCTGACGCCGGCGCCGCCGCCAACATAGGGCGTCACGCCAAACCAGCTGCCGAGGTCGCCATAAAAGTTCAGCAGCCCGGTCCAGGATTGCAGCGATTGGGTGTCGTTCTTGTAGCAGCTGTTGTTCGTCGTATCGAGATAGGGCACGTTTGTCTGCGTCGACGTTGTCGTGACCGTCGTGACCAGTGGCGCGCCCCCGCTCGGGTTGGGCGCGCTGGTGGAGGTCGTCGATGTAGTTGTCACGTTATGGATGCTGTCGATAGGGCAGATCTGCCCGTAGCTGGTGACGTTGAGCGTATGCTGCTGCCGCCAGTCCAGCGTGGTGTCCATGCGGAACCACTTGTTGAACTGGTAGCCGACGCCCGCACCCGCGCCGAGCGCGCCAAAATTCATGTTGTTGCCGCTGAAGAGCGATTGGGCCGGGCCCGGCGACGTGTGGTCGCTGACATAGCCCGGCGCCACGCCGAGCGGCATGCTCATGTTCGCGTAGCCCACGTCGCCGCGCAGATACCAGCCGGAACCGGCTTCGACCATCGGGCCTTCGGGCTGATAGAGCGGCGCCATGCTCATGTCGGCGGCTTCGGCGGTGAGCGGCCCACTCGCCAGCAAGGCTGCCATGGCGACGGCCGTCGCGTGAATCGTCTTCCGCATGTCTCTCTTCTCCGCCAGTCCCGCGCGTCGCGGCGCCAACCTTGAAAGCATGATGAAGGAAGAGGGTTAATCTCGACTTAACCTTAACGACTTCGTCACAAAAATATTCGTTTCGTTAGGGAATTGATGAAGAACGACAATTGTCCGACGTTAACGACTTGGAAATAGTTCGATCAAAGAAAAAGGCGGAAGCGCGATGCTTCCGCCTTTGTTTTTGCGAGGGGACCGCGCTCAATATTTCGCGCGAACGCCCGGATCGTAATAGGCCTGTGCGGCCATCATCCAGCGCAGGCCGACGCGGACGTCGTTGGCGGCCATGTTGAAATGCTGGGTTTCGAAGTGGCACTGGCTCGGGCTGTCGCAAGCGATCGCACCGGTCTTGAACGTTCCCATGTTGACGTAACGATAGCCAACGTCGAGCAACAGGTTCGGCATGATATGGTAAGAGACGCCCGCCATCAGGGCCCAGGCGAAATTGGCGCCGTTATAATTGGGAGCAAAGCCCCAGGCGGCGGCGGAGCCAGCGGGGAAGTTCGTCGTGTCCTTGATGCTCGAAGTCTGGTAAGCGGCGATGCCGACGCCGGCGCCGACATAGGGGGTGAACCCCGCCCAGGTGCCCATGTCGAGATAGCCATTGGCGAGGAGCAGGCCGGTCTTGATCTGGCCGGTATATTCGTCGGAGCAGATAAGCGTTGCCGTAGGTGGTATTGTTGATGCCGCAGCCCGTTCCGTTGTTCGCCGCGCCCCATTGGGCCGTTTCGCTGGCGTGGTAGTTGAGGGATGAGCGATATTCGCCGGTCACGTCGGCGCGGAACCAGGGATTGAACTGATAGCCGAGGCCGAGGCCGAGCAAGGCGGCGTCGCCGACGGCGACGCTGCTCGGGCCCACGATGGCGCCTTGGGACGCCAGGGTCGTGCCGTCGCCGAAGGTCGAGCGCAGGTTCGAGGCGTTGGTGTTGGACAGGCCCGCGTCAGCGCGCAAGTAGAAACCGGTTTCCTCGATCATCGGGCCGCGCAGCGGCGCTTCGATCGGGGGGGCGGCGGCAGGAGATCGGCGGCCTGAGCGGCCTGGACGGCCGCAACCGCGACGACGCTCGCTAAGGTGAGGGCTCGTAAGCTGCCCATGACAAAGTTCCTTCTTCAAAATGGGCGCGCGTGGCCCGAAATCGCGTTCACAAGAACAAGTTTTGGCAGTAAAGGTTTAAATAGGTCTTAACCCTAACGTTTAACCGCGATTTTTAGACTTTGGAAAGATTTGGAAACCATGTCGCGGGGCGCCGCGTCCGGGCCGCCCGGCTGGCGCGGCATGGAAATGCTTTACTAAATCGCGTCGATCCGCTACGCCATTGCCGCAATTGCCCCGGCCTTGCGCTGGGGTTTTTTTGCGTTGTGGCGGTTCGGCCCGTCGTCTTTGACGGCCGCGATGGAAAGCGAAAGAACCGGAATTATGGCGAATGTGGTGGTGGTCGGCGCCCAGTGGGGCGACGAGGGCAAGGGCAAGATCGTCGACTGGCTGTCGGTCGAGGCGGACGTGGTGGTGCGTTACCAGGGCGGCCACAATGCGGGACATACGCTGGTCATCGACGGCGTCACCTACAAACTGTCGCTGCTGCCATCCGGCATCGTGCGTCCCGGCAAGCTCTCGGTCATCGGCAACGGCGTCGTCGTCGACCCGCGCCATCTCATCAAGGAGATCGCCGTCCTGCGCGAAAAAGGCGTCGCCATCTCGCGCGAAAACCTGCGTATCGCCGAGAACGCGCCGCTGATCCTGTCGCTTCATGGCGAACTCGACGCGCTGCGCGAAAATTCCGCGGCGGAAGGCGCGAAGATCGGCACGACCAAGCGCGGCATCGGGCCTGCTTACGAGGACAAGGTCGGCCGCCGCGCGATTCGGGTCATGGACCTCGCCGATCTCCAGACGCTCGACGGCAAGATCGAGCGCCTGCTGACCCATCACAACGCGCTGCGCCGAGGCTTCGGCCTCGACGAGATCAAGGCGTCGGCGATTCGCGCCGAGCTGGAAGAAGTCGCGCCGCACGTCCTTCCCTATATGGACCGCACATGGTCGCTGCTTGAGGACTTGCGCCGCGCCGGCAAGCGAATCCTGTTCGAGGGCGCGCAGGGCGCGCTGCTCGACATCGATCACGGCACATATCCCTATGTCACTTCGTCCAATACGGTGGCGTCGAACGCCGCGACCGGCGCAGGGCTTGGCCCCAAGGCGATCGGCTATGTGCTCGGCATCGCCAAGGCCTATACGACGCGCGTTGGCGAAGGGCCTTTCCCGACCGAATTGCACGATTCCATCGGCCAGACGATTGGCGAGCGCGGGCGGGAATTCGGCACCGTGACGGGCCGCGCGCGGCGTTGCGGCTGGTTTGACGCCGTGCTGGTGCGGCAGACGGTCAAGACCTCCGGCATTGACGGGATCGCGCTGACAAAGCTCGACATTCTCGACGGGTTCGATGAGATCAAGGTCTGCGTGGCCTATCGTCTCGACGGAGAGACGATCGACTATCTGCCGGCGAGCCAGGCGGCGCAGGCGCGGGTGCAGCCGGTCTTCGAAACCATCCCCGGCTGGCGGGAGCCGACGGGCGGCGCGCGCTCCTGGGCGCAATTGCCGGCGCAGGCGGTCAAATACGTCCGCCGGGTCGAGGAACTGATCGAAGCGCCCGTCGCCCTGCTCTCGACAAGTCCCGAGCGTGACGACACTATCCTGATGCACAATCCCTTCCGCGATTGACGTTGCCTGTCGAGCGGCGGCAGAAATAACCTTGGGGCAAACGACGAAGGCGTAGAATGGCTGACTATTATCCGCTGCTGGCCAAGGCCGTTTCAGGCCTGACGTCGTCGACGCCGGAATCGCGCCATGCGATCTACGATCGCGCGCGCAAGGCGCTGCTCGGCCAATTGAAGGCGATGCAGCCCCCGGCGCCGGAGGCCGCCATCCAGCGCGAGGCGCAGGCGCTCGACGAAGCCATCGCCCGTCTCGAACGCGACTTCGACCTGTCCTCGCCTGCCGCTCCCGCGTCCCCGCCGGGAAACGCCGGCGAAAATTCGGCGAAACTCCAGCAGGCTGAAAAGGAGCTTCCGAAGAAGCCGCCCGAGACGCCGTCCAGGCAGCCAGAGACGCCGTCCAGGCAGCCCGAGAAGCCCGAACCTCAAAGTCAGGCGCAGCCCGCCAGGCAGCCCGAGCCGGCCACGCCGCCCGCCTCTGCGTCGCCGCTGACCGAATCGTCCGAGGACGAAGGCGAAGAGGAGCAATCCCTTCTCCAGGCCTTCGGCGCGCCGCGCGAATTCGATGCGTCCCGCCGCGCCAAAGCCGGAGCGACCCGAATCCGGCGGCCTGCAGCGGCTTGCGATCATTCTCGGCGCGTTGGCGCTGGTCGTCACCCTGGTCGGCATTTCCGCCTGGAAGCTGCGCGACCGGCCCGAAGACCTGGCGCAACTCGCGCCGGCGCCGGAAGTGGCCGACCAGCAGTCCGGCGGCAAGATCGGCGAGCGGGTCGGGGCCGGCGCCGGCGCCGGCCAGGCGGCGCGCAATGGGGCGACGGCGCCCGGAGGATCGCCGACCGCGCCGATCGCCTATCGCGCCGCCATATTGCTGCAGGCGCCTTCCGAGCCGGGCGGCGTCAAGACCTATATCGGCACCGTGGTCTGGCGTCGCAATTCGGCCAATCGCGGTCCCAACCAGCAATTGGCGAGCGCCGTGCGCGCTGACATCGACATCCCCGACGCGCGCTTCAAGATTTCCATGACGATGGAGAAGAACTACGAGGCGGCTCTGTCGGTGAGCCACACGTTCACCATCCGCTTCGAACCGGGGGCGGATTCGCCGATCGGCGACGTCAAGGCGATCAACATGCCGGAAATGCGCCGCGACGACGCGCCCAAGGGCTCGGCGCTGCAGGGCCTGCCGGTCGATATCGCGCCCAACGTCTTTCTGGTCGGGCTGGCCTCGGCGGCGGAAGCGCAGAACATGGAGCTGCTGCGCAGCGTCAATTGGTTCGACCTGCCGATGAGCCTGGCTGCCGGCCGCGTCGCCAAGGTCACGTTCGAAAAAGGCGCCGGGGGCGACAGGATCCTCTCCGACGTCCTCGCCGAATGGAAAGCGCAGTGATCTGAGCCGCAAGAAAGAGGCCGCCCTTGCGGGGCGGCCTTGATTTCCTTTGCCTTCAGAGGCCGGCCCGGGGGCTTTCAGACCCGCGCCTGAGCCGGGGCGGGCAGGGGCAAGCGGCTGAGCGGCGCCTCGATGTGCGCGACCTTCTCGCGCACCGCCTGCTGGATTTTCTCGAAGGCGCGCACCTCGATCTGACGCACGCGCTCGCGGGAAATGCCGAATTCGGAGGACAAATCCTCGAGAGTGATGGGATCGTCGGACAGACGGCGGGCCTCGAAGATCCGCCGCTCCCGCTCGTTGAGCACGCCGAGCGCCTGCGACAATGCGACGCGGCGATTGGCGGTTTCCTCGGAATTCGCGAGCAGGCTTTCCTGGCTCGTCGAATCGTCGACCAGCCAATCCTGCCATTCGCCCTCGCCTTCCTCGCGCAAGGGAGCGTTGAGCGAGGCGTCGCCGCCGAGGCGGCGGTTCATCTCGATCACTTCCTGTTGAGAGACGCCGAGTTTTGTCGCAATTCTCGCGACATGATCGGGCTTCAGGTCGCCGTCCTCCAGCGCCGAAATCTGGCTCTTGGCCCTGCGCAGATTGAAGAACAGCTTCTTCTGGTTCGCGGTGGTGCCCATTTTCACGAGGCTCCAGGAACGCAGGATATATTCTTAAATCGACGCGCGGATCCACCACATGGCATAGGTAGCCAGGCGGAAGCCTTTTTCCGGCTCGAAACGCTTCACCGCCTGCATCAGGCCGATATTGCCTTCGGAAATGACTTCGCCGATCGGCAGGCCATAACCGCGATAGCCCATGGCGATCTTCGCGACGAGCCGGAGATGGGAGGTGACGAGACGATGCGCCGAAGCGCTGTCGGAATGTTCGCGCCAGCTTTTCGCCAGCATGTATTCCTCCTGCGGTTGCAACATCGGAAACCGCCGGATTTCGTCAAGATAACGCGACAGTCCACTGTCGCCAGCAAGAATGGGAAGCGCCGCAGCCATAAGACCCTCCTAAACCCGGACGCCCGCTATCGGCGCGTCCGACACGACCGCTCTGAGCCGATCGTCGACAAGAACATATAGGGACCATAAACCATGGCGGAAAGAGGGCAAATCGCTTTCCGGCCCATTACAAATCGGTAACCCCACGCGTTGGTTCCCGTTCCGGCGGGGGCGAAGGGATTTTTGTAACTGGCTTTTCGGCTCGGAAATAGGCTAACAAGCGGACAAACGCCAAAGAGCCGAGCGCATCCATGCAAAACATTCTTTTCGCAAATGTCGAAGAACTGCCCCGCGACCCGATCCTGGGCCTGACCGAAGCCTTTGTCGCCGACAAGAACCCGGCAAAGGTCAATCTCGGCGTCGGAGTTTACCAGGACGCGACCGGCAAGGTCCCATTGCTGGCTTGCGTCAAACAGGCGGAAGAGGCGCTTGTCGCCAAGGCCGCGCCGCATGCCTATATCCCGATCGACGGCATCGCCGGCTATAATTCCGCCGTGGCGCGCATGGTCTTCGCGGAATCCGCAGACATTGCCAGGATCGCCACCGTGCAGGCCCTTGGCGGCACCGGCGCGCTGAAGCTGGGCGCTGAGCTGCTGAAGGTCGCCACTCCCCAGGCGAAGGTCTGGATCAGCGATCCCTCCTGGGAAAATCACCGGGCCCTGTTCGCCGCCGCAGGTTTCGCGGTCGAGACTTATCCTTATTACGGCGACGACGGCGAGCTTGATTTCGCAGGCCTGATCGCGGCGCTGGACAAGATTCCGGCTGGCGACGTCGTCCTGCTGCACGCCTGCTGCCATAACCCGACCGGCCTCGACCTGTCGCAGGCCCAGTGGCGAGAGATCGCCGGCATTGTCCGCAGGCGCGGGCTCACGCCCTTCCTGGACACGGCATATATGGGTTTTGCCGAGGGACTGGAGGCCGACGCTTTCTCCGTCAGGCTCTTTGCGGGAGATGGCGGCCCTCTGTTCGTGTCCTTCTCCTTCTCCAAGTCGCTTTCGCTTTACGGCGAGCGCGTCGGCGCCCTGAGCGTGCTGACGGCGAGCGCCGAAGAACGCGCCCGCGTGCTCAGCCAGATCAAGCGGATCGCCCGCATCACCTATTCCTCGCCGGCGGCCCATGGCGCGGCTGCGGCGGCGCTGGTGCTGGCCGACCCGGCGCTGCGCAAGCAATGGGAGGACGAACTCGGAGGCATGCGCGTTCGCATCAAGGCGATGCGCTCGCTGCTGGCGACAAAGCTGTCCGAGCGCCTGCCAGGCCGCGATTTTTCCTATATCGTCAGGCAGAACGGCATGTTCTCCTATTCGCGACTGACCGCGCCGCAGGCCATAAGCCTGCGCGAAAAATATTCGATCTATGCGCTGGAGTCCGGCCGCATCTGCGTCGCCGCTCTCAATGAAAAGAACATCGATTTCGTCAGCGAATGCGTCGCCAAGGCGATGACGGAGGCCTGAGCCTCCGGTCGCCGGCTCGTCCGTTCAAGCCGGGCCCATGCAGGCGTCTTCGGCGTCCTTGGCGGATTTGGGCTCGGGGTCATGCGCCCTGGGCCGGTCGCGGGGCAGGGCTCCGTCGGCCCGCGCCTTGAGATAGATGTAGATGTCGTCGATGTAGCACATGACGTTCTTGTCGAGCCCAAGCGACGGCATGACCTTCTCCTGGCCGGCGCCGAGGTCCTTCTTGCCCTGCGCGACGGTCGCCGTGAACTGGGTGTAACTCATGGTCTTCAGGGAATTGACGAGCGCCGGCCCATAGGTCGAGCCCATCCCGTCCGGCCCGTGGCAGCGCAGGCATTCCGCGGAATAGCGGATGTAGCCCGAGAACGTGTGCCAGTCGACCTTGCCGTCGGGACCGATATTGTAGGTGGGGTCGCCTTCCGCCGTAAAATATTTTCCGTCCTTGCTGCTGGCCGGTTTTTTGTCGTCCGCCTGCGCCGGCAGCCAGAGGCCGGCGGCAAGAAGGCCGGCGAGCGTCGCGCGGCTGAAGTGCGCGAAAGCGCGCCTTCCGCCGGAATTCCCCGTATCCGAATTTCCCGTCATCGGGCGTCTCCTCCCGTGGCCCAGTCCTCCCGAGGCACTGGCGCGTCCACGCCTTGGCCCTCGCACGTCTTTGCGCGCGCTGTCCTGATGAAAAAATTCGCCTGCCCAAGGCGATGGCGAATGCGTCTTCAACGACGCATGCCCGCTTATGGTTGCAGCGGCGCGGCGACGCTTTGCGTCCGGCTGAATCTGTCGTCGAGTGGGGTTTGACGACGACGAAAATCCGGCGACGCATTCCTGGCCGTCCCATTCAGTCTCCGACAATGAAACGCAATCATCGCTTGTATTTTTTTGAAATCAATTTATATAGGGGAAGTCGACAGGCGACTTGCAGTCCTAATTTCTTCGTGAAATTACTCGAAAGCGCCGCACAAACATCTGCTCATGAATGCGATTCGACCGACAGCTTTAGCGCTGGCGAGCATTTCCAGCGTATCTAGAAAGGGGTTTCCATGGCTCAGGGAACCGTAAAGTGGTTTAATTCCGAAAAAGGCTTCGGCTTCATCTCGCCGGATGGCGGCGGTCAGGACGCTTTCGTCCACATCAGCGCCGTCGAAAGATCCGGCCTCAACCAGTTGAACGAAGGCGACAAGGTCACCTTCGAACTGGTTGCAGACCGCAAGACCGGCAAGATGTCTGCCGAGAAGCTTGCAATCGTCGCCTGAAGTCCAGGCGCTGACTGATTTTCAGGTCGACCACGGATGTACTGGCGGCCTGGCCAGCGCCCTCACGGGCGCGAGTGATGCGGCTTCGCGCCGCAAGGCGCTCGTAAAGCCTCGCGCCCAAAAGGCGGCGGGGCTTTACGCATTTTTACGCCCGCTTCTTTTACGCCTGCTTCATTGATGCGGCCGCTTTGACGGCTGGAGTCTGACATCGGCAACCCGGGAACTGGAGTGAGCGTGTCGCAAGCCTTCCCGCCGCTCGGCACTGAATTCGAGCCTTTTCTTTATGCCGTCCTGTGCCAGGAAGAGAACGGGATGCCGCTGACAATCATTTCGGCGATTGCCCGTTCGGGCGCCGATCCATGGACGGAAGCCGCGCGCATCGCGAAATTGCCGAGAGACGCCGCCATCGACGCGCTCGCCCGCATGATCCCGGATCGCAGCGTCTCGGACCGCGTCGCCAACGCCAATCGGCTTTTCGTGTTGCTTCCCGCTGCGCGCCAAAGCAGGAAAATCGCGCCCGTCAGCGGCGGGAAGTTTGACGCGCCCTTTTGGAATCCGCTCATTCCCGTCGTGCTGGCGCTGCTGGTGGGGTTGGCGTTCGTCGCCTATTTCAGAAAGTCGCCACACTCCGGCGAGGAGATGCTGGCGCCGTCCTTGCCTCCGATTTCCGGCAAGGCCGATCCGTAAGCGAACGGTCGCAGGCCTATCTCCGCCTCGACACGTGCGCGCGGAAAACCCCAACGGGAACGTAACAAATGCTGATTCAGGCAGGCTTTGACATCACCTTTGACTGCCCGGCGCAGACGCCGATGCTGCTGCAGCTTAACGTCCATCGTTCACGGGAAGCGGACTTGCAGACGCCGGATGTGATCCATTCCGAACCCGCGCTTCCGATGAGCAGCTATCTCGATATTTTCGGCAATCGCGTCACGCGCGTGGACGTTCCGCCGGGCCTTGTCACGTTCAGCAACCGCTTTCTGGTCCGGGATTCCGGCCAGCCGGACGAAACGCCCGAGGACAGCGAATTGACGCCGATCGCCGGGCTTCCCGACGATGTCCTGCAATATCTGGTTTCCAGCCGCTATTGCGACAGCGACAATCTCGCAAGTTTTGCCTGGTCGGCGTTTGGAAAGATCGGCGGCGGCGCACGGCGGGCGCAGGCGATCTCCGATTTTGTCCATGCGAAGATCCGCTTCAGCTATCCCGACGCGCGCCCCACGCGGTCCGCCAGCGACTCGATGCGCGAAGGCGTCGGCGTCTGCCGCGACTACGCCCATCTCGCGATTGCGCTCTGCCGGTGCATGAATATGCCCGCGCGCTATTGCACGGGCTACCTTGGCGATATCGGCGTGCCCCCGGATGTCAATCCGGGCGATTTCAGCGGCTGGGCCGAGGTTTTCCTGGATGGGCGATGGCATACGCTCGACGCCCGCCACAACCATCCGCGCATTGGCCGCATCCTCATGGGACGCGGCCGCGACGCCGCGGACGTTCCGATTTCCACAGCCTTCGGAATCGCCAATCTTGTTCGCTTCGACATCGTGACCGACGAGCAGGCGCCCGCTCGCGTCTGCTAGTTTCGAGCGAAGTGGCCAAAACAACTTTTCGGGAGTTCGCCGGAAACCATTGCAGCCGAGATTTTCCTTGCCCATCATCTGGTTGGGGGAAGCGCGAACCAGGGAGAGGCACATGACCCAACTGGCGCTTTATGTCCAACTTGAAGCCAGGCAAGGCAAGGAGCAGGAGGTCGCGGCGTTTCTCGCGGACGCCCAAAGGCTGGTCGAGGCCGAACCCGAGACGACCGCCTGGTTTGCGATGAAAATGGGGCCGCGCAGCTTCGGGATCTTCGATGTTTTCGCCAACGAAGAAGGCCGCGAGGCGCACCTTCAGGGCAAGGTGGCCGAAGAATTGATGGCCAAGGCGCCGCAATTGTTCGAAAAGCAGCCGGAAATCCACCGCATCGACATCATCGCGGACAAGCTGCCGCATTGACCGGCGGGCTTCCGCTGCGCCGACGTCAAAGATCGAGACCGTTTTCCTCGACCGGCCGTCATTGCGAGCGGTAGCGAAGCAATCCAGTTTGGAGCGCCACGATCAAGAGCGGCGCCCGGATCGCTTCGCCAAGCTTGCAACGACGCCAGGGGGATGGTTTTTTCGGCGCAATAAAACCGTTCCCCATATGCAAGGCGCTTTTTCTGGACGGTCGCGCCAAAGGCGGCCATGGTCCAAAAAATCTCTTGGCACAAGGGCGCCGGCTTGATCGACATTATCCGCAAGGCGGCGCGCTCGCTCAACGATCGCGCCATCGTGCTGCTCATTCTCACGGCGGCCATGTGGGGCGCGAACGGCGTCGTCAGCCGCGCGGCGGTTGGCCAGATCGCGCCCATGACCATGGTGACGCTGCGCTGGCTCTTCGTCTGCGCCCTGCTGCTCCCGCTCGCGGGCCGCGAAGTTTTCGCGCAGTCCAGGGCCTTGCGAGGTCATTGGCGGTTCCTCGCGCTGATGGCCCTGTGCGGCTACACCGGCTTCAACGTGCTCTTCTATCTCGCGGGCTACTGGACCACAGCGGTCAACATCACCTTGCTGCAAGGCTCGATTCCCCCGCTGGTCCTGGCTGGCGCGGCGCTCTTCAAGGGCATTCGCGTCACGCCCATGCAACTCGTCGGCATGGCCACGTCCTTCCTCGGCATCGGCCTCATCGCCACGCGTGGCGAATTGTCTAACCTCGGCGCTCTCGCCTTCAATATCGGCGATCTCATGCTGCTCGCCGCCTGCGCGCTCTATGCGGGATACACGATCGCCCTGCGGGATCGCCCGCGCCTGCCGCCGCTGGTGTTTTTCGCGGGCATGGCCGTGGCCGCCTTTCTCAAATCGCTGCCGTTTTTCGCGGGCGAGGTTTTATCGGGAAAATCCTACCTGCCGACGGCGGAAGGTTTCTGGCTGGCGCTCTTTGTCGCCGTCGCGCCGTCGTTCCTCAGCCAGCTCTTCTTTATGCGCGCGGTTGAATTGATCGGGCCGGGCAGGGCTGGTATTTTAACCAACCTCACGCCGCTGTTCGGCGCTTTTTTTGCGATCACCCTGCTCGGCGAACCCTTTCACCTCTATCATGCGGCAGCCGTGCTGTTCGGCCTTGGCGGCATTTTTCTCGCGGAGATGGGAAAGCGGATTTGAGAGGAAATTTCATGCAGCCGCTCATCATGCATCGTCGCGGATTTCTGGCCGCCGCTCTCTTGTTCGCCGCGCCTGTCCGGGCGCAGGAGGGCGGCGATTTCGCGGCCTTTCTTGAAACCTTGCGCCAGCCGGCGAGCGAGGCCGGCGTATCCCCCGCGATATTCCGCGCCGTCGTTTCCGGACTGACCCCCGACCCCTCGCTGTCGGGCAAGCGGGCCGCGCAGGGCGAATTCGTGCGGCCCTTGCGCTCTTATGTCGATGAAGCCGCGTCGAGCGGCCGCGCGGAAATGGGGCGGGCGATGCTCGCCAAATACGCCGCGCCGCTGCGCCAGATCAGTCAGACCTATGGCGTTCCCGCGGATATGATCCTGTCGCTGTGGGGCATGGAAAGCGATTTCGGCGGCGCGCGCGGCGACCGCGACATCCTGCGCTCGCTGGCGACGCTCGCCTGGCGCAATCGCGACAATCCCGTCTATGCCCAGGAATTCGTCGCTGGCCTCGTCCTGCTGCAAAAAGGACTTCCGCGAGACAAGCTGCGCGGATCCTGGGCGGGGGCGATGGGCGATCCCCAATTCATGCCCTCGGCTTATCTCAAATACGCCAAGAGCTTTTCGGGCGCCGCCGCGCCGGACATCTGGGCCAGCGGGCCGGATTCGCTGGCCTCGATCGCCAATTTTCTGCGTGAGTCCGGCTGGAAGCCGGGCCTGCCCCCGTTTGTCGAGATTCGCGTTCCCCGAAAACTTCGACTACGCGACGCTGCAACAGGACTTTTCCGCCTGGGCTCACGCCGGCTTTGTCGCGCTCGACGGCGCCGCCCTGCCCAGGCATGGGGCGGCGATGCTGTTTTTCCCGATGGGCGCCGGCGGTCCGGCCTTCCTCCTCAGCGACAATTTTTTCGTGCTGAAGGCCTATAATTTCTCGGATTCCTACGCTTTCGCCGGAGCCGCCCTGGCGGAGAAGATCGCCGGGCGCCCGGTCCTGCGGGAGGCCTGGCCCAGGGAGGCGGAGCCGCTGAGCCAGTCGGAGCGCGAAAATATCCAGCGCGGCTTGACCAAGGCCGGGCTTTACGAGGGCAAGATCGACGGGCGCTTCGGGCCGGTGACGCGGCTCGCGGTCCACGCTTTCCAGCGCAAGGCCGGCATGGCCAGGGCGGACGGAACGCCCTCGCGCGCCGTCCTGAACGCGCTCGCTGGCCAATAAACACGAAAAAGCCTCCGCCCCGAAGGGACCGGAGGCTTTGAACTCAGCAAGCCGGCCTTATTCCGCGGCGCGTTTCATCGTGTGCGCCGGATAGGTGCACTGTGCGTCATTGGCGAAGGGCGAGGCGACATCGCCTGCCTCGACGAAGGGAATGCCCAAGGTCGTCCACACATCCACCAGCGCTTCGACCAGATGCGCGATATGCGCCTCGCCGTGGTGCGGGGTCGGGGTGATGCGCAGCCGCTCGGAGCCGCGCGGAACCGTCGGATAGTTGATCGGCTGGATATAGATGCCGTGGCGCTCCAGCAGCATGTCGCTCGCCGCTTTGCAGAGCTGGGCGTCGCGCACCATCAGCGGCACGATATGCGAGGGATTTTCCATGACCGGCAAGCCCGCACGCATGAGCGCGTGCTTGGTCAGCCAGGCCTGGCGCTGGTGCGCCATGCGCAATTCCGGCCGGGTCTTGGCGATGCGCACCGAAGTGGCGGCGGCGGCGCAGACGGCCGGCGGCAGGGCGGTCGAAAAGATGAAGCTCGGGGCAAAGGAGCGCACGGCGTCGCAGATCGCTGGCGAGGCCGCGATATAGCCGCCAATGACGCCAAACCCCTTGGCCAGCGTGCCCTCGATGACGTCGATGCGGTGCATCTGGCCTTCGCGCTCGGCGACGCCGCCGCCGCGAGCGCCATACATGGCGACGGCATGGACTTCGTCGATATAGGTCATGGCCCCGTATTTTTCGGCGAGGTCGCAGATCTCCTTGATCGGGGATATGTCGCCGTCCATCGAATAAAGGCTCTCGAAGACGATCAGCTTGGCGCGCTCGACGGGTTGCGCGGCGAGCAGCTCTTCGAGATGGGCGACGTCATTGTGCCGCCAGATCTGGCGCTCGGCGGAGGAGCGGCGCACGCCCTCGATCATCGAATTGTGGTTGAGCGCATCCGAGAGGATCAGGCAGTTCGGCAGCAGGTCGGCGATGGTCGAAATGGCCGCGAGATTGGAAATCCAGCCGGAGGTGAAGACCAGCGCGGAGTCCTTGCCGTGGAGGTCGGCGAGCTCGGCTTCGAGCATGACCAGCGGATGGCTGGTGCCGGAAATGTTGCGGGTGCCGCCGGCGCCGGCGCCGTGTTTCGAGGTGGCGGATTTCATCGCGCCGATGACTTCCGGATTGACGCCCATGCCGAGATAGTCGTTCGAGCACCAGATGGTCACGTCATGCGCGGAGCCGTCCTCCATGCGCCAGGTGGCGTGCGGAAAGCGATCGGCGTGGCGTTCGATATCGGCGAAAACGCGATAGCGCTGCTCGGACTTGAGCTTGCCAATGGCGCTTTCGAAAATCTGCCGATATTGCATCATTCTCGTCCTCTGGACCCACGCGTTCCCGGGCCTTGCCCTTTTGAACGGTTTCTCGACCCTGCCCAACATACAGGCTTATAGCAGCCCGAGCTTGCGTCAGCTTGTCGCATTTTGCGGCAATTTCGGCAATCCCACGCCGGCACGTTCCTCAAAAAACACTCTTTGCCGGAGGCTTTCTTTGCGCTGGATCAGTTTTGGCTGAATTTTTGACCATTGCAAGCCGCGTGCGCTTCGACCTTGGCGCCGCCTAAGCGTAAAACGCCCCGGCAAACAAGAGAAAGCCTGCAATCAAAGATGCAAATGTGTAAATATAAAAATATTTTTCATAGTGCAGCGCAGCATAATAGCGGAGGCTGAGCCTTGGCGGAAGCAACAGGAAAATCAACCCCTTCAGCAGGCTGGCCCAGGCGATCAGCGTGACGGAGACGGGGAGGGCGCCGCCGCTCCAGACGTTGTGCCCAACGACCAGGGCGAGGCCGGCCGAAAGCGCGAGGATCGCGGAGAGCATCAGCAGCGGCCGGCTGTGCATGATCTCGTTGACCGTGGCGACCATGGCCGCCTTGTTCGCCGCCATGGCCGAGGCCACGACGACAAGGTAAAGCCCAAGCAACTTGGCGAGGAATATCGTGAGCGGAGACATGGGTTTCTTGCTTTCGTCTGGAAATCACGTGGCATCATAACCGATAAAGATCGCAATTGCGGCATTTACTGACGGCAAACCCGGGTTTGCGCGACTCAAACACATCCGATCGCGCCCCATATGCATTTAAGGTCTGTACGAAATCGGCCAGGGTTTCAAACCATGTCCTTGCTGCTGCGGTTGTTCCTGAAAAAGCTGGTCCGCACCGGATCGCTCGAGGTTTTTCCCTGCGGGGCTCCGTCCTACATCGTGGGTGATGGCGGCTCTCCCGCCTCCGCCATCGCATTTGCCGATCGCCACGCGGAATGGCGATTGGCGCTCGACCCCGAAATGGCGCTCGGCGAACTTTATATGGACGGCCGGCTCAAAATGGCGCGCGGCGACGTTTTCGACCTGCTGGCGCTGGCTTCCTCCAATTTTGCGGCTCAACGACCCATGCCACGCGTGCTGTTGCTGCAAAGCCTGCGCTGGGCTGCGACGCATTGGCGCGGAGGCATAAACCCCTGGCGGGCGCGAAAAAATGTCGCGCATCATTACGACCTGGACGGGCGGCTTTACGATCTCTTTCTCGACAGCGACAGGCAATATTCCTGCGCCTATTTCGAGACGCCCGATGCGGGCCTCGACGCGGCGCAGACGGCCAAAAAAAGGCATATAACGGCCAAGCTCGCCGTCGGGCCGGGACAAGAAATCCTCGACATCGGCAGCGGCTGGGGCGGGCTGGCGCTCTACCTGGGCGGGCTTTGCGACGCGGATGTGCTCGGCGTCACGCTTTCGACCGAGCAGATCGAACGCTCGCGGCAGAAGGCCGAACAGGCCGGACTCGCGGGAAAGGTCCGGTTCGATCTCCTCGATTACCGGCAGGTGACCGGCCGATTCGACCGCATCGTCTCGGTCGGCATGTTCGAACATGTCGGGCCGAAGAACTACGACGCCTTTTTCGGCCAGATCAGCCAACTCCTGGACGACAAGGGCGTGGCCCTCGTCCATACGATCGCCCATTTCGGCGCGGCGGCGCCGACCAATCCCTGGGTGCGGAAATACATCTTCCCTGAGGGACATATCCCCGCGTTCATTGAAATTGCGCCCGCGCTGGCGCGCGCCGGGCTGGTGGTCGCCGACATGGAGACGCTGCGCGATCATTACGCGAGGACGCTCGAGCATTGGCGGGCGCGTTTCGCGGCGCGGCGGGAGGAGGCGCAAAACCTCTACGGCGAGCGGTTTTGCCGGATGTGGGAATTCTACCTTGCGGCCTCGGAATGCGGATTCCGCTATAACGGCTGCTGCGTCGTTCAATTGCAACTCGTGAAGCGTCTCGACGCGCTGCCGATCACGCGGGCCTATATTGCCGAGGCCGAACAGAAGCTTCGGCAAAGGGAAGCGGCGCAGCAGCCTTTTCCGCAGGCGGCGGAATAGCAAGGACCAAGGCGCGGTTCCCCTGCGTTTCCGACTTGGCGCGCGGGCAAAAAACCATTAGCTCTTGCAGTGCAGCAAGACGCCTTGGGCGCAATCGTCGTTTGAAGGACCGATCATGTTACAGGACGCAGCCGCCAAATTCGCCGTCGCAGAACCCGCCGCGCCCGCGCTGTCGCGGGATGTGCTGGACGCCGCGATCCTGCGGGCGCGCAAGGGTTTGCTGGCGAAGAAGGATCCCGAGGGCTGGTGGTGTTTCGAATTCGAGGCCGACGTCACCATTCCCGCCGAATACATCATGCTGCTGCATTTTCTCGGCAAGCCCGAGCGCGAGCTCGAGGAGAAGATTTGCCGCTACATCCGCCGCATCCAGTCCGAGGACGGTTCCTGGCCGCTTTATCCTGACGGCGAGGGCAATCTGAGCTGCACGGTCAAGGCCTATTACGCGCTCAAGCTCGCCGGCGTCGACGTGAACGACCCCGCCATGGAGCGGGCGCGCAACTTCGTCCGCGCCCATGGCGGCGCGGAAAAGGTCAATATGTTCACCCGCATAGCCCTGGCCTTGTTCGGCCAGGTCCCGTGGCGCGCCCTTCCGGCCATGCCGGCGGAGGTCATCCTGCTGCCGCTGTGGTTTCCCTTCAACATGTACAATATCGCCACATGGTCGCGGACGGTCATCGCGCCGCTGCTGATCCTGCTGGCGAAAAAGCCGCTTGCGGCCAATCCCTACAAGATCGGCGTAGCCGAGCTTTTCAACGCCGATCCCGCGCAGTCCGGCTATTTCCAGCCGAAAAACCTCGTCGATCGCGCCTTCGGCTGGCTCGATTCCGCGTTGCACTGGGTCGAGCCCCACATTCCCGCCAGGCTGCGCCAGAAATCCGTCGACGCGGCGCTCGCCTTCACGCTCGAGCGGCTGAACGGCGAGGACGGCCTCAACGGCATTTTCCCGGCCATGGCCAATGCGCTGATGGCCATGCATGCCCTTGGCTTTCCGGACGACGACCCGAACAAGGCGGTCTGCCGCAAGTCGATCGACCGGCTGCTCCATCATCGCGCGGACGAGACCTATTGCCAGCCGTGCCTGTCGCCGACCTGGGACACGTCCATCGCCATCCACGCCTTGCTCGAGGCCGGCGCCGAAACGGCGGAAGTCAAGGACGCGCTCGACTGGCTTGCGTCGAAGCAGATCGACGCGCCGGGCGACTGGCGCAAACGCGCGCCGGGCCTCGTCTCCGGCGGCTGGGCCTTCCAGTTCAACAATCCCTGTTATCCCGACCTCGACGACACCGCCATGGTGGCGAGCGCGCTCGACCGCGCCAACAAGGCGCCGGGCGCCTTCGACGCCGCGCGCGATGCTGATTTGAAGCGCGCCGACGCCTGGATTCTCGGCATGCAGGGCTCGCGCGGCGGTTTTGCGGCCTATGACAAGGATAATAACAAGGAATATCTCAACCGCATTCCCTTCGCCGACCACGGCGCCATGCTCGATCCCGATTGCGTCGACGTTTCCGCGCGCTGCCTCGGTTATCTGGCGCAGCGCGGCTACAAGTCCGACCATCCGACGCTGGCGCGAACGATCGAATACATAAAGTCCGAGCAGGAGCCGGACGGCTCGTGGTACGGCCGCTGGGGCGTCAATTACATCTATGGCGTCTGGTCGGCGCTGATCGCGCTCAACATGGCCGGCGAATCGCCCGAGCAACCCTATATCCATCGCGCCGTCCGCTGGCTGAAGCAGGTCCAGAACCAGGACGGCGGCTTCGGCGAGACCACCGACGACTATATCTACCATCGCTACGCCCCGGCCGGGAAAAGCGTCCCGTCGCAGACCGCCTGGGCGCTGCTGGCGCTGCTGGCGGCGGGCGAGGGCGGCTCGATTGCGGCGCGACGCGCGGCGGTCTGGCTGCTCGACAACCAGAAAGAGGACGGTCTCTGGCGCGATGAAATCTACACGGGAACAGGCTTCCCGCGCATGTTCTATCTGCAATATCACGGCTACCAGGCCTATTTCCCGCTGCTGGCGCTGGCGCGCTGGCGCAACCTCTGGGCCTCCAGCGCGCCCGTGCCGCAGTTCGCCATCTGAGCGGTGGCAAGTCCCGGTCTTTCCAGCCAGTCATAACGATTTCGCAACGCTGCTTCGACGAATGGCGGCGCTTGCGTGCATTCGACTTGAGTATAGAATTGAAAGAAGTACAATTGACAAGGTTTTTGGCTGAGTCGCGGACCGCTGCGGCGCTGCTTTGAGCCTTTTTGACGCCAAGACCTGACCTATTAGTCGCCTGGAGGCAGTGTGGAGCAGCAGATAACGCGTATTCTGATAGCCGACGATCATCCGCTGGTGCGCGGAGCCTTGCGTCAAGCGGTCGCCAACGCCGTGGCCGGCGTGGAGATCGTCGAATGCGGAAGCCTCGAGGAAGTTGCCAAGGCGCTGGGAGCGAGGTCCGACGTTGATCTTGTGCTGCTCGATCTCGCAATGCCCGGCGTGCGCGGCTTTTCCGGCCTGATGGTGTTGCGCGCGCAATATCCGAGCGCGCCCGTGGTCGTGGTGTCCGGTCACGAGGAGCGCAGCGTGATCCGGCTTTGCATTGATTTCGGCGCGTCCGGCTTCATCCCGAAAAGCACGGACATGGAGACCATGCAGGGCGCCATCCGCACCGTGCTGGCCGGCGATGTCTGGGTTCCCGCCGACGTCGACCTGAACGGCCCCGTGGACAATGACACCGTCGATTCGGTGCGCCGCCTCGCCTCGCTTACCCCGCAGCAGGTGCGCGTGCTGATGATGCTGTCGGAAGGCCTGCTCAACAAGCAGATCGCCTATGAGCTTTCCGTTTCGGAAGCGACGGTCAAGGCGCATGTGTCCGCGATCTTGCAAAAGCTCGGCGTGGAAAGCCGCACCCAGGCGGTGATCGCCGCGGCGCGGATCGAGGCGATGAGCGGCGCGGCGAGCGGCCTGACCGAGTAAATGACTTTCCGCCTCTGGCGCCCGGCCAAGCCTGCCTTATCTTTAGGCCGCATCGCCGGACGACTTCGGCGGGAAAGGCGGTCGGAAATGGTTTTCGCCAGACGAACAAGCGCGTTTGCCGCGCCTTTGCTGGCCCTGGGGCTCTGTGGCCTCGGGGCGCGCGCCGAATCCGCAAGCCCCCCAGGCTCGGCGCCCGCCGCAGGCGAGGCGGCGAACGGACGCTTCGCCATGACTCCGGTCGCCGACGGTTTTTTGCGGCTCGACACGCGCAGCGGGCAGGTATCGCTCTGCACCCTCGAGAACGGCCAGGCGCAGTGCCGCGCCAGCGCCGACGAGCGCGCCGCCCTGCAGGCGGAAATCGACCGTCTCGCCACGGAAAACGCCGCCCTCAAGGCGCAAGGCCTCAAGGGGCAAGAGCCGAAAGCCGCCGCCGAAGACGATGAGGATCGCCGCTTCGACAAGGCGCTCGATCGCGCGGAGCGCTTCATGCGCCGGATGATGCAGCTGTTTCGCGACCCCAACGGCAAGCCGCCGCCGACCTCGCTTTGACCTTGTGTTTTTGCGCATTTGCCATGCGAGCCGGCGCCAGCCCGAACGTACGCATGGAGAACGCGCCCTGACTGCCACCGAACGCTTTTACAGATGAAGGAATTGAACCATGACCGAACATGACATCCCCGCGCGTCATCCTTTCGAGCCGCGTCCGGCCGACGTCGCCGAAGCGCGCCGCGCTCCGAGCGATCTCGAACGCTTTCTCGGCGGGTCGCCGACGGCGGTCACGGTGCGGTTGCTGTTCCTGTCGCTGCTGGTCGGCTTCTTCCTGGTCTGGCTCGACATCCGGCCAATCGACATTCTGCTGGGCCTGCAGCGCGTGGTCGAGCGCCTTTGGGCGGCCGGTTTCGATGCGGTGCGCGAGGTCGCCGAATATGTGCTGGCGGGCGCCGTCATCGTCGTGCCGCTCTGGCTGGCGCTGCGCCTTCTCAACATGCGGCCGCGCGCCTGACGCCTCCGGCCTGACGATTTATATTCCCGTCACATGCCCATGAAATCATGCGAGGCATGAGAATCAGCATCGTCACCGACGCATGGCGGCCCCAGGTCAATGGGGTCGCCATTACCTTGGCCAATCTCGTCGCCGCGGGCGAAAGGCTCGGCCATGAATTTTCGGTGATCGGTCCCGACCGTTTCGCGACCATCGCCGCCCCCTCCTATCCGGAGATACGGCTGGCGCTGACGAGCCCGAAGGCCGTGGGCGCAATGATTCGCGCGGAAAAGCCCGATCATGTCCACATCGCCACCGAGGGGCCGCTCGGCGTCGCCGCGAGCTATTTCTGCGCGCGCAACAACGAGATCTTCACCACCAGCTATCACACGCGTTTTCCCGAATATGTCGAGGCGCGCTGGCCCATTCCCGCCGCCTGGTCCTATGCCGCGCTGCGGCGCTTTCATTCAGGCGGCGCGGGGCTGATGGTCGCCACGAAATCTCTGGCCGACGATCTTTCCGACAGGGGGTTTCCCCGGCCGATGCTCTGGCCGCGCGGCGTCGACGAAAATCTTTTCCGCCCGACCGGGCCGGCTGCCGACCTGGCGCAGCTGCCGCGCCCAATTTTCCTCAATTGCGGCCGTCTCGCACCGGAAAAAAACGTGGAGGCCTTTCTGGCGCTGCCACTGCCGGGGTCGAAAGTGATCGTCGGCGACGGCCCCTCACGCGCGGCCCTGCAGGCGCAATTCCCAAAAACGCTGTTTGTCGGCGTCAAATCGCGCGAGGACCTTGCCCCCTATTATTCGGCGGCGGACGTCTTCGTCTTCCCCAGCCGCACCGACACATTCGGCAATGTCATGCTGGAGGCGCTGGCCTGTGGCGCGCCGGTCGCGGCTTTTCCGGTTCCCGGCCCCGCGGACATCATCACTGATTCGCGAATTGGCGCGCTCGACGAGGACCTGGGCGCCGCCTGCCTGGCCGCGCTCAAGCTTTCGCGGCAGGATTGCCGCGACCACGCCCTGGCTTACACCTGGCCGGAGAGCGCGCGCATCTTCGTCGAGAACATCCTGCGCGCCCGCGCCAAAGCCCAGTCGCGCCGGGCTTCCGCGTGAGATCATTTGGATTCGTGGAGGACTTGCAGCTTTAGCTGCGCCAGGGACGTCGCGCGAGCCAAAAACGTCATGAACAGGCATTTCAGGTCAAGCTGTGGCTTTCCCGGCACAGATGCGCTATGGAAGTGCGCCTTTTGAGCCGGAAACCACGCCTGCATGATTTTCGCCCAGTACCGCACGAGACTGGAATCCTTGAGATTTTTCGCCGCGCCCGTCGCGAGGAAGGCCTCGGCCTCGGTGCGCCGGAGCTTTCGCGGACTGGCGGCATTCGCGGCGCTTTTCGCCCTTGTTGCGCCCAATGCGCTGGAATTGGCGGCCGCCAATGGCGATACGCGCACGCTCTATCTCTACCATTCGCACAGCAAGGAAACGATCGCCGCGACCTTTCGCGTCGACGGCCATTATGATTCGGCGGTTCTGGAAAAGCTGAACTGGTTCCTGCGCGACTGGCGCAACGACGAGCCGACCCACATGGACCCGCGATTATTCGACGCGGTCTGGGAATCCTATCGCTCGGCCGGCCGTAATACCGGCGGGGACGACCCGATCGTCATCGTATCGGCCTATCGCTGCCCGGCCACCAACGCCATGCTGCGCCGGCGATCCCGCGCCGTGGCCGAACATTCCCAGCACATGCTCGGCAAGGCGATGGATTCGACCATGCCGGGCCTGTCGATGGAGAAGCTGCGCGAAATCGCCATGCGCATGCAGCGCGGCGGCGTCGGCTATTACCCCAACGCCAACACGCCTTTCGTGCATATCGACGTTGGCGGCGTCCGACACTGGCCGCGCATGAATTACGACCAGCTCGCGCGGCTGTTCCCCGACGGCAAGACCGTGCATATCCCCTCCAACGGCAAGCCGCTCTCCGGCTACGACGAGGCCAAGGCCGAGATCGAGGCGCGCGGCGGCGAAACCATTTCGATCGCCGAAGCCAGTCGCGGCGGCGGCATCGGCGGATTTTTCGCCTCGCTTTTCGGCGGCGGCGGCAGGAACGAGGACGAAGAGGAAGTCCGCGAAGCCGCGCCCCTCCCGAAATCGAGCCGCGTCGCGGCCGCCCGCGCGAGCGACCCCACGGACGCCACGCTCGCCAGGGCGCAGCGCAAGATGGTGGCGAGCGCCGAGACCAATCTGCCGCACGGCGAGACCTATCTCGCGCCGCCGGCCGCCGGGCAGCAGGCCGTGGCGCCGCCGCCTGCGCCCGCCGCTGTCGCCGTCCAGGCCCAAAAGCCTGCGCCGCCGCAAAAGCCGACGCCGCTCGACGAGCCCCCGTCCTCCCAGGCCGACGAAGCCCCGGCCGCCGCCCCTACGGCTTTGGAGAATGCGCCCCTGCCGCCGCATCGTCCGCAGGAATTGGCCGCGCTCGAGACCCCCTTGCCGCCGCCGCGCCCCACCGAATATGCGCGCCTGCCCGATGTCATCACGCATGGCGCGACGCCTGCGCTTCGCGGCGACGTCGAAGCTGCGCCGCTCGCCTATGTCTCGGCCGCCGCTCACATGCAGGCCGCGCCGACGCAAGCCGAGCTTGCGCCTCCGGCGCAGGCGCCCGCCGCCGCGCCGCTGCCGCCGCCGCGCCCCTCGTTTGCGCCCTTGCGCGCCGCCGCCATCGGCAAGGCCGAGCAGGCGAGGGCGGCAAAGGCCGCCGTCGCGCAGATGGAGCCGGCGCGCGTCGATCGCGCCGCGCTCGCCGCAATGGTCGCGCCGACGCGAAACGCCGGCGCGCGTCCCACGGTCTCCGGCTCTTTCGCGCCGCCGCTCAGGGCCGCCGCGAAGCCCGATCTGTTCGCCTCCAATGTTCCGCCGCGCAGTCAACAGGCCCGTTTCGGGAGCGCGGCGACGGCGCTGAGCGCCAGCGCCTTCACGAAATGACGCGCGCCGCCGCATGGTTAACGCTCGCTTAAAGCTTCCGTCCTAGCCTGTCTCAAACCGGTCTCCGGGAGGCAAGCATGATCATGGCGCCCATCGATGGGCGGGAATTTTCTTCCGCTCGCTGCGGCAAGCGCAAGAGTTCCGCGGTCTGTCAATTTTCGCAATTGCTGCGGCTCGTGGCCATCGTCACGCTGGCCGGGCTGTTCCTCACTATCGCGCTTGCGCCGGTTCCGGCGAAAGCAGAGTTTTATGCGGCTACGCTCCACCTGTGCGCGGATCGCGGCCAACAGGCCGACGTCACGGCTTGATGGGGACGCTCGCGCGCCGCGGCAAATTCGGCTAGACTTGGCGCATGTCGCGTTTTCTTGTCCGTCTCTTCCCCTCGCGCCGGGCGATTTGCGCGCTGGCTCTGGCCTTGCTGGCCATGACGCCGTCGCAATCGCGCGCGCAGGATGCGTTTGCGGATTTCTGGGGTTCGGTTTTCGGCGTCCATCGCGCGCGACCGCGCGAGGCGCCGCGCGCAGCCGTCGAGCGCCGCCCGCGCGCGGCGCGCGCCGCCCCGAGTCGCTCAACGTCTTACGGCGAAAGGGAAGCGCCGCGTGCGTGGCGTCCCGCCGCGGCCGCCGCGCCGCAGGTCCAGCCGATCCTGCCTATTGCGAAACCCGACGCCAAATTTTTCGTCGCGGTCATCGGCGACAGCGAAGCGGCCCTGCTCGCGCAAGGCTTGAACGAGGCCTTTGCCGCCGATCCGCGCATCGCCATCCTGAACAAGGCGCGTGAAGACTCCGGCCTTGTCCGCGATGATTTTTTCGATTGGCGCAAGGCGGCGAAGGAGCTGCTCGAAGGGCCCGTTCATGTGGACATGGCGGTCATCCAGATCGGAACGAACGACAATCAGAGACTGCGCCAGGCCGAGGGCGCGCTCGACCCGCTGTCGAAGCCCTTCAATGAAGTCTACGCCAAAAGGGTGGAGGAAATCGCCGCCGCCTTTCGCGACAAGAACGTGCCGCTGGTCTGGGTCGGCCTGCCGATCATGCGAAGCGAGAGCCTGGCCAACGCCGCTCTGGTGTTCAACGATATCGACCGGCAATACGCCGGCGCCCTGGGCGCGCGTTTCGTCGATCTTTGGGAACCCTTTTCCGACGTGAATTCAACCTACAAGGCGTCGGGCCCAGATGTGAACGGCGCTATCGTCCGGCTGCGGGCGGCGGATGGCGTGCATTTCAATCGCGTCGGCGCCCGCAAGGCGGCGCATTTCGTCGAACCGGAAATCCGCCGCGTGCTTGACGCGGCGCTGCAACCGCCTCCTGCGCCGGGGGAAACGCCGGCTGCCGCGCCTTCGCCATCCCCGGGGCCGGCGGAGGCGGCGCCGCAGGCCGAGCCCGCCAAGCCTGACGCCGTCAAGCCTGACGCCAACAAGCCTGACGCCAGCAAGCCTGAAATCGCCCGGCCGGAAACCGTGACGCCTGAAGCCGTCGCGCCCCCGCCCAAGCCATTGGCGGGGAAAGTCGCGCCATTGACGGAGCCTGCGACTTCGCCCGGCGGCGCCCTGGCCGATCTCCCGGCAGCCCCGCCTACGCCGGAAGCCGCGCCTGCGCAGCCCGGCCGCGCCGACGATTTCCATTGGCCCAAGTAAGGCTTTTTGCGCAGCGCCGGGTCAGCCTCGCGCCGCGCTCCTGAAAGCGGCCGAAAGCGCAACGCCGCCGCCGACGAAGAGCTCGCCGGCCGCGTCGAGCAGGCGCCCGGCCATCGCGCGCGCGCAGGGGATGACGTGTTCGTCAGCCTCGTCGAGGTCGCCAAGGAGAACTGGTCCCTCGGCCACGGCCTCGCGCAATACGCTTGAGGCGAAGACTCATTCCTCGATCGGCGCAAAGACGGACGCGTCGAATTCGATCACGATTTCGCCGCGCTGGTTGACGCCGCGATTGCGGCTGCGGATCAGGCCGAGGTTCGGCTTGGAGGTCGCCCGCTTGGCGATGACCTGGCTGGAAAAGCCGATGCGGTCGCCCGACAGCACGGGCTTGCGCCAGACCAGTCCGGAAAAGCCGGGCGAGGCGCGGCTGGGAATATCGCCGCCGTCGGCGGCCTCCTGCCGCAGGGCGATGAAATGGCGCATCCAGCAGCAGGCGGTCTGCCAGCCCGCCGCCGACAGGGCGCCGAGCAGGTGCTTCTTGCCCGCGTCTTCATCGATGTGGAAGGGCATCGGATCATATTTCGTCGCATAGCCGCGGATAAAATCCGGGGTGAAACAGGTTTCGCCGAGATCCGCGAAGGCGCCGACCCTGGCGCGTGCGAAGTGATCGGGCAGGGCGGCGAAACGATCGTCAACGCGCTCGGGCAGGATTTCCGGCGCCGCTGGCTGTTTCGCGGGGGCAGGGGCGGCCTCCGCCGCAAGCGGCTCCCTGCGCGCGAAAAGCGTGGCGCTTTTTTGCGCCAGCACCTCGACGCCGTCCTGGTTGCGCAGCGATGTCGCGAATTTGACGATGCCCGCATCCGACCGCGAGCGCAGGTCGATTTTCTCCAGCGTTTCCGTGCGGGCCGTCAAACGATCGCCGGGACGCACGGGCGCAAGCCAGCGGTTTTCCTCGACGCCGACCCCGGCAAGACAGGTTGTTTCCGCCAGCCAGCCGTCGACCGTCATGCGCATCAGGGCCGAACAGGTGTGCCAGCCCGAAGCCGAGAGCCCGCCGAGGATCGTTTGCCTGCCCGCGTCAGCGTCGAGATGGAAGGGCTGCGGATCATAGGCCCTCGCGAAATCGACGATTTCCGCTTCGGTAAAGAGATAGTCGCCAAAGACGCGGCTCTCGCCCGGCTGAAAATCCTCGAAGGCGATCAATCCCATCTGCAACTCTCCCTGATCCGAAGAGTCTGGCCGCTCCGTCCCGCCGGCGCAAGGCGGCGGCGCGGCAGGGAAGCCATGCAAAAATGCATGCCCGCCCCGCGCAATGGCGAATTGTTGTGCGGGCGATCGTCCGGCATAGAGGGGCACTCCACAAGCGAGCGGACGACCTCCCCGTACCGTGACGCGTGGACAAAACTAGCGCCCGCCCTGCGGGTCGACCGGACGCTTCGGCGTCCGGTTTTTTTTTACCAGATTCCAAGGGACGCCTCGCCGTCCCGTTTCTTGCCGCCCAAAAGTCCTTGCTCCCCGGCGGAGCTTGCGCCACCTTGCCGCCGAGGGAACCGAATCCATGACAAAAGCGCTACTCGGCATCATCGGCGGCTCGGGCGTCTATGACTTGCCCGGACTTCAGGACATCACGGAAAAGGCGATCGCCACGCCCTGGGGCGAGCCTTCCGACGCTCTGCGCTTCGGCCGCATCGGCGAGACGCGCGCAGTTTTCCTGCCCCGGCACGGGCGCGGCCACAGGCTTGCGCCCGACGGCATCAATTATCGCGCCAATATCGACGCGCTGAAACGGGTCGGCGTCACCGACATCATTTCCGTCTCGGCCTGCGGCTCCTTCCGCGAGGAGCTTCCGCCGGGACTGTTCGTCGCGGTGGACCAGTTCATCGACCGCACCTTCGGACGACAGTCGTCGTTCTTCGGCAATGGCTGCGTCGCCCATGTCTCGATGGCGCATCCGGTGGCGCCGCTGCTGCAGCAGCGCATCGTCGCCGCCGCGCATGAGGAGGGCATCGCTGTCGTCAAGGGCGGAACCTATGTCTGCATGGAGGGGCCGCAGTTTTCCTCCCGCGCGGAATCGCTCGGCTACAAGGCCGCCGGCTGCCATGTCATCGGCATGACCGGCCTGCCGGAAGCCAAGCTCGCCCGCGAGGCGGAAATGTCCTATGCGACCCTCGCCATGGTCACGGATTACGATTGCTGGCGCGATGACATCGCCGCCGTGGAAGTGCACGACATTCTCGCCCTGGTGAAGTCGAACGCCGAAAAGGCGTCGAAGCTTTTGGCGCGGCTGATGAAGGATTTTCCGGCCGAGCATCAAGCCTGCCCGATCGGCTCGGACCGGGCGCTGGATTACGCCCTGGTGACGGCGCGCGAGTCCTGGGATCCGGATCTCGTGAAAAAGCTCGACGCGATTTTGGCGCGGCGGCTGAGCAAGTGAGGCGAACCGCGACGTTGGGACTCGCGCCTCATTTGGCGGAATAAGTCTCCGACACGGCGACGCAGGCCTGTAGCCTGGTCCGTCACTTGGGCTCTCCGGACTCCAGCGTCTCTCCGTCGTTCCTGTCTTCCGCCGCATCCATCAGCGACACCAGCACGGCGATACGCATCAAAGCCGTGGGGTTTTTTGCTTCCAGCTTCTCCATCAAACGGGCTCGATAGGTTTCGATCGATTTCGGGCTTACGTCGATTTGGCGGGCGATTTCCTTGATGGACAGGCCGCGCGCGATAAAATCGATGACCTCGCGCTCGCGCGGCGATAGAGCCGCCAGCTTGGCCATCGCTTCGGCGGCTTCGGCGCGAAGATGAGCTGCAGTCCTCATTGGGGCCGCCGATTCGCCAAAGCTCCGATATGCGTGTCTTTTCCAGCTGAAGCCCGGAAAAATGGGTCGGCAGGCGAAATTTTATTTATGCGTTTTGTCTTGTTCGCCATCGCTTCCATAATTTTTGCAATCCAATTCACAATCCCGTGATGTCAACATTTGAAATAGCTGACTTCCCAAGGAAATGCCTGTCGGATTGTTCCTGACAAGCCCTGGGTTTTCGGGCCCCCATTTGCTGCGTCTCAAGCGAATTTCAGCGAAACGGCTCGATGAGCGTCGCGAGCAGAGCGATCCGCATCAATTTTGCCGGCGATTTGGCGTCGAGTTTTTCAGTCAGGCGCGCGCGATAGGTTTCGACCGATTTGGCGCTCAACGCCAAGGCCCCGGCAATCTCCTTTGTCGACAGGCCGCGGGCGAAAGCGTCGAGCACGGCGCGCTCGCGGGGAGACAGGGAATCAAGTTTCGCCAACTCCCTTGGCGCCTGCGCGCGCAGTTGCGCCGCCGCGCTGGAGCCATTGACTGCCTCCTCGATCGCGGTCGTCAGAACGCGCGCATCGACGGGCTTTTCAAAGCAGATCCCTGCGCCCGCCTCGATCGATTTCGCCGCAAGCAGCGCGTCGGCGCAACCATTTACGGCGATGACCGGCGAGGACAGGTTTCGCATGGCGAGATCGTTGATCAGATTGATTCCGCTCATGCCCGGAAGGCAAATGTCGACGACGACGCATCCACGCCGTTTCCCGTCGAATTCCGCCAGAAATCCGTGCGTCGTGTCATAGGTCTGCACGGCTAATCCGTTCGATTGCAAGTCGCGTGACAGTCCGAAGAGAAACTCGGGATCGCCATCAACAATATATACAGTAAAAACGTCAATCGGGACCGACATCGCGATTGTCCATCGCAGCGTTGTTTGTTACCGGCAACGGGCGCCACATCCGCTCTCAAGTCTTGCTTGACGTGGCCTTCGTGGCTGAATCAACGATCAGAACAAGCCAAAGTTCAATGCGAGTTGGAACCGCGCGGAAGCATTCCTTCCGGGGACTCAGCTCAGGAAGCAATTGCTCAGCCGGGGCAATAACGCGGACACCCGCTGCGTCAATGAGCGAGCGAGAGGTCCAAGGTCTTGAACATGCAGGGACATACTTGTCAGGATATTCCCGACAAGCATGGGCGGTCGCGATCCGATATGTTGACGCTGAAAGGCCAAACTTGGCCCCAGCGCCCCGGATGCCGCCTCGCCGTATGGAAGCCATTGCATAACTCAAGCAACCCATATCGCGAGCTTGTAGAGCGCATGCCTGGCGCCGCTGTCGTGCTCGGCGCCAACCATGCCATTCGATATTGCAATGGCGGCCTCGCGCGCATGCTTGGCCGGCCGGCATTGGCCGGAACCGACTTGCTGGAGCTCGTCTCCCAGGCTCAGCGCGACCTTATGAAAGAAATGCTCGCCGCGGCGGCAAGGGCGCCCTCCGCCGCAGAACTGGCGCTGATGAAGTCCGACGGCCGCGAGACGCCGGTGCGCGCCGCCGCCGCGCCAATGTCATTCGACGGCCAGCCCTGCGTCGCCCTGGTGGTGACGTCGCTCGACGAGATCGACGCGCTGAAACGGTCCGCCGCCGAATTGCGCGACAGCGCCAGCGCGCGCGCGGCGACCGAGGAGGCCTTGCGGAAAAACGCGGCCTTGATGCGTCTCGCCGCTGATGCGGCGCGCATGACTTACGCCGAACTCGATTTCAAACTGGGCCGCCTCCATCTGGCGGATAATTTCGCTCGTGTGATGGGTTACGCGCCGCCGCCCCTGCAAGGGCGCGCCGATCTCGCCAGGATCACCGAAAACCTGCTGTCCCGGGTCGTGCCGGAGGATCGCGCGCGCGTTCAGGACGCAAATCGGAAATTCGTCGCCGGCGCCTGGGATGGCGCCGTCACTTACCGGGTGATTGGCGACGACGGAGTGGTGCGCTGGATCGAGGGACGCTGGACGGCGGAGGCCGACGCCAAGGGCGGACTGTCGCGCGGGATCGCCGCCAGCCTCGACGTGACGGCGCAGGTGGAGGCGCGCATCGAGCTTCAGGCCGCCAAGGACAAGGCGGAAGAAATTCTGTCGAGCATCGCCGACGGGTTCTATGCGTTGGACGCGGACTGGCGCTTCGTTTATTTCAACGCCCGCGCCGAGGACCTTCTGAAAAAGTCGCGCGCAGACGTCGCAGGCCGCCGGTTCTTCGATGTATTCCCCGAGGTTGCGGATACCGAGGTTCACGCCAATTACAAGCGGGTCATGGCCGAGCGCCGTCCGCTCGATTTCGAAGTTGTTTCGCCGCTGCTCAAGCGTTTCACGATGTTCAGCGTCTATCCCACCCGCGAAGGCGGGATCTCCGTGTGCTTTCGCGACATATCGAAACAAAAGGAAGCGGAAGGCGAGATCGTTGGAGCGAGGGCGGAAGCCGAGCGGGCCGATCGATCCAAGTCGAGGTTTCTGGCGGCGGCGAGCCACGATCTGCGGCAGCCGGTCCAGTCTCTGGTGCTGCTTTTGTCAGTTCTGGAGCGTCAAGTCGCCGACCAGCCAAAAACGTTCGAAACGGCGCGAATGATGCGGGCGGCGGTCAACGGCCTGCACGGGCTGCTGACCAGCGTCCTCGACATCTCGCGCCTCGACGCGCGGGTGGTCGAGGCCGTCGCCGAATGCGTCGATGTCGGCGCCGTCGTCAGCCGGCTCGCCACCGAATACGCTCCCAAAGCGGAAGACGCGAAGCTGAGGCTGCGGCAGATCGTGCAGCGATTGCATGCGCGAACCGATCCTGCGCTGCTGGAGCGCGCGCTGCGCAATCTCATCGAAAATGCGCTGCGTTACACCAATGAAGGCGGAATCCTGCTTGCGGTCCGCCGCAAAGGCGCATGTGTCAGGATCGACGTCATCGATACCGGCATCGGCATCGCCGCCGACAAGCAAGCGGATATTTTCGAAGAATTTCACCAGCTGAACAATCCCGGCCGCGATCTCGATCAGGGAATGGGCCTGGGATTGGCCATCGTGGCCAGGCTCGCGAACTTGCTGGGCGCGGAGATCAGCGTGTCCTCGAGGGTCGGGCGGGGGTCCCGCTTCTCCCTGTCCCTGCCTCTCCGTCAAGGCGTCATTCCCCTGGCGGCGCCCCAGACGGAGATCAGCGATCCCGGCGGCCGCATTCTGGTCGTCGAAGACAACGCCATCGTGAAAGATGGCCTCGTCGCCTTGCTCGATCAATGCGGTTACGAGACCTTGGCCGCCGGCTGCGGCGAGGACGCGTTGACTATCGCGGCTCAAAGAGATTGGGATTTTGACGCCATCGTCCTCGACCATCGCCTTGGCCTTGGCCTCAACGGCCTCGACACTGCAACAGAGATCCAGCGCCGCGCCGGGCGCAGGATTCCCACCATGCTGCTGACGGGCGACACGGCGAGAGGGCCATTCGCCGAGATCGAGGCGAGCGGCTACATTATTCTGCAAAAGCCGGTGGCGGCCGATGATTTGAGGCGCGAATTGTCGCGCCTGATCGGATAAAGCCTGATTGGTTCTGCCGGAAACCTTGCCTAAACCGCCGTCCCCCCTTATAAGCCCGGCTTCGCGTTCGTTTCCGACACCCCTGGAGGCGTGAGCGCGTTCATCTAGAGGATAGAACCCATGGCCGAGATCAAGACCCTCGCCGCCACGGTTCGCAGCGGGACAGGCAAGGGGGCCGCCCGCAGCGTTCGTCGTGAAGGCAAGATTCCAGGCGTCATCTATGGCGGCGGCGAAGCCGCCCAGCCGATCACGCTCAACTACCGCGACATGCACAAGCTGATTTACGCGGGCCACTTCCTGACGACGATTTTCGAAATCGAAATCGATGGCAAGAAAGAGCGCGCCATTCCGCGCGACTACCAGCTCGATGTCGTGCGCGACACGCCGCTGCATGTCGACTTCCTGCGCCTGAAGCCCGGTTCGCGCCTCAAGGTCAACGTGCCCGTGCATTTCCACAACCAGGAAGCGGCGCCCGGCATCAAGCGCGGCGGCTCGCTCAACATCGTGCTGCACACGATCGAACTCGTGGTTCCCGCGGACAATATCCCGGAATCCATCGACGGCCGACCTTACCGGCCTCGACTTCAACGACGCGCTGCACATCGGCGCGATCAAGCTGCCGGAAGGCGTCGTCGCGGTCGACAAGACCAACTTCACCATCGCCACCATTTCGCCGCCGGCCGGCGGAGCGGAAGGGGCGGCCGAGGACGCCGCTGCGGCCGCTGCGGCTGCTGCCCTGCCGGCGCCCGCCAAGGCGGCTCCGGCCAAGAAGTAATTCGACCTGTGACGCCAGCGGCCGGGCCGTTGGCGTGAGATCATGGAGCCGCCCGCCTCGTTGCGGGCGGTTCTGTTTGAGGGGCGCGCCATTCAATGCTTCTGCTGGTCGGACTGGGCAATCCCGGCAGGGAATATGCGGGAAATCGCCATAACATCGGCTTCATGGCGCTCGACGCCATCGCTCGCGGCTGCAACGCCACCCCTTTCCGCAAAAAATTCCAGGGCGAGACCTGCGAGGCGCGCATCGGCGACGACCGCGCCATCCTGCTCAAGCCCGAAACCTACATGAACGAAAGCGGCCGCTCGGTCGCGGAAGCCGCGCGCTTTCACAAGATCGCGCTAGGCGACATTGTCGTGCTGCACGACGAACTCGACCTCGCGCCCGGAAAATTGCGGGTGAAAATCGGTGGCGGCAACGCCGGCCACAATGGCCTGCGCTCGATCACCGCGCATATGGGCAATGACTACAGGCGCGTCCGGCTCGGCATCGGCCATCCCGGCGACAAGGCCCGGGTGCACGGCTATGTGCTCAGCGATTTCGCCAAGGCGGAGCGTCCCTGGGTCGAGACGCTGTGCGACGCGGTGGCGCGCAACATCGACCTGCTCGCGAAGGGCGACGACGCCCTGTTCCAGACCAGGGCGCACCTGGCGATGGAAGCGGCCGGTTTTTCCGACTGAAGCGAATATCCTCAGGGAGAGCACGTCTGGGGCGCGGCCCTCAGTTCAGTGAGCGCTTCGCCGGCTGTCGCGCCGGGAGCCGCAGTCGGGATCGCATGGGGTGACGCGTCCGGAATATCCAGGGCGTCAAGGCGGCGGCCCCAGGCCTCGTTGCAGAAATATTTCCGATAGACCTCGCGGAAATCGAAATCCGGCGTCTCCCCATCCAGCAGCGCCGAGAGCTTTTCCGCGAATTCGATCGGACGGTCGGCGATGAACGGCGCCATCTGCACCTTCACTTCCGCGGGAAGCCCGCGCACGGCCAGCGGCGACAGGACCATCGGCACGCCCATCGCAAGCGCTTCGACGAATTTGACCGAAGCGCCTGATCCCATTGTCGTCGGAAGCATGACGGCCTGGGCGTTTTCGTAAAGCTCGGAAATGTCTTCAACCCGCCCGAGTAGGTGGATGTTGTCTCTCAAATGCAGGAAGGGATACTGGAGATGTTCCTGGATGAAATCGCAGATGTTGCCGGCAAAGACGAATTTGATGTTCTTGTCCGTAAAGGGAAGCACCTGCTTGATGAACCATTCGACGCTCGGAGGATTGGCGACATTCCAGCTTCCGACATAAAGAACGCAGCGCTGGCGCGGGCGATGCTGGAACGACGTCAACCGGCGTTCGGCTTCCGGATGAAGCGTGATGTAGCTCGTCGATTGCGGAACGGTCAATTTGTCCGCAAAATAGGAGGCGTCGTCGTCGGAGACATGGATGACCCGGTCGGCCTTGTTCAGCCAGGCCAGCTCCATCGCGTCGGATCTCGCCTGGCGCTTTGCCGATCTTTCGCTCTTGTGGTGCGCCATGATGTCATGGGTATGCGCGACGACGCGAATTTCGGGGTCGCCAAGTTCGTCGCGAATGCGCAATGCGAAATCGACATTGTCGCACCAGTTGACGCAGATTTCCCGCACGCGCACGGTCTTGAGAAAATCGCTCACGGCGGGGCGCAATTTTCCTGGCCGCATCATGTAGTTGCGATGCAGGATCCCGTCGACATTTTGCCGGCGCAGAGCCTTGGAGGCCCAGAATCTGAGGCGTGCGACCTTGTCTTTCAAAAGCAACGAGCTGACGACGTCGGCCTTCAGCTCGGAATTGATCTCCTTTTTCCAGGCCTTGCGCCATTTGACTTCGGGAAGGAGGATCAGGACGGTTTTCCAGCCCTTGTTCTTGTAGAAGGCGATCTCAGCCGCAAAAATATTGTTGGAGCCCCCCTTCTCCCAGTGAGGCGCGATGATGATTGCGCAATCCTGCATGTCCCCAATCCTTCAAGACGCCGTCAAATCATGCCGCGGCGCGGCCCGCTTCTTTGCAATGTTCGGGCCGTTCCGGCCTTCAGGCCTTCACGTACCAGTCGTCCCAACGCGAAAAAATCTCGAACTTGCGCTGATAGCCATGGGAGGACAGCAGGTCGAAGATCTTGTCGCGCATCGGCGTGTAATTGTGTTCGCAGCTTATGACGCGGAACTGGTATTTGCCGAAATCGAGATTGCTCAGAATGTCGTATTCGCTGCCTTCGGTGTCGATCGAGAGGAAGTCGATGACCTCGGGGGCGTGATATTTTTCCAGGAGGTCGTTGAGCGAAATGGTCTCGACCTCGTAGGTCTTTCCGTCCTTCCGGCCGGCGACATGGCCGTCAAGCTCGCTGTATGCCGAAATGGTCGACAATTCCGCGACGTCGGTTTCATTGAAGGTTACGGTCGCCCCGGTCTTGCTCCAGACGCATTTCGTTTCGACGGGCGATTTCCTGTTTTTGGCGATGGCTTCGTGCCAGCATCGGGCGGGTTCGGCGAGAATGCCGGTCCAGCCATAATCCTGTTCCAGCATGTAGGAATTGCTCAGGTCCACGCCGTCAGTCGCGCCGAAATCGACGAAAAATCCGTTGCGCTTGAGGCCGAGCGCGGCCAGGGCGAAGAGATCCTGCCTGTTCTGGGCCTTGGAGCGCTTGATCGCGGGAAAGAGCTGCAAGACATGTTCCGGGCCGACATTCAGCAGGAATTCCATGTCATAAACCGGCCGCGAGGCGTCATCGACCTTGCGCTCCAGTTCGGCAATCTTCTTCATCGCGTCGTCAAGCTTGCGTTCCAGATCAGCGAGCATCTTGGTCTTTCCCTGAATTTCCGAGTGGCTGGCGATAGCGTCGCGATATCGGGCCGAATTTCTTCCATGCCAATTGCGCAAGCGCGTTCTCAAATCCATCAATCCGTCCTTTTTGCATTCTTTTGCGCGGGAGACTATTCATCCTCGCCAGATTTGTAAAACGGCCGCCGGATATCCGGCCTGCGCGAACGAACCCGCTTTCGCGTCAGTGTGGTAGCCTGTTGTGGACAAGTCCGTCGGCGCTGCGAAATATGCAGCTGGAGATTGCGGGCCGTTCCTGGTTTGCTATTATGACATAAGCGTGACGCGATCCGCGGTTCATTCGTTCGATTCTTATCCTTGGAAAATTCGCGCGGCGCCATTGGCGTGCGACATGGCGGTCTTGGCGGCAAGCGGGCTGTGGCCGAAGTTGGCGGACATGAACTTATTATCATCTGCGCGGAAATCTGGAGCTCCGGAGAGCGGCAAGCGCGAACCTGTCGATCTGGGCATTGGCAGCGCGGTCTATGTCTTCGGCAGCCCCTGCGATCAATTCTACGGAACCATGGTTTTCCTGCCGGACGGGTCGATCGCCGGATATTCCCAGCCGAATGAAGCGCGATGGGCGCTCGACGGCGACGTCCTGACGTTTTTCAACGTCCTTGGCGAGCCGACAAGTCGCCTGCGTCGCGATGGCGGGTCCGGCTGCTGGTTGGGGACGCCCGTCAATTCGAAATGGCCCCTGGCGCTCATTCCCATCATGAGGCACCAGCGGCCGAATTCGAACTTGTCGCTCCCGCCGGTGCTGATCAATTCCATCCCGAAATCCGGAACTTATTTCGCCAAATCCGTCTTCGCGGAACTTGGCTGGCGCCCGGTGCGGCTGCATCTGAGTGGAAGCTCCGTTGTCGATGACTTTCGCGACGTCGACGAAAAAGACATGCACGTTGAATTGAATCATAAATTCAACTGTCCGATGGGATGCGTCGCGGCGATCCTGAAGCCCGGCGATCTCGTCACCGGCCATATCGGCCCCCTCGACGAGGTCGAGGCTTTGCGCGCGCGCAATGTCATGGTTCTCTCGATGGTCAGGAATTTGCGGAACGTCCTGGTCAGCCTGTGCAATTTCAAGCTGCAAAAAGTGCGCCCCACCAGCCTTGGCGACCGCCTTTGGCGCGAGGTCGCCGACGCCGAGCGCTTTACGTCCTTCCTGGCTTTTTATGCGGAGAAGGATATCGAATTCATCAAATATATGGCGACCCAGTTCCTGCGCGACCCCCAGGCGCGCCGCGTGCGTTTCGAGGACATGCTCGACGGCCGTGTTTCGACGGAGCTGGCCGCCCGGCTTGACGCCGCTTCGCCCGGCCTTTCTATGCGGTTCAGCAGCGCGGTCGAAAAGCGGGTCCGCACGCAGAATTCGACCTATTCTGGCCATCTGGCCAATTGGCGAAGCGTCTGGAACGACGCCGCGGAACGATTTTTCGAGGAGTCCGGCCTGCGCGATCTCAACGTGGCGCTCGGCTACGAATAGGATGCGCCCGCGGCCATCGCATGCGCCAGACATTTCCTCCTTTCGGGAAAACGGCTAAAAGGGCCTTGCTTCGTCGGCGGCGCGCCGGCTGCGGCTGCCATTTTTCTCGTGAGGGGCGACGCGTTGGCCGGGGACTCCTTCTTTCGCCGGGCGCTCGGCAGGTTTTTCGGAGCGCCGCGCATCCCCGCGCAGGCGACGGGCGGCAAGCATGCTCTGGTCGTCGTGCCGTTTCATGGCGTCGACGCCGCCAGCATTCTCGTCGATAGCGCGGCCTCCTCGCTCAAGGCGGCGGGCTATGTCGTCCACGCCCTGCATTACAGCGCTGGAAAAACCCGGCCGCGTTCGCCGTTCTGGGACCATGTCTATCATCTGAAGGCGCAGACCGGATCGTTCGGCAAATCCCGGTGGCGCCCGTCGTCAACCGGCGTCGAGGCGGATTTCGACCGGCTGGACGACTGGGCCGGCGACGAACTGGCGCTATTCGTCGCCAGGCTCGGCAAGGCCTTCGATTTCGAAATCTGCATCTGCAATTACGTGTTCCTGTCCCGCGCGTTGGACTCCCTCCCTGATACGACGGCGCGGATCCTTTATACCCATGACGTCTTTGCCGGGCGCAACGAACGCATCGCCGAGGCGGGAGGCAGTCCGCGCGGCTGGTATTTCTCGACGACGCCGTCCGAGGAGGCCAGGGGGCTGCGCCGCGCCGATCTCGTCGTGGCGATCCAGGCGGAAGAAGCCGAATATTTCGCAGCGGCGGTGGGGCCGGAGCGCGTTCGGGTCTACCCCTATGTTCCGCCGCGCCGATTTCTCGCGCCGCGCAATTCGGGCGCGCCGTTCGCGCTGGGCTACATCGCTTCGGCGCATTACCCGAATGTCGACGCCATCAAAAGTTTCATCGCAGGTTTCGACTTTTCCGGGACCACGGTCCTGCGCATCGCCGGCACCGTCTGCATGTGGCTGGCCAAGATCAAGCTTCCGCCGCAAGTCGAGTTGCTTGGCGTGGTGGACAATCTCGCCGGTTTTTACGCGTCTTGCGATCTCTTCATCAATCCGGACATGCTGAAGTCGGGGCTCAAGATCAAATGCGTGGAAGCCTTGTCGTTCGGCAGGCCCCTCATCTGCACGGAGGCGGCCGCGGCGGGGATAGGCGTCAACGCGGACTTTCATCGCGCCAGGACAATCGCCGAAGTGTCGGAGCATGCGTCGCGCGCGATCGGCGATGCGGCGTTTCTGGATCGCATCACGCTGGAAAGCCGTGCGGTTTTCGACAATTTCGCGCATCGATACGCGTCAGCGGACCTGATCGCGAAATGCCGCGAAATTGTTGAAGCCAGAGCGAAGCAAGCTTGCGTCGAATAGGCATTTTTGCCGACGCGGATATCAGGTTCAGGCGAATCCGGGATTGCGCCGATCGGCGTTTCAATCAACGGTGGCAAATTTAGGTGACGCCACCTGTAGTTGACGCTGACATGTTGGCATGCTACCCAAGTTACTCCATGGCCGAAACGGTGCCAGGTTAAGTGAAAAACATCTATTATCCCGCATGTTTGTTGGCGTGAACTGTAGATATACAGTGACGAACGGGCTGACACGAATTGCCACGATCGTCACGAGGTCTCAGTCTGCATGCACAGAAAAAATTTGGCTTCGATCCAATGTCTTCGTGGGATTGCAGTGATACTTGTCGTGCTGTCGCATTTTCGGAATGAGATCAATAATCAATATGCCCAGAAAGATCTTGGCGATTTGTTGTTTTTCAATGGCTTTTTTGGTGTCGATGTATTCTTCATAATCAGCGGATTTATCATTGTCTACGTGACGCGCGACAAAGGCAATGCATCGCCCGGAGCGTTTTTCGGCAAGCGCCTGATCCGGATCCTGCCGCTCGCCTGGTTCGCGTCCTTTGCAATGTACTGGATCTGGGGAGACGCCACGAACCAGATGCTGTTTAATGCGCTTAGCTTCATTCCGACGGACGCCGCAAAGCCTCCCGAATTGGGTTTCCCGCTGCTATGGGCGGAGTGGACGCTGAGGTATGAACTGCTATTTTATCTTATATTTTGTCTTGTGCTGTTTGTGACCCACAAATATCGATCGCTTGTAGCGAGCGCTTTGATTATTCTGTCGGTAGTCGGGTTGCAGAAAGTATTTACGGGAACGGTAACGCTCACGCAATCGCAGGCAGGGCCGGTCGGGTCCGGCATATGGTCCTACGCGAATTTGCTCGCCAATCCAAAAATGCTGGAATTCGTATTCGGCATGGCGATTGCTGAAGTGTTTATTCGGGTGCAAAGCGTTGACCCGCGGGTTGCGCGCGCCCTGTTTGCCCTGTCGCTTGGTTATTTCATCTTTGTCTACGCATCAGGCTTCGGATTGTACGGCAACATCATGGTCGTCAGCATTCCCTCTGCCGCGCTCGTCAGTTCGTGGCTTGCCTGCGAAAAATCGAATGCTTTCGCTGCCCCCCGTGTCTTGATGCTTGTCGGAGACTGGTCATTTTCGATATATATTATTCACCAGGTGATACATACGCTGATCGAATCGAGGATGGCGAATTTCGAAATCATAAAATGGTCTCAAGGCGCAAGTCTTATTATATTAGAGTGTTACATTACGCTTATAGTATCAGCGATATCTTATTACCTCGTTGAGAAGAGTGCCTCAAAAATACTTCTAAAAATCTTTATCTATCGAAATCAAAAATCGTCAGAGGTGGACGGCGCGGGATTGTTTCCCGAAAGTTTACAACCATCAGTTTCTCCAATCCCCTGAAATTCAGGCGCAGCATTCCGTTTTCCCTATTGCGAACAGCCGGCAAAGCGGGCGTCGCCGCCGATTGCGCCGCGTCTTTCAAGCCGGGACAGGTCGGGCTTGCGCGTCGCCTGCCGGCGAACCAGCTGCAGGATCTTCCAGCTCGCGCTTTCCTGGACCGTGAACTGCGAATAGACGGAGAGGTAGCGCGCGGCCATGAGCAGGCCGAGGCGCAGGCAGCCGCGCCGGAGGCGTCCGCGCGAGTTGATCGCGGCATAGACCAGCGGCCGGATGCGCCCCTGGACATTGTAGCGGGCGCGCAGGATCGCCTCCTCGCCCTCGGCGACGAGGCCCTTTTCAGCCATGTGGCCGCGCAGCGCCCGGCCAATCGGCCGGGTATGGCGCAGGGCGATCGTGTCGAGGATGGCGGCCTTGTAAAGCGGGTTTTCCGAAAGACGGCACCAGATGTAATCGAGGCCGAAGCCGCTCATCGAGTTTTCGAAATCTTCAAGCACGGCCGCCAGAAGCCTGGCCTTCAGGCAGGGGACCATGATTTCGATGAAATTGACGTAGCGCAGCTCGAAGCCCGGACAGGACATGAAGGCGAAATGCGAAAAATAGCTGTCGCGGGTCAGCGAGGGCTGGGCGACATCGAGATCATGCCGCCGCATCGCGTCGAAGATCGCATCGATGTCGGCCGAACGCGCGAAAATGTCGTCGTCGGGCAGCCAGACATAATCATAGCGGCTCAGCGCATCGGATTTTGACAGGAACGCATGGAGGCCATCCCATTTGCCGCCGCGCTGCACGATGACGCTTATGTCGGAATCGTGCTCGAAACGCGCTTCCGGATCATAGAGGCTGACGACCAGGTCCCAGTTGCGCTTTTGCCCGGCGTCGAGCCATTGGGGATGCAGGCTGTTCTTGCCGGCGCGAACGACCACAAGGTTGCGCCGCGAGCCGGCGTCGGTCGGAGACGGAAGCGCCAGCTCGGCGTTCACTTCTTGCTGTTCTCGATTTTGCGCGGGTTGGCGCGCGATCTCAACCGCGCCTTGAACAAGCCGATGCGATAGGGAAGCTGGTAACGCAGGTTTCGAAACAGCCGGACGGCCATTCCCGAGTCGCCGCCGGGCTTGGCGGCCTGCCGCGACAATTCGATCGCGCTCTTGGGCGGCGTCGGCGTAATGTGAAGCACCGGCGGCTGGACCATGAGTATGGTGATATCCAGCTCCCACCAATGCTTCAGGTCCATGTCGACCGGACGGCCGAACGGCAGGACCTTTTCCGCGAGACTGGCGGCGGTCGCGCGGGAAATGACATAGCCGAGCGTCTGGCCCGGTACGCTGTACGTATCGATCAACCGATAGCCGCCGGCGAGGTCGACCAGCGATTTGCCCGACATGGACCGTTCCGAATGGAGCTTGACCAGGCGATTGCCGAGATCGAGCCGGCTGATCTCCCGCAACAGCCCCGGCAGGGCGTCGTCGGCGTCAAAATCGTCCTCGAGCACGACCGCGCCGGCCGCGTCTCCAGCTCCAATGCGCTTCCAGAGCGCATGATGGCTCATGTAGCAGCCTATTTCGGGCGCCGACATCGGGCGCTTGAACAGCCGCTGGTTTTTTTCGGGGTCATAGAAGCCGGCGATAGCGGAATCGGTAAGCGTTCTGCCGTCGATTGCGTCAAAAAAACTGAATGGCAGGCCCAGCGCCTCCATTGCCGCAGTGCAGTTGAAGCGCCGGTCCCGCTCCGTAGGAAGCGAGATTATGTAGATCGGCCAGATCTCATCTTTTTCCGGACTAGGCTCGTTCATCCCGTGGCACCGTTTTTTTTCAAACACATTACCCGACAATAAATTCGACAGCGGCGTCTAACGCCCTTTTTCCCTAAGTCGCCCTGATGGCTACATTCGATTAAACACGGTCGATCACGGCCTTGAGGCGCGGTCTTCAGCATTTCAAGTCGCCGGGCGGTCGCTGTTCCTTGTCGCAGCTCGAAAACGCCGAGGCGCGCCAGACATTCACAAGTCCAGGATATTTGCCCGCGCGAAGCAGGGCAAATCCCCGCAGCGACTTTACACGCGCGATCCGCTGCGCCGCAAGCGCGGGTTTGCGCTGCGGTATTCCAGGGCCTGCGCCTTCGCGCGGCTCGCAAGCTCTTGTTGCAGGACAAAATGATTTTGGCGCGCCCACGGGGAATCGAACCCCGGTTTTCGCCGTGAGAGGGCGACGTCCTGGACCGCTAGACGATGGGCGCAGCGGAGCCGCTTCTATATCGGGGAGCGTCGCGGCCTGCAAGCCCCTCCCTGCGCCAGCCGCCTAAAGACCGCTTTGCTTCCGTGCGGACGGAGTCAGGAGGCCGTTCAGCATCAGGTCGATATGTGCGGCGATATAGCTGTCTTCGTCAATTTCCAGGCGATCGGCGAAGATCAGCCGCATGAGGCTCAGGAACACCGTCGGCGCCAGGATGATTTCCGGACTTTTGCCTGCGAGTTCGGGCCGGAACTCTCCACCCGCCGCGCCCTGGGCCAGCAATTCGCCGATCCGCAGCATGGCCGGGGCGAAGAATTCGGAATAATGGTCCGCCACGAGCTGTGGAAAGCTCTGCCCTTCCGCCACCATGAAGCGGATCATCTCGCGCCCGACGCGGTCCTGCGCGCAGCGGCCATAGACGAAAAAAATCAGCGCGCGCAGCCGCTCGGCGCATGAGCCCTTGGCGGACGCCAGCATGGCGTCGGCGTCTTCGAGGACGGTGCGCCCGTAATGGCGCACCATTTCCTGAAACAGCTGCTCCTTGGTCTCGAAATAGAAATAGATCGCGCCCTTGGTCACTCCGGCCAGCGTCGCGACATCCTCCATCCGCGTCGCTGCGAAGCCTTTCTCGGCGAATGCCGTAAAAGCGGCTTCCAGAATTTCGCCCGGCCTTTGCGCCTTGCGACGCGCCCGCAATTTCATCGTCCGGCCGCCCCTGTCCGTCGGTCAATGTTATTGACTTTCCAGTCAGTCAATAATAATCCTGTCCGACGCGGAAACGCCAGCACTATTTTTGCCTACGGCCCGGCGCCGCATCCAGGGGACGAATGATGAGGCACAGCCCGCGTCTCGCCGCGCTCTTTCTTCTTGTTCTGCCGCTTGTCGCCTGCGGCGAGACCAAGCCGACCGGAAAAGCGCCGTTCAAGGTCGTGGCGCAAAAGGTCGCGCCGCAATCCTATCAGAGCGAAGTGGCTCTCACCGGTTCGGTCCGCGCCCGCGTGCAGACGGAACTATCGTTTCGCGTCAGCGGGCGGGTGACCGAGCGCCGCGGCGAAGTCGGACAGCATGTCGAGGCCGGCGCCGTGCTCGCCCGGCTCGATCCTGTGGAGCAAAAGGCCGATCTCGACGCCGCCAAGGCCGGCGTCGCCGGAGCCGAAGCGACGCTGCGCCAGGCCTCCGCCGCTTTCGATCGCCAGAAATCCCTTCTCGCCAGCGGTTATACGACCAAGGCCTCCTATGATCTTGCGGAACAGGCGCAGCGCACGGCCGCCGGGTCGCTCGACGCCGCCAGGGCCCAGCTCGGCGCCGCGCAGGACGCGTTGTCCTATACCGATCTGCGGGCCGCCCGCGCCGGCGTCATCACCGCGCGCAACATCGAGGTGGGCCAGGTCGCGCAGGCGGCGCAGTCGGCGTTCGGTTTCGCCGAGGATGGCCCGCGCGACGTGGTCTTCGCCGTCTATGAATCGATTTTCTCGCATCGTCAGACCGGCGCCGGCGGCATCGATCTCAGCCTCGTCGGCGACCCGAATGTGACGGCGAGGGGGAAGATCCGCGAAGTCTCGCCGGTCGTCGACGAGAAAAGCGGGACGGTGCAGGTCAAGGTGGAGATCGAATCCAACGCGGGGGCCATGCCGCTCGGCGGCGCGGTGATGGGGCGCGCGCATTGGCGGCTCGACGATGTCGTCGTGCTGCCGTGGAGCGCCATGGCGAGCAAGGACGGCAAGCCCGCCGTCTGGATCGTCGATCCGGCCAGCGGCGCCGTCTCCTTGCGGCCGGTCGTTGCGGCGTTGTTCGAAAAGGAAAAGATCGTGCTGCGCGACGGTTTTCACGACAGCGAGATGGTGGTGATCGAAGGCGGGAAGTTTTTGCGCGAGGGTCAGGTCGTGAGCCTTGTTGAAGGGGGGGCTACGTGATGGGCCGCCTTGTCCGTCTGGCGCCTCTGCTGGCGCTCGCAGTCCTCGCAGCCTGTGAAAAGAAGCCCGAGGCGCAGGCGCCGGCGCGGCCCGCCATGACCCTCGTCGTCGAGCCCTCGCCCCCCTGGGACATGGCGCTGTCGGGCACGGTGCAGCCGCAGGTCCAGAGCCCGTTCGGCTTCCGCGTGCTTGGCCAGATCATCGCGCGTCCCGTCAAGGTTGGCGACCGCGTCCAGGCCGGACAGATGCTCGCGGCGCTCGACCCGACCGCGCTGGAGATGGCTGCGCGCTCCGCCGCAGCGGCGCTCGCCAGCGCCCGCGCGCAATATGACAACGCCGCCGGCGTCGAAGCCCGCCAGGCTGAACTGCTCGCGCGAAAAACCGCGGCGCAGGCGACTTTCGATACGGCCGAGCAGGCGCGCGCCGCGGCGCAGGCGAGCATGGCGCAGGCCGAGGCCAATCTTGAGAAAGTCAGGGAGCAATTGTCCTATGCGCGCCTGAAGGCCGAATACGACGGCGTGGTGACGGCGACCGGCGCGGAGGTCGGCCAGACCGTCTCGCCGGGACAGGCGGTGGTCACGCTCGCCGAACCGACGCGGCGCGACGCCGTCATCGATGCGCCCGACGGCTTTGCCGAGATCCTTTCGGTCGGGCAGCGCTTCGCCGTGACCATGCAGCTCGATCCCTCCCGGCAGGTCAGCGGCGAGGTGCGCGAAATCGCGCCGCAGGCCGATTCCGCGACGCGGATGCGCCGGATCAAAATTGGCCTCGACCAGCCGCCGGAGTCGTTCCGGCTGGGCGCGACCATTTCCGCCCGTCTCGATGCAAGCGCGGGCGCCGCCATTCGCGTGCCCGGGTCCGCCCTGCTGCAACAGGGAGAGACGACGCAGGTCTTCGTCGTCGATCCGAAGTCCCTCACGGTGAGCTTGCGAAAAATCGAGGTCGCGCCGGATCGCGACGGGCGCTGGATCGTCCGCGCGGGATTGGCCGCGGGCGAGCGCGTCGTCACGGCGGGCGTCCATCGCCTGCAGCCGGGGCAAGCCGTGCGCATCTACGGGAGCGAGCCGTGAGTGGTTTCAATCTTTCCGACTGGGCTCTCGAGCGCCGCTCGCTGCTCTGGTACTTCATGATCGTCTTCGTGCTGGCGGGGGTCTTTTCCTACGTCAAGCTCGGACGCGAGGAAGATCCTGATTTCACCATCAAGACCATGATCGTGCAGGCCAGCTGGCCCGGCGCGCCGGCCGAGGAAGTGACGCGGCAGGTCACCGAGCGGATCGAGAAGAAGCTCGAGGAGCTGGAGTCGCTCGACTTTACGCGCTCGATCACCACGGCGGGCAAGACCATCGTCTTCGTCAATCTCCTGCCGACGACCAAGGCCAGGGACGTCGAGCCGACCTGGACGCGCGTGCGCAACATGGTCGCCGACATCAAGAACCAGTTTCCCTCGGGCGTGCAGGGGCCCTTCTTCAACGATCATTTCGGCGACGTCTACGGCAATATCTACGCCTTCACCAGCGACGGCCTGACCCTGCGCCAGCTGCGCGACCAGGTCGAGGACGCCAGGGCGAAAATTCTCACCGTGCCCAATGTCGGCCGCGTCGATCTCATCGGCGCGCAGGACGAGGCCATCTATCTCGAATTCTCCACGCGGCAGATCGCCGCGCTCGGCATCGACGCGCAGGCGGTGATGAACACGCTCGCCGCGCAGAACGCCGTCACGCCCTCGGGCTTCGTGCAGGCCGGGCCGGAGCAGATCGCCATTCGCGTCAGCGGGCAGTTCTCGTCGGAAGAGAGCCTGCGCGCCATCAACCTGCGCATCAACGACCGCTATTTCCCGCTCACCGATGTGGCGACCATCCGGCGCGGCTATGTCGATCCGCCTGAAAATCTTTTCCGCTACAATGGCCAGCCGGCGATCGGCCTGGCCATCGGCATGAAGGCGGGATCGAACCTGCTCGAATTCGGCAAGGCGCTGGAAAAGCAGGTCGAGCGCATCAAGGCCGACATGCCCGTCGGCGTCGACATATTCCGCGTCTCCGACCAGCCCGCCGTGGTCGACGAGGCGGTCTCCGGTTTTACGCGCGGCCTTTTTGAAGCCATCGTCATCGTGCTGGCGATCAGCTTCGTCAGCCTTGGCCTGCGCGCCGGCATGGTGGTGGCCATCGCCATTCCCCTGGTCCTCGCCATTACCTTCCTGTTCATGCAGACGACCGGCATATCCTTGCAGCGCGTCTCGCTCGGCGCGCTGATCATCGCGCTCGGCCTGCTGGTCGACGATGCGATGATCGCCGTGGAGATGATGGTGGCGCGGCTCGAGGCGGGCGACGACCTGCGCAAGGCCGCCACCCATGTCTACACCTCCACGGCCTTTCCCATGCTTACGGGCACGCTGGTGACCGCGGCGGGCTTCATCCCGATCGGCCTCAACAACAGCGCCGCCGGCGAATTCACCTTCACGCTGTTCGTCGTCATCGCCGTGGCGCTGATCGTCTCCTGGTTTGTCGCCGTGCTGTTCACGCCGCTGCTCGGCGTGACGCTGCTGCCTGCGACCATGAAAGGGCATCACGAGACGGGAAAGAGCCTCTTTGCAAGAACCTTCGATCGCGCGCTCGAAGCCTGCATGCGGCATCGCTGGCTTACCATCGGCGCGACGGTCGGGGCGTTTTTCCTGGCGATCTTCGGCATGGGCTTCGTGCAGCAGCAATTTTTCCCGAGTTCCGACCGTCCAGAGCTGATCGTCGACTGGAACATGCCGCAAAACGCCTCCATCGCCGACACCAACGAGCAGATGGCGCGGTTCGAGCGGGACATGCTGACGGGCGAGGCGGATGTCGATCACTGGTCGAGCTATGTCGGGCAGGGGGCGGTGCGCTTCCTGCTGTCGTTCGACCTGCAGCCGGCCAATGTCGCCTTCGGCCAGACGGTGATCCTGACGAAAAACATCGTCGCGCGCGACCGCTTGCGCGGCAAATATCAGGACTGGCTGCGCAAGACTTTTCCGGGCACGGATTGTTTCGTCCATCTGCTCGACATCGGCCCGCCTGTCGGCCGGCCCGTGCAATACCGCCTCAGCGGACCCGACATCCAGAAAGTGCGCGATTACGCGCAAAAATTCGGCAACGTGGTTGCGGAGAATGGCCATCTCGGCGATGTCACCTTCGACTGGGGCGAGCCGGCGCGCGTGGTCAAGGTCAATGTCCTCCAGGACAAGGCCCGCCAGCTTGGCGTGTCCTCCCAGGACATAGCCTCGGCGCTCAACATGGTGGTCAATGGCGCGCCCATCACCCAGGTGCGCGACGATATCTATCTCATCGACGTGATCGCCCGCGCCCGCAACAACGAGCGCGCCGCCATCGACACGTTGCAGAACCTGCAATTGCCGGGCGCGGCGGGGCAGTCCGTGCCGCTCGCGGCCGTGGCGAGTTTCGGCTACAGCCTGGAACAGCCGATGATCTGGCGCCGCTCGCGCCTGCCGACGATCACCCTGAAAATGGCGATCAACGACAGCGTCCAGGCGCAGACCGTGGTCGACGAACTCGCGCCTTCGGTCGCTCGTTTCGTCGCGGCGCTTCCGCCGGGCTATCAGGTCGAGGTCGGCGGCGCGGTCGAGGAAAGCGGCAAGGCGCAGGGGCCGATCAATGCGGTCATGCCACTGATGCTGTTCATCATGGCGACGATCCTGATGATCCAGCTGCAGAGCTTTTCCCGGTTGTTCCTGGTCTTCGCCGTCGCGCCTCTCGCGATCATCGGCGTGGTCGCCGCGCTGCTGCCGAGCCATTCGCCGATGGGTTTTGTGGCCATTCTCGGCATTCTCGCGCTGATCGGCATTCTCATCCGGAACTCCGTCATTCTCATCATCCAGATCGAGACGCTGCTCAAGGACGGCGTCGCGCCCTGGATTGCGGTGCGCGAGGCGACGCAGCACCGGATGCGGCCGATCATGCTGACGGCGGGCGCGGCCACGCTGGCGCTCATCCCTATCTCGCGCGAAATCTTCTGGGGGCCGATGGCCTACGCCATGATGGGCGGCATCGTCGTGGGCACCATGCTGACGCTGCTGTTTCTGCCGGCGCTCTATCTCGCATGGTTCCGGATTCCCACGCCCGCAGCGGCTTTGCCCGAGCCCGCGGCGACAGCGGAAAGCCCGTTGGCCGACGCCGGACATTGAAGCCGGCGCTGGACAATGAAGGGCGGCGCGGCCACATAGAAGGCGGAATGTCCGGAGGAGAGGATGCAGGCGCGCGAAAAACCGTGGCTCTGGCTTGGCGGCGGCGTCGGCCTCGCGTTGCTTGCCGCCGCCCTGGGCTTGTGGGCGCTGTTCGGGCCGCTGGTCTTCGTCAACGCCCTGAATTCCGTCTGGACCTGTTTCTGATCTCGAGAGCTTGAGCGTCGCATGGCCTCCGGAAATCAATCGACCGAATCGAAACCGCCCCGCGCGCTGATGTGGATGCTGGCCGCGGCGGCCGGAGTCCTGGCGATCGCGGCGATCGGCATAGGCGCGGTCTCGCAATTGCCCGGCAGCGGCGCGCAGGGCGTCGCCTCGATCGGCGGCCCGTTCCGGCTGCAGGCCGGCGGCGGCAAGAGCGTGTCCGACGCCGACCTGCGCGGCGCGCCCTTCCTGGTCTTTTTTGGCTACACGCATTGCCCCGACGTCTGTCCGACGACCCTGTTCCAGCTTTCGCAGGTGCTGAAGGCGCTGGGGCCGCAAGCAAAGATCAAGGTCCTGTTCATCACGGTCGATCCCGACCGCGACACGCCCGAATTGATGAAGCAATATGCCGATAACTTTGACAGCAGGATCATCGGCCTGTCGGGCGATCCCGCAACCGTTGAAAAGGTCCTGTCCGAATACCGCGTCTACGCGCGCAAGTCGCCCTCGGCGAATGGCGAATACACGATGGACCACAGCGCGGTCATCTATCTGATGGGCGGCGACGGCAAGTTTCTGCGCGCTTTCAATCTCGAACGGCCGCCGGAACAGGCGGCGGCGGATCTGAAGCCGCTGCTGTGACCGACCGGCTTGGCTTTTTGATCAATTGATCCTGCCGCCTCCTGACGCCATGGGGTCGCCGCCAGAGGTCTGGGCGACCCGACGGATGATGGCGATGATCGTCGCCGCGGTCGTGGGCTTGGCGAGGAATATGCTCGGCGGCAGGTCGCGCAGGCTGTGCAGCCGGGCCGACAGCAAAATGATCTTTATCTCCGGCCGTCGCAGGGCGACCGTGCGGACCAGCCTGAGTTCGTCGTCCTCCTGGGACAGATTGATGAACAGGATCGAGGATATGATCCGAGCTCTCGAGCACGTCGAGCGCCTCCTGGGCGAACTCGACGACGAAGGCGTCGAAACCAAAGCGATTGAACGTCGCGACCGCAAAAGCGGCGAGTTCCGGTTCGTCCTCGATTACGAGCGCAACGGGCATAGGCGTGGACCGCTTTCCAATTCTCGATCGTGTCGAACATTGAGCGCGCCGGCGGTTTCGCCTCCATTTTCAAAAAAATGTTTCAGGACGCGGCCAAAGGCTAACACGACCCCGGAAAGCCGATCAGACCCTCTTTCGCGAGGCGTCGTACCGCTTAATCGGTAGCGGCTGAGGCTTTTACGTTCGAGTCAAAGATTGGAATTGGTCTCCAGGTCTTTGTCCTGTCCTGATCTTTATGCGAGCCGGCGCCCAATTCGCTTGTAACGGACATCCGATTCGAGCGAATACGCTCGAAAGGCGTCGGCGCTTTCAATAAATTCCGATAGGGAAATATTTCAGGTAGAGCTCGGTCATCACGCCGCGTTCGTCGAGCCTTTGCAGCGCCCAGTCGAGAGTCTGGCGCATGGCGTCGTCGTCGGGCCGCAACCCTATGCCGATTCCCTCGCCGAAATAGGCCGGCTCGAGAAAAGGGCCGCCCTGGAAGGCACAGCAGTCCTGCGCCGCCACGCTGTTCATCCAGATGGCCAGCGTGATCGCATCGCCGAAGGCGAGTTCGATCTCCTTGTCACGCAGGGCGGCCATCAGTTCGTTGCGATCCGGAAACGACTTGATGTGCGACGCTGCGTAAAAAGCGCGCAAAAAGGCCTCGTGCGCGCTGCCGGCCTCCACGCCGATCGTGGCGTGGCGCAAACCTTCGGGACGCACGTCCAGGTTCCGTCCTCCAACGAGGCCGACGAAGCGCGCTGGCGTCAGGTAATAGGGGGCGGTGAAGCGCGCCTTGCCCAGCGTCGCCGGACCTTCCCTGAGCGAGGCGATCACCGCGTCGCCTTCCCCGGCGTCGAGCGCGTCGAGCAGATTGTCCCAACGGCGCGGCTGGATCGTGCAGACAACCTTCAGTTCGTCGCAAAGCGCCCTGGCGATGTCGATATTGTATCCGGCCAGCGCGCCGTCGCCGCCGAGGAATTCGAATGGCGGGTAATCGTCGGCGGTGAGAAAGCGGATCGGCTTTTTCAACGCGGCGTCGGGAGCAACTGGCCGGTTGCGGGGATCGAACAGGCTGGGAACGAAAACCGTCTGTTCCCATGGGTTTTTGGGCGGCAGTCTCGCCGGCGACGCAACCCAGCGGTAGAAACACGCATAAAACCAATGGGATAAGCAAGGGTTCGACAAAGAATGCCTTGGCCTTGAGCGTGATATCGCGGATAAAGGCCCTGCGCATTTGCCCTGTCGCTTCCCAGTCGTTCATCATGAGACGTGGCTTCTTATACAACAGTGAATTTCCCTTTGCAGCCGGTGAAACGGCGCCTGTGGCGCTGCCTCCGGAAATCGCCTTTCTCGAACACGCTTCCCAAGAAATCGCCTCCCAAGAAATCGCATCCCAAGAAATCGCATCCCAAGACATTGCTTCTGATGAAATCGCTTCTTCGGGCAAGATAACCGTCATGCGCGACTCTCTCGAGATCGCCGCGCGCAAGGCGCGCGCGCAGGGCGTCGGCGCGGATGAAGCGCTGATCGCCGAGGGGTTGATCGGGGAAGACGTCTATTACAGGGCGCTGGCGGCCCGGCTCGGATGTCCTTGCATCGAACGCGCCGCAGCCCTCGCGCCCGGCTTCGACTATCGCGCCGCCCTGCGCGCCGGCGTCGCGCGCGCCGACCCGGATCGTGAAACCTTCGACTGGCTGATGGCGCCGCGCGGCCCGCAGGTCGTTGCGATGCTGCGCATGGCGGACGAGGGGACGACGCGGCGGCGCATCGCGATTTGCGCGCCCGGCGTTTTCTCGGCCCTGGTGCGGGCGACGGCCCGCGCCGCCCTTTCGGACGACGCCAGTTTCGCCCTTTCGCGCGCGGACGCCAGGCTTTCGGCCAATGCGCCCAAGGTGCGCTGGAGCAATTATTTCGCTTTGTGCCTCAGCGCGGTCGTTCTGTTCGGACTGGCGGTCGCCTCGCCGAGCTTTCTGCAGATCGTCTCGATCGTCATGTCCCTGTTCTTTCTCGGCGGCGTCTACGTGCGCCTCTGCGCCAGCGCCGCAAGCCTGCTGGCGCGAAAGAAGAAGACGGAACTGCTGTCCGACCGCGATCTCCCGACCTATACGATCCTCGCGCCCATGTATCGCGAGGCGAGCGTCGCCGCGCAATTCGTCGCGGCTTTGAAGCGGCTCGACTATCCCCCGGCGAAACTCGAAATCAAATTCGTGATCGAGGATGACGACCGGGCGACCGGCGAGGCGCTGCGACGGGCCGGGCTCGCGCCAAACATGGAAATTGTCGTGGCGCCCGCCGGCAGTCCCCGCACCAAGCCGCGGGCGATGAATGCGGCGCTGCCGCTGGCGCGGGGAGACCTGCTGACGATCTTCGACGCCGAGGACCGGCCCGAGCGCGACCAGTTGCGGGTGGCGGCCGCAACCTTCGCGGCGGCGGGGCCGCGGGTCGCCTGTCTCCAGGCGCGGCTGGTCGTGGACAATGCCGGCGAAAGCCCTTGGGCCTATTTCTTCGCCATCGGCTATGCGTCCCTGTTCGACGCGCTCAATCCCGGCCTCGCCCTGCTCGGACTGCCGTTGCCGCTTGGCGGCACGTCCAATCATTTTCGCACGCGCCTCTTGCGCCGGGTGGCGGGTTGGGACGCCTGGAACGTCACCGAGGACGCCGACCTGGGGCTGCGATTCGCCCGTTTAGGCTACCAGGTGGGGATGATCAATTCGGCGACCTACGAGGACGCGCCGCTGGATTTCTCGACCTGGCTCGGCCAGCGGGCGCGCTGGATGAAGGGCTGGATGCAGACGCTCGCGGTGTTCCTCGGCGCGCCCGCGGGGCACATCAGGACGATGGGCGGCTTCCAGGCCTTCGCCGCCCTGAGCGCGATGGTCTGCATCATCGCCGGACCGCTCTATGGCCCGTTTTACGGCCTGCGCCTGATGGCGGACCTTTTTTGCGGAGACTTGCTCTCGCCGAAGACCCTTGCCGATACGATCTCCGCCAGCCTCAGCCTGAGCGTGGCTGTTTTCGGCCTGCTGGGCTATGTCCTGCCGAACCTCATCGGCATGAGCCGAAGGCGCATCGCCCCGTCCTGGCGCATGCTGCTTGGCCCGCTTTACCTGCTGGCGATGAGTTTCGCCAGCTGGCGCGCCCTGTGGGAATGGACGCGGCGACCCTTCGTATGGACCAAGACCGAACACGCCCCGCGCGCTTTGCCTGAAAAGGTCTTGGGCGGAGGCGAGGGTCAGGCCGCCCCGGGCTTCAGGAACGTCCCGGCCAGCGCGTCGGCGATCAGCTTGCGCGTGTTGTCGACGCCGTAAAGCGCCACGAACGAGCCAAAGCGCGGCCCGCGATCCTCGCCGAGCAGCACCTGGTAGAGCATGTTGAACCAGTCGTTCGACACGCCCGGCCGTTCCGGCGTCGCGCCCTTGGCCTGGAGGTTCTGGTAGCGGGGGATCGGACGCGCCACGTCGTAGAGCAGGGTCTGGACCTCTTCCGCGCTCGCGCCCGCAGGCAGGCCGGCCAAGGCCTCCTCCAGCTTTTCGAGCGCCTCGCGCTCCACCTCGTCGGCGGCGCGATAGCGCTTCTTCGGCTTCACGAAATCACGGAAATAGGCGACGGCGTAGCCGATCATCGCGTCAAGGCGCGGAAATTTTTCAGGGCTGACGCCCGGCGCATAGCGGCGCAGAAAACCCCAGAGCACGGCGGGGTCCTCGCTGCTGGCGACGGCCGCGAGATTGAGCAGCATGCCGAAGGAAATCGCCGTGCCCTTGGCGTCGCCTTGATGGGCGATGAATTCGGGCGCCGGGGGCTCGCCGGCATGGATGTGCCAGGCGGGATTGCCGAGCCGCAATTTCCAGTCCTGGCGCGGATAAGCGTCGAGAAAGGCGAGATATTCGTCGACTGCGCGCGGAATCACATCGAAATAGAGCTTTTTGGCCTCGCGCGGCTTCCAGTACATGAAGAAGGACAGGCTTTCGGGGCTGGCGTAGCGCAGCCATTCGTCGATCGTCAGGCCGTTGCCCCTCGACTTGGAAATTTTTTGGCCCTGGTCGTCGAGAAACAGCTCGTAGTTGAAGCCTTCCGGCGGCGTCCCGTCGAGCGCGCGGGCGATTTCGCCCGAGAGTTTTACGGAATCGATCAGGTCCTTGCCGGCCATTTCATAGTCGACGCCGAGCGCGCACCAGCGCATCGCCCAGTCGGGCTTCCATTGCAGCTTGCAATGTCCCGATGTCACCGGCGTCTCGAATTTCTCGCCCGTTTCCGGGTCGGTCCAGGCGACGAGGCCTCTGGCGGCGTCGATTTCGTCGAGCGAGACCTGCATGACGACGCCGGTGCGCGGATGGATCGGCAGGAAGGGCGCGTAGGACGCGGCGCGCTCGGCGCGCAGCGAGGGCAGCATGACCTTCTGGATCGCGTCGTAGCGCGCCAGCATCTTCAGCAGCGTCGTGTCGAAACGGCCGGATTGGTAATATTCGGTCGAGGAGGCGAATTCGTAGTCGAAGCCGAAATGGTCGAGGAAGGCGCGAAGGCGGGCGTTGTTATGCGCGCCGAAACTCGGATATTCGCCGAAGGGATCGGGAACTTGCGTCAGCGGCTTGCCGAGATGTGCGGCGACCAGCTCCTTGTTGGGAATGTTTTCGGGGATCTTTCGCAAGCCGTCGAGATCGTCGGAAAAGGCGAGAAGCCTCGTGGCGATGGCGCCGCCGGTCAGCGTGACAAAGGCGTGGCGCACCATGGTCGTGCGCGCAACCTCGCCGAAAGTGCCGATATGCGGCAGACCCGAGGGGCCATACCCCGTCTCGAACAGCACCTGCTTTTGGCCCGTGCGCTCGACTCTCGCCACGAGTTTCTTCGCTTCCTCGAACGGCCAGGCGGAGGATTGGCGGGCGAAGTCGAGGAGTTCGGGCGCGATGTCCATCATATCAGGTAAAACACGGGCGAAAGCTTCGCCGCCTCCGGTTGCGGGCGTCGGAAAAACGCCCGTCTTTTCGACGGGCTGTGGAAGCGCCGTTTTTAACCGGCGCCACGCCACAGCGCTAGTCTTTCTCGGCAAAAGGCCGCAAAAATGACGAATTCGCGTCGAACCGTCCCGGCCAAGACTGGCGGAGCGCGGGGAAAGATGCTGTAAATCCCCTTGATGGCGCGGGGTTCCAGCTTGGCTCTCATTTACAAGATCATGACGGCGGAGGCCTGGGATGAGGCCATGTCCCGGGGGCGTTTCGACGGTTCTCCCGTCGATCTCGCCGATGGCTTCATCCATTTCTCAACCAGGGCGCAGGTCGCGGACACCGCGGCTAGGCATTTTTCCGGACTGCCAGGCCTGACGCTGGTCGGAGTGGAGGAGGCGGAACTCGGCGAAAAGCTCGTCTACGAGGTTTCGCGCGGGGGCGCGCTGTTCCCGCATCTTTATGGCCCCCTGCCGACGGCGCTCGCCTGTCTCGCGCTTCCCCTGAAACTTGGCGCGGATGGCGCGCATGATCTTTCCGGACTTCCCGAATGATGGCGTTTTTCGATTCCTTCGCCTTGCCGTTCCTGCACGCCATCAAGGCCGAGACCGCGCATAACCTGACCGTCTTCGCGCTGGAGCATTTTCCGCTTCCGCCAGCCCCGCTCGACGACGGCCGGCTCGCCACCAATGTGTTTGGGCTCGATTTTCCCAATCCCCTGGGCATGGCCGCGGGTTTCGACAAGGACGCCCGCGTCGCCGACGCCATCCTGCAACTCGGTTTCGGCTTCACCGAGGCCGGCACGCTGACGCCGCGCGCCCAACCGGGCAACGCCAAGCCAAGGCTGTTCCGGCTGCATGAGGATCGCGGCGTCATCAACCGCTTCGGCTTCAACAACCGCGGCCACGACGCCGCGCGCGCAAAGCTTTTGCGGCATGGCGCGCGGACCGGCGTCGTCGGGATCAACATCGGCGCCAACAAGGACGCGACCGATCGCGCGGCGGATTATGTCGCGGGCGTCGAGGCTTTCGCCGACATCGCCGATTATTTCACGATCAACGTCTCCTCGCCCAACACGCCGGGCCTGCGCGATCTGCAAAAGGCGGAGGCGCTCGACGACCTGCTCGCCCGCGTGCTCGCGGCGCGCGACAAGCAGGCCGAAAGGCTGCCCGGCGCCCGGTGCTGCTGAAGATCGCGCCCGACCTCACGCCGGGCGAACTCGACGGCGTCGTGCGCGTGGCGCGAGCGCGGAAAATTGACGGCATGATCGTCTCCAACACCACCACGATGCGCCCGGACAGCCTGCGCGACGAGGCCCAATCGGAAACAGGCGGCCTTTCGGGCGCGCCGCTTTTCGCGGCGTCGACGCATATGCTGGCGCAGACTTTCGTTCGCGTCGAAAGGCAGTTCCCGCTGATCGGCGTCGGCGGGGTGGACGGTCCCGAAGCGGCCTGGGCCAAGATCGAGGCGGGGGCGAGCCTGATCCAGCTCTATTCCGCGCTGGTCTACGAGGGCATGGGCTTGATCGAACGGATCAAGTCGGGGCTGCTCGCGCATCTCGAAGCGCGTGGGCTGAGCCAGATCGAGCAGGCGGTCGGGACTGCGGTCGAGGATTGGGTTTAGGCGGCAGTGGTTTGAGGACTTGCGCCCAGGCGAGAGCCAGGCGCGCGCCTTACCCGCCGAGTCCCATCAATTCGCGCATCTTGGCGGCATAGCCATAGACATCCCCGAAATGCTCGAGCCGCCCCTGATCGTTGGCCGTCAGCGTGAAATAGACGATGTGGATCGGCAGCGGCGTCGGCAGGTTGACGCGCCGCTCGCTCTTGCCGAGCATTTTCTTGAGCTTTTCCTCGCTCCAGCCGTGGTCCGCGCCGAGCAGCGCCACCGCGAACTGGAAGGGCTGGTCGACGCGCACGCAGCCATGGCTCAGGGCGCGGCGGGCGCTGGCGAACAGACTGCGTGTCGGCGTGTCGTGCAGATAGACGGAATAATTGTTCGGGAAGATGAACTTGATCCGCCCCAGCGCATTGCGCTCGCCGGGCTCCTGCCGGACATGCAGCTTCCCGTGGACGTAGCGGACGGAATAGCCCATGCGGCTGAGCGCGCCGAGCTTGTTCATCATTTCGTTCTTGATAATCAACTCGGGCACGTTCCAGGAGGGGTTGACGATCAAATATTCCAGCTTGCTCGAAAAGAGCGGCGTTTCCTTGGTCGGCTGTCCCACGATGACGCGCGTGCTCAGGGCAAGCGCGTTGTCGCGGTAAAGTCTCGACGTGAATTCGGGAACATTGACCACGATCCGGTCCGCGCCGGGGTCGCGCGGCTGCCAGCGCCAGAATTCCATATTGGCGAGAATTTCGGCCTCGAGCGCGGCGCCGCGCTCGAGGGGCTCGGGCGACGGCGTCGCTGGCCCGTTTGTGGCGCTTGCCGTGCGAGGCGGGCGTGAGGAGCGCCACGGTCGCGGGTTCGGTTCGCAGCTGCGCCAGTTTGTCGCGCAAGGCGATATAGCCGGGGGATTGCGGATTGTAGGATTGCAACTTGCTGTCGGCGTCCGGCGCCTGTGCGACGTCCTGCAGGGCTTGAGCCGGCGCACGATTTCGGGTTTCGAGCCGATCAGGTCGGAAAGCCGCGCGGGATCGACCCGGCCGCCGCTGGCCTGCGAGGCGTAGCCGGCGACCGCTTCGGACAAGGCGACGTCGCCGAGCGCCAGCGACGCCTCCGGCCCCTGGTCAAGCGCATAGACGCGGTAGGCGCGCAGGTCGAGCCCGTCGTCCGGCGCGTGCTGCAACCTCTGGAAGGCGGCGCGGGCGGCTGGCGTCCACTTGCCCTTGTCCAGCCAGAGCGGCGCATCGCCCCTGCCCGCATAAAAGGCCGAGACCGCCTGCATCTGCGCGCGAATTTCGGGTGTGATGCGGCCGGCCTCGGAAGCTGCGCGCAGCAGGGCGGCGCGGATGGCGCGATTGGCGGCTGGCTTGTCCGGCCCTATTTTCTCGCCCAGAGCAGGCTTCGCATCGGAAGGCTTGGCATCGGAAGACTTGGCGTCGGAAGGCTTGGCGTCGGCGGGCTTGGTCTCCGGCTGGGCGGGCGTCGTCGCCTGGGCGGGGGCGGCGTCATTGGCGCGAGCTTCGCCGCGACCGGGGCCGACCGGCGCAAGAAGCGCGGCCAAAGCGATCGCCGTCGTCGCGCAGAAGCCTGCCGAGCCGAGCCGAGACATTCCCAACACCTTTCAACCGGTCCTGAAATCAGCAACCGTTCCCGCAAGATGGCGCCGCCGTCGCGCCAACGCCAATTTTTTCGCAGCCTTGGCCGATAAATTTTTTTCGTGAGCTTTCGCCCATTCGAGACGGGACGCCCGAGAAAATCAACTGCCGAGCCGCGTTTTCAGGACCTCTCAGGGGAAATTTCCGGGGTCGGTGGCGGCGCGGTCACAGCCGGCGCCGGGTCCGATGGCTCGAACACAGCGCAGCAATCTCGAACACAAGTCCGGTCAGGCGGCGCTGACGTCGTCGGCGCCCTCGTCCAGGCCGTAATCCTTCATTTTCCGGTAGAGCGTGGATCGGCCAATGCCGAGCTTGCGCGCCATTTCCGACATCTGGCCGCGATAATGCGACAAGGCGAAGCGAATGGCTTCCTCTTCCAGCGAATCGAGTTTCCGCACGTCGCCATTCTCGTCGAGGATGCGGAGGACATTGGGGTCGCGCATCTCGACGCGCACGACTTCGCGATGGACGTCGCGATGGCCGACGGGCGCAGGCGCCGGCGGGATGCGCACGTCAAATCCCTGGACATGCGTGGCGATCTGCGGAAATTCCGTAACCGTCAATTCGTCGCCGTCCGACAGGACCACGGCGCGGAAAACGGCGTTCTCGAGCTGGCGGACATTGCCGGGCCAGTCATAGGTCGAAAGCAGCGCCAGCGCCTCGGCGGAGAGACCGCGCAGTCGCTTGCCCTCTTCGGCGGCGAAACGGGCGACAAAACGCCGCGCGAGATCCGAAACGTCGGCGCGGCGATTGCGCAGCGGCGGAATGGTGATGGGGAAGACATTCAGGCGATAGTACAGGTCTTCGCGGAAGCGGCCTTTTTTCACCTGTTCGATCAGGTTCTGGTTGGTGGCGGAGATCAGCCGCACGTCCACGCGCACGGATTTGCGCGAGCCAACGGGGTCGATCTCGCCTTCCTGCAGGGCGCGCAGCAGCTTGACCTGCGTTTCCATCGGCAATTCGCCGACCTCGTCGAGGAAGAGCGTGCCGCCGCTGGCCTCGACGAATTTGCCGACGTGTTTTTCGGAGGCGCCGGTGAAGGCGCCCTTCTCATGGCCGAACAGGATGGATTCGACCAGGTTCTGCGGCAGCGCGCCGCAATTGACGGTTATGAAGGGCTTGCCCCGACGGTCGGAGCCGCCCTGGACAGCGCGGGCCATCAATTCCTTGCCGACGCCGGATTCGCCTTCGATCAGCACGGGAATGTTGGATTTGGCGGCGCGCTCGCCGAGCCGGATGGCCCTGAGCATGTCGTCGCTGCGCGAAAAAATGTCCTTGAAGGTCAGCGTGCCCGTCGCCTTGCGGCCGATGCGGCGGATTTCGTCCTCGAGCGCGTCGAAGCGCAGGGCGTTCTTGATGGAGATCTGCAGGCGCTCGGCGCCGACCGGCTTGACCACGAAATCCAGCGCGCCCGCGCGCATCGCCGAAATCACCGCTTCAATCGAGCCATGGGCGGTCTGCACGATGACCGGCGTGGTGATTTTGCGCTCGCGCATCCGCTCCAGCACCGCCATGCCGTCGAGATCGGGCATGACGAGGTCGAGAATCAGCACGTCGACGCTGACCTTGTCGGCCGACTGCATGCGCTCCAGCGCCGCTTCGCCGCCATCGACCGTTTCAGTGTCGTAACCGAAACGCCGCACCATGGCTTCGAGCAGACGGCGTTGCACCGGGTCGTCATCGGCGATCAAAACAGTCGAGATCATCATTGTTCTTTCACGCGCGGCGCCATGCCCGCTTGTCCCCATGCTGCGCGATTAGGGTAAATGCGATGTTAATGGCTGCGAGTTCAGGGGTTTCGGCGGAGGGAAAACACGACCTCCGCGCCGAATCCCGGCAAGGGCCTCGTTGAGGGCCGCCTTGCCAGCGCCAGCTTGCGCGCCAATATGCATGATGCCACTCTCCAGCGACTCTTTTGCGAAAGCGCCATCCCCAAATGAATTCCGCAGCGAACCCAGTCGTCTCGAAAATCGTCCGCCATCCCGACGCCCAAGGCGTCGTGAAGTCCGCCGCCGAGGATTTGCCGCGCTGGCGGCTCGACGACCTCTATTCCGGCCTCGACAGCCCGCAATTCGCGGAGGATGTGCGGAAAGTCGCGCGCGAGTGCCGCGAATTCGCCGCCTGCTATCGCGGCGGCCTCGAAAAGCTGCTCTCCGGCCCGCAGCCGTCAAAAGATTTGCACGAGGCCATCGCCCGTTACGAGGCGATCGACGATCTCATCACCAAGATCATGTCCTTTGCGGGCCTGTCCTACGCCGAGGACACGGTCGATCCGGCGCGGGCGAAATTCTATGGCGACGCCCAGGAGAAGATCACGGCGGCGTCGACCGACCTTCTGTTCTTCCAGCTTGAGCTGAACCGGCTCGATGACGCCACGCTTGAAAAGGCGCTGGCTGAACAGCCATTGTCTTATTACCGGCCCTGGATCGAGGACCTGCGCAAGGAAAAGCCGTTCCAGCTCGAGGACCGCATCGAGCAGTTGTTTCACGAAAAGTCGGTGACCGGCCATGCCGCGTGGAACCGGCTGTTCGATGAGACCATCGCCTCGCTGCGGTTCGAGGTCGATGGCGCCGAGCTGACGCTCGAACCCGTGCTGAACCTGTTCCAGGACCCGAACCCCGCCATGCGGGAAAAGGCGTCGAACGCCATCGCCAAGACCTTGAAGGACAATCTGCGGGTCTTCACGCTGATTTCGAACGTCCTGGCCAAGGACAAGGACATTTCCGACACTTGGCGCGGTTTCAAGGACGTGGCGCAATCGCGACACCTTTCCAATCGCGTCGAGCCGGAAGTGGTCGAGGCCATGGTCGCCGCGGTGCGCGCCGCCTACCCGCGCCTGTCGCATCGCTATTACAAGCTCAAGGCGGGCTGGTTCGGCAAGGAAAAGCTGCGCCATTGGGACCGCAATGCGCCTTTGCCGGATTCGCCGCAGCGCAATTACGACTGGGCGCAGGCCCGCGCCGCCGTGCTCGGCGCTTACGGCGGGTTTTCGCCGCGCATGGCGGAAATCGCCAAAAAATTCTTCGACGACAAGTGGATCGACGCGCCGGTGCGGCCGGGCAAGGCGCCCGGCGCCTTCGCGCATCCGACCACGCCTTCCGCCCATCCCTATGTTCTGCTCAACTACCAGGGCAAGCCGCGCGACGTGATGACGCTGGCGCATGAACTCGGCCATGGCGTCCACCAGGTGCTGGCCGCGCCGAACGGCCCATTGATGGCGCCGACGCCCCTGACCCTGGCCGAAACCGCCTCGGTCTTCGGGGAAATGCTGACTTTTCGCGCCCTGCTGGCCGAAGCGAAGGACCCTGTCGAGAAACGCGCCATGCTGGCCTCGAAAGTCGAGGACATGCTCAATACCGTGGTGCGCCAGATCGCCTTCTACTCCTTCGAGCGCAAGCTGCACGAGGAGCGCAGGCAGGGCGAACTGACGGCGGAAAAAATCTGCGAACTCTGGATGAGCGTTCAGGCCGAGAGCCTCGGCCCCTCCATCGAGCTTGGCGAGGGCTACGAGACTTTTTGGGCCTATATCCCCCATTTCATCCACTCGCCCTTCTATGTCTACGCCTATGCTTTCGGCGATTGCCTGGTGAATTCGCTCTACGGCGTCTATCAAAAAGCGGAGCCCGGCTTTGTGGAGAAATATTTCGCGCTGCTGTCGGCTGGCGGCTCGAAGCACTACAGCGAACTGCTCAAGCCTTTCGGCCTCGATGCGCGCGATCCCGCCTTCTGGGACATCGGCCTCTCGATGATCTCGGGGCTGATCGACGAATTGGAGAAAGTCGAGACATGAACTATCCTGGCGGAATTCCGCACGAACCGGAGTTCCGATGGACCTGCAAGGAAAAGTCGCGGTTGTCACGGGGGCGGGCAGCGGCATAGGACGCGCCATTGCGGTTTCGCTGGCGCGCCGCGGGTCGTCGCTGGCGCTTGTCGACATCGATCCCGCCGGGCTGGCGCAAACGCGCGACTTGCTCGCCGGGCGCAAGGTCGCGATCAGCCTCCATCAGCTTGACGTGGCCGATCGCGCCGCCGTCGCGTCGCTTCCGCAGCAGGTCGCGCAAGCCCTTGGGAGCCCGGATGTCCTCGTCAACAACGCCGGCGTGGCGCTGTCCGGGACTTTCGAGCAAGTCGGCGAAGCGGATTTCGACTGGCTGTTTGAAATCAATTTCCACAGCCTCGTGCGCATGACCCGCGCCTTCCTGCCGCTGCTCCGGACGCGGCCCGAGGCGCAGATCGGCAATATTTCCAGCCTGTTCGGGCTGATCGCGGCGCCGGGACAGGCGGCCTATTGCGCCAGCAAGTTCGCCGTGCGCGGCTTTTCCGAGGCGCTGCGCCTGGAGCTTGCGGGCGGGTCGGTCGGCGTGACCGTGGCGCATCCCGGCGGCGTCGCCACGGCAATCGCCCGCAACGCCCGGCTTTCCGCAAACATCCCGCCGGGGCAGGCGGCGCGGGACATTGCGAGTTTCGAACACTTTCTCAAAATGCCGCCTGAAAAAGCGGGCGAGATCATCGTCGAGGCGATCGAGAAGCGCCGCCCGCGCGTGATCGTTGGTTCCGACGCGAAATTGCTGGCGCTGGTCCAGAGGCTGGCGCCGGTCTCCTATTGGAAGATTGTGAGCAGATTGTCTTGACCTTGTCGATTGACGCGAAACCGGGCCAGGCGGCCGTGCGCCAGCAGGAGGGCTTGCCATTCGACGTGCTGATCGTCGGCGCGGGGCTTGCCGGCATCGGCGCGGCGCGCGCGCTCCGGAAAGGCGCGCCGCAGTTGAAATTCGCCATGCTCGAGGCGAGGTCGCGGATCGGCGGCGCCTGGGACCTGTTCCGCTATCCCGGCCTGCGCTCGGATTCCGATCTCCAGACAATGGCCTATGCCGACCGCCCCGTGAACAACGGAACCTTGACGGCCAAAGGCGAGGACGTTCTCGCCTATATCAGCGATGCCGCGCGGGAGTGCGGGCTAGACCGGGAGATCCTGTTCGACCATCGCGTCGTCTCAGCCGATTTCGATTCTTCCGCGGGCCTGTGGCGCGTGAATGTCGAGGCAGGGACCGCTAAGAGCCCGAAAACGCTTGGCTGCCGCTTTCTCTACCTGTGCAGCGGCTATTTCGATTATTCGGGCGGCTATGCTCCAGATTTCAAGGGGATGGCCGAGTTTTCCGGCCGTATCATCCATCCGCAGGACTGGCCTGTGGATTTCGACGTTTCCGGCAAGACCATCATTGTCATCGGCAGCGGCGCCACCGCGGTCACGCTGGTTCCGGCGCTGGCGGAAAAGGCGCGGCATGTCCTCATGCTGCAGCGCTCGCCGACCTATATCGCCGCGCGCCCGAACGCCGACGCTATCGCGCGGTTTTTCAACCGCATCCTGCCCGCCCGGCTGGCCTACGGTCTCACGCGCTGGCGCAACATCCTGCTTTCGCAGGCTTTTTACCAGCTCTCGCGGAAAAGGCCCGATTGGATGAAAAAAATGCTGCTCGGCGACGTGCGCAAGCGGCTTGGGCTGGACGACGAGGCGATGCGCAATTTCACGCCGCGCTACAATCCCTGGGACCAGCGCCTCTGCCTCGATCCGGACGGGAAATTCTTCGACTGCCTGCTCACGGGAGCGGCGAGCCTCGCCTCGGGCGAGGTCGAATGTTTTACGCCCGAGGGCTTGCGCCTGCGCGACGGCGAGGTTTTTCGCGCCGACGCCGTGGTTCTCGCGACCGGGCTGAAACTCCAGATGCTCGGCGGCGCGCAGCTGAGCGTCGACGGCGCGCCTGTGGATACGGGGGCCTTGATGACGTACAAGGGCTGCATGTTCGAGGGCGTGCCCAATCTCGTAGCGGCCTTCGGCTACGCCAATGCGAGCTGGACGCTCAAATGCGAGCTGACATCGCACTATTTTATCCGCCTGTGGCGCGCGATGACGACGAAAAAGGCGAAATGGGTCGTCCCGCGCGGCGCGCCGGCGGCGTCCGGCCCGGTGCTGACGCTGACGTCGGGCTACGTCCAGCGCGCCGAAAAGATCTTGCCGCGCCAGGGCGCTGAGGCTCCGTGGCGTTATAACGTCAATTATCTGCGTGACCTCAAGATCATGCGTTTTGGACGCATCGACGACGGCGTGCTGCATTTCGAGGACAACGAGAGATGATTCTGCTTGTCTGGTCGCTGACGGCAATCGGCGCGCTGATCCTGTTCAATCTCCTCCTGGCTCGCTTCATCGAGGCGCTGGTTCCGCCCCAGGGGCGCTTCATCGAGGTCGACGGCCTCCGTCTGCATGTCGTCGACACCGGCGCAAAGCCTGGGCAATCAGGGCCGCCGCTTGTCTTCGTGCATGGGCTGCTGGGCCAGGTCAGACATTTCACCTTCGCGCTGGCCGCGCTTTTTCCCGAACGGCGGGTGGTGCTGATCGACCGGCCCGGCTCTGGCTATTCGCAGGCCGCGCCCTCGCAAAGCCTGAGGGCGCAGGGCGCTATCCTCGCCAAGGCGATGGCTGCGCTCGGGCTGGACAAGCCGCTTGTCGTCGGCCATTCGCTCGGCGGCGCCGTCTCGCTGGCCCTGGCGCTCGACCACCCGGAAAGCCTGTGCGGCCTTGCGCTGATCGCTCCGATGACCCTGCCCGTCGCGTTCGCGCCAAAAGTCTTCGAGAATTCGACGACACAAAATCGGTTCGCGCGCTGGCTTGGCGCCTGGACGATCGGTCCGATCCTGTCCTTCGTGAATGCAGGCGCCGCGCTTTCGGCTATTTTCGCGCCGGAAACGCCGCCGCTCGAATTCGCCAATCGTGCCGGCGGCCTGCTGGCGGCGCGGCCAAAAACGTTGATTTCCGCGTCGCGCGACATTATCGGCCTGCCCGAAGAAGTTCCCGAGCAAGCGAAGCGTTACGGCCAGCTCTCGGCGCCCGTTGGCGTGCTATTCGGCGCGCGGGACGGCGTTCTCGACCCGAAACTCCACGGCGAGACGTTTTGCGCGGGGACGCCGATGGCCGAATTGAAAATGGTCGAGGGCGGCCACATGCTGCCGCTGACCCAGCCGAAGGTCGTCGAAGCCTTCATCCGCGCCCGTTTGCCGCACAACCCGTCCTGATTGGAGAATTCGATGAAATTGAAATTTTTGCTGATGGCTTCGGCCCTGCTCGCCGCCACTGCAAGCGCCGGGGCTTTCGAACTGAAAAGCCCGGATCTGGCCGACGGAAACTCCATCGCCAACCCGTTCGTCTTCAAGGGCTTTGGCTGCGAGGGCGGCAATCTCTCGCCGGCTCTCAGCTGGATCGATCCGCCCGAGGGAACCAAAAGCTTCGCTCTGATGGTCCACGATCCCGACGCGCCGACCGGCGGCGCCGGCTTCTGGCACTGGGTCGTTTACAATCTCCCTGTTTCGGCGACCGGACTGCCGCAGGGCGTCGGCAAGGACGGCAAGGGCCTGCCGGAAGGGGCCAATCAGGTCGCAACCGATTTCGGCGAACCCGGCTACGGCGGTCCCTGTCCGCCCAAGGGCGACAGCCCGCATCACTATCGTTTCACCGTCTATGCTTTGAAAACCGAAAAACTGGAGATCCCGCCCAAGGCCACGGCTTCGCTCGCGGGATTCCTCATCAACGCCAATGCGATCGGCAAGGCGACGCTGACCGGGGTTTACGGGCGGTGAGCTGCAAGGAAGGAGTTCGGGGACATGATCGAATTGCGCGCAACGCTTTTGCTGAATTGAGCGAGCCGTCCGAGCGCAATTCGTTCGTGTCCTCGAAGTCCGGCAAGGAAAGGTGCAATTGCACGCTTATTGCTGACTATTACAAGCTATTTCGTTTCAGTTTTGGCGCCAGTGCAATTCACTATGGCTGGTAAAATCAGTAACAAATGCTATGTCGATACAGAATGTTTGGTTCAAGAGGCTACTGCGGATGTCAGCTTAGTCGATCCGAAATGGCTCTATTCTTACGTTGAATATCTCGATCGCTTAGAAAAATCTGACCTCGCGCATAAAGTAGCTCTAAGCATCGACCGATCCAGTGCAGCCGGGCCTTATCAATGGCAGAGCGCGCTGCGAGATATTGCCCTTCGAGAGGTGGCGACCAAAGCGATAAATTCGCCGGATGTCATCGCCGATTTTTCTCCCATTACAAAAGTCCTTTCGTCGGAACAAACGCCGTCGGGATTTGATCTAAGCCAGTATTTTTTGATTGCCGATGTCATCACGCATACATCGCCATGGGGCGGTATGGACACAGACGTTAGCAATATCTTTCGCCCGAAGGCGTTACGAAAATCCGCCAACGCAACTTTACTCGACATCTTGAACAATCGATGGCCGAAGGCAATTGAGGAATTGCCCGATAACCAGCAGGGACGGCATTGGTCTGATTTGGCCAAAGCATGGTTGGAGCTTGGTGATTCCGCGAGGGCGGCAGAGTTCGCTAGTCGCGCGGAAAAAACGGGGTCGCTGGACTTTAAAGGGGCCAATTTCATTTTTAGTCAAACTTGGCGCATTTGGCTGGCTCTGGGAAATTATGACCGAGCGCTGCAGGCAACGGACCGAGAAACTGACAGGGGATACGAAGCTCATTTTAAGCTCGACATTGCCCGTTCTCTCATTGAGACCGGGCAGAAAGAAACGGCGCTTGGAATAATTGCCTCTGCCTTAACTAATGCGCGGCTCGAACCCAGTTCGAATCGGAAAATGGGATACCTTGGTGGAGTGGTGAACGCGCGGATCGTTGCCGGCGATATCGACGGCGCGCGGCAGGTCGCAGAAGAAATGAAAATTTTGGCTCACAAACAGAGCATAGTTCCCGCCGGACAACTCGCTTTGGCTGCCGCCATCTTCAATAATTTGGACGATTATCCAAGCGCAGCGAGGTTGCTAAGCGAGGCATTATCAAAAGTTCCGGGAAGCTCAGAAATCATAGGACACGGAGTCTCTTTGGGCACAATCACAGGGGCTAGACTTGGCCTTGCCGATAGCCTGAAATCGGAAATTGCGGTTGAGTTCTATCGGAGCGGAGACTTGGCGACCTTCGACCACCTCCTTAAACAATTAAATAAAGCCGATCAGGCGGGGGCTTGGCTAAATTTGTGCGAAAGTTCCCAGCCGGGTCATTGGATGCGGCCTTCTGAGGAAGAATGCGTCGATGGCACGGCTGGAGAGATATTTCGTCATTTGGCAGTTGAGGCCGTCGTCAAGGAAAACAACCTTTTGGCAGGCCAATATCTTTCACGCATGATTTCGAAGGCAAAAGATGCGAGTTTGTTTAGTGTAAATCATCTTTTAAATGCGGCAAGAATTGCATTTGTAACAAACGATAAGAGCCTTACCAATTCTGCCTTGATTGCAGCGGCGAAAGCAGCTGACGGTCTCGCGAATGCAGGAGATCGTGAACTCAAACTGGCGGCAATCGCAGCTCTGCGGAAAGAGCTGTTGCCTTAACGCATCTAGGATGAAAAATGAAAGACGACGAGCGTAACCGTTTTGGCGCCCGCGCCGCCCGCTATCTGGCGGTCGGCGCGCAGGCCGGCGGATTCGCCGCGCGCCTTGCCGGCGGCAGGTTGTTCGGCGAGGGCGGCGACGGCGACGCTTTGGCTTTGGCGCGCGCGCTCGGCGGCCTCAAGGGGCCGCTGATGAAGGCGGCGCAGCTCATCGCCACGATCCCCGAGGCCTTGCCCGCCGATTACGCAGAGGCCCTGATCACCCTGCAAAGCGAGGCGCCGCCGATGGGCGCGGCTTTCGTCAAGCGGCGGATGGTCGCCGAGCTCGGGCCGGATTGGCGCGAAAAATTCAGCGCCTTCGACCTCCATCCGGCCGCCGCGGCCTCGCTCGGGCAGGTGCATCGCGCTGTTGCGCTCGATGGCAAGGACGTCGCCTGCAAGCTGCAATATCCCGACATGGCCTCGGCGGTCGAAGCCGATCTCGCCCAGCTCGACATGGCCCTGGCGCTGCACCGGCGGCTCGATTCGGCGATCGACGCCCGCGACGCCGCGCGGGAAATCGCCGACCGGCTGCGCGAAGAACTCGACTACCGCCGCGAGGCGAAGCACGCTCGTCTCTATCGGCTGATGCTGGACGGGCAGGGCGCGATCCGCGTGCCCGCAGCGCATGAGGCCCTGTCCACAGGGCGGCTCCTGACGCTCGACTGGCTCGAGGGCGAGAAACTCCTGTCGCTTGTCGGGGCGCCGGAGGAGCAGCGCAACGCCGTGGCGCGCGCGATCTTTTCGGCCTGGTGGTCGCCCTTTGCCCGGTTCGGCGTCATCCACGGCGATCCGCACCTCGGCAATTACACGGTTTTCCGCGAGGAGGGCGCCGCCGCCGGCATCAACCTCCTCGATTACGGCTGCATCCGCATCTTTCCGCCGGCCTTTGTCGGCGGCGTCGTGAAACTCTACCGGGGCCTGCGGGAGAACAATCGCGACGAGATCGCCGACGCCTATGAAATCTGGGGGTTCAAGAACCTCAACCACGACCTGATCGAGGTGCTGTCGCTCTGGGCGCGCTTCATTCTCGGGCCCTTGCTCGACGACCGCGTCCGCACCATCGCCGACGGCGTCTCCGCCGGCGCCTATGGCCGCCACGAGGCGGCGATGGTGCATCGGCAATTGCGCGAAAAGGGGCCGGTGCGCATTCCCAGCGAATTCGTTTTCATGGATCGCGCCGCCATCGGCCTCGGGGGCGCCTTCCTGCATCTTGCCGCAAGATTGAATTTTCACCGGCTTTTCGAGGCGGCGCTCGAGGATTTCGACGAGACCGCGCTGATGGCGCGGCAAGGCGACATTTTGGCGCAGGCAGGGCTGATTCCCGGCGACATCAAGGGGGGTTAACGGCAAATAAATGCGGATCGGCTTGACGGCGACCCCTGTTTTGGCCTTTTTAATTGTGGACCTAATAAGGATTGCCTTGCGCCTGCCCATCTGGGAAAACAGCCTCGGCAAGCTAGGCAAGACCAAATCGCGAGAGGCCCGAAAATGGGCGACCCGAGGGAGAACAAGATGGCGGCGGATCAATTGGCGGGTCATCCCGACATGGACTATGAGGCCCACCAGGCCACGTACCAGATGTTCACCGGCCTGATCAAATGGGGAACGGTGGGGGTGATCTTCATCATGCTGCTGCTGGCCTTCTTCACGCTCTGAATCCCCCCCAAAGCGGCCGCCCCCGGGCGCGCCATTCCAGACCCGCCCTTCGGCAATGCCGGCGCGGGCCAAACGGAGTTATCCATGCGTATCGCTGTTCCCGCCGAGACCGCCGACAATGAGGCGCGCGTCGCGGCGACGCCGGAAACCGTCAAGAAGCTCATCGCCCTTGGAGCCGAGATCGTGGTCCAGGCCGGCGCGGGCAAGGGCTCGGGCCTGCCCGACGCCGATTTCGAGAAGGCAGGCGCGACCATCGCCGCCGACGCCGCGGCGACCGTGCAGGGCGCCGATGTCGTCCTGGCCGTGCGCCGGCCGAAGGCTGCGGCGCTCGCGGGCGTCAACGCCGGTTGCGCCGTTCTCGCCATCATGGACCCCTATGGCCAGGCCCTGGCCCTTCAGGATCTCGCCCATGCCCAGGTCCAGGCTTTCGCCATGGAGCTGATGCCGCGCATCACCCGCGCGCAGGTCATGGACGTCCTGTCCTCGCAAGCGAATCTCGCGGGCTATCGCGCCGTGCTGGAAGCGGCGGCCGAATATGGCCGCGCCATTCCGATGATGATGACGGCGGCGGGCACGGTTCCCGCGGCGAAAATCTTCATCATGGGCGTCGGCGTCGCCGGCCTGCAGGCGATCGCCACCGCGCGCCGCCTTGGCGGCGTCGTCACCGCCACCGACGTGCGTCCCGCCACCAAGGAGCAGGTCGAATCGCTCGGCGCGAAATTCCTGGCGGTCGAGGACGAGGAATTCAAGAACGCCCAGACGGCGGGCGGCTACGCCAAGGAAATGTCTGCGGACTACAAGGCCAAGCAGGCCGCCTTGACCGCGTCGCACATCGCCAAGCAGGACATCGTCGTCACCACCGCGCTCATTCCGGGCCGCCCGGCGCCGACGCTGATCACGGCGGACATGGTCGCCTCGATGCGTCCGGGCTCGGTCATCGTCGATCTCGCGGTCGAGCGCGGCGGCAATTGCGAATTGTCGAAGCCCGACGAGATCGTCACCACCGCCAATGACGTGAAGATCGTCGGCCACCTCAACGTCGCCGGCCGTCTCGCGGCCACCGCGTCGCAGCTTTACGCGAAAAACCTCTACGCCTTCCTCGAGACCCTGATCGACAAGGACGCCAAGAAGCTTGTCATCGATCCCGAGGAGGAGCTGGTCAAGGCGACGCTGCTGACGCGCGACGGCGCCATCGTCAATCCCGCTTTCGCGGCCGTTTAAGGCCGTTTCCCGCCCGAAAAGATTGTTTCAGCCCAGAGAGGGGCGAATTCCATGGCTACTGACACCCAAGTGCTGATCGACAGGGCACAGGCCGCGGCGCAGGCCGCTCGCGCCGCCGCCGACGCCGCCCAGGGCTATGCCGACCAGGTCGCGACCGCGGCCGGCGCGGCGGCCCATGCCGCCACCGGCGGGGCGATCGACCCCTTCGTCTTCCGGCTCGCCATTTTCGTGCTGGCGATCTTCGTCGGCTATTACGTCGTCTGGTCGGTGACGCCGGCGCTGCATACGCCGCTGATGTCCGTCACCAACGCCATTTCCTCGGTCATTGTCGTCGGCGCGCTGCTGTCGGTCGGCGTGGACGCGGCGGGCGCGACGGACAATGGTCCGGCCTGGGCGCGGATGTTCGGCTTCATCGCCCTCGTCCTTGCCTCGGTGAACATCTTTGGCGGCTTCCTCGTCACCGAGCGCATGCTGTCCATGTACAAGAAGAAGGGCTGAGGTCCATGAACGTCAATTTCGCGGCCCTTCTCTATCTCGTATCCGGCGTCCTGTTCATTTTCGCGCTGCGCGGCCTGTCGCATCCGACGACGTCGCGCCAGGGCAACCTGTTCGGCATGATCGGCATGGCCATAGCCATCGTCACGACGCTGGCCCTCGCCGCGCCGACCGGCTTCGCCGGCTGGCTGCTGGTGGTGTTCGGCCTTGCGCTTGGCGGCGGCTTCGGCGGCTATCTCGCCCGCAAGATCGAAATGACCAAGATGCCGCAGCTGGTGGCCTTCTTCCACTCGCTGGTCGGCCTCGCCGCGGTGCTGGTGGCGGCGGGCGCGCTGTTCGCGCCGCAAGCCTTCGGCATTGGCGCGCCCGGCCACATCCATCAGGCCAGCCTGATCGAAATGTCGCTCGGCGCGGCCATCGGCGCGATCACCTTCACCGGCTCGATCATCGCCTTCCTGAAGCTTGACGGGCGCATGTCCGGCAAGCCGATCATGCTGCCGCAGCGCCACGCCATCAACATGGCGCTCGCCGCGGCGCTGGTGCTGTTCATCGCCGGCTTCTACGGCGTCGGCTCGCCCTTCCTGTTCCTGCTGATCGTCCTGGTTTCCTTGGCTCTGGGCGTGCTGCTGATTATCCCGATCGGCGGCGCCGACATGCCGGTCGTCGTCTCCATGCTCAATTCCTATTCGGGCTGGGCGGCGGCGGGCATCGGTTTTACGCTCGGCAATCTGGCGTTGATCGTCGTCGGCGCTTTGGTCGGCTCTTCGGGCGCGATCCTGTCCTACATCATGTGCAAAGGCATGAACCGCTCTTTCATCTCGGTCATTCTCGGCGGCTTCGGCGGCGAGACGGCCGTGGCGGCGGGCGCGGTGGAAACCCGTCCGGTCAAGAAGGGCTCGGCGGACGACGCCGCCTATATCCTGCAGAACTCGTCGAAGGTCATCATCGTGCCGGGCTATGGCATGGCGGTGGCGCAGGCGCAGCACGCCCTGCGTGAAATGGCGGACGAGCTGAAGGCGGAAGGCGTCGAGGTCAAATACGCCATCCATCCCGTCGCGGGCCGCATGCCCGGCCACATGAACGTGCTGCTGGCCGAAGCCAATGTTCCCTATGACGAAGTTTTCGAGCTGGAGGACATCAACTCCGAATTTTCGCAGGCCGACGTGGCCTTCGTCATCGGCGCGAACGACGTCACCAATCCCGCGGCCAAGACCGACAAGACCTCGGCGATCTACGGCATGCCGATCCTCGACGTCGAAAAGGCCAAGACCGTGATGTTCATCAAGCGTGGCATGAGCTCGGGCTATGCCGGCGTCGAGAACGAATTGTTCTTCAAGGACAATACGATGATGCTGTTCGGCGACGCCAAGAAAGTGGTCGAGAGCATCTTGAAGGCGATGGCGCACTGAGGGACATCCCTTCTCCCCTGGCGGGAGAAGGGGTCCGAAGGACCGGATGAGGGGCGTCGCAACCTCCTCGATCTGGCGAAAGCTGGAGCGAGGCCCCTCATCCGTCTCGCGCATTCGGCGCGATCCACCTTTCCCGCTAGAGCATTTTCGAGCGAAGTGGATTCCGGTTCGCGTTAAGAAAATGCGTGAAAACAAGAAACTAGCGCCTGTTCGGTGAACCGGAGTTCACCGAACAGGCGCTAGGGCAGAAGGCAAGCGCGGCGAAGGATCTCTTTTTGCGTCTGCGAGAAAAATCGGCGTGAAGCGGCCTGCGCCCTTTATTCGCGGAAAAATTTCTTGTTAAAAGGCGCGATGACGGTTTTTGCCCGCACGATTTCCCGGCGAATTATCGGCCCGGTCCGCGCCTGATATCCAGGACGCGCGCCGGGATATGTCCGCTCGACCTTGTGTCGCCTCCAGGGTCTTCCCCGAGTTCTGATCCATGACCGAAAAAACGGGCCCCGATTATTCCGCCACGCTCTATCTGCCCAAGACCGACTTTCCCATGCGCGCCGGACTGCCGAAAAAGGAGCCGGAGCTGCTCGCCCATTGGGACGAGATCGGCCTGACCGAAAAGATGCGCGCGTCCGGCGCCGGCAAGCCGAAATTCGTGCTGCACGACGGCCCGCCCTACGCCAACGGCAATATCCATATCGGCCATGCGCTCAACAAGATCCTGAAGGATCTCGTCGCGCGCTCGCAGCGGATGATGGGCAAGGACGCCAATTACGTGCCGGGCTGGGACTGCCACGGCCTGCCGATCGAATGGAAGATCGAGGAGCAATATCGCGCCAAGGGCCGCAACAAGGACGACGTTCCGGTCGTCGAGTTCCGCCGGGAATGCCGCGCCTTCGCCGAGAGCTGGCTTGACGTCCAGCGCGAGGAATTCATCCGGCTCGGCGTCGCCGGCGACTGGGCCGGGCGCTATGCGACGATGGATTATCCCGCCGAAAGCATCATCGCCTGCGAAATCATGAAATTCGCGGCCAACGGCCTGCTTTATCGCGGCTCCAAGCCGGTGATGTGGTCTGTGGTGGAAAAGACCGCGCTGGCCGAGGCGGAAGTCGAATACGAGGACCACACGTCCGACTGGGTTTTTGTCGCGTTCAAATGTCGGATGGTAGTCACCGATGGTGCGGAGGCGGACCATCGTAGAGCCATCTGGAATGACTTGGCGATATTAGATGAACATGGTCGCCCGGCTTCGGTCATCATCTGGACGACGACGCCCTGGACGCTTCCGGGCAACCGAGCGATCAGCTTTTCGCATAAAATTCAGTACGGCCTCTACCGCGTTACTGAAGCGCCGGAAGGCAATTGGGCGAAAGTCGGCGCTCAATACGTCATAGCTGATCGCCTCGCTGATGATGTGGCCAAGTCGGCGAAGGTGACGCTCGAAAAAGTGCGGTCCATTGCTGCGGGCGCACTCGCGGTGGGAGAATGTTCTCACCCACTGTATGGGACAGTTCCGGGCTACGAGTTTGCGGTTCCGCTGCTCGACGGCGACCACGTGACGGATGACGCGGGCGCCGGCTTCGTCCATACCGCGCCGGGGCACGGCCGCGAGGATTTTGATATCTGGATGGCCTCGAGCCGCCTGCTGCACGAGCGCGGCATCGACGCGCGCATCCCCTATACGGTCGACGCCGACGGCTTCTACACCAAGGAAGTTCCCGGCTTCGAGGGCGCGCCGCGTCATCGACGACAAGGGGAACAAGGGCGACGCCAACGACCGCGTCATCAAGGCGCTGGTCGAGGCCGGGGCGCTGCTGGCGCGAGGGCGTGTAAAACACCAGTATCCGCATAGCTGGCGCTCAAAAAAGCCGGTGATCTTCCGCAATACGCCGCAATGGTTCATCGCCATGGACCAGCCTTTCGCGGTCGCGCTCGATGCGACTGCGGCCAAAGGGCTCGGCGCCTCGGCCTCGAACCAGCCGACGCTGCGCGAAATCGCGCTGGAGGAAATCTCGCGCACCAGATGGGTCCCTGCGGCGGGCGAAAACCGCATCACCGGCATGATCGCCAATCGCCCGGATTGGGTGGTGTCGCGCCAGCGCGCCTGGGGCGTGCCGATCGCCGTCTTCGTGAAAAAGGGCGGCCACGACATCCTGGTCGACGGCGAGGTCAACGCCCGCATCATCTCGGCGTTCGAGGCCGAGGGCGCCGACGCCTGGTACAAGGACGGCGCGAAAGCCCGTTTCCTCGCGCCCGATTACGATCCCGAAGCCTATGACAAGATCGACGATGTTTTGGACGTCTGGTTCGATTCGGGCTCGACCCACGCCTTCACGCTCGAAGACCCCGCGCATTTCCCGGGCCTTGCGAATGTGAGGCGCCGCCACGACGGCGGCCCGGACGAGGTCATGTATCTCGAGGGCTCCGACCAGCATCGCGGCTGGTTCCATTCCTCGCTTCTCGAAAGTTGCGGCACGCGCGGCCGCGCGCCCTACGATTCCGTGCTGACGCACGGTTTCGTGCTCGACGAGAAGGGGCGGAAAATGTCGAAATCGACGGGCAATGTCGTCGCGCCGCAAAGCGTCATCAAGGATTCCGGCGCCGACATCCTGCGCCTTTGGGTCGCGGCCTCCGACTATGCCGACGACCTGCGCATCGGCAAGGAAATCCTGTCCACGTTCTCGGAAACCTATCGCAAGCTGCGCAACACCCTGCGCTGGATGCTCGGGGCGCTCGCTCATTTCCAATCAAGTGATGCGGTAGATAAGTACGATATGCCCGAACTAGAGCGCGTAACTTTGCATCGGCTGGCCGAGCTTGATGTTCAGGTGCGAGAGGCCTATTCGAAATTCGACTACAAAAAAGTCATCTCGCTTTTGTCGCCTTTCATGACAGGCGACTTGTCCGCGTTCTATTTTGATATTCGCAAGGACGCGTTGTATTGCGACCCGCCGTCAAGCCTAACCCGCAAGGCGGCTCTGACGACGATCGACATTCTTTGCGATGCCTTGCTAAAATGGTTGGCGCCGATCCTTTGTTTCACCGCTGAGGAAGCTTGGCTGGTCTTTCGGCCGGAAGGCTCGGAATCCGTGCATCTCACTCAGTTCCCAGAGAATTTGGACACTTGGCGCGCTGCTTCGATCGCTGATAAATGGAATGCGATCCGACGTGTGCGCGCGGTGGTTACTGGCGCGCTCGAAATCGAACGAGCGCAGAAGCGCATCGGCTCTTCGCTCGAAGCCGATCCTCAGGTCTACATCAACGACCCTGTTTTACGCACCGCGCTGGAAGGGGTGGATTTCGCTGATATCTGCATTACTTCCGCGATTGAGATCGTCGCGGGCGAGCCGCCGGCAGGCGCCTTCACGCTGGCTGACACGCCCGGCGTCGGGGTGGTCAGCCGCCGGGCGCAAGGCCGCAAATGCGCGCGGTCCTGGCGGATATCGCCGCTGGTCGGGGCCGATCCGGAATTCCCGGACGTGACGCCCCGCGACGCCCAGGCCCTGCGCGAGCTGCGGGCGGCGGGCCTCTGGTCGTGATTGCTCCTGAAACGCGGCGGCGCGGGCTCGGCTTCGCCGCCGCTTGTCTGGCGCTGGCGCTTGACCAGGCGAGCAAGGTCTGGGCGATCGGGCTGCTGGGCGGCCCGGAGCATCCGGTCATCGCGTTGACGCCCTTCCTCGCCTTGACCATCAGCTGGAACCGCGGCATCGCCTACACGATGCTGCGCTCGGACGGCGATCTCGGCCGTTTCGCCCTGGCCGGCCTCGCTCTGGCGGCGGTCTTGTTCCTTGGCGTCTGGGCCTGGCGGACGCAAGGCCTTGCGAAAACCGCGGGACTCGGCCTCATCATCGGCGGCGCGCTGGGCAATGCGCTCGACCGGCTGGTTCATGGCGCGGTCGTGGACTTTCTCTACTTCCACACGCCTGTTTCCCTGGGGCCTTTGTCTAATTACGTGTTCAATGTCGCGGACGCCGGCATATTTGCCGGGGTCATGCTTCTGCTATATGACTCCCTCACGACGCCGGAAGCGGACAAAGCTTGAGCAAGCTTTGCCTTGCCGCGAAATCGCCTTGAACGCGGGATACTGGTCCGCCTTTCAAGCGTCGGCGAGAGCATTCGAGGTTTATCCATGGTCCCCACGAAACGCGCTTCTGGCATGAAGACGGCAGGTTTTTCCCGGCTGCTGCTGTCGTGCGCCCTGGTCGCCGGCGCCGCGCTGAGCGCCGCTCCCGCGAGAGCCGGACTGCTCAACGACATGTGGTCGGACAAGCCCGCCGACAGCGCGGCCCCTGAAGATGACGGCAAGCCGCCGAAAGCCTTGTTCAACCGCCTGTTCGACAAGGACGATCCGGCGCCCGCGCCCGTCGCCCAACCGCCGCAGGCGGCCGCGCCGAACGTCGGCAAGTCCGGCGCGAGCAAACGCGCGGCTCAAGCCGCCACGCCGGTCGAGGCCGTCCCCTCGGCCCAGCCTTCCGGCCAGGCCATCAAGCCGCCAACCGCAGTCGAAGAGCCGGGCATGTTCGGCCGCGCCATGAACTCGATCGGCCTGGACAGCCAGCCAGTTTCGAACAAGATCGATTACAGCGAACGTCCCAAGATCGTCGTGCCCGCGCAACGCGACCTGCCGCCGCCGCGCGAAGGCGCCCAGCGCCAGCCGACGGCGCATCCCGACGAACGCGCGCTCGTCAATCCGCCGCCGGAATATCTCGAAAAGATGCGCGGCGCGGATGGTCAGGTTTCCGGCGTCAAGGAAGGCGACATTCCCAAGGAAAAGAAGTTCTTTGGCATGTTCTGAGCGTCGCCGCCGATCGCACGGCTGGATTTGATGACGAATTTTCAAAGCCGGGGCTGTCGCTCCGGCTTTGGCGTTCTATATTGGTTGCAACGACTCCAGAGCCTATCCAGCAAAAGCGCACGCCTTTGCAAAGAGGATATGCGTTCTCAAAAGACGGGAAATCTGCAATTGGCCATCAGCATCTCCGCTCCTTCGTCAAGCGCGGCGCATGAGCAGCCGTCGTCCGGAACCGGGGAGGGCCGGGATGGACACGCCGGCCCGCGCGTGGATCATTTCAAGCTCGACAATGGCATGGACGTGGTGGTCATCCCCGATCACCGCGCGCCCGTCGTCACCCACATGGTCTGGTATCGCAACGGCTCCGCCGACGATCCGCGCGGCAAGAGCGGGATCGCCCATTTCCTCGAACATCTGATGTTCAAGGGCACCCACAAGCACAAGACGGGCGAGTTCTCGCATGTCGTCGCCGAACTCGGCGGCCAGGAAAACGCCTTCACGTCCTATGACTTCACCGCTTATTTCCAGCGCGTGGCGCGCGAGCACCTTGGCGTCGTCATGGATTTCGAGGCGGACCGCATGACCGGCCTGACCCTGACGGACGAAGTGGTGGCGCCAGAACGCGACGTGGTGCTGGAAGAGCGGCGGATGCGCTCGGACACCGATCCCTCCGCCCAGCTCGACGAGGCGATGAGCGCCGCGCTCTTCACCCATCACGCCTATGGCGTGCCGATCATCGGCTGGGGCCACGAGATCGAGACGCTCGACCGGCAGGACGCGCTCGATTACTACAATCGCTTTTACACGCCGGAAAACGCCATTCTCGTCGTCGCCGGCGATGTCGAGGCGCCCGAGGTCGAGGCTCTGGCGCGCGCGACCTATGGCAAGATACCGGCCCGCGGCGAGCCGCCGGTGCGCAAGCGCCCGCGCGAGCCGATGCCCCGCGCCGAGCGGATGGTGAAGCTGGCCGATCCCAAGGTCGAACAGCCCTCCTTCGAGCGAATCTATCTCGTTCCCTCCGCCCGCACGGCTCAGAAGGGCGAGGCCGAGGCGCTCGACGTTCTGGCCCATCATCTCGGCGGCGGACAGACCAGCCTGTTCTATCGCCGGCTGGTGCTCGAGCAGAAGGTCGCCGTCACCGCTGGCTGCTATTATTACGCGGACGCGCTCGACGACAGCCGCCTGTTCATTTACGCCATGCCCGCCGAGGGCGTCGCGCTCGAGGCGCTCGAAGGCGCCGTCGACTCGGTGTTGGCGGAGCTGGCGCGCGACGGCGTGAGCGCGGCGGATGTCGCCCGCGCCTCGACAAGGCTGGTCGCCGACGCCGTCTATGCCCAGGACAACCAGGCGAGCCTGGCGCGCTGGTTCGGCGCGGCGCTCGCCAATGGCGAGACGGTGCAGGACGTGCTGAGCTGGAGCGCCCGCATGGAGGCGGTGACCCCGGACGACGTCGCCCGGGCGATCAAATGGCTGGACCGGAAGCGCGCCGTCACAGGCTACCTGCTCAAGGCCGACGCGGCCTGAAACCACCCGTTGCGCGTCGGATCCCGAGGCCTGAGCCTTCGGGGGCCGGATGGACCGAAAACGTCAGCCGCAACACTTCACGCATGACAGAGAAAAGAGACCGATGAACGCTCCCGCCAATGCCGTTTCGCGCGCCGAACGCGTCCAGCACGTCACCAGCCCCGGCGGCGTCTCCGCCTGGCTGGTCGAGGATTACGCCGTGCCGCTCGTGGCGGTGGAGTTCTCCTTTTCAGGCGGCGCGGCGCAGGACCCGCAGGGCAAGGCGGGCGCAGGCGCGCTGCTGGCGGGCCTGCTCGACGAGGGCGCGGGCGATCTCGACGCGGAAGCCTTTCACCGCGTCCTGGACGATCACGCGATCCGGTTGAGCTTCAACGTCGAGCGCGATGACTTCTCCGGCCATATGCAAACCCTGTCGCGCCATGTCGACAAAGCCTTCGAACTGCTGGCCCTGGCGGTCAATGCGCCGCGACTGGACGCGGCGCCCATCGAGCGGGTGCGCGGCCAGCTCAACGCCGTGCTCAAGCGCGACTCCCGCGAACCCGATTCCATGGCGGCGCAAGCCTGGCGCCGCGCCGCCTGGCCGGATCATCCCTATTCGCGCGCTCCGCGCGGCGAACTGGGCGAGATCGACGCCGTCACGCGCGACGACCTCTTGGCGATGCACAGGAAATTGCTGGCGCGAGACACGCTGAAAATCGCCGTGGTCGGCGCCATCGACGCGGTTCGCCTCGCCGCCCATCTCGACGAGGTCTTCGCCCGCCTGCCGGAAAAAGCCGATCTCGCCGATATCAAGCAGATCGAGGCGGGCGGCCTCGGCCGGCGCATCGTCGTCGATTTCGACGTGCCGCAGGCCAATATCCGCTTCGGCCGGCCGGGCATCGCCCGGCGCGATCCCGATTACATCGCGGCGATGGTAGTCAATCACATTCTCGGCGGCGGCTCCTTCACTTCCCGCCTGTTCCAGGAAGTGCGCGAAAAGCGCGGCCTGACCTATTCGGTCCACACCGGGCTGGGCACGGCCGACTACAGTCCTTCGCTGATCGGCGCAACCTCCACCAAGAATGAGCGCGCGGCGGAGACGCTGGCGGTGATCGAGGCCGAATTCGCCCAGCTCGCCGAGCATGGCCCGACCGCGGACGAGCTGGACAAGGCGAAGAAATTCCTGACCGGCTCCTACGCCCTGCGCTTTGACACATCGACCAAGATCGCCGGCCATCTCCTGCAATTGCAGCGCGAAAATTTCGGCGCCGACTATCTCGACCGCCGCAACGCCGAAGTCGAAGCTGTGACGCTGGAGGATGCGAAGCGCGTGGCGAAGCGCCTGATCGGCGACGCCGGATTGCTGGTGGCCATCGTCGGCCGTCCGGAAGGGATCGACGCGGTCGGGGCGGCCTAGGCGATGCGGAAAGCCGCTCCGGCTCCTCGACCATGACGATCCGCCGGCTCGATTCCGTCCTGGCCGACCGCATCGCCGCGGGGGAAGTGGTCGAGCGGCCGAGCGCCGCCGTCAAGGAACTGGTCGAGAACGCGCTGGACGCCGGCGCCGCGCGGATCGACGTGACGATCGAAGGCGGCGGCCAAAGGCTGATCCGCGTCATCGACGACGGCGCCGGCATGGATCGCGACGATCTCGAGCTGTGCGTCGAGCGCCACGCCACCTCGAAAATCCCCGACGGCGACCTGACCAATATCGCGACCCTCGGCTTTCGCGGCGAGGCGCTGCCCTCGATCGGCTCCGTCGCCCTGCTCGACATTTTTTCACGACGCGTCGAGTGCGATCACGGCTGGAGCCTGCGCGTCGAATTCGGAACGGTTTGCCCCCCGGCGCCGGCGGCCCTTGCGCGCGGCACGCGCGTCGAAGTGCGCGATCTCTTCGCCGCGACGCCGGCGCGGCTCAAATTCCTGAAAAGCGAGCGCGCCGAGGCCCAGGCCGTCGCCGATGTGGTCAAGCGGCTCGCCATGGCCCATCCCGGCGTGCGCTTTTCGCTCGGCGGGGAGGGGCTGGCGGGCTTCGACCACCAGGCCTGTCCTGACGACAGGGACGGCCTGCTGGCGCGGCTGACGCAGGTTCTGGGGCGGGAGTTCCGTGAAAACGCGCTGGCGGTGGAGGCCGAGCGCGACGGCGTGCATTTATGGGGGTTCGCGGGATTGCCGACCTGGCATCGCGCCAATGCTCTCGCGCAATATGTCTTCGTCAACGGCCGCCCGGTGCGCGACCGCCAGATCGCCGGCGCGATCCGCGCGGCCTACATGGATTATCTCAGTTCCGACCGGCATCCCAGCCTTGCGCTTTTCCTCGACTGCCCGCCGCGTTCCCTGGATGTCAACGTCCATCCGGCCAAGGCGGAAGTGCGCTTCGCCGATCCCGGCCTGATCCGCGGCCTTGTCATCGGCGCCCTCAGGCAGGCGCTCGCCAGCGCCTTGCATCGCGCCACGCCCAGCCTGGCTGCCGCGGCGGTGGAGCAATTCGTCCAGCGCCCGCAACAGGGGCTTTTTTTGCGGCATGCCGCCCCGTTGAACTGGGACTGGCGCGCCTCGCCCGCCGCCAGCCTTGACGGGCGAGCTGCGCCCGACTTGACCGGGCTGAGCGATGGCGAGCAGGCGCTTTACGACGCCGCGCCCGCCGCCGACGCGCGCGCGCATGAGGAGCCGGCCGAAGCTTTTGACCTTGACGCGCCGCTCGGCGCGGCGCGGGCGCAGATCCACGAGACCTACATTATCGCCCAGACCCGCGACGGGCTGGTGCTGGTGGACCAGCACGCCGCCCATGAAAGGCTGGTTTATGAAAGGCTGAAGCGCGAGCGCGCGCAAAACGGCGTGGCGCGGCAGGCGCTGCTGTCTCCACTAGTCGTCGATCTCGATGAAGCCGACGTCGCGCGGCTGGTCGAGGCCTCGGACCTGCTGGGATCACTGGGTCTCGCGATCGAGCCTTTCGGCCCCGGCGCCGTGGCGGTGCACGAGACGCCCGCGACGCTGAAACTCGGCGCCGTCGAGCCGCTCCTGCGCGATCTCGCGGATTCGCTGGCCGAGGAGGGGCAGGCCGCGCCGCTGGAGAAAAAGCTCGACCATGTGCTGGCGACGATCGCCTGCCATCATTCGGTGCGCGCGGGCCGCCGCCTCTCGCCCCCGGAAATGAACGCGCTTCTGCGCGAGATGGAGCGCACGCCGGGCGCGGGCCAGTGCAACCACGGCCGCCCCACCTATGTCGAACTCAAGCTCGCCGATATCGAAAAGCTTTTCGGCCGGCGGTAGGGCGCCCTTAGTCCGTTTCCGCCAGCGGGCCGCGCAATTCGGCCACGTCTTCAAAAGGGTCCGTCGGCGCGCCGGACCACATCAGCGCGCCGAGAACGTTCGACCAATTGTCGGTCCAGCCCTGCGATCCCGCGACCGGACGCAGGCGCCGCCAGCCCGCCGCGGCGAGGGGCGCGAGACGGGAGGCGTCGCGGCTGAGATTGACCGCGAGGGTTGGGAAGACCGGCAATTTGCTCGGGCCGATGGCGCTGCCGGGACTGAGATGGCCGAGGCTCGACAGGCCGAGGTCGCGCGCTTCGGCCTCGACCACCGGCGCCAGGTTGAAATAGCGGTTGCTCAGGTGAAGCGTCAGCACGCCGTCCGGCTTCAGCTTCGCCATATATTCCGCCAGGGCCTCCCGCGTCAGCAGATGCGTGGGAATGGCGTCGGAGGTGAAGGCGTCGACGATGATCTGGTCGTATTCGCCGTCCGGCGCGCTCCGCAGCCTGAGGCGGCCGTCGCCCTGGATGATGCGGTGGCTCGCGGCGCAGTCGCGCAGGAAGGGGAAAAGGGCGGCGTCGCTGGCGATGCGGATGACGCCGGGGTCGATCTCGTAAATATCGTACCGCCAGTCCTGGCCGCCGATGCAGACCATCTCGCCGGCGCCCAGGCCGACCAGGGCGATCTTCGGTTCGGGGCGACCCAGGTTGAGCGCAAGCGCCGACTGCGCCAGGCCGCCCTTGGGATTGTAATAGCCGAGCGGCGTCAGTCGGTGCTCGCTGTCGAGGGCGAGCAGGCCGTGGATCGTGTCGCCATGCTCCATGCGGCGCAGGTCAGAGGCCGCGAGATCGCGCACGCGGTTGACGCCATAGAAGTTCCTCTCGGCGAAAACCAGCCGCTGCGAGGACGGCAGGCACAAGGCGACGCCCAAGCAGGCCGCAACTCCCGCAGCCAGGGCGCGCCTGTCGCTCCTGATGAAGATCAGGGCCAGGGTCGCGGCGGCCAGCAGGCCGCGATAGGTCAGCACGTAGCCGATTTCTTCGGGATCGGCGGGCTCCGGCCAGGAAATGGCCAACACGACCAGTCCGGCCGCCAGCGCGGCGATTGCATAATTGCGGCCACGGCTGGATGGGGCGTCGGCGCGGATCAGCAGGCCGGCGAGGACCAGGCCGAGCGGAAATTCGACAATATCCGTGAAGATCCTGGGCGCGAGCAGCGAATTGAACATGCCGCCGAGCGCTCCGCCCAGGGAGACCGCCAGGAAGAAAAAGGTCAGGCGCGAGGCCGAAGGCTTGAGCCGCGCCAATTCGCTGTGACAGCCCATGGCCGCCGCGACATAGCAGGCGAGATAGACCGCCATCATTGGCGCGGACGTCGGCGCCACCTTGGTGAAGACCGACGTCAGGCCGATGCAGCCCCCGACCATGAAAATCGGATAATAGAGGCGCGCCGGGGCGCCGAAGGTTTCCGATTTTCCGGAAAAGGCGATGATGAAGGTCGCGAGGTAGAGGGCGAGGACCAGGACCCAAAGCAGGGGCAGCGAGCCGACGTCGACGGTGAGGAAGCTGGTGAAGGACAGAAGCAGGCTCGAGGGAACGGCGGCAAGGAGGATCCAGCGCAGGACGAGGCGCGCGGGAATGGGCGCCTCTGGCGCGGCGGGCGCCGTCGCAAGGCCGGGCGCCGGCGCGCGGCAGGCGATGCCGCCGACCAGAAAGAGCGCCGCGACGACCGCGGCATAGCCGTAGCTCCAGTCGTGCGCCTGGGCGGACAGCGAAAAATGGGGCTCCACGACAAGCGGATAGGCGATCAGGGCGACGAAACTGCCGGCGTTGCTGATGGCATAGAGCGAATAGGGATTCTCTCTCGGCCGCGCCAGCGCGAACCAACGCTGCGCCAACGACGCCGAGGCCGAAAGCACGACAAAGGGAGCGCCAATGGCGCCCGCCATCATCAGGAACAAGGCCGGGGCGGGGTTGCCGTCGCCGGGCGGCGTCCAGCCGTGGGGAACGGCCACCGGCAGCACAAGCAGCGCGGCGAGGCCAAGCAGGCCGTGCAGGGGCCATTGCAGGCGCAAGGGCAGAAAGCTCGAGACATGCGCGTAAAGATAGCCGATCAGCAGGGCGACCTGATAGAACATGGTCGCGGCTATCCAGACATTGGCCGCGCCTCCAAGCAAGGGCAGGACCATTTTGGCGAACATGGGTTCGAGCAGGAAGACCAGGAAAGCGCTGGCGGCGACAGTCATGGAGCAAAGGAGCGTAAAAGGCCAACTCAAGGTCTCGCTCCTTGTCGAGGTCCGGTTGCCGGAGGAGGGGCTGGGGAAATGCGAAAAGAAAAATGATCAGCAAGCGGATAGGGTAGACCATGGTCGTTAACACGAGGTGAGGCAGAATGACCGCGACGGATGACAGGGACCGCATCGACGCGCTGGAGGCGAATAGCGCCCATCAGGACCGGAGTTTGACCGAATTGAGCGACGCCGTCGCCGAGCAATGGAAGGGCATCGAGGCGCTGACGCGCGAAGTGCTGCGCTTGCGCGACGAGGTCCAGGGACTGAGCCGGGGCGGCAGCCGCGCCCGAAAAGCCGCCGCCGCATTACTGAAGGCGGGTCGGGGTTTCACCAAAAATATACTTTCCTTCGTCAGGATGCCCAGGTTCTTTTCCATGATTGTCGCAGGATTTCCGCATGTCCGACGCCGCCTCGCCATTGCTCGCCGACAATTCCATCGCTGCTTTTGCGTCGCCAGATCTACGGCAAGGACAAGGTCGTCCGCGCCGATCTGGAGCAGGCGCTGAGGGCAGGGGGCGGGGACACGCCTGACTACGGGCAATTGCTTGTCGATGTCGCCGTCGATCTTCTCGTCAACCAGGCGGATCCGCCGCAATATGTGTCTCAGGCCGACGCCGACTGGCTGGTCGCGCAGATCGGCGCCAATCCGCTGCCCTATCGCGTCGAGGTCCGGCTTCTGACCTCGGTGCTGCAATATGCGGTCAGCCTGCCGTCCTCGCTCTCGGGCTTTTGCCTCGCCGAGATCGAGAAGGCTGTCGTCGACGGGCTGCCCGACCATCCGGCCGGGCAGGTCACCGCCGAGGACGTCAAATCCCTGCGCAAATCCGTCTATGCGGCCGACGAGGACGCCTCGCTGCATGTCACCAGATCCGAGGCCGAGACGCTGTTTCGCATCGCTCATGCGACGGCGGGACAGGCGCCCAATCCCGCCTTCGACACGTTCTTCGCCGAAGCCGTCGGCAACTACCTGCTCGGCATAGCCTTCCACTGGACGCCGAGCGCAAGCGACGAATTGCAACTCGAACAGTTCGAGAATGCGCCCGAGCCCGGTTTTGGCGGCTTTCTCGCGTCGATGATCGGACTGTCCCTGCCGACGCCGGCAGACCTGTCCAGCGTCGACTCCCGGTTCGAAGCGCGCGAAGCGCAGGAGGGGACCGCCGACGCCATGGAGCGGGCCGAGGCCGAAAGCTCGATCAGCAGGAGACGATCTGGCTCTTCGCCCACCTGACCCGGAAAGGCGACCTCACCTCGGCTGAACGCGCGCTGCTGGTCTTCCTGAAGCAGCAGGCGACGAACCCGCCGAAATGCCTGCTCGATCTCTGCGCCAAAATGGGAGTCTGAGGCAGAAGCCGGGCTATGGCGCCTTCAGGGTGACTTTGCCGCAAATTGGCGCCATAAAGCGCGCGTTTGTTCAAAGTCCCCGCCAAGGTTGGTCCATGTCGATCTTCAACTCTCTTCGCAAGCAGATCACCCCCATCCATCCCGAAGGCTATATTTTCATAGCGCTGTTCGGCATCGTCGCGCTGGTGCTGCACTGGCTCTGGGCGCCGCTCGGCTGGCTGGGCGGCATTCTCACCATCTGGTGCGCCTATTTCTTCCGGGATCCCGCCGCGCGTGACTCCGGTGGTCGAAGGCCTGGTGGTCTCGCCCGCCGACGGCCTCGTCTGCTCGATCGGCATCGCGCCGCCGCCGCCGGAGCTGGGCCTCGGCGCCGAGCCGATGCAGCGCGTCTGCGTTTTCATGAATGTCTTCGACTGCCATGTGAACCGCGCGCCCGTCACTGGCCGCATCTCGCGCATCGCCTACAAGCCCGGTCTGTTTCTCAACGCCGATCTCGACAAGGCGAGCGAGGACAACGAGCGCAACGGCCTGATCATCGATTCCGCGCTCGGCCGCTTCGGCGTGGTCCAGATCGCCGGCCTCGTCGCGCGCCGCATCGTCTCCTTCGTGCAGGAGGGCCAGAGCCTCGGCGTCGGCGAGCGTTTCGGGCTGATCCGCTTCGGCTCGCGCGTCGATGTCTACATGCCGCCGGGCGCGCGCATCCTCGTCGGCCTCGGCGCCAAGGCGATGGCGGGCGAAACCGTGCTGGCCGACTTCCGTCCCGGCGAGCCTCGAGAGGCATTTCAAGGTTGGCTGAGATGGACGCGGGACTTCCCCCGGAAACGGCTGGCCCAGGGCGAGCGGCCTTCAAGCCGCGCGGCTTGCGCGGCCTGCCCTTGCGCTTCGTCGTTCCCAATGTGGTGACGCTGCTGGCGCTCTGCGCCGGCCTGACGGCTATCCGCTTCGCCATCGAGGCGCGGTTCGACAGCGCCGTGCTCGCCATTCTCGTCGCCGCCATCCTCGACGGCATCGACGGCCGCATCGCCCGCGCCTTGAAGGGATCGTCGCGTTTCGGAGCGGAGCTGGATTCGCTCGCCGATTTCATCGATTTCGGCGTCGCGCCGGGCCTCGTGCTCTACCTGTGGTCGCTGCAACAGGTGAAAACCTTCGGCTGGGTGGCCGTGCTGTTCTTCGCCATCGCCGCGGCGCTGCGGCTGGCGCGCTTCAATGTGATGATCGACGATCCCGACAAGCCCTCGTGGATGGGGCGCTTCTTTACCGGCATGCCCGCGCCCGCCGGCGCCATCGTCGTGCTGTTGCCGCTCTACCTGCACATGACGCTCGACATTCCGCCTTCGCAGCATCTCGCCTGGCTGGAAATCGCCTATGTCATCGGCGTGGCGCTGCTGATGGCAAGCCGCATACCCCATTATTCCGGCAAATCCATCGGCAGAGTTCCCCGCGAAAAGTTCATTTTCGTGCTTTTCGCCGTCGCGGCCTTCCTGGTGCTGCTGGCGTCCTTCCCGATGCAGATGCTGATCGTGCTGAGCCTCGCCTATCTCGCGCTGATCCCTTTCTCGATCCGATCTTTCCGCCGCCTGTCCGAACAGGACCATCAGGCGGCGCCGAAGACCGCCGAAAACTGAGCCGGCGATGCGCCTGGCCTATCATCTCCTGGATGTCTTCACGGACGTTGCGCTTGCGGGCAATCCGCTGGCCGTCGTTTCGGACGCCGACGGGGTGAGCGCCGAGCAGATGCAGGCGATTGCGCGGGAGTTCAACCTCTCCGAAACCGTCTTCCTCCTCACGCCCCGGGTAAAGCTGCATTCGGCGCGGCTGCGCATTTTCACCCCGACGCATGAACTGCCCTTCGCCGGACATCCGACCATAGGCGCCGCTTGCCTGATCGCATTTCTACGGGCGCCGGAAATGCTCGGGCGGCAGCCGCTGCATCTCGTGCTGGAGGAGGAGATCGGCCTCGTCGGCTGCGACGTTTCGCGCTTTCGCGGCGCCGTGCGCGCGCATTTCGTCGGCGCCGCAGACGCCGGCGCTGGGCGCGGCGCTTGAAGATTTCGCGGCATGGCGGGGGCGCTGGGGTTGGCGACCGAGGAAATCGGCTTCGACGACCATCGCCCGGTCATCGCATCGGCGGGCCTGCCCTTCGCCTTCGTGCCGGTGACCGGCCTCGCCGCGCTGAACCGGCTGGCGCCGAAGCCGGGGTTTTTCCGCGAGGTCTTTGGGCTGGAGCGGCCGGCGGTCTTTGTCTATACGCGGGAAACCGCCAACCCCGGGCATCATGTCCAGGCGCGGGTTTTTACGCCCGGCCTCGGCGTCGCCGAAGACCCCGCGACGGGATCGGCGGCCTGCGCCTTCGCCGCCGTCGCCACGGCGTTCGAAAAGCCGGAGGACGGCGAGCACACGATTGTCATCGAGCAGGGCTTTGCGATGGGGCGTCCGAGCCTCATCGCCCTGACCATGAAGGTCTCCGGCGGGGCGCTGACCGAAGCCGCCATCGGCGGCGCGAGCGTCATCGTCGGCGAGGGGTTTTTGACGATTTAGGCGCCGCTATCGGCGTTTGCTTCAGGCGCTCGCCGGCGTCTGGATCTCCGGCCCGTCATTGCCCGCGCGATTGACGCCCGTCCCCACAGCGAAAAAGGCGATGGCGTCATTGTCGGCCGGGCGCAAAAGCTCGAGCGGCGCAGCGGCGGGCTTCGTCGGGGTCGAGCCATGCGTCGAAATGTTCGGGATCGATGATCGCGGGCATGCGGTCATGGATCGCGGCGGTCGCGCCATTGGCCGTGGTGGTGACGATGCAGGCGGTGTCGATCTCGCCGCCGGAAGGGTCCACGAAAGTCTCCCAGAGCCCGGCGAAGGCCATCATGCCCCCGTCACGCGCCGGCGCAAGAGATAGGGCGTCTTCGGCCCGCGCAGATTGGCCCGCCATTCATACCAGCAATCGGCGGGCACGAGGCAGCGCCGCCGCCGCAGCGCCGCGCGAAAACTCGGCTTCTCCGCCAAGCGTCTCGGCGCGGGCGTTGATGAGCAGCGGAAATTTCTGCACGTCCTTGACGAAGCCCGGCAGAAAGCCCCAGCGCGCCAGCTGGAAATGCCGCTGCGCCGCCGCCGTTCGCGCCGCGCCGAGACGATCGGAATCGGCTGGGTCGGCGCGATATTGAAGCGCGGCGGGAAATTCGGGTTTTCGGCATAGCCGAAAAAGGCGCGGACGGCTTCCGGCGGCGAGGTGATGGCGAAGCGTCCGCACATTTTCCGGTTTCCTCAGGCGCGACGCGCACCTCTTGCAAATAGGGGGCTCGCGCGCTCGGCGCCAGTGCAAATGCGCCAGCCATGCCTTGGCGGTCGCGGGCGCCCAGCCATGGAAAGATGACTCGAACAACTTTTTTTGATCACATTCAAGGATTAGTGAGGCCGCGCAATTTGGAACGCCTCGCTGGTGTTTTGAGAGGCAGCCCGTCCGATCTGGCGTGGCCGCGTCCACGCTTACAAAGGGCTTTGCATCATGAAATCCGCCACTGTCATCGGCCTGTCCGCTTTCTTCGCTCTCTCCGGCGTCTCCGCCGCATTCGCCGGCAGCTCCTACGATGGCCGATGGGCCGTCCAGCTCGTCACGGAGAAGGGCAAATGCGACCGCTCGCTGTCCTGGGACGTCGGCGTCGCATCCAGCCGCATCGCAGACAGCGGCGCCTTCGGGCAGACCACCGGCGCCGTCGATTCGCAGGGGCGCGTCAGGCTTCTGGTCACCAGCGGCTCAGATCGCGTTTCGGCGAGCGGCAAGCTGAGCGGCGCGTCGGGCGCCGGCGCCTGGAGATCGCCGACCCGCGAATGTTCCGGCCGCTGGCGCGCCGAGAAGCGGGCCTGAGTCGCAAAGACGGCTTTTGATTTCGTCGCTATGACCCGGCTTTCTCGCGGAAATGCCGCGCCGTGCGGGTGCGCAGCGTGACCAGCTCTTCCGCAGCCGAGGGGTGCAGCGCCATGGTCGCGTCGAAATCGGCTTTCTTCGCGCCCAGCCGCAGCGAAATCGCCAGAAGCTGCGCCATTTCGCCGGCGTCGTCGCCGAGGATATGCACGCCGAGCACGCGGTCGCTGTCGCCATCGACCACGATCTTCATGACCGTGCGCTCGGCGCGCCGGCGAGCGTCGCCTTCATCGGCCGGAAACTGGTCTGGTAGATGTCGACGCAGGCATGAGTTTCTCGCGCGCCTCCGCCTCGGTCATGCCGACCGTGCCGATTTCCGGCGTGGTGAAGACGGCGGTGGGGATCAGGTCGTAATCGACCTTGTCGCGCGCCGCCGCCGAACAGGCGGTCGGCCAGCAAATGGCCCTCGCGGATCGCCACCGGCGTCAGGTTGACCCGGTTGGTCACGTCGCCGACCGCATGGATCGAGGCGACGGTGCTGGTGTTGAATGCATCGACCTTGACCGCGCCCTGGCTGTCGAGCGCCGACGCCTGCCTTCTCCAGCCCAAGCCCCGCGTGTGCGGCGCGCGGCCGGTGGCGACCAGAATCTGATCGACTTCGAGATCGCTGTCGTCGGACAGGTTGACGCGCAGGCCCGTCGTCGGTCTTTTCGGATTTCGGTCGGCAGCACGCCGAAACGCTGGTCGATCCCCGCCTGGGCGAGCGCGTCGCGCAAGGCCGTCGCGCATGGTCTCGTCGAAGCCGCGCAAAATATTGCTCGGCGCGAAACAGCAGCGTGACCTTCGCGCCGAGCCGCGCGAAAATGCTGGCGAACTCCACCGCGATATAGCCGCCGCCGACCACGGCGAGGCGGCGCGGGAAATGCTCGCAGATCGAAAATCTCATTCGAGCTGATGGCGTGCTCGAGCCGGGGACGGCCGGGTGCATCGAAGGGCCGCCGCCGGTCGCGACCAGGATATGCTTGCGCCGAGACGACGCGCCCGGCTTCGTCAGCGCGCACCTCATGCGGCCCGACGACTTCGGCGCGCTCTTCGAAGACCTCGACGCCGGCCTTGTGCGAGATTGGCCTCGTAGATGTCGGAAAGGCGCGATGATTTCGCCTTCCTTGGCGGCGACGAGCTTGCGCCAGTCGAATTCCGGCGGCTTCGGCAAACGCCAGCCGAAAGCTCTCGGCGTTGGCGAAATCGTCGGCGAAACGCGAGGCGTAGACATAGAGCTTTTTCGGCACGCAGCCGCGGATGACGCAGGTTCCGCCGATGCGGAACTCTTCGGCGATCATGACTTTGGCGCCATGGCCCGCCGCGATGCGCGCGGCGCGCACGCCGCCCGAGCCGGCGCCGATGACGAAGAGATCGGTCTCATAGGCGCTCATCGGCAGGCCTCCTTCCAAAGGTCGGTTTCCGGTGCAAGGTCTTAGAAATCCCGGCCTTTTTCGCGCATTTTTTCGCGCACACGGGTCAAGATGGCGATGGAGGTCTGCCGGCGCCACTCGGCCATGGCCCCGGCGAGATCGCCGATCAACGCCGGCTGCGCCGCGACATAGGCCTTTCCCGAGGGTCCGGCGAAAAACACCGCGATATCGGCAGCTCGCGCCGCGACAGGCGGGCGGCGTAAATATGCGCGGCGCGGTCGGTCATGGCGTCCGCAGCCGCATCGAAGTCCGGCTGCAACTCGGCCAGCGCCGCGCGCCAGATCGGCGGCGAGTCGGGACGGGTGCCGCGCGCCTGCGGCCGCTCAAATCCGTCTTGCATCTGCGTCGACAAGGCCGCGGAAGGAGCGGGCGAGGCCGGAATCGACCACCACGCTCCGCGCGAGCCGAGGCTTTCCGGCTCCGGCGCGTCCTCCGCGGGCGACGGCGGGGCCGCCGAGGCAGAAGACAGAGGCGAGAAGGCGCGCGAAAGGAAGCTGAGCATGGAATTCTCCAGATCAGGCGGCGAGCTTGCCGACGACGCGGATGCCCGCGGGGTCGGCGACGATCACGGCGCTGGCGAGGCCGATGAACAGTCCGTGCTCGACCACGCCGGGAATGGCGTTGAGCGCCGCCGCCAGCGCCTCGGCGATCGGGGATGGCGCGGAAGTCGCAGTCGAAGATGGCGTGGCCGCCGTCGGTGATGAAATCCTGCGCCGTCCGGCGGCTTGCGCAGCACGACCGGGCCGGGGCAGCCGCGCGCCGCGCCGCCGCCTCGATATGGCGACGCGTCGCGGCGAGGCCGAAACGATCGACCTCGACCGGCAGCTTGAATTTGCCGAGCACCGCCACTTCCTTGCTGGCGTCGGTGATGACCACCATGCGCTTCGACGCCGCCGCGACGATTTTTTCGCGCAGCAGCGCGCCGCCGCCGCCCTTGATCAGCCGCAGGGCGGAATCGAATTCGTCGGCGCCGTCCACGGTCAGGTCGAGTTCCGGCGTCTCATCGAGCGTCGACAGGCGCAAACGCCATTTTTCGGCCTGGATGCGCGGTGCGCTCCGAGGTGGGAACGCAGATGACCTCGAGGCCGTCGCGCGCGCTTCTCGCCGATGCAATCGACGAAATGGGCGGCGGTCGAGCCGGTGCCGAGGCCGAGCTTCATGCCGGGGTTGACCAGAGCGGCGGCGCGCTCGGCGGCCTTGCGTTTCAGCAATTCGATCGGCGAATGGTCCATGGCGGGCTCCCGGAAGTATCGTCCCTTCGGCGTAGCTTCATTGGCGGCGAAAGGCGATCTTGCCGGCTTGCAACAGGCCTGTCGGAAGACCGATCTTAAGCCTCGAACGGCGCAGGGGATTTCGGACATGAAAATGAGCGGCAACACGATTTTCATCACTGGCGGCGGCTCGGGAATCGGGCAGGGGCTGGCGTCGGCGTTCCACGCTCTCGGCAACAAGGTGATCATCGCCGGAAGCCGCAAGGCGCTCTTGCAGGAGACCGCGGCCGCCCATCCCGGCATGGACTTCCGCGAAATCGACATGCGCGATCCCGAAAGCATAACCGACGCGGCGGACTGGCTGGTGATGACGCACCCGGACGTCAACGTGCTGATCAACAATGCCGGCGTCATGTCCGGCGACAAGACCGGCTCCTTCATGGACGACGGCCTGACCGTCGCGACGATCGAAACCAATCTGCTCGGCCCCATTCGCATGACCTCGGCGTTATCGAGCATCTGAAGACCAGTCCCGACGCGGCGGTGATCAATGTCACCTCCGGCCTTGCCTTTACGCCGCTCGCCCATTCCGCCGTCTATTCGGCGACCAAGGCGGCGTTGCACTCCTGGACGATGTCGCTGCGCTTTCGGCTGAAGGGGACATCGGTGCGGGTGCTGGAGATCGCGCCGCCCTGGGTGCGCACCGAACTCATGGCAGGCGGAAGCGACGAGCCTCGCGCCATGCCGCTTGACCAGTTCATTGCGGAGACCATGCAGAAATTGGCGACAGACGCCAACGAAGTCCTGGTCGATCGGGTCAAAATGCTGCGCGAAAATCCCGGCCCGGACGAATGGGCCTTTGTGGAAAAATTCAACGACATGCTGGCGCATTGACGGAGAGCAGTTTCCCGCTTTTTCAGCGGATCGAAGCCGGCTGCACATGTCCTGGGTGAGGGTTTCGATCCGCTCGCTCAGCTCGTGAATGGTCGGGTCAAGGCCATGTTCTGCTCCAGCAGGGCATTGACCTGCTCGGTCAGCCGATTGTTCTGCCCCAGCATTTCGACCAGCAAACTGGTCTGTTTTTCCACGAGGTCCCGGCGCTTTTCGCTGGCCTGGTGCAATTCCTCGCGGTGCAAGGCGTCGGCCTCGCTATGCGCCTTGTCGCGGTCGGCCTGGCGTGTCTGCGCCAGTAGGATCAGCGGCGCCGCATAGGCGGCCTGCAACGAGAAGGCGAGATTGAGCAGGATGAAGGGATAGAGATCGAATTGATCCAGCCTGCGAGATTGACGCCCATCCAGATCAGGACGATGATCGTCTGGGAGATGAGGAAGATTGGCGTGCCGAAAAATCGCGCGAAACCTTCGGCCTTGAGCGCGAACCAGTCATTGCCGAAAGCTGAGTTCAGATGCGCGTGCGGCAGATGAGAAACCGCCAGTGATCGCGACCGCTGGCGGCGCATGTCTTCAGGCGAATCGGGCTCACGCTGTTCCTCGATTGCTGTCAGGAGAAATAGGCTTCGAGAATCCGCGCGTAAATCGCGGTGAGGCCGTCGATGTCGGCGACGGGCACGCGCTCGTCGATCTGGTGCATGGTCTTGCCGACCAGGCCGAATTCCACGACCGGGCCATATTTGGCCAGGAAACGCGCGTCCGAAGTGCCGCCCGAAGTGGAAAACTCCGGCCTTCGCCCCGTCTCGGCCTCGATCGCCTTGGCGACCAGTTCGGTGAAAGGGCCGGGCTCGGTGATGAAGGAGACGGAATTGCAGGGGTCGAAGGCGAGCTCGAATTTTTCCGCCCCTCGCGCCGAAAGCAGGCGGCTGCGGATTTCCGCAGCGAGGCTTTCCGGCGTCCACAAGTCGTTGAAGCGCACGTTGAACCGCACCAGCGCCTCGCCGGGGATGACGTTGGTGGCGGCGTTGCCGATGTCGATCGAGGTGATTTCGAGATTGGAGGCGTCGAACCAGTCCGTGCCCTCGTCGAGCGGCGTCGCCTTCAGCGCCGCGCAGAGCGCCAGCAGATGCGGAACCGGATTGTCGGCGCGCTCAGGATAGGCCACGTGCCCCTGTTTGCCGCGCACGAAAAAACGGCCATTGAGCGAGCCGCGCCGGCCGATCTTGATCATGTCGCCGAGGCTTTGCGCATTGGTGGGCTCGCCGACGATGCGCATGGTCGAATTTTTCGCCCCGCCGCGCCAGCCAGTCCAGCATCTTGATCGTGCCGTTGATGGCGGGCCTTCCTCGTCGCCGGTGATGAGAAAGCCGATCGAGCCCTGTTTCAGCGCGCCATGCTTCTCGATACAGGCGATGGCTGCGGCGGCGAAGGCGGCGATGCCGCCCTTCATGTCCGCGGCGCCGCGCCCGAAAATCTCGCCGTCGATGATTTCGCCCGCGAAGGGATCGACGCGCCATTTCGTCGCGTCGCCGGTCGGCACCACATCGGTATGGCCGGCGAACAGCAGGAAGGGCGCGCTGTCGCCGATGCGGGCGTAGAGATTGTCGATGTCGGGGGTGCCGGGTTCGGAAAAGGGCAGGCGATGGGTGGCGAATCCCGCCGCTTTCAACCGCGCCTCCAGCGCGTCGAGCGCGCCTGCGTCGGCGGGAGTGACGGAGGGTTTGCTGGATCAGTTCACGCGTCAGCGCCACGCCGGGGCTTGTCTCTATGGTCATTGCCCTGAAAATCCTCGTTTCGCAGCAGCATTGGCGGCGCGGGCCGGGTTCGTCAACATGCGGGCGGGGGGCCGTAGCGGTTTTCGCCCGGCGTGCCCGGCAGGAAACCCAAGTTCCAGCAGGCGCCAGAGCGGGCCGATGATGGGGATGAGGCCGGTCAGCAGCCAGGCCGGGGACTTGTCGTGATCGTGCAGCCGCCGGATGCTGAGCGGCGTGAGCGGCGCAAGGCAGGTGAGAAGGCCAGCACGAGCGCAAGGTCGCCGGGAACGCCGTCGGGAGCCGAGATCGTCGCCGAGGGCGGCGACCAGCAGCGCCAGCGCGTTGCAAGTCAGCGCGCCGAGCCAGAAACCGCGCCGGCCAAGCCGCCCCTCGGGCGACCAGAAGAAGCGGAAGGCGCGGCGGATCCAGCTCAATCGGCGCGCAGCCCCAGTTCGAAAAATTGCGCGGAAAATGCCGCCATGGCCGCGAGCAGAAACAGCCAGGGCACGAAGCCGGCAGCAGGCCGAAAAAATTCGGCTGTGCCCAAAAAGCCGCGCCCGTCGACAAAGGCGAGCAGCGGCCAGACCGAGGCCCAGGCCGCCGGATAGGTTTCGGGCGCGAAAGCGCTTCGCGGAGAGATTGTACTGGCTGATCTGGGCCAGCAGGACGAGGACGGCAAAAACAGCAGATAGACAAAGGCGATGAAGGCCTTGAGGTCGAACAGGCCCTGGGTCGCGAGGTCGCGCTGCGTCCAGGGGCTGACGAGGACCCAGACAAGGGCCAGCAACAAGCAGAGGCCGGTGAGGACGAGCGTCCAGCTCCGCCAGACCGGCGCGGAAACGGTCCCGTCGCTCTGGCGGAAAAGGAAGCGGAACGGCGGCGTCCATCAGTCGCGCAGAAGCTCGTTGATCGCGGTCTTGGAGCGGGTCTGGGCGTCGACCGTCTTGACGATCACCGCGCAATAGGTCGAGGGGCCGGGCGTGCCGTCGGGCAGCGGCTTGCCGGGCAAATTGCCGGAGACCACCACGGAATAGGGCGGCACATAGCCGACATGGATCTTGCCGGTGGCGCGGTCGATGATCTTGGTCGAGGCGCCGATGAACACGCCCATCGAAATCACGGAGCCTTCGCCGACGACGACGCCCTCGACGACCTCGGAGCGCGCGCCAATGAAGCAATTGTCCTCGATGATGGTCGGGTCCGGCCTGCAGCGGCTCCAGCACGCCGCCGATGCCGACGCCGCCGGAGAGATGCACGTTCTTGCCGATCTGCGCGCAGGAGCCGACGGTGGCCCAGGTGTCGACCATGGTCCCGGTGTCGACATAGGCGCCGAGATTGACGAAGGACGGCATCAGGATGACGCCGGGCGCGATATAGGCGGAGCGGCGGACGATGCAGCCGGGCACGGAGCGAAAGCCGGCGGCGACATGGTCCTTGGCGCCCCAGCCGTCGAATTTGGAGGGAACCTTGTCACACCAGGTCGCGCCGTCAGGCGCCGCCGGGAATGACGGTGCATGTCATTGAGCCGGAAGGACAGCAGCACGGCCTTCTTCAGCCATTGATTGACCGTCCAGCTGTCCGGCCCGGTCTTGCCGGGGATTTTTTCCGCGACGCGCGCCTTGCCGGCGTCGAGCAGATGCAGCGCCGCCTCGACCGCCTGGCGGATGTCGCCGTTGGTCTTCGGCGTGATATTGGCGCGATCCTCGAAAGCGGCGTCGATGATGGTCGCGAGCGCGTGCGGCATTGGGTTTTCCTCGTTGAAATCTTTGCGCTGGTTTCAGGCCTGGCGGGCGGAGAAGTCAAGCGTTTGGGGTCAGGTCCGGCTTTTAGAAGGTCGACAGGCTCTGCAGGAACGCGACGAGGTCGTCCGTCACGAAATCGACATGGGGCAGGCTTTTCGGTCGATCTTTTCCCAATCGCTCGCGGTGGTCGGCGGCGCCGGGCTTCGGGCGGACCAGCACCGTCAGCATGCCCTGGGCGTGCGGCACTTCGAGATTGTGGACGATATCCTCGAACATGGCGCTGTTCGCGGATCGACGGCATGGCGCTCGAAAAAGCGCTCGATAGGTCTGCAAGGCCGGCTTTGGCAGGTAGTCCGCATGTTCGATCGCGAAAAAATCCTCGAACAGATGGTCGATGCCGAGCTGCCTTGACGTCGCCAGCGCATGGGCGTGCGAGCCATTGGTCAGGATCAGCTTGCGCCCCGGCAGCGCCTCGATCGCCTGGGCCAGCGCCGGATTGGGCGCGAGCGAGCAGCGGTCGATGTCATGCACGAAATGCAGGAATTCGGCGCGGAGCCGACGCCATATTCGCGGATGAGGCCTGACAGAGTCGTGCCGTAGCGCTGGTAATAGTATTTCTGCAGCGCGCGCGACGACAGGCCGTCGAGGCCGAACATGGCGATCAGATAGGCGGTGATGCGCGCGTCGATCCGCGGCCAGAGGTCGCTGTCGGGCGGATAAAGCGTGTTGTCGAGGTCGAACACCCATGTATCGACGCGGCGGAAATCCGCCAGGTCGCGCTCTGTGGCTCCGCCTGATTTCGTCACCTTGTGATCAGCGTTCCCGCGCCGTGGTCGGTCAGCAGTTCGATCAGCACGGCATGGGGGATCTTGCCGTCGAGAATGACCACGCCCTCGACGCCTTTCTCGATGGCGTAAATGCAGGTCTCGACCTTGGGGATCATGCCGCCGGTAATGGTGCCGTCGGCGATCAGCGCGGGGATGTCGCCGATGCGCAATTGCTTGATCAGGTTCTTGTCCTTGTCGAGCACGCCGGGCACGTCGGTCAGCAAAAGCAGACGCTTGGCGCCGAGCGCCCCGGCGATGGCGCCGGCGAACGTGTCGGCGTTGACATTGAAAGTCTCGCCATGCTCGCCTTGCGCGATCGGGGCGAGGACGGGGATGAGTTCGCGGCCGAGCACCTGCTCCAGCACGGTCGAATCCACCTTTGCGGGTTCTCCGACAAAGCCGAGATCGACCGCAGGCTTGCCGTCCTGCTCGCCCCGCACGACCTTGGTGGCCGTGACCATGTTGCCGTCCTTGCCGCAGAGGCCGATGGCGCGGCCGCCCTCGTTGTTGATGAAGCCGACGATCTGCTTGTTGATGGCGCCGGCCAGCACCATTTCGACCACCTCGACGGTCGCCTTGTCAGTGACGCGCAAGCCATCGGCGAATTCCGACTTGATGCCGAGTTTCCCGAGCATCGAGCCGATCTGCGGGCCGCCGCCGTGCACGACCACGGGATTGACGCCGGATTGTTCGAGCAGGACCATGTCGCGGGCGAAATTGCGCGCCACGGCGTCGTCGCCCATGGCATGGCCGCCATATTTCACGACGATGATGGATTCGTCGTAATGCAGCATGTGCGGCAGCGCCTGCATCAGGATCTTGGCCTGATCGATGGCGGTGGCCTGGTCGATGGGGCGGGACGCCGGAGTTTCGGTCATGCTTGGGCCTTCTGTCAGGAATTCGACGCCGCGGGACATTGCAAATGGTCCTCGGCGTCCGCGCCGGGCGCCTCGCCCGCCAACGGCCGGCGGTCGAGGCCAATTCAGTACGGCGCTTGTTAGACTTTCAGGTCCGCTCGAAAACCTGCCTGTCGCGCTCGAACATCAATTTGGCGATGGCCTCGCGCAGGTCCGACACGCCGTCGCCCTTGTGCGAAGACAGGAAGATGACCTCGGGATGGGCGGCGGGGTGGGTGCGCAAACCCGCCTGCACGTCGGCGATGGTTTTCTCGACCAGCGACAGCTTCACTTCATCGCGCTTGGTCAGCACGATCTGGTAGGACAGCGCGGACTGGTCGAGTTGCTTGAGCATTTCGTGGTCGACCTCCTTCAGCCCATGGCGGCCGTCGATCAGCACGAAAACGCGGGCCAACGTCGCCCTCCCGCGCAAAAACTCCTTCATGAGCCGGGTCCACAGAGCGATCTTTTCCTTGGATACGGCGGCATAGCCATAGCCGGGCATGTCGACCAGGCGCAGGACGGGCGCCTCGGGGTCGGGACCGAGGTCGAAAAAGTTCAATTGCTGGGTTCGGCCGGGAGTGTGCGACGTGCGCGCAAGGGCCTTTCGGCCGGTGAGCGCGTTGAGCAGCGAGGATTTCCCGACATTGGAGCGTCCGGCGAAGGCGATCTCCAGCGGCCCCATCGGCGGAAGGCCGTCGATCTTTTCCGCCGCCCAGATGAAATCGCAAGCCTGGGCGAACAGCTTTCGGCCGATTTCGGCGAAATCCAGAGATCTTCGTCAGAACCGCTCATCGGTCTCGCCTTTAATGCTCCGTCATTGCGGGGAGCGCACAGGGCGCGCGTCGCGCGCCCGTTATTTTTCCTGCGACGGCGGCAATCCCGAGGCCGCAAGCCGGGCCTGGATTGTTTCGCGCCGCTCGCAGCGGCAGTGCGCTCCCAGAGGGAATGCTACGCCGGCTTGCGCGAAAACGTCTTTTTCAGGTTGTCGAACAATTCGACCTTCACGCCCGCCTGTTTCATGATCAGCGTCTGCTGGGCCACGGAAAGGGTGTTGTTCCAGGTCCAGTAGATGACGAGGCCCGCCGGGAAGGAGCCGAGCATGAAGGTGAAGATCACCGGCATCCAGGCAAACATGGTCTTCTGCACGGGATCGGTCGGCTCCGGGTTCATCTTCATCTGCACCCACATCGACACGCCCATCACCAGCGGCCAGACGCCAAGATGCAGCAGGTGACCGATCCCGGGCATCAGCGTCGGGTCGAAATGCAGCAGGCCGAACAGGTTGAAGACATTGGTCGGATCGGGCGAGGCCAGGTCCTTGATCCAGCCGAAGAAAGGCGCCTGGCGCATTTCGATGGCGACGAACAGCACCTTGTAGAGCGAGAAGAATACGGGAATTTGCAGCACCACGGGCAGGCAGCCCGAGACGGGATTCACCTTTTCCCGCTTGTAAAGCTCCATGATTTCCTGCTGCTGCTTCGTCTTGTCGTCGGCGAATTGCTCCTGCAGTTCTTTCATCTTGGGCTGGATGGCCTTCATCTTGGCCATGGACAGATAGGACTTGCTGGCGAGCGGAAAGAAAAGGCCCTTGACGATCAGGGTGATCGCCAGGATGGCCAGGCCGAAATTGCCGACCAGCTTGTATAGCGTCACCAATAGCCAGAACATCGGCCGGGTGATGAAGTGGAAATAGCCCCAGTCGATCATCATGTCGAATTTTGGCACGCCGAGATCGTTCTGGTAATGGCTGAGGACAGCGCTTTCCTTGGCACCCGCGAAAACCCGCGTGGTCATGTCGAGGGTGCGCCCGGCGCAATCGTCTTGGCGTCGGTGAAGGCGTCGGCCTGGAATTGCGGCTGCGCGCCCTGGAATTCGCGGAACCAGCCCTTGTAGGCGTCGGCCTGGTCCGGGATGATCGCCGTCGCCCAGTATTTGTCGGTATAGCCGAGCCAGCCGCCCTTGGCGAAGCCTTCGACCGGCAGGACCTTGGCGGTGTTGGTTTCCTTGGCGATGGCGGCATAGGTGATTTCAGTCGAGGGCTGGTCGGCGCCGACCACGCCGATGAAACCCTCGTGCAGCACGGCGTAGCCGGAGGTCTTCGGCAGGCCCTGGCGGGTGTCGGTTGCGTCGGGGAAGAGCGTGACGGCGTCCTTGCCCTTGTTCTCGACGGAGTCGGCAATGGTGAACATGTAGGAATTGTCGACGGAAATCTTCCGCTTGAAGACGAGGCCCTTGCCGTTGTCGAAGCTCAGGGTGACCGGCGTGGTCTCGGTCAGCCGGTCGCCGTCGGCCTTCCAGGGCGTCTCGGACTTGGGCAGGTCGAGCGTGACGCCGCGCGGCGCGACATAGTTGAGATCGATGAAATAGCCGTTCGGCGCGCCGGAGGGCGAGAGCAGCACGATGTTCGGGCTGTTGGGGTCAGTCGTTTCCCGGTAATTCTTCAGCGAGACGTCGTCGAGTCGCGCGCCCTTCAGGGCGATGGTGCCGAACAGGCTCTTGGTGTCGATGACGATGCGCGGGCTTTGCGCCAGGGCGTCCGCGCGGCTGAGCTGTTGCCCCGAGGCTTCGGCCGGGCCGGCGGCGCCGCCTTCGGCGAGATTGGCGGCAGCGGGATTCTGGCCTGCGGTTCTGGGCTGGCCCGCGGGCGCCAGCTGGTCGAGCTGGCTTTGCGTCTGGCGCGCCTGCTGCATCTTTGGCGAACCATAGAAATGATTCCAGCCGACGATCACCAGGAGCGACAAGCCCATGGCGAGGATGAGGTTTTTATTATCCTGCTGCATGTTCAGACGTCTTGCTTGCGATCGGCGGCCGGGGAGGCGGGAGGACGGCGGTCGGCGCCGTCCCGGTTGCTCTTGGACTTGGTCATATGGATATTGGTCAGGGCGCGCGCGAGTTCGCCGCGCAATTCATCGAAAGGAGCATTCAGCGCCTCGATCCGCGCCACGAGCACATAATCGTGCCGCTCGCGGGGCAGGGCGTGATCGGCAAGCCGCAACGCCTCGCGCAGGCGACGGCGGATGCGGTTGCGAACGACCGAATTGCCGACTTTCTTGGTGACGGTGAAGCCAAAGCGCGGCGGCTCGGATTTGCCGGCTTCGGGCCTTTGACGGGCCTGGAGCACGAAGCAGCGCTGGTGCTGGCGGCGGCCCTTGGCAGCGGCGAGGAAATCGGCGCGTTTCTTGAGGCGAACAGCTGCGGTCCGCGAGCTTTCGCCCGCGGTTCCGGAAACAGGATGGAGGTCGCCTGGACGGGTCATGCCTTCGCCGGGGCGAATATTGGCGAGGACGCGCGCCGGGCGCGCCACGGCGTCAGGCCGAGAGGCGCTTGCGGCCACGCGCGCGGCGGGCGGCGATGACCTTGCGGCCGCCGACGGTCGCCATGCGCGCGCGGAAACCATGGCGACGCTTGCGCACGAGCTTGGAGGGTTGATAGGTCCGCTTCACGGGTATGCTCCGGTTTGGTGGGGCGCGTCGACAGGGGGTCCGGACGCGGCCTGAAAGGGTTTTTGGGTTCGCGCTTCGTCGTCGTCTTTCATCGCCTTGGCGCCAGCCGGGAAGGGCATGGGCGGTCACAGGCAAGGAACGACGCCGGCGCGAAGCCGAAATCGCGAGCGGCCTTATAAGAGCAAGGGGGGCGAAAAGTCAACGCGATGCGGCCATGAAATGGCTCGGCGGCATTTTCGCGGCGGAGCCGGCGCAAAAATCGCGGCGGGCGAATTTTAGCGCGGGGACCTATTGCCAAGGGTGGCGAGAGCGGCTACACAGCGCCCCACTGCGGCGGTCAAAGACGCGCCGGAGATTGCGCCCGTAGCTCAGCTGGATAGAGCACTAGACTACGAATTTAGGGGTCAGAGGTTCGAATCCTTTCGGGCGCGCCATTCAAATCAACCACTTAGCACACGCCTGCGGGTGCTGTTACTTTGGCGTTACCGAGCGTGTTATTTTAGGCGTTTAGTGCCCAAAAGGCGGCCAATTGCCGCTCGCGCCTCATCTATTGTCTGCCGACGCCGCTCCGACATTTCGGTCTGAAACTTGGCGAGTTCGCCAAGGCGATCGAGCGCGCGGTCTTCATTCAGCAGCAGCGCAATGACGGCCAATGTCTCAGGATGGATGGTATGCTCTCGGGTCATCGGAGGTGAGACCCAACGCCTACTTGCCAACAGGGCATTTTCAAAATGTGACAAGACTGTCTCGCCCAGTCCGCGCGCGGCGTCGGAACGCAATAGTTCATACATTTCGACACGGTCTGGCGACTCGTACGAATTCCAATCCGAAGGGCCAGCTCGCGAAAACGAAGCCGATTCTTGAGTATCACAACTACTTTGCGGGCCCACCAAGTACAGCTTGAGAGTCGGCCCCGAGCCGCCGATGCCGGTTAAATAGTCGACCCAGTCAATTGTCTGACGGCTCGATAAAGCCCTATTTTTTTTTCCAATCAAGTCAATCGCTGCGGCGATTTCAGCTTCGAGCGAATTCGATCCGTTGGAGCCAGGGCTAACCGCAATGGTCGAACGGTCCTTGGACAAACGTATCGGTTTCAGCTGACCGAATTCTTTTGCAGATCGAACAGAATCTTTTGAAAGGATGCTGCCGGACGCAGCTAATAGCAGCCGGGTAGCATCCAATGGGGTCATCTTCGCGGCACCGCGCCCATGCCCCTTTCTGGAGATCAGTCCTGCCAATCGAATGTTGCGCAAGTGAACCGCGACCGTCTCAGGTGGCAGTTCAAGGGCATAAGCGATAATCTGCGCTAGTTCGCCAGACGTGGCCATCGAATCGGACTCCCATTCGATCTTACCGTTTGTTAACCAAGTCTCGCGGCTATTTCAACGGTATTTGATTCTGGAATTGTGCTAATCGGCTTTCAACGGTATATGTTTCCGATGAAAGGATTCGTGCCTTGAGCCGTTCGCGTGTTTCCCATTCCTTCCTTGGACAATCGGGTCGAGCCGACAATTCGGCATCGACGTCGATCCCCCTTTACGCGAACGACGACATCATCGCGCGGATCGTTCTCGGCGAAGGTGAAGCCAAACTTTGGCGCCGCATCGTTGATCAACTCGAACGCGAAGGTCTGCCGCAGCCCCGCCAGCTTTTCGGCGGCCTGCGCTACGTTCCGGCAGTTCTCGAATTCTTTCATCGCAGGGAAGGGTTCCTTGATTGTGCGCAGGATCGAGGCTTCGCCGATGACGGTGAGGAGTGCTTCGAGCCATGACGCATCGCGCCAAACGCCGTCGCTTGGCGACTTTGCTCATTGCGGGCGAACCGATCAAACTCGACGCCCCGGGCCTGAAGGCCATGAAGCGGAGCGAGGGCCGGGTTGACCTTTACTGGGTGGCGTCCAAGGACGCCGTGGAGCGCGGCTATCCGACCAAAACGCGCCGCATTTACGTCGACCTTTCGGTCGCTGCCGCCGCGCTGGAAATTGAGAGCATCTGTCGAGCCGAGCAGAGCGTGATGCAGGCGTGGCTGGACGATTCCGGAATTTTTGATCGACAACGCCTGCGTTTCGATGGGACGCTGGGCAGCTTGATCAACTTGTACGCTAGCGACCCTGACAGCTCTTACAGGGATCTGCGCGAAAACACCGCGCAAGCTTACGACGACACGTTGAAAGTCGTCAGGAATTCGGTCGGCGCGCGCCGGCTCGATCGGCTTAAAGCCAAGGATTTTCGCCGCTGGTACAGGAACTGGAAAGCGCCGGTCGAAAAGGCCGGCCCAGAACGCGTTCGCCGCGCCTACGGCGCCATCCAGCTGTTGCGCATCGTCTTGAGTTACGGTGTCGAATCGGATTTCGCCATTTGCCGGAAATTGCGCACCGACATCGAAAAAATGCGTTTTGCGCGCAACCCGCCGCGCGACAAAACTCTGACATTCTCGCAAGTTGAGGCTTTCGTCGCTGAGGCGCTAACACGCGGCGAACTCGGCCTCGCGCTCGCCCAGGCCCTCCAGTTCGAATGCATGTTGCGGCAGGGCGACGTCATCGGCGCCTGGCGCGGCGAGCCGGCAAGTTACAAGCTCAAGCCCGGCGAGATTCGATCCGGCGTTCGCGTCTGGAAGGGCTTGACGTGGGAGCAGATCACACTCGGCTCCGACCTCGTCATTCGCACATCGAAGACGGGGCAGCCGGTCGTTCATGCGCTGAGCGCTTGCCAACTCGTCAAGCGGGGCCTGGAGAGTGTGCCGGACCACCCGACCGAAGGGCCGATCGTGACCCGGAAGGACGGACTTCCTTGGATGGACAGGCGCAGCTTCGGAAAACTCTGGCGAGAGGTCGCGACTGCGGCCGGCGTGCCGCGCGACGTTTGGAATCTCGACAATCGGGCCAGCGGCATTTCGGAAGCTTCGGAAGCTGGTGCGGCCGATGACGATATCGCGCGTAATGCCGCCCATGCCGACAAGGCGATCACCCGCCGCGTTTATAAACGTCTGGGACACGAAAGCTCGGTTCGCGTGAATGAAAGCCGCGTACGCCACCGCGAGAAAAAAGGTGATCAGCAGTGACTCTGTTTGCTCCGGACCACCGTACCGTACCGACGTTTGATCCCGGTATCGTCGCCCGCCGGTACGCTACCTGCGCCGATACGGGAGACGGCGCATGAGCGAGAAGGTCGTGACACTAGAGAAAGTCCAGGATGCGATCACTCAAATCGAAAAGATCGGAGCCAACCCTTCTGCTGACCGCGTGCGTGAGATTACGCGCGGCAGCAAGTCGACCGTGCTCCCTTTGTACAAACAGGCAATGGAGGCACGCATGAAGTTCGGAGGAGCCGCAGAGGAAAATACCGTGATGGCGCCGCCATCAGATTTGCACGACGCGATTCAGAAAGCCGTTAAAAGCATCTCTGCCATCGCGCCCGTCTTTATGGACGAGTTGAAGCGGCATGATGAAGCAATTTCCTATCACTCCAAAGAGGAATTAAGCCGTGAAATGGCGATGCGCGACCTGCGCATTTCGCAGTTGGAGGAGGAGTTGGGATCCTCCCGGAGCGCCCAACGGGAGGCCCTTCAAAAAGTCGATACACTTGAGCGCGAACTGGCTTGGGCGAACAGATACATCGTTGCGTTAGAGGCTGGAGACGGCGCGGACGAAGCAATCCGCGCGTCTAAGGGGGAGTTGAAGCAGCCAGAACGTGAGCGAGGTAGCGTCGTTCACGGCGCGAGGCGATGCGTCGACTATGCCGAACCATTTTTGATCAGGCCAAAAGCGTTTTTGACGCAGAACCCGCATTCGCTCCATCGAAATCACCCATTTGCACCAAACCCCGAGGCAAATGATGATTGGTAGCGCCATCTCGCCTTTAACCCGCAAGACTGAGACGCTAACCGGATCTATAAACGGCCGGCGGCTTTTATATAATGGCAAGCTGCCAACGCTCGGCCTCCTTGCGGCTTGCCAGCACCACCATCGCCTTGGCCCTGCCATCAAGCAGCTGCGCAACGTTCTCGTGGAAATGCCCAGCGACGATCTGGACCTTTTAGAGCATTCCGCGCTTGGTCTGATACCAAGTCTCCATAATCGCAACTCGTCGCGATTATGGAGATCCCTCGCGTAAGCTCGGGGTCGCATTCGCTCCTAACCCGGACTCAGAAGTCACAACTTCCGAAGTCCGGGTATAACTCGTAATTTTTGCAGGTTCGGGATTTCCTTGGGCTGTGAAATGAGCGAATCCCGGCGCCGGAAAAGGATTTCATGATTTGTGGGGGCTCTGCCCCACACAAAGATTTTTGTGTGTATCAAAAACTAAAATAACATACGCAAATGCAGTTGAGTGGATTGAGATAGAACTCAAACCACGTCCCGGCCTTCCGCCCGGTTCAGGAGGTCGGCGAAGGCCAGGATGGCCGGGCGTCGTCCGCTCAACTCGCGCAGGGTCGTCAAAATACCAGCCTCTCGCAAGGTGCGGAGGATCGGCGCGGCTGATTCCTTGGGGATGCCGGAGCGGTGGATGAAATCGCTTGACTGGAAGATCGGCCGGTCGAAAAGGCCGTCCAGCACCTGAATGGCGTATAGCGAGCGGGTCAGTTCGGCGATCCGGCGCTTCATGTCGTCGTAAAGCGCCATGATCTGCCGCACCTTCGCGGTGTTGCTGCGCGCTTGTTCCGTCACTGCGTCGAGAAAGAACTCTATCCACCCCGTCCAGTCGCCCTCCTGGCTGATGCCGCGCAACCTCTCGTAATAGAGTTCGCGGTGGCTTTCGAGATATTCCGAAAGGTAGAACATCGGACTGGCGAGCGCGCGCTTCTGGTAAAGGAACAAGGGGATGATCAGGCGCCCGATGCGCCCGTTGCCGTCCTTGAACGGATGGATCAGTTCGAATTGAGCATGCACGACGGCGGCCTGGACCAGCGTGTCGAAATCCTCGCCGCCCAGATAGGCCTCGAAAGCCTGGAGATGATCGAGCAGTTGCAGCGGCGCCGGCGGCACGAAGGTCGCCTGCTCGATGGCGCAGCCGTGAGGCCCTATCCAGTTCTGATCAGTGCGAAAGGCGCCGGGCGTCTTGTTGGAGCCCCGCACGCTGTCCATCAGCACAGCGTGCATCTGGCGGATTAGGTTCAGCGAGATCGGTCGGTCGATCAACGCCTCGCGAGCCAGTGACAGGGCCTTGCGGTAATTGACGACCTCCTGAATGTCGGCGGCCTTGTCGCCGCCGAACTCCATGCCGGCTTCATATTCCAGCACTTCATCGACGGTCGCTTGCGTCCCCTCGATCTTTGACGACAACACCGCTTCGTTGGTGGTCAGCGGCGACAGCAGAACGGCGGCGTTGACGATGCCTTGCAGCAGCCCGTCATAACGCGCCAGAGCCGCATTGGCCGGCCCGACTTTTCGGATGATCCGGCTGAAGTCCAGATCGGTCAGCGGCAGGAGATTGGGGACATAAGGCGCCATTCAACCCGCCTCCTCAACTTTCGCCGCGCGCTCGAAAATGTCGCGCACCGACGCCGAAAATCCTTGGACATAGGCGAACAGGTTTTCGCGGATATGGTCCTGGCCGCCGATCGGCCTGCCCATGTCGAGCGGCGAGGCGTTGAAAAAGCTCTGCCTCGCCTTGCGCAGGGCAAAAGGCTCGGGATTGACGCCCGCCTTCTGCTTCTCCGCATATTCGGCCAGCACCGCCGCTTTCGTCCCCTCCAGCACGCAATCGAGGCGCCGCAGGACGGTAAAGGGCAGGATGGCCCGGCCATATTCGGACTGTTTGTAATCGCCACGCAAAAGATCGGCGACGGTCCAGATGAAGGCGGAAAGGGATTGGTGGTTCACGTTTTGACGACCTGTCAGGCGAGAAATATCAGAATCGCGGTGAAATCTAGCACGTGTGGGGCAATTTTCGACTGCTGCGAACGTTCGCGATTGTCACGTCCGGGGCCGCTTCCATCGGACGCCGATCGCCAGAGGGCCGTCAAAGAGAAATTCTATGCCTCGTTCCTGTAACGCGCGCTGAATGTCGCGCAGCGTTCTATCGAATGGCACCGAAGCTCCACGTTCGAATTGAGCAATCGTTCGCCGATTGACCAAGGATAGGTCGGCGAGCTGCTGCTGCGAGATATCCAGCCAACCTCGCGCGGCGCGAACCTGCTCGGATGTGATCAAGGGTGCAAATTCTGGTGTCATGATCGCTTAACCATACGCGATTCATTTCCGTGACTCAATTACCATTTTGTGATTTCTATAGCGACATCGGACGCGACAAAGAGCGTCCCAATGTTGAGGAGTTAGTTTCATGCGTACCGCCATCCGTTCCCGCTCGGGACACATTGCTTCCGCCAATTCCGACCCCGATGACGCCTTGATCGAAGACGCGCGCAACGCCGCCAGGGCGGCCGCTCGCGCCGACTTCAAACGCGACCCCTTGTTCGCCCCGGAGTTCTCTCACCTGAGTTCACTTCTCACGTCCGCCACGACGCGCCATGGCCCGTTGATTGAACGCGGGGCCGCCAACGCGCTGGAGGGCGCGTCGATGATCGTCCAGCGCAACGTCAGATTTCCGGTGACCCGCGCCGCGCTCGCGATCGTGAACGGTCCCGATTATGAGAGGTTGGCGAACACGCAGATCTCTCACGACGAAAACGACATTGCGGGTTTCACCGATCTCGACGTGGTCGCTATCGACGAAGACAACGGCTGGGGCGGCGCCTTTCAGTTCAGACGCGGCGGGGGGCCGACGCCGCCGAAAAAGCGCCGCGCCGACGAACGGGAGTTGCGCGCGCTCAATCTGACCCTGGCTTCGCTCTTGCGGCAAATGGGGTACGGCGAGATCGAGACCGGCTCCGCGGCGCTGATTGACTATTACGGTCAATCGGGCTTTGCAGACGATATCACGATCACGAAGGATGACATCGACGCATTTTTCGACGTCCCGATTGTCGCGTCGATCGACAGGATGACCCAAGCGATGAGCGAAGCGCTCAATGCCGAGTTGCGCAATCTTCTGCGCCCGATCTTGCGGACGATGGGCGAAGAAACTTCCAAATCCGACGCGTCGAACACCGAGGCTGCCGCCCCCGTCACCCTGTTGCGCCCGCGACGTTCCAATCTCGCTGGAAACGTCAGTGACGCCGACCGCGCAGCGAACTTTCGGGCTGCCAAGAGCCGCCGCTAGTCGCCGGTTCGTTCTGATCGGCGCCTAGCGCCGTAACTACCCCCAAGTCTTCCAGAATTTCAACGCGCTCAACGAGCGCGAACAGGAGAGGTTTGTCATGAATACCTGCAAGCAAGTCCAACTGTCGCCCACGTCGTCGCCTCTGAGCTGGTGGCGCAGCCTTCCTGCGGACGAGTTCGGAGTTCTCGATCTCATCAGGCTGCACGCCGCAATCCGGGGCGCCGAAATTGTCGGAGAGCCGGAATGGAAAACGGCGGTGAACGGCGACGCCGCGACGGCGATCGGCGTTGCGATCCGTCTGGCGGTCAAGGGCCACGCCAGCAAACCCGTCGTTGATCTCGCGATGACCGGCGTGCTCGCAGCCGCCATTGCGGACGATTTCGCCGCGCAGCATTTTTTGGCCCACATGCTGAAAAAGCGCGGCGCGACCGAGCTTGCCGCTTCCTGGATCGCCGCGAGCCATATCGCCGTCGAAAGCCTTCCCGCCCTTTCTGCGGATGCGGCCGCCGCGCCGTCGCCGGCTCGCCTCCTGCGGGGGTGGTCCGCATCGACGTTGAACCCGCGGCAATCTCCAATTGAGACCGAAGACGCGCGCCCTCATCGCGCGCGCCTCGTCGCCCACCGAACTACCATGAAGGAGTTTCAGATGTTCGAGGAATATAACAAACCGCTCGCGCCGATCACCATCGACCCAGCATTTCTTCCGCATTTGGTCGAGACCGTCGTGCGCGTTGTCAACGCGGCCTATCCCTCAGGACTGAGCCAGCAGCTTCGTGTCCTGGCCGACGATTTCGACACCGTCGCCGCCAATGGCGGTCCCGATGAAGCGGTGCTCGCTCGGGCGCCTTGTCTTGATCTTTGGTGTTTCTTTGGCGGACCGGATGGCCTGCGCCTCGCTGGTGTCGTGGAAGGCCATCCGCACGTCGGACCGGGCCCGATCGTCACTTCGCCCGTTTGGCTGGTCGATCCTGCGCAAAATTGGGCACGAACCCAGTCCCGATTTTTTCGACTCCGCAGGCCTGCATCCAGGGCCGAGCAAAGCGAGGAAAGCCTCCACTGAAATTGGTTGCGGCGCCCTCAACGCTTCTTCGGCAGGCCACCCGTTCCATTGGCCATTCTCCAACCCATGGGAATTATCAAATGTCTCTGATGCAAAAATCCAAGAGCCGTTCCGTCGCGGCAACACCGGAAATGGCGATTTCTGACATCTCGATCGGAGGGGACGGCCAATCCCACGTGCAACCCGATGGGCTTGCTCGCCGCTTCATCGATATGCTGCTGGCGGACGCCGGCGCCGGCCCGCAAAAGAAATCGACGAAGTCCGACGACGTCGACCCTATCGACGAATTGCTCGGCGATTTCGATGACGAGGGAGGCGAGACGGAGGCCGTATATCTGTCGGTCGATCTCGCCGTCGCCGCCGTTCGTCTTGGCCGGGCGATCGAAGCGGAGCCGGGGTTGCTGCGGGCGCTGCGCAAGGACAACCCAGTTGTGGTGATCGAGACCGGCGATGCCGGGGCGAACAGCGAGGTCGAAAAGGTTCTTGAGGTTTGCGTACTCGGTCGTTCGACCGAAACGCTCTCTCCGCACCACTTCGATGCGGCCGCCAAAAAGTGGGCGGGCCGCAAGGTCGCAATTTTCGAACGCGATGGCGCGTTCTCGCCCAAGGACGCGCGTGATTGGGACAAGCGTATTGGTCATGCGCTTCAGGCGCGTTTTCCGATCGTCGGGATTGCCGCCGATCCGGCGACACAATTGCCAAAAGATCTCGTCCGCGCCGCCGATCACCGCATCTCGCTCGACCCTCTCGGCAAGAGTGGAATTGCGCTGGTGATCTCTGCGGTTACGGGCGAGCCGCCTTCGAACCCGCTGGATGAAAACCTTGCGCGTAATGTGGATTTGTCAGATCTGCGCATTGCGATCAGCTCGGATCGCGGTGCGGATGGCTCGGCGAGCCGCCTCGCCGAAGTTGTCGAACGTCGTCTTTCCGTCACCGACTCCGCTCCCTGCCTCGAAGAGCTGTTCGGTTACGGGGACGCAAAAGACATTGGCCTTGCGATCGTCGCTGATCTCGCCGCTTATCACGTCGGAAAAATCCCCTGGAGTTCAGTCGATCGCGGGCTTCTCCTCGAAGGTCCGCCCGGGACCGGCAAAACTACTTTCGCGCGCGCATTGGCGAAGAGTGCGCGTCTGCCGTTGGTGATTGGATCGCTGGCGCAATGGCAAGCATCCAAAGACGGCCATTTGGGGCATTGCCTTTCCGCGATGCGCGAAACTTTTGCGGAAGCCAAGAAACGGGCGCCGTGCATCTTGTTCATTGATGAACTGGACAGTTTCGGGGACAGGACGAATTTTGCTCATCATAATCGGGATTACTCGACGCAAGTCGTGAACGGCCTACTCGAATCCCTGGACGGCGCGGGCGGCCGCCAAGGCGTCGTGGCAATCGGCGCGACCAATAATGCGAGCGAAATCGATTCCGCGATCACTCGCGCCGGCCGGCTGGATCGGACGGTGCGAATTCCGCTCCCCGATATGACGGCCCTAAGCCAAATCCTGCGCTTCCACCTAAAAACCGATCTCGGCGGCGTCGATCTCGCTGCCGCCGCCATTGCAGCGCGTGGCGGCTCGGGCGCGGATTGCAAATCCTGGGTGCGCCGCGCGCGTGGCGTGGCGCGGCGCACGAACCGCGAAATGACGATCGAAGACCTCGTCGCCGCTATCCGCGACGGACGCAGTTCGTTGCCGGATGATGTGCGTAAACTGATCTCAGTCCACGAGGCTGGGCATGCGCTCGTCGCAATCGCTCTTGGTGTGGGAACCCCCAGTAGCTTGACCATCCATGACGTCGGCGGCACCACGCAAATTGCGCATGAGGTGCGGGCGATGACCGCCGCGGGCGTGATCGCAGAAATCGCCCATGCGCTTGCCGGCCGCGAGGCGGAGATCCTTGTCTTCGGCGAGTCGACAGCCGGCTCCGGCGGTGGCGAAAATTCCGATCTCGCTCTCGCGACGAAACTCGCCGTGTCTTTCGATGGGTCATGGGGGCTCGGCGAATTAGGCCCCCTGTGGCTCGGGGACCCAGAAACGCTGGCCGAACCGATCAAACTCACGGCTTTCAGCAAGCGCACCGGCGCCATCCTTCGCCATGCCCAAAGCGAGGCGCGCCGCGCCTTGGTTCAAAACCGGGAGCGGCTTGGACCGGCTCGCCACGGCGTTGTTGAAGACTTCCTATCTTGACGCGTCGCAGGTGCGGGAGGCGCTCGGCGACGTCGAGAAAATCGAAGTCATCGTGCCAAAACGCGCAAAGGAACAAGGGAGCCAAAGGAATGCCGGGTTGGGGGTCGAGGAAGACGCCGAGGGTTGGTCTGAGCCCTGCACGATGGAGACAAACCATGACCAGTAAATCTACTCTTCCGCCCGAACCGCTTCTGCCCCTGATTGTTGCGGTATCGACGCGTGCGCTTTTCGATCTTGAAGAAGAGCATGACGTCTTTGTCGGCAGGGGCGAGGAGGCTTACTGCCAGCTCCAGCGCCAACGTGAAAATCTCCCGCTGGAACCCGGCTGCGCTTTCGACCTAACTCTGTCGGCTTTTCGCCCTCAATCCGACGGAAGGCAAAAAACTTGTCGACGTGGTCCTGATCGTCAAAAACGCGCCGGATCTGGCGTTGAGGGCGTTTCATTCCTGCGAGCACTACAGACTCCCGGTCAAGAACGGAAGTTTCACCAGCGGTCGCTCCGTTGCGCCTTATGTCGCGGCCTGGGGCGCGGATCTGTTCCTGTCAAATGACAACCGCGACGTCCGTGCCGTACTATCCGCCGGGACTGCGGCGGCGCTGCTTGGACCCGCGCCGGCAGGAGCGATGCAGATGGTTGGCGACGAAGTGCATTTCGCGCTGGACGGCGACGCCGTTCTTTTCAATTCTGAGTCCGACCGCATTTTGGAAGAACATGAACTCGGACATTTCGAGCTGCATGCGCGGACCGAATCCAGAAATTCCGATGGCTCCCGGGCCCTTCGGGGGCGCCTTATTGCGAAAACTGGCCTGGCTCAGGAAGACCTGTTTGAGAGTAGACGGCGCCAGCCACGTGCCGCGTCTCCTTGGTCACCGCTCGCAGCGCTCCCGCGCATGAACGTGCGATCCGCACCCTGCGCGCATGGCAGACGCCAGTCGACGAAGTGCATTTCGTGGGCGACGGCCAAAAGGCAGCTTTTTTTATCGCGGCTAACGCGCACATTTTTTTTGACGACCGCGAAAGGCATGTTTCCGGCGCCAGCGTCGTTGTGCCAGCCGGTCTCGTTCCTAGCCAAAGCGCACCCGTGTAATTGGTTGCCGGCCGCCCGCAACATAACGGCTTTCGGGTAGGAGAGAAACATCCGGGGCAATCGCGATAACTGCCCTCGATGATCATGACCGCGATGGCGATGGCCTATCTGTTGGCTTTTGCCGCACGGTTTTTGTCAAGGTTCGCTCGGCCTAAGTCCGGCTTTGCAACGGATTAGTCGCAGTCAGCGAAGTCGACCAATCCGTTGCGGGATCCGACTTGAGCCGAACTTTCTAAAGAAGTAACGGGCCGACTTTTACGGGGACGACCGCAATGTTCTTATGTTCGGGCGGCAGCTCAGTTGAGCGGCCACACGCCTGGGCATCTCGCGAACTTCGAGAGGCATAGGGTCTGTTCGGTTGCGAGAGGGTTTTGGCCCGCTGGCAATAACGCGCTTGTTCCATGCATATTTCCCCCTGAGACTAATCTCACGCGTCGGGTAGGTCCGTTATACGTCGACCCCCGGGCGACAGGAGATGGAATGGTCGCGCCACATTGCCACATCAAGCAGGATGTCCTCCACCGGAGCCGCAATCAAAGCGCGCTGGCGCGTCTTGGCTACCAGAGGTGCGCCCGCTTTTCCGACGATTTCGGGCGCCACGCCGATTACCGGGGAGACATTGGGTGGCGCGGGGCACGGCGATCCTCCTACCCCGTAGGAGCTAATCCCGAGTTTGCGGATCCCAACGAATTCCTCATGATGGCGATCAACGCCGAAACGCGAAAGGACGCGCAGGAGGGTAGAACCTTTGACATTGCCTTGCCGC
>CAVQMU010000008.1:0-54980 GCA_963713695.1 uncultured Alphaproteobacteria bacterium
GTTTCGCTGTATTCGCCATGCAGGACGACGCCGAATTCGTCGCCGCCGAGCCGCGCGATCGTCGTGTGATCATTGCCAAACTGCGAAACCCGCGCCGCGCATTCGCGCAGCACCAGGTCGCCGACGGCATGGCCGTAGAGGTCGTTGATCGGCTTGAAGCCATCGAGGTCGATCACGCCTATGGCCAACGCGCCGCCGCCGTCGCCGGCAGTCGCTTCACGCAGGGCGTCGAAGAATTCGCGCCGGTTCGACAGCCCTGTCAGGGAATCTGTGTTGGCGAGGCGGATATTGTCCGCGGCGAGCTCGACCGCCAGCCTTTGCGCCCCGACGAGCTGTTCGAAATCGCGCGCCGAAGACACGACCATGGAGGCGAGGAAAACGCCGACCAGCATCAGATCGACGGCGAGGATCATCGAGGAGGGCTCGCCCGTCACGGCGAGCAGCATCAGGAAGCTCGGCAGGGTCATTCCGCCGATCATCAGCGCGGTCTTGGGCGACTGCGCCAGGCCGAAAATGATGACGATGTCGCCAATGGCGACGGCGTACACGATTTCGGCGCGCAGGAGCGCATCGCCATAGCCATAGAGCGCCATCGTCCATCCGGCGAAAGCCAGGCCGAACAGGCCCGCGATGAAATGCGTCCGGCGCAGGGCCGCGCTCGTTTTTCCAGGCGCTATGGGCACATTGCGGCGATAGGTCCAGTAGGCCGCGCGGCAAATCAGCGCCACCAGCAGCATCGAGGGCGCATAAAGCGTCAGCGCGGTCGGCGCGACCTTGATGAAGGTGAAGGAGAGCGCGAGCACCTCGACAATCAGGATCGCATAGACGCGCGGAGCCTGCGCGCAGAGCGCAGCAAAACGCGCCCTGTCCAGATCCTGGTCGAGACCCTGGCCGTCGGGCTCATCCTCCTGGCCGAATTTCGTCTTGGCGGACATAGACCGCATGAAAATCTCGATCCCGCTGAAACAGCGCGTTTACAATCGGCACTGCCCGACCACGCGAAATACCGACAAGGATTAACGGATACTGCTTAAATCGCCGTTACCTGCGTCATCACTCTTCCCTAAGGACGACGCAAAAAAAAACCTCCCGACTTTGCGGCGGGAGGTTTTTGCCGTCAGTCCGCACTCCCCGGCTTACAGCGGAATATTGTCGTGTTTCTTCCAGGGATTTTCCAGTTCCTTGTGCCGGAGCATGGCCAGGGCGCGCGCGATGCGCTTGCGGGTGCCGAAGGGCTGGATGACTTCGTCGATATAGCCGCGTTCGGCCGCGACGAAGGGCGAGAGGAACCGGTCTTCATATTCCTTGGTGCGCTCGGCGATCTTTTCCTTGTCGCCGATGTCCTGGCGGAAGATGATCTCGACTGCGCCCTTGGCGCCCATGACCGCGATCTGCGCCGTTGGCCAGGCGTAATTGACGTCGCCGCGCAAATGCTTGGAGGCCATGACGTCATAGGCGCCGCCGAAGGCCTTTCGCGTGATCAGCGTGATCTTCGGCACTGTGGCCTCGGCATAGGCGAACAGCAGCTTGGCGCCATGCTTGATCAGGCCGCCGTATTCCTGCGCCGTGCCGGGCAGAAACCCGGGAACGTCGACGAAAGTGACGATCGGAATGTTGAAGGCGTCGCAGAAGCGAACGAAACGCGCGGCCTTGCGCGAGGCGTCGGAATCGAGCACGCCCGCCAGCACCAGCGGCTGGTTGCCGACGATGCCCACCGTGCGGCCGTCGAAACGGCCGAAGCCGACGACGATGTTCTTCGCATGGGCTTCCTGAATTTCGAAGAAATCGCCATCGTCCACCACTTTGACGATCAATTCCTTGATGTCGTAGGGCTTGTTCGGATTATCGGGGATGAGCGTGTTGAGCGACATGTCATAACGGTCGTCCTGGTCGAAGGTCGGCCATTCCGGGACTTCGTCGGTGTTGGACGCCGGCAGGAAGTCGATGAGGCGGCGCATCTGCAGCAGCGCCTCGACGTCATTGTCGTAGCCCTTGTCGGCGATCGAGCTTTTCGTCGCATGAACCGAGGCGCCGCCGAGCTCTTCCGCCGTCACGGTCTCGTTGGTGACCGTCTTCACCACGTCCGGGCCGGTGACGAACATGTAGCTCGTCTCCTTGACCATGAAAATGAAGTCGGTCATGGCCGGCGAATAGACGTCGCCGCCGGCGCAGGGGCCCATGATCAGCGAAATTTGCGGGATGACCCCGGAGGCCAGCACATTGCGCTGGAACACTTCGCCGTAGCCGCCGAGCGCAGCCACGCCCTCCTGGATGCGCGCGCCGCCGGCGTCGAACAGGCCGATGATCGGCGCGCGGTTGCGCAGCGCCATGTCCTGGATCTTCATGATTTTTTGCGCATGGGTCTCCGAGAGGGAGCCGCCGAGCACCGTAAAATCCTTGGCGAAGACGTAGACGACCCGGCCATTGACCGTGCCCCAGCCGGTGACGACGCCGTCGCCGGGGATCTTGTCTTCCTTGTCCATGCCGAAATCGACGCAGCGGTGCTGCACGAACATGTCGAATTCCTCGAAGGAATCATGGTCGAGCAGGAGTTCGATGCGCTCGCGGGCCGTCAGCTTGCCGCGCTTGTGCTGCGCGTCGATACGCTTCTGGCCGCCGCCGAGCCTTGCGCCTTCGCGGCGTTCGTCGAGGATTTCGAGAATGTGTTTCATGAGAGCTTGTCCGAACGATAATTTCCGCGCGGGTTTAGCATGGCTTGTGCGGCGCCGAAACCCGGCACGTGACGGAACGATGAATTCTCTTTTGGCTAATGAGGCGAGGCTCTGCCTCAGGCCGGCAATCCCGCCTGCTCGCCGCGCAGCGCATCGCCTGTTTGCGTCCGCGCCGCGATGCGGCGCCCTTCGGCGATCATCGGCGTCTCGACGAACCGATAGGCCAGATGGCTGACGCCCAGGATCAGCGGGAATGCGATGAGAAAATGAACGGCCAGCGGCGCGCCGGCGATGAGCGGGGAGATAAATTTCTCGACCGCCATCAGCACCGGCAGGTGCAAGAGGTAGATGCTGTAGCTGATTTCGCCCAGCCAGCGCATCAGCCTGAACCGGACTTTCGCGAGCAGGCCGAACAAGGCGAATGTGGCGATCGCGGCGCCCAGATTGACCGATTCGATCGCCGAATTGAGGAATGCGGTCGACGAGCTGGCGCCGTCCAGCATGTTCTGCCGCCACTCAATCAGCGGCACGCCGACGCAGACCAGGGCCAGAAGTGCGAAAAATTCTTTTTTCGTCGCCTCTTTTTCGATAAAGGCGAGCCGCCACAGCAGGCCGAGCATCATGAAGGCGAGCGCGATGTCGTCGATCATCGTGAAACCCGTGAGCTGCACGAGATGACCCAGCCCGCAGGCCGGGCCCGCGGCCATCGCGAGGAACAGCGCGCCGACGGTCGCGACAGCGCGGGCGTTGCGCAACAGGCCTGCAAAAAACATCAGGGCGGCCAGACCATAGAACGCAAGTTCCGCATGAAGCGACCAATAGACGATCTGCAAGCCGTCGAAGCCGAAAAAACCCTGGAGCATGGTGGCGTTGACGAGGACGACGCCGGGTGAAAACGGGTCCGCGACCTCGCCGGTAGAGATGCCCGTCGCCCGCATGGCGATGAGCGCCAGGCCAATCGAGCCCCAGTAAAGGGGATAAAGGCGAAAGAAACGGCTGATGGCGAAGGCGCGCAGGCCCGCGCCGCGTTCGCCGCGCAGGCTGAACGGAATGACGAAGCCGCTGATCATGAAAAAGAGGAAGACGCCGTAACGGCCAAAGCCCAGGTAGCACATGGCGTCGCGGACGATTTTCTGCTCCGCGGCAGGCGTGAACGCCAAAAAGGCGGCGACGGCATGGGCGATGACGACGGAAACCGCCGCGACGCCGCGCAGGGCGTCGATATGCTGGAAGCGGTTTTGTGTGCTCATACGCGTGGACGCCCACTCCCTCAGTCGGCCGAACGCGACCAACCGAGCAAAGCAGCATTCACGAATTGGCTTAAAACACGCTTAAGCGCCGCCCAGGGCCGAAAAGACCTCGTGAGCCGCCGAAAACTCGGCAAGTCGCTTCGCGCGGCGAGCCAGCGCCTCGTCATCCGCGCCCCAGAACCGCGTCTGAAAATCCTCGTCGACATGCGCCGCCGCCCAGGCCGCGTCGAAATCGATCCCGCCGTGGGTCAAGGCAAGCGGGATCAACACCGAACCGCTCAGCGTCGTCATCACATGCAGCGCCGCAAGCCGCAGCGTGCCGCCCTGCCCCTGCCCGACTTGCTCGACCGCCCGAAAAATGGCGGCGCGGGCGTTTTCCGGCTGCTCGACGAACATCACGCCCTCGGCGCAGACAAAGCGGGCGGAAAACTTTTCGCGGATAAAGTCGAGGATCCCGTTCCAGGCGGCGTTTTGCGCCTCGACCAGGTTTTCCGGCTCGCCAGCGCGATAGCAGATCAGGTCGGAGCCGGCGAATTTGGCGACTTCCGCCGTCACCGCATCCATCTCCCGGGAAACGCCGTCGAGCGCCGTATTGACCAGCCTCGTCCTGGGCATGGTCGCCGGATTGATCTCCTCGCCTTGCGCCCGCCATTCCCGTGCGAGCGCTTCGGCCAGCGGGCGGCTCGGAACGGCCAGCGGCGCGCGGGCGGGCGTGCGGACCGGCTTGCCGTCGAGCAGCAGCCCGAAGCCCTCGCCGACAGGCTCGACCGAAACCTCCTTGTAGAAACGCTTCGGCAGCGGGCGTTTCATGTCCCGCTGCGCCGATTTCAAAGGATTGCGTTCGCCGTCATCGACGAAGATCGCGCTCAGGTCGTCGCGCATTGCATGAACTCGTCGAGACATTCGCGGAGGGCGGAGAAATTTTCGACAATGGTCGCGGCCCCGGCCTTGGTCAGCTTGTCGTGCCGGTGGTAGCCCCAGCCGACGCCGATCGCATAGGCGCCCGCCCCATGCGCCATGTGCATGTCGAAAGTGGTGTCGCCGACCATGCAGGCGTCACGCGGCGACGCGCCGGTTTCGGCCAGCGCGCGCAAGAACATGTCGGGAGCGGGCTTGGACGGCGCGTCGTCGGCGGTCTGCACCGTGGCGAAGTGATTATGCCAGCCGTGCCGATCGAACAGGCGGGTCACGCCCGCCCGCGATTTGCCGGTGGCGACGCCGAGCACGCAATCGTCCCGCTGCGCCAGCTCTTCCAGCAAGTCTTGCGCGCCATCGTAAAGCGGATCGTGGTAGCCGGGTTCGGAGCGCAATTGCGTCCACGCGTCCTTGTAGGCCTGGGCGAGTTGTTCGCAGGGACCCTGGCCGTCGGTCAGCGCCTGAAAGGCTTCGACCAGCGAAAGACCGACGACGGAGAGCGCGCGCTGGCGCGAGGGCGCGGGCATGCCGAGCTCGGCAAAGGCCCGAGCCTGCGCCTCCACGATGAGATTCTGGCTGTCGACGAGGGTGCCATCGATGTCGAAAACGATGAGTTTCATGAGGCGATTTCCCGGACGGCTTTTCGCGCGATTATAATCCGGGCGCGGCCTTGTGCAATCGCGAGTTCTCCAGGCCGAACCGTCAAAAAGTTGGAACAGGGCGGCCTCCCGGACGTTTGCTGGCTGGAGCCGGCGAATATTTGACGCGTCATGACAGAGGTCACCGAGACAAGCCCGGAAACGGAAACGCCGCCCGCGGAGCCTTCGCGCCGGGATTTCCTGTTCATCGCGACCGGAGCCATGGCGCTTGTCGGGACGGCGGCGACGATCTGGCCGTTCATCTCCGAAATGTCGCCCGACGCTGGCACGATTGCGGCGGGCGGCCCGTTGGACGTCGACCTTTCCGCCATCGCCGCGGGCCAGCAGATCGTCGTGGTCTGGCGCGGCCATCCGATCTTTGTCGTCAATCGGCCGCCCGCGGCGCTGGCGACCTTGCAGGAGCCGGAACTCGTCGCCAAACTCGCCGATCCCGAATTCAAAGACGCGCCAGCAGCCGCCCTACGCGGAAAACTGGCATCGGTCGCTTGAGCCGCAGTGGGCGGTGCTGATCGGCGTCTGCACCCATCTCGGCTGCATCCCGCTCTATGAGCCGAACAAGAACCAGCAGGAGCCGGGCTGGCCCGGCGGATGGTTCTGCCCCTGTCACGGCTCGAAATACGATCTGGCCGGCCGCGTCTATCGCAACGTCCCCGCCCCCTACAATCTGCCCGCGCCGCCCTATCGGCTCATTGACGGCAAAACCCTCCGCATCGGCGAAAACCCGCCGGGGCAAATTTTCGACATCGATGAGGTAATCCAGATCTAGGTTCACTCACAACCGGTTGCGTTTGTGGCTTGATAATGATCGAATAATGACAAGAAAAGCGCAGCGTCAAATCGAACGCCGCGCATCCGGAGGAAATAAACGATGGACAATGCGCTCGCCGAAAAAACTCCGGCGCTTTCCTGGCTGCTTTGGGCCGTCGTCGCGTTGATCGGCGCCGGCTCCCTGAGCGTCGTCGCGCTCCATCATGGCGAGACGATCAACGCGCTCTGGATCGTGACCGCGGCAATCTGCGTCTATCTCATCGCCTACCGCTTTTACAGCCGCTTCATCGCCGAGAAGGCCCTGGGACTGGATGATTCGCGCCAGACCCCGGCTGTGCGCCGCAATGACGGACTGGATTACGTCCCCACTGACAAATGGGTGGTGTTCGGCCATCATTTCGCGGCCATCGCCGGCGCCGGACCGCTGGTCGGCCCGGTGCTCGCAGCGCAAATGGGCTATCTCCCCGGCGTGCTCTGGCTGCTCGTCGGCGTGGTCTTCGCCGGGGCCGTGCAGGATTTCACGGTTCTCTTCATTTCCACCCGCCGCGACGGCCGCTCGCTCGGCGACCTCATCAAAACGGAAATGGGCGATCTCGCGGGGATGATCGCGCAATTCGGCGTGCTGGCGATCATGATCATCCTGCTCGCCGTGCTGGCGCTGGTGGTGGTCAAGGCGCTGCAGGGCAGCCCCTGGGGAACTTTCACCGTCGCCTCGACCTTGCCCACCGCGCTGCTGATGGGCGTCTACAATCGCTTTCTCCGCCCCGGCCGGATCGGGGAAATGTCGGCCATCGGTCTCGTGCTGCTGCTGGCGGGCGTGATCTACGGGCAGACCGTGAGCGAGAGCCCGACGCTGGCGCCGCTCTTCACCTTCAAAGGCGAGACCCTGTCGCTGATGCTGATCGCCTACGGCTTCGTCGCCTCGGTGCTGCCGGTCTGGCTCCTGCTGGCGCCGCGCGACTATCTCTCGACCTTCCTCAAGATCGGCACGATCCTGGCGCTGGCCGTCGGCATCGCCATTGTCATGCCAGACCTGAAGATGCCCGCCGTAACCAAATATATCGACGGCACGGGACCGGTGTTCAAAGGCGCGCTCTTTCCCTTCCTGTTCATCACCATCGCCTGCGGCGCGGTGTCGGGCTTTCATGCCCTGATCGCCTCGGGCACGACGCCGAAACTGGTGATGAAAGAGAGCGAAATGCGCTTCATCGGCTATGGCGCGATGCTGATGGAAAGCCTCGTCGGCATCATGGCGCTGATCGCCGCCAGCGTGCTGGAGCCTGGCGTCTATTACGCGATGAACGCGCCGGCCGGCGTGATCGGAACCACCGCCGCGCAGGCGGCGCAGACGGTCTCGAGCTGGGGCTTCGTCGTCACGCCGGACATGCTGACGGAAGCGGCGAGATCTGTCGGCGAAGGCACGATCCTTTCCCGCGCCGGAGGAGCGCCGACGCTCGCAGTGGGAATGGCGCGGATCCTCTCGGGCTTTCTCGGCGGCGCCGGCATGACCGCCTTCTGGTATCATTTCGCGATCCTGTTCGAGGCCCTGTTCATCTTGACCACGGTGGACGCCGGCACCCGCGTGGCGCGCTTCATGATCCAGGACCTGATGGGCCATTTCGTTCCGTCGATGGGCCGGACGCAGAGCTGGAGCGCCAATCTCCTCGCCACGGCGCTGGCCGTCGCGGGCTGGGGCTATTTTCTCTACCAGGGCGTCATCGATCCGCTCGGCGGCATCAACACCCTGTGGCCGCTGTTCGGCATTTCCAACCAGATGCTGGCGGCGATCGCGCTGATCCTCTGCACGGCCGTGCTGTTCAAGATGAAGCGCGAACGCTACGCATGGGTGACCCTGGCGCCGACGCTCTGGCTGCTTGTCTGCACCCTCACCGCCGGATATCAGAAGCTGTTCGACGCCAACCCGGCCATCGGCTTCCTGTCGCATGCCGGCAAATTCTCGGCGGCGCTGGCGGAGGGCAAGGTCGTGGCGCCGGCGAAGACGCTCGACGACATGGCGCGCGTCGTCACCAACGACTATGTCGACGCTTCGCTTTGCGCGATCTTCATAGTGGTCGTCCTGGCCATGGTCGTCGCGGGCGTTGCGACCGCCCGCAAGGCGCTTTCCGACCCCAACGCCTCGACGAGGGAGACCGGCGATGACATGCCCGGATTGCAGCCCGTCAAGGCTTAGGCTTGGCGAGATCGGGCGGCGGTTGAAACAGACCGCCCGCCTGATGGTCGGCCAGCCCGATTACGAGAATTATTTGGCGCATTGGGCGAAGGTCCATCCGGAAGCGACGCCCATGACGCGGACGGAATTCTTCCGCAACCGTGAGGACCGGCGTTTTGGCGGCGGAACCGACACGGGCGGATTCCGCTGCTGTTGACGCACAGGGGGCCGGTCGGACATCTCACGCCGCGTCTTGGGCCGGGCACGGAAGTGGGGCGCCATCGCTGGCGCGGCGCAGTTCGACATGCGCTCTCGAAAAATCGACGCCCTTCGGCGCTTCGAACTGGAAGGCGCAGCGGCCGGAGCCGAGGCCTGCGTCCCTGAGATCGGCGCGGAATCTATTGGCCAGCACGCGGCCGATCACGCAGCCGTCGGCGACGACATGCAGGCAAACCGGATTCTTCGGATCGCCTGAATCCTGCGCCCAGCCCCACATCGACCCCGCGTTCATGCCCTCGACCCAGCCGCGCAATTCGCCCGGCGCCGAAGTCGAGACGATCCCGGCGCGAGAAGCGATTTTTGCCGCGCCGCCTCGATCTCGAAACCTTCGTCGCGCCGCGGCGCGAAGGACGTTTGTGCCCGCCGGCTCTTGCCGCCGGTTTCAGGATAGCGCGCAATGTAATCCGCGAAATTCTGGAACATCGCCCTGAAATCGTTGTCGATGAAGGTTTCGGCCTGCGCGCCTTCGGCAAAAATCACGTCATGGCTGAACAGCTCGATGTGGAAATAATCCACGCGTTCTATCTCTTCCGCCTGGACAATTGACGCGCCATTCACGAGGTCCTTCGCCTCGATCAGCACGCCCTCGAGATAGAGCGCGTGATGCGGGGATACCCACAAGTCGCGGGACGGCATGTTTTCCCCGAGCGCGCCGGCGCGGACGCAGATTGGCAAAACGTTGCGGTTGCCCGCGACAAAGCGCCCGTCATAGAAGCGCATGCCTACCCATTTGATCGGGCGAAATGCGCCAGAAAGCGTTTGCACACAATCGCCGATGGACAGATTTTCCACCGCGACCTCGCCGCGCTCGGTCAGAATGCGCGTTCCCTCGCAATAGCAGGGCATGGACGAATCGTAGGTGATCGCATCGACAGAGGGTGGATCGGTCACGACGAACTGGCTCGTGTAATAGGTTCCGTCGAGCGTCAGGGTTTCGAGGGGGGTGTTGCTTGCGTTCTCGACCTCAAGCGTTCCAGAGGCGCCGTTCTGGGTCCAGACGACATGATCGGTCCCGCCCGATCCCGCGACGTCGATGACATCGCTGGCTTCGCCGGTTCCGGCAAAACCGGAGATCGGATTGTCCGGCATGGTCGCGCCGTCGATTTTCAGCGTCGCGTCGGTCGCGTCGGCGTTGGCCGCAAATGTAATGTCGCCGGTTCCGGCCGCCTTTGCATTGCCCAGCTCCAGCGTGCCGGACTCGATGGTCACGCCGCCGACGAAGTTGTTTTTCGCGGCCAGATCCACTACGCCGGGACCATCGATTACCAGCGCGCCCGCGCCGGTCGATCCCGGCAGGGAGCCGGGCTGATCTGCGATCTCGTCGTTGAGGGTCACTGTCTGTCCTACCGACGCGCCCAACGTCAAAGTTGTAGGATGATTGATCGTGCCCCCCTGGAGGAACACGCCTTGACCGAAGCCGTCGCTTTGCTGGTCGCCCGCCCCCGCGCCCTGGGCCGAACCGCCGCTCGTCAGCGGATCTGTGGCGCCGTCGCTGGTCAGCGCGCCATCGAGGATCAACTTGCCGCCCTGCGCGATGAAGATGTCGCCGCCTGCGCCAAGTCCCGCGCCGCCCTGGCCGCCGCCGTCGGCGCCCTTCCCCGCGCCGAAACCGCCGAGCTGCCCATTTCCGGAATTGCCCGCCGATCCGGTCGATCCGCTCTGGCCTTTCTGGCCGGCCTGTCCGTCTAACCCGGAATAGTCGACCACGGGCGAATTGGATATGGGATGGCGCACGTAAACGCCTGCAACTCCGCCCAGGCCACCTGTGCCGGCTGCGCCGGCGCCGCCCGCCGCCCCCGCCACGCCGCCGCCTCCGCCGCCTCCGCCGAAGCCCCCGAAAGCGCCGTCAGCGCCATCGCCGCCATCGCCGCCATCGCCGCCGTTGCCGCCGTCGCCACCGTTCTTCGCCTGGGGCGGAGAGGGGCCGGTGTAGGGACCGCCAATGACGATAAAGCCGCTGCCGGCCCCAGGCCCGCCAGCGCCGCCCTGGCCGCCACTTCCACCGCCGCCGCCATTGCCGCCGCCGGCGCCGCCACCGCCGAACCCGCCGCTCCCGCCTGGCGCGCCATTTGCGCCGTCGCCGCCGTCGCCGCCATTGCCGCCATTGAAACCGTCGCTTCCGGGCACGATAGCGATGGTGGATTGGCCGACAAAGTGGCTACTCTGGTCGCCACTGGCGCCGCCGCCGCCAGTCATTCCAGTCTGACCGACTGCAGCGCTCAAAACGCTGGCAACCCCGACGCCACCGCCACCGATATTAAAGAACGTGCCGCCGCCTTTGCCTCCATCGCCACCCGCGCCGCCGCCCGCGCCGAAGCCGCCGGCGCCGCCTGCGCCGCCATCGCCGCCATCGGCGCCCTTGCCTGCATCAGAACCTTTGCCTCCGCCCGTCGTCTGGGTTGCGGAGAGTGAGCCGGAATAAAAGCCGAAGGTGACAGTTTGGGAGCGCGAATAGTGGGTCGGGCTGTAACCGCCACTGCCGCCGGGGCCGCCATCTCCGCCCCTTCCTCCGTCACCGCCGTGGCCGCCGATCCCTCCCGACGCTCCTATGCCGCCCTTCCCGCCAGTCCCGCCGTCGAACCCCGGCGTATTTGTCTTGCCGCCGCCGCCTGCGCCTCCCCCTCCGCCCGCGCCGCCCCAACCGCCGGAATGGCCGAGCCCGCCTTGGCTCCCGTTGGTTCCGTCGCCGCCAGCGCCGCCGGGGCCGTTGGTCGCGGACGCGCCGCGCGCGCCGCTCGTGCCGCTAGCCCCCGTCGCGCCGACATTCGGATCGAAGATCAGACTGGAGTTGCCGCCTCCCCCGCCGCCGCCGCCCAAGCCCCCCAGGCCGCCCACGGCCGAGTCGTTCTGGAAGCTGAGCGACTTGCCGGTCACCGTCGCGGATGGTCCAATGAATAGGCCGCCCCCCATGCCCGCGCCGCCGCCGCCGCTGCCGTAGCCCTGCTGACCCTGGGCGACTGTGTCCTCGATCGTGAGGCTCTCGATGGTGACCGCCCCCTTCATCACGGCGAGGCCGCCGTAGGCGTCGTCTCCATTGAGGGTGTAACCATTGCCGTTGATCGCCAGGGTGACGTTGTCGGGCAGGTCGATAGCGTAAATGCCGCCGGGTTGACCGGTATCGCCCTCAGTTATGTCGCCCGTCAGATCGATCGCATAAGCGGTGCCGCCCGTCGCCTGCTGCTCGATCTGGTCGATGGCGTTGTTGAGCTGGGTCTGCGAGTCAACTTGAAATGTCGATGCCATTCCGCCTCCGAAACTTCATGTCAACATGACAAGCTTGGACTTTAAGCGCAGGCAAATATTTGATTGTCTCCGCCAGCTTCGGCGTGACAGAAATAAAAAGTTAACATATCATTACCTAAAGGCAAGGCGCAATATTGGGCATTATTTTGAATGGTGAGCCTGACCGAAGAACAGAAAGCTGACTTCGACGCGGCGCTCGCGCTTTATAAGGCTGGGAAAACTGCGCTGGCGGCCGAGCGTTTCGCCTCCCTGTCGCGCGCGGCGCCCGATCATGCAGATACACTGCGTCTGCATGGTTTGGCGCTGGTGCGGTCGGGCCGCGCGTCGGCGGGCTTGCCAAGCCTGGCGCGGGCGCGGCGTTTGCGGCGCCCCGACCCCTTGACCCACCTCCATTACGGCATCGGCCTCTTGGAATCCGGCCGCCCTGTCCGCGCCGCCGCCGCGCTCCGCCGGGCGACCATCCTTGGGCCGAACGATCCGGCGGCATGGATCAATCTGTCAAGCGCGATCCTCGCTCTGGGCAAGCCGAAAGCCGCACGCGCGGCCGCGCGCCGGGCCGTTGCGCTGGCGCCGGATTTGGCCGACGCGCATTACGCTCTGGGACTGGCTCACCGCGCGGCCAAAAACCTCTCGGGCGCCGCTGCCGCCTTCGCCGAGGCGGTTCGGCTTCGGCCGAAACTGGCCGACGGCTGGATCGAATTGGGCCTTGCGCGGCTTCAACTCGGCCAGATCGGCCCGGCCTCGCAGGCTATGCAAAGGGCGTTGATTGTCAGTCCCGGAAACGTCGCGGCCGAAGCGAACCTCGCAGGATTGGAACTGCTTCAGGGCGCGCAGGAAGAAGCGCTCGGGCGCCTGCGAAATCTCGTCGCCCGCGATCCCGCCTGCATTCCCGCGCGCCTGAATCTCGCGAACGCCTTGCTGCTCGATCGTGAAGCGAAACAGGCCTTGGCGGTGCTGGAGGGACCGGCGCCAACCGGACGGGAGGGCGCGCACTGGCGCGCCCACCGCGCAATGGCGCTGCTGCTGCTTGGCCGGCATGCGGATGCCGAGGTCGAACTTGCGGCTGTCCCGGAACCGCTCGGCGACGCGGAGATTCTGATCGTCTGGCGGCGGCTTGTTCTGGCCGAGCATGCCGGAGATCGGGAGATGGCGACGCAGTTTGCCGAACGACTGGACATGCTCGCGCGCGAGGAGGGCGCATCGCTTTTAGATCACCGCATCATCACCCATTTCGACCTGGCCGTGTTCCGAAACCGCCGTAAAGAACCGGAGCGCGCTTTTGAGCACTGGACGGCGGGCCACAGGTTGTTGTCTCGCGCCCAGCCCTTCTCCCGCGAGGGTTTCCGAGACTTTGTCGACTCCAGCATCGCAAGCTTTGATGAAGTGCGGTTGAGCGCCGGCGCTGTTTCGCGCAACTCCGATCCCGCGCCGGTTTTTATCGTCGGCCTTCCACGATCGGGCACAAGCCTGGCCGAGCAGATCCTGTCCGCCCATCGCGACGTTCACGGCGCCGGCGAACTCGGAGCGCTGCACCATACCGTCGACGACGTTGCCGGCCCCTTTCTCCGCGCGGCCACGATCCCACGGCTGGCCGCGCTGGAGGAGGCGGCTCTGACCGCCGCCGCCGACAGGTACGTCGACGGGTTGAGGGCGTTCTCGCCCAACGCGCGTTATGTGATCGACAAGATGCCGGTCAATGCGCTGCACCTGGGCTTTCTTTCCACGCTACTGCCCGGCGCCCGGGTCATTCTTTGCCGGCGTGACCACCGCGATATCGGGCTTTCAATCTTTCAACTCCGCTTTTTCGGTTATCATCCCTTCGCCCATGATCTCGCCGACCTGGGCTGGTATATGGGCGAGCATGAGAGGTTGATGCGCCACTGGCGCGCGTCGCTTCCAATTCGTTGGCTGGAAGTGGCGCTGTCAGATTGGATTGAGGATTTCTCAGGCACGCTGACGAAGGTGCTCAACTTTCTCGATCTGCCTTACGACGTTGCGTGCGAGCGCTTCTACGAGCAACAGCGCCTGGTTCGCACCGCAAGCGCACAACAAGTGCGGCGACCCATCAATGCCCTCGGGCTCGGGCGATGGCGTCAGTTCGAGACGCAGCTCCAGCCGATGTTTGAGGAACTGCGCAATGCAGGTTTGCTGGAATAGAGCGGTTCTCCCTATAACCGAGGCCCTTGTCAATTTGTCAGCGGCTCCAGTTTAGTCGACGTCTATTCGGCATGCCGCAGTGCAGCATCGGAAGATTCGCAAGAATGTGAGGCGCGCAATCGAGGACGCCATAGGCCAAGCTTCATGGATGGCGGCTTACTGAGAGCTGGTTCAGTAAGCGCCGGATTAACCTTAGTGGCGCCGAGCCGACCTTGGCCGCTTCCAGCGCCGTAAATTGCCGATGTCCATCGCCCAGGAATCGAACGCGCCGCGTCGCAAAACGCGTCGCGTCCGCCGTCCGGCAACGGTAAGCTCGCTGCTCACCCATGACGCCAGGCTTCCCCAAATCGCGCGCATTGGCTAAACAGGGCCATGCGCGTTTCCGATCTCGACATTCTCATCATTCCCGGCCTCGGCGGCTCGGGTCCCGGCCATTGGCAGAGCCGCTGGGCTCAAAAAATGTCGACGGCGCGCATGCTCGAGCTGTCCGACTGGAACGCGCCGAACCGCGACATCTGGGTCGCCGAGATTTTGCGCGAAATTGAAGCATCGACCCGGCCTGTCGCCCTCGTCGGCCACAGCCTCGGCGCCATAGCCGCCGCCAGCGCCATCGACGACACGACGCGCGAAAAGATCGCTGTCGCCTTTCTGGTGGCGCCGCCCGATCTTGACAATCCCGCCCCGCCCGCCGACGCGATCGACCCTGCCTTCAAAGAAAAAGCGCCGCAAGCGGCGCTTCAAGTTCCCGGCGTGATCGTCGCCAGCCGCAACGATGTTCTCGCGGATTATGGCTACGCTGAGAGACTCGCTGGTCTCTGGGGGCTGGAACTGGCCGACGCAGGCGACGCCGGCCATATCAACGCCGAAAGTGGTCACGGCCCATGGCCGGAAGGCTTGATGCGCCTGGCCGGGCTTCTGGCGAAGCTTTGACCGCAACCGCCCCGGCCGCGCCGCTCATGGGCGCGGCGGGTTCGGGTCACGCCGTTCCGTGCGTGATGGCTTTCGCCGCCGCGAGAGCGAGCGGAATGCCGACGACGTAACCGGCAATGCCGGCGATCGGAATAAAGCGCATGGCTTCCGCCTGCAGGGAGGGAACCATCAGGACCGCGACGACGGCGACGCCGGCCAGCACCGTTCCGCCCATGATCCACAAAAGAACTGCTAATCTCGTCATTTGCGCCTCCCTAACGAAGGCGAGAGCGTCGCGCCAGCCAAAAAAACCCGCGTTGACGCAAATCAAATCCTCTGGCGCTTCCCTGTTCAACTCTCCGAGAGCAAAAAAGGCCGCCCGAAGGCGGCCTTTTGAAGAGTGCAAATCCGCTGGAAAAATCAGCGCGAATAGAATTCGATGACCAGGTTCGGCTCCATCACCACGGGATAGGGCACTTCCGACGGCAGCGGGACGCGGGTCAGCTTGGCGGTCATCTTGGAATGATCGACCTCGTAGAAATCGGGCACGTCGCGTTCGGCGAGGCTGACCGCTTCCAGCACGATCACGAGCTGGCGCGAGGATTCCTTGACCTCGATCACGTCGCCCGGCTTGACCAGATAGGAAGCGATGTTGACGCGCTTGCCGTTGACCTTGACATGGCCGTGGTTGACGAACTGGCGCGCGGCGAAGACGGTCGGCACGAACTTGGCGCGATAGACGACGGCGTCGAGGCGGCGCTCAAGCAGCCCGACCATGTTGTCGCCCGAGTCGCCCTTCATGCGGATCGCCTCGGCGTAATATTTGCGGAACTGCTTTTCCGAGATATTGCCGTAATAGCCCTTGAGCTTCTGCTTGGCCTTGAGCTGGGTGCCGAAATCCGACATCTTGCCCTTGCGGCGCTGGCCGTGCTGGCCCGGCCCGTATTCGCGGCGATTGACCGGGCTCTTCGGGCGGCCCCAGATGTTCTGGCCCATGCGGCGGTCGATTTTATACTTGGATGCGGCGCGCTTTGTCATGTCAGTCCTCAAACCTGGATACGGCGCAAGGACCGTTTCGCGCGCAAAAAAGCGCGGCGAAAAAGCGTCCTCCCGCCGAAGGGGAAGAACGCGCCCTCCTCTGCCCACCTGTTTTGGCGGACCGACAGACTGCTCACTTTCAAAAAGGAACGGTCACGGGTGCGAACCATCGCGCCGGCTTGTGGCCGGGCGACGAAGGGGCGTGATAGAGGGCCTCGGCCCGGAAGTCAATCTGCAGAAGGCCGTTCAGGTCAGCTTGACCAATTGCTTGCCGAAATTCTTGCCTTCGAGCAGGCCAAGGAAGGCCGCAGGCGCGGATTCGACGCCTTCGGCGACGCTCTCCCGCCAGTGCAGCTTGCCCCCGGCGATCAACCCGCCGAGCTCGGCCATGGCCTGCGGCCAGAGCGAGAGATCGTCGGAAACAATGAACCCCTGGATTTTCAGGCGCTTGACCAGAACCAGCCTGAGGTCGCGCAGGCTCGACGGCTCCTTGCCCTCGTAGGAGGCGATCAGGCCGCAGATGGCGGCGCGGCCGAAATCGTTGAAACGGCGGGAACACGCGTCGAAACATTTGCCGCCGACGTTTTCGAACAACCCGTCGATGCCCGAGGGGACGGCCTCCTTCAGCAGCGCGTCGAAGTTTTCCGCGCGATGATCGACGCAGGCGTCAAAACCCAGCTCCGTCACGGCATAGGCGCATTTTTCCGGTCCGCCCGCGATCCCCACGGCGCGCGCGCCCGCGGCCTTGGCGAGCTGGCCGACGACAGAGCCGACCGCGCCCGTGGCGGCGGAAACGACCAGCGTTTCACCGGCCTTCGGCGCGATGATGCGGTTGACGCCGATCCAGGCGGTGACGCCGGGCATGCCGAGCGGCCCGAGCCAGGCCTGGATTGGAATCTTGCCCGGTTCGATCTTGCGCAACATCATGCCGTCATCGAGCGAATAGAGCTGCCAGCCGCCCATGCCCACGACCTTGTCGCCGGGCTTGAAGCCGGGATTGTTGGACGCGACGACCTCGCCGACCGTGCCGCCGATCATCACCTCGCCGATATGCTGGCTGGCGGCGTAGGATTTCGACTCCTCCATCCGCCCGCGCATATAGGGGTCGAGCGAGAGATAGTCGTTGCGCACCAGCACCTGCCCCGGTCCGGGCTCGGGCATGGGACTGTCGACAAGGCGGAAATTTTCCAGCGTGGCCTTGCCCGAAGGCGCGGGCCGCGAGGCGAGGACAATTCCCTTGTTGATCGGCATGTGCTTCTCCTGCGGCTGGTAGCGTTTAGACTTTCTTCACGCTAAAAGCGTTCCCCTGTTTCGCAAATCCCTTACCGGCGCGCGTGCAAAATATGGATCGCAGCCCAAAAATTCTCGTCTTCGATTCCGGCCTCGGCGGGCTGACGGTTTTTCGCGCCCTGGCGAAACAGAGACCGGACGCCGATTTCTACTATGCCGCCGACGATGTCGGCTTTCCCTATGGGCCGAAAGGCGAGACGGATGTCGTCGCCCTCGTCATGAACGCGATGGCCAAGATGATCGGCGAGATCGCGCCGGATTGCGTCGTCATCGCCTGCAACACGGCCTCGACGCTCGTTCTGCCACATCTTCGCGAAAAATGGCCGAATATTCCCTTCGTCGGCGCGGTGCCGGCGATCAAGCCGGCGGCCGAGACGTCGAAGTCGCGGGTGATCTCGATTCTCGCCACCCCCGGCACGGTGGCGCGCGACTATACCCGCGACCTCATCGAGAAGTTCGCCGGCCATTGCGACGTGACGCTGGTCGGCTCGAAAACCCTCGCCACGCTGGCCGAAGCCTTCATGCACGACACGTCTCCCTCGGACGAGGCGATCTCGAGAGAGATCGCGCCCTGTTTCGTCGAGAGAAATGGAAGGCGCACCGATTCCATCGTGCTGGCCTGCACCCATTATCCGCTGCTGCTGAGCTATTTCGAGCGTCTCGCGCCCTGGCCCGTCCGCTGGATCGACCCGGCTTCAGCCATCGCCCGGCGCGCGGATCATGTGGTTTCGGCGGAGTACCCGAAAAACGAAGCGAGAGAATGCCAATTTGCCTTCCGCTTCACCAGCGGCGCGGCGCCGACGCCGGATCTTCTGCAAATGCTCGATGGTTTTCAAGCGGATCGAGCCGCGCCAGCCGGCGCCCTCACCACGTCCTAGGGCATTCGTCAGGAGGCGATCATGAAAAACGCGAGCGCGGGCCACGAGCCCACGGCGTCGGAGCTGATCTCGAACAGAATCGCCGAACTTGGCGATTGGCGCGGCGAAACCCTCGCCAGAATACGCAAGCTCGTCAAGGAGGCTGACCCGGAGGTCGTCGAAGAGTGGAAGTGGATGGGCACGCCGGTCTGGTCGCGCGACGGGATCATCTGCACGGGCGAAACATACAAGAAAGTCGTGAAACTGACCTTCGCCAAGGGCGCGTCGTTGCAGGATCCGTCCGGTCTCTTCAATGCGAGCCTCGAGGGAAATGCGCGCCGCGCCATCGACATCCCCGAGGGCGAGGAAATCGACGCCTCAGCCTTCAAGGCGCTCATCCGCGAAGCGGTCGAGCTCAACGGCTTGAAAAAGGCGAAACCGGCAAGGAAAGCGAAGTCGTGAGCGGCGCCGCCCGTCATGGACGCGGCGCCGCCTAGCTCCCGCTCACGCTTGGCTCCGGCTGCGCTCGCTCTGTCGTAAGTCTCATCTGCCCCTGAGCGGTCGTTAGTCGATTTCATCAGGCGCCGACGCCAAGAGCTAAAAGCCGCCATTCGCTAAACATTCGAGTCTGCGCGAACAACTGGCAATGCTTGGTCGCTTCAGAACCGCATCTCGAACCGTCCCTTGACGCCGTTGTCCGCTCCCTGGCCGCCGAGCGCGCCGGAATAAGATATGCCGAGCGAGGCCTGATCGTTCAGCCGCAAATCCAGTCCGGCCTCAATTATCGCCGCGTCGCGACAGATCGGCGCGCCGACGATCGAGAACAGGGTCGAGGGCGCGCTGGCGAAAGCCAGAGCCGAGGATGGCGTCACATCGCCGAACACGCGCCGCCAGCCGATGAGGCCGCGCGCGGTCAATGGCAGGGTCTCGGACAAGGCGATTTCGTAGCGCGCGCCCAGCGTCGTCGCGCCAAAGCCATAGGTGCGCGCCGCGCCGATCAAAGCCGCCGCCCCGCCATTCTCCATGAAGGCGTTGGTCTGGATCGATTCCGCCAAAACCCCGACGAAAGGCTCGATAAAGCCCGGCCGGACGAAATTCGCCAGAGCCATGCGCCAGCCGGCCTCGCCGAAGGCCTGGAAGTTCCGCCGCCATAGGCGGAGCCGTCCGTATCGCCAGCGCCGGCGACGGACGCCACGCGGCTGGTCTCGAAACGATCGAACGCATAGAGCGCGCCGCCACGAAGCCGCAGCGCGTCGAAGGTCGCGCCGCCATATAGTCCGAGGAAAGTGCTGGTGATCGAGCCGCTGGAGCCGCGGGCCGCAAGGCTGAGGCCCGACTGGGTGAAGCCGCCGGTCAGGCCGAAGCGATAGCGGTTGTCGAGACTCTGGTCGACGCCAAGAATGAAGCCGCCCAGCGAGCGGTTGAGGCCTGCGGCGTCGCCGTCGCCGGCAATATGACCGAACGTGCCGAAAGCCTGGCCCCAAGCCGTCAAGACGTTCCCCGACAGCGGGTCGGCGACGGGCGCGCTTGAGGCGACGAAGCCGGCGGCGCTCGACGGCGGCGCGCCGAAGGGATCGGCGAGCCGGTCGAGAACCGCCTCGCGCGGCAGGCGGGAATCGTCGAAGGCGGCGGAGGCCGTGCTGGCGTGGATTTCTCCCGACAGAGCGTCGAAAGCCGCCCGCGCGCCGGGCCCGCTCTGGCCAATCAAGGCGTTGTAGAGCGGCGAGCCGACCGGCTGCTTTTGCAAGGCGCCGGCGGTGGCGATCTGGTTCGGCGTTTGCGCCGCCGATTCGAAATTCGCGGTCTGCTTGAAGCGCAGGGTGACGTCGTTGGCGTCATAGCCAAGATAGGGCGACAGGAAAGCGAGGCTTGCGGCCGTCGACAGCGAGGAGAATGTCCCGGAGATGCCTCCCGCCGCCGTGAGCAAGGTATAGCTGGTCAAAGGCGAATAGGTCCCCGCCGCCGCTGCGACCGCGACCGTTCCGCCGCTCAGCGTCGCCGATCCGGCAGTCACGAGCTTGTCGTGCTGTCCGGCTGCGTTGATGTTGACGAAGAAGCTCGAGCCGGCGTTGAAGGTCACGGCGCCGGTGGACGACAGGGTCGAGTAGGGCGTGAGAATGCCGGGAGCGATCGTCGCGCCGCTGAGCGCAACGATCGAACCGACCGTTCCCGAGCCGCCGAGCGTCGCGCCGCTGTCGACCTGCGCCGCCGACGCGATCGAGCCGGTGATCGCCAGCGTTCCCGCCGCGACTTCAGTCGCGCCGTTATAGGTGTTGGCGCCGGCCAGGATCAGCGTTCCCAGGTCGGTTTTGACCAATTGGCTGGCGCCGGTCAGCACGGAGCCGATGGTCGCGGAATAGTCGGCGCCCGCCGCCGAGCCGTCGCCGACCTGGATCGTCGTCTGGCCGCTGGCTCCGTTGAGCGTGATCGGCGCGCCATTGACGCTCCAGCCCGTCCCGATGAATTGCATCCCCGCCGCGGAAACCGCCCCGGCGCTCGCGTCGACGGTGACTGCCGCCCCTGACCCGCCTGTCGCCTGGAATACGGCGAAATTCCCGCCCCAGGCGCTTGAAATCGCGCCGGCGGAATCCGTCCAGTTGGCGACCGGACCAGCAGTCCAGGTTCCCGCGCCGCCGACGATGCTTCCTGTCGCCGTAATGGTCGCGCCGTTCCAGAACTGGATCGTCGGCGCAGCGACATATGTCGATCCGACTACCTGTCCGGCGTCGTTGATGCCGTAAGCGCCGCTAATGAAATTACCACCATCGTTGACCGCCCCCGCGAGATTACTCAGGGCCACGGCTTTGCCATTGGTCCATTCAGTGGCTATCGCCGTCCCGGAGACCACATCCCAGCCAACCACCTGTCCGGCGTTGTTGATGGCGTAAGCAAAGCTGATAAAGCCACTGGTAGCGCTGCCCGCGAGATTGCCGAGGCGTATGGCTACGCCGTTGATCCATTCAGTGGCTATGACGTTATTATCTCCAGAGGCCCAACTGATTCCGGCCACCTGTCCCGAGTTGTTGATGGCCAAAGCCTCGGCGTTCGTGCTTCCCGGCAAGTAGCCCAGGGCTGTGGCTTTGCCGTTGATCCATTCGGTCGGCGCGCCGTTCCCGTTGGTGAGGCCAGTCATGCCCACCACTTGTCCCGCGTTGTTAATTCCGGAGGCAATGTTGTCCCTGCTTCCCGGCAGGCTCCCAAGAGCGATGGCTTTGCCGTTGCTCCATTCGGTGGCTATCGAAAGTCCGTTGGTGACACTCTGGCCGACCACCTGTCCCGCGTCGTTAACACCGTTTGCAAGGCTGAACGTGCTTCCAGGCAGGTAATTCAGGACGATGGCTTGACCGTTGCTCCATTCGGTGGCTGTCAAATTCCCATTGAGGGTACTATAGCCAACTAGTTGTCCAACGTTGTTGAGGGCGTAGGCGCCGCTGCTTGTGCTTCCAGCAGGGTTATTCAGGACGATGGCTTGGCCGTTGCTCCATTCGGTGGCTATAAATCCTCCCCCCTTCTCAGTGTAGCCCGCCACCTGTCCCGCGTCGTTGATGGCGAAAGCCCCGCTGTTGGAGCTGCCAAGAGGACTAAGAGCGATGGCTTGGCCGTTGTTCCATTCGGTGATCACCTGCTGCGCTTGGGCCGAACCGACAGCGGCAAGAGTCGACAGGCAGAAGGCAGGAACGGCGAATTTCAGTGTTTTGCAATGGATGGCCATCGCCAACGTCGCGAACGCGATGGACTTTTTTGCCGTATTGGCGATTCGCTGGAGGGAAAAGCCCTGACAGCAACCCGTTGCGAGATAATGGCGCGACGCCGACGGACCAGACCGTCGCTGATGCGAGCGGGACTCCCAACGAGGCAGAGCGCCGAACATTTTGCAATTCCTTGAACCGACCCGAGGTCAAAAATTTTGTCGCCAGACTAGCCGGCCCGCTGGCTTAGTCCTCATCCAAACCAATAGAAATCTGAGAATCGTCAGGATTTGGGACGAAAACTTGGTCGCTGTGACAAATCGGCGTCAGGGACGAAAGTCAAAGATGCACATAACCTGGCGCGACTGTGAGCGCCGCCAGATAGGCGCGGTTGATTGTCCGGCAAAGTGCGGGAGGTTTTTCCTGCCTGCGAGCTGCCGCGTCCTTCCGCGTCCTCACCCGAACCTGCTCACCCGAACCTGTTCGCCTTCGGAAAGCCCTTCGGCGGCAGGCGTCCCGCCTCGGCGCGATGGCCGGTCCATTCCGCCAGGTTTTCCCGCGCAACATTGAAAACCCTGCCGCCGGGATCGGTCCAGGCCAGGCCAGCGTCCATCGCGAACGTCTTGATGTCGGACATGCCGCCGTCCTTGTAGCGTTGCAGCCGCACGCCTTTTCCGCGCGTCATCTCCGGAATCTCGGAGACCGGGAAGCACAGAAGCTTCCTGTTTTCGCCGATCGCCGCGACATGATCGCCTTCCACCGCCACGATGAAGCGCGCCTTGGCCGGGGCCTCGACGTTGAGCAGCATCTTGCCCTTCTTGGTGTTGCCGAGCATGTCGTCCTGCGAGGCGACAAAGCCGCGCCCGTCGGTCGAGGCCACCACCATTTTGACGCCCGCCTTGTAGACGAAGACGGCGGCGACATCCTCACCGTCCTCCATGTCCGCCAGCAGCCGGATCGGCTCGCCCGCGCCGCGTCCGCCCGGCAGTTTCGATGCGTCGAGGGTGAAAATCTTGCCGTCCGTCGCCAGCACCAGGATTTTCGACGTCGTCTCGGCGAAGAAAGACACGCGGAGGGAATCGTCGCCCTTGAACTGCAGGGCGCCCAGGTCGGAAACATGTCCCTTGAGCGCGCGAATCCAGCCCTTCTGGGAAACGACGACCGTGATGGGTTCGCGCTCGACCAGGATCTCGGACAGGTCGAAATCGGCCGATGCGGCGGTCAGCGCCTCGAAACTCGTCCGCCTCTTGCCGAGCGCGGTCAGCGGCCCCCATTTCTTCTTGATCTCGCGGATCTGCGCGGTGACCGTCTTCCATTGCTGGCGTTCGTCGCCGAGAAGCGTTTCCAGCTCCTCCTTCTCGCGCGTCAGTTCGGCGTGCTCGCCGCGCAACTGCATTTCCTCCAGGCGGCGCAGGGAGCGCAGCCGCGTGTCGAGGATGTAGTTGGCCTGGTTGTCGGTTAGTTCGAAACGCGCCTTCAGCACGTCCTTCGGCTCGTCCTCCTCACGGATGATGCGGATCACCTCGTCGAGATTGAGGAAGGCGATGATCATGCCGGCGAGGACTTCCAACCGGCGCTCGATCGCGGCCAGGCGGTAGCGAGTCCGGCGCAGCAGCACATCGCGCCTGTGATCGAGCCATTGGCGCAGCGCCTCCGCCAGCGACACCACGCGCGGCGTCACGCCGTCGACCAGCACGTTCATGTTCATCGCAAAGCGCGCTTCGAGCTCGCTCATGCGGAACAGGCTCTCCATCATCACGCCCGCATCGACATTCCGCGCACGCGGTTCGAGCACGATGCGAACGTCCTCGGCCAATTCGTCGCGCACGTCGGCGAGCAGCGGCAGCTTGCGCTCGTTGACCAGCTCCGCCAGCTTTTCGATCAGCCGAGATTTTTGCACGCCATAGGGAATTTCGGTGACGACGGCGTTCCAGAGGCCGCGCGCGCCCTCTTCCTTCGTCCAGCGGGCGCGGATGCGGAAGGAGCCGCGCCCGGTCCGATAGGTCTCCATGATGCTTTCGCGGGAATCGACAATAATGCCGCCGGTTGGGAAGTCCGGCCCGGGCACGAAGGTCAGCAATTGCTCGGCGTCGGCCTTGGGATTGGCGATCAGATAGAGAGCGGCGTCGCAAAGCTCCGAGACGTTGTGCGGCGGAATCGAGGTCGCCATGCCCACGGCAATTCCCTGGGCGCCGTTGGCGAGCAGGTTCGGGAAGGCGGCGGGCAGGACTTTCGGCTCTTGCAGGTCGCCGGAGTAATTGTCGCGGAAGTCGACGGCGTCTTCGTCGATTCCCTCGAGCAGCGCCCGCGCGACATCGGTCATGCGCGCTTCGGTGTAGCGATAGGCGGCGGCGCCGTCGCCGTCGATATTGCCGAAATTGCCCTGCCCGTCGACCAGCGGAAAGCGCGAGGAGAAATCCTGCGCCAGGCGCACCAGCGCGTCATAGATCGACTGGTCGCCATGCGGATGAAACGAACCCATGACGTCGCCGACGATTTTCGCGCATTTCTTGAATGGCGTGCCCGGATCGAGGCGCAGGATGTGCATGCCATAGAGAATGCGGCGGTGCACGGGCTTGAGCCCGTCACGCGCGTCGGGCAAGGCCCGGTCCGTAATGGTCGAGAGCGCGTAGGCGAGATAGCGCTCCTCCAGCGCTTCGCGCAGATTCACAGGCAGGTTGTTTTCGCCCGGAGGCGGCAGATGCGGTTTGGCCATGCGAGAGCCTTAAGCCAGCCCGCGCCCCGGTTCAAGTTCCCTGTTTGTACCGATCTCGATAAAGTGAAAAATTGTTGCCTTTTGGCACTAGCCTGCGAGCTCGGGCGGCGCTAGAAACACATCAATCCTTCGCACCTGCGAAACCCTTTTTTCTGAAATGTAAGAGCAATCCTCGGCAAATCATTACTTTACGCGGCAAGACCACTCGTCCTGCCCTGTAGTTGTTGATCTCGGGAATGCGTTTGAGGCGGTCATGAAAACGTCAAAGAAACTCGCTCCAGCATTGTTTTTGCTGGCGATTGCCCTCGCCACGGGCGTCGGTTTCCTGTCGCAGTCAGGAAATGTGAAGGCCGAGGGCGCCGCCCGCGGTGTCGAAACGACCGCACTCAAGTCGAACGGCGCGAGCGATCAAGCCTCGACGGGCTGCGAGCAGCGCGAAGTCGAGGCCGACGAAGGCTACGGCGTGTCCCGCAAGGAAATTCGCCTGGTTTGCCGCTGAGGCGCCAGTTTCGAGCGATGATGGCAAGCGGTCCTTTCGGGCCGCTTTTTTTGTCCCAATCTAAAGCTTCAGACATGCGAAGAAAGCCGCCCGCGAATCCGGCGGCTTGAGATTTCGCGGCAGATAGACGTCGCGTTGCAAGAAAAACTCGGTCAGGCGGAAGCCGGCGCTCAAATCGGCGCCGGGCGCCGGCGCGCCCGGCGCCTCGTGCAGGAACGCGGGCAGCGGCAGGAGCCGCGCAGCCCAGGGCGCGCCGCCCTCCCGACTCACCGCGCGGCCGGATTTCGGCGACACATAAATCAAATCGTCGCGCGCGCCGGTGGCGGCGCATTGGTCGAGATCGAGGCCAAAACCTAGTTCCGCCAGCAGCGCCAGCTCGAAATGCACGAAAAGCCCCGCCGCGCGCGAGCCATCCAGATTGGCGAGCAGCGCCTGCGCCCGGTCGAACAGGCCGGCATGCGGGTCGCGCTCCGGCAGGAGCCGCAGCAATCCCGCGAGATAATTGACGCCATGCAGCGCCTGCGCGCTGGAGATCAGCGCATCGGTGCGCAGAAGCGCCGCTTCGACCGTGTAAAGCCCCAGGTGCTGATCGAGCCGCGCCCGCCAGACCGCCTCGACCTCATTGCCGGGCTGGAGCACCGGCTGCATGTTTTTCGAGCGGCCGCCGCGGACCACGCCGAGATGACGGCCATGACCGCGCGTCATCAGCTCCAGGATCACGCTGGATTCGCCGTGCTTTTTCAGGCCAATGATCAGGCCGCGCTCAGACCATTCCATTGGTCAGTCGTCCTTTCTCGGCGGACCGGCCGGGATTATTCCTTCTCCCCTTGCGGGAGAAGGTGGCTCGGCGAAGCCGAGACGGATGAGGGGGCTGCCGCGGCTTGGCCCCCTCATCCGGCGCTTCGCGCCGCCTTCTCCCGCAAGGGGAGAAGGGATTCGCGGAAGTCCGCGTTCTGACGCAATCACCAACCAAGACGCCTGCAAATCCTCACTTCTTCGGAAATTCCAGCCCCATCTCGCGGTAGCGCTCGGGATCGTCGCCCCAGTTCTCGCGCACCTTGACGAACAGGAACAGATGAACCTTCTGTTCCGCCGCCTCCATGATTTCCTTGCGCGCCGCCGAGCCTATGCTCTTGATGGTCTTGCCGCCCTCGCCGATCACGATCTTCTTCTGGCCCTCGCGGGTCACGTAGATCGTCTGCTCCACCCGCGCGGAACCGTCGGGCTGATCCTTCCAAAGCTCCGTCTCGACGGTGGACTGGTAGGGCAATTCATCATGCAATCGCTCGAAAAGCTTTTCGCGCGTGATTTCAGCGGCCAGCGCCCGCAGCGGCGCGTCGGAAATCTGGTCCTCGGGGTAAAGCCAAGGCCCGGCCGGCATCAGCGCCGCCAGCTTTTCGCGGAATTTGGGCACGCCATGGCCCTTGAGCGCGGAAATCATGAAGGTCTCGGCGAAGGGCAGCCGAGCGTTCAGATCCGCGGCGAGCCCCAGCAGCCTCTGGTGATCGACCGCGTCGATCTTGTTGAGCACCAGGATTTTCGGGGCGCGCAATTGCGGCAGCTTGGCAAGGATCGCCTCGACCTCGTCGTCGACGCCCTTGCGCGCATCGACCAGCAGGGAGACGGCGTCGGCGTCGCCCGCGCCGCCCCAGGCGGAGGTGACCATGGCGCGGTCGAGCCGGCGCTTGGGCGCGAAAATGCCGGGCGTGTCGACGAAAATGACCTGCGCCGCCCCCTCGAGGGCAATGCCCCGGATGACCGTGCGCGTCGTCTGCACCTTGCGTGAGACAATCGACACCTTGGCGCCGACAAGCTGGTTCAGGAGCGTCGACTTGCCCGCATTGGGCGCGCCGATCAGGGCGACGAAGCCGCAATGGGGAACTTGAACAGGCTCGCTCATTCTTCGGACTCCAAAACCCCTTCGCGCGCCAGAAAAAGCTGGGCGCATGTCTGTTCGGCCAACCTTTTCGAACTGCCCTCGGCCAGCACCGGCTCGAACCCGGTCACGCAGACTTCCATCACGAACAGCGGCGCGTGATCGGGACCCGACCGCCCGGACTGGCGATAGGCGGGCGGCGGCAGTCCGCGCGCCTGCGCCCATTCCTGCAGGGCGGTCTTGGGGTCGCGCAGGGGCCGGCCCGGCTTGAGCATTTTCGCGGCAAAAAATCTCCGTACAACGCTTTCGGAGGCGGGAAAGCCGGCGTCGAGAAAGACCGCGCCCAGAATGCTCTCGCAGATATCGCCGAGAATGGCCGACTTCTTCGCGCCGCCGGTCTGGGCCTCGCCCTCGCCGAGTCGCAGGAATTCGCCGACGCCCCAGTCCCGCGCCACGTCGGCGCAGGTGTCCTTGCGCACGAGATCGGCGAGGCGGCGCGACAGTTCGCCCTCTTCGGCGGCAGGAAAGGTCTCGAACAGCATGGTGGAGACCGCGAGGCCGAGCACACGGTCGCCCAGAAACTCCAGCCGCTGATAGGAATCGATGCGCCTCTGCACCTGCGACGCCGGCAGCGCGCTGACGTGGGTCAGCGCGCGGACGAGCAGCGAGGCGTCGGCGAAGGAATGGCCGATCCGCGCCTGCAAGGCCCCGAGATCGCCATGCCCGAACGCTGCAGCCGGAGCGCCGGTCATTTGACCATGTGGAACATGCGGCCGAGACGCAGCGTCCAGGGCCAGCGCCAGAATTCATAGCCGGCCGCGCCCTCGCCGACCGAGAAGAAGATCACTTCGGCGCGTCCCTCCAAATTCTCGAACGGCACGTAGCCGACGCCGCCCTGATCCGGCGGCACGCGGGAATCCGTGGAATTGTCGCGGTTGTCGCCCATCATGAAATAATGGTTCGGCGGCACGACGAAGGGCCCGGCATTGTCGTTGAAGCCGTCGTCGCCCTGAATCTCGATGATCTCATGTTTCACGCCGTTCGGCAGGGTCTCGATATAGGTCGGCACGGGACCAAAATGGCCGTAGAGATCTTCGGTCTGGGCCTTTTCGATCGGCTGGCGTTCGACCAGCGCGTCGTTGATGTAGAGCCGGCCCTTTTTCATTTCGATCTTTTCGCCCGGCAGGCCGATGACGCGCTTGATGTAATCGGTCTCGTTGTCGCGCGGCAGCTTGAACACCACGACATCGCCACGCTTGGGCGGCGTCGCCATGATCCGGCCCTCGAACAGCGGCGGCCCGAAGGGTATGGAATAGCGCGAATAGCCATAGGCGTATTTCGAAACGAACAGATAGTCGCCGATCTCGAGCGTCGGGATCATCGAGCCCGAGGGGATGTTGAAGGGCTGGAACAGAAAAGTGCGAACGACCAGCGCAATCGCCAGCGCCTGAAGGATCACGACGATGGTCTCGACGATGCCTTCCGGCTCGGATTTCTTCTCTGCGCGCGGCGCGGGTTCGCTCATGGAATTGCTCATCTTCACATCCATCGGGTCAGGCCGCCGGTTTTCGGCGTTTTCTCCGCCAAGCGCAAGTGTTGTAAAAGGCTTTGGCGCGAATTCACGCTTTCGCAGGCGCCGCCGGATGCGCTTCGATGATCACCTGCGCCTGCGCCAGTGGATATTCGTCGGTCAGCGTCAGGTGGATATGGGCCTCGCACCCTCTGGGAATCAAGGCCGCCAGCCGTTCTGCCGCGCCGCCGGTGAGGTGTAGCGTCGGCCGTCCCAAGGCGTCATTGACCACGCCCATGTCGAGCCAGCCCACGCCGCGGCCAAGGCCCGTGCCAAGCGCCTTGGCGCAGGCCTCCTTGGCGGCGAAGCGCTTGGCGTAGGTCGCGGCGCGCGCGGCGCGACCGTCGGCCTTGGCGCGCTCGATCTCTGTGAAGCAGCGGCGGGGAAAGCGGTCGCCGTATTTCTCAAGCGTCTTCTCGATGCGCCTGATGTCGCAAAGATCGAGGCCGATGCCGACGATCACAAGTTCGCTCCCGACTTGGCGCAACCAGGATCGCTCTCCTCGCGCCCCAAATCCATCGCCGCGCGCATCTGGCGCACCGCGGCGTCGAGTCCGATAAAGACCGCCTCGCCGATCAGGAAATGCCCGATATTCAATTCCATCATCTGCGGCAAGGCGGCGATTTTTCTCGCCATTTCGAAATCGAGGCCGTGGCCGGCATGGCACTCAAGGCCGAGCCGCGCCGCCTCCAGCGCGCCAAGCCGCAACCGTTCGAACTCCTGTTCGGCGCGGGCCAGGTCGCCCGTTTCCAATGCGTGGCTCCATGCTCCCGCATGAAGCTCGACCACGGGGGCCTTGATCTCGGCCGAAGCCTGGATCGCTTCGATCGACGGTTCGATGAACAGCGAGACGCGAATTCCAGCTCGCCTGAGCCCATCGACGAAGGGAACCAGATGATCGTGGCCGCCAATCACGTCGAGCCCGCCCTCGGTGGTGCGTTCCGTGCGCTTTTCGGGGACGAGGCAACAGGCGTGAGGCGCCGTTTTCAGGGCGATGTCGAGCATTTGCTCGGTCGCCGCCATTTCGAAATTGAGCGGCGCGTCGATCGAAGCCTTCAGCCGCGCCATGTCCTCATCGCGAATATGCCGGCGATCCTCCCGGAGATGGGCGGTGATGCCGTCGGCGCCGGCGGCCAGCGCCATTTGCGCGGCGCGCAGCGGATCGGGCAGCGCGCCGCCGCGCGCATTGCGCAAGGTGGCGACGTGATCGACGTTCACGCCAAGTCGGATTTTTGCGGAGACTCACTGGCGACCCTTTCCCGGCATGGCGCCCCTCATCCGATCACCCTTTCGACCCGATTGACGATCGCCATCGAGCGCAGGCGCGACAATATGTCCGTGAGGTGCTTCAGGTCGAACACCTGGATTTCGAGAATCATCTCGCGAAAGTCCGGCGACTTGTTGTTGAATTTGACGTCGTCGATATTGGCGCCGAGTTCGCCGATCAAGCCGGCCACCGCGCCAAGGCTGCCGGGCTCGTTGATCGCCGCGACGATGATTTTCGCCGGAAACAGCTCCTGCCCGCCGTCCACGTCCCAGCGCACGTCGAGCCAGCGCTCCGGCTGGTCGTCGAAGGCGGCGAGCGCCGGCGACTGGATCGGATAGACGGTGATGCCCACTCCCGGCGTCATGATGCCGACGATGCGGTCGCCCGGCACCGCGCCGCCATTGGGCGCGAACACCACCGGCAGGTCGCCGCGCAGTCCCCGGATCGGCAAGGCGTGGGCGTCGGGCGGCGCGCCCGGCACCTTGAATTGCACGCCGGTGCGGTGGGCCATGCCGAACCAGCCGGGATCGGCGGGATGGGCCGGCGCGAGCCGCCGCTCCTCCTTGAAGTCGGGATAGACAGCCTTGACCACGTCGCCCGAAAACATCTCGCCGCGCCCGACGGCCGCCAGCACGTCGTCGATATTGGCGCGGGCGAGCCGCGGCAGCGCCGCGCGCAGCTTGTCCTCGGAAAATTTCTTGCCCGCGCGCTCGAAGGCGCGCAGCACGATCTGGCGTCCAAGCCCTGCATATTGCGCCCGCACCGCGTCGCGGCTGGCGCGGCGGATGGCGGCGCGCGCCTTGCCGGTGACGGCGATGGATTCCCAGGCCGCCGGCGGCGTCTGCCCCTCCGCGCGGATGATGTCGACCTCGTCGCCATTGACCAGCGGCGCAAGCAGCGGCGCGAGCGCGCCCGTTGATCTTCACCCCGACCGCCGAATTGCCGACGCTGGTGTGCACGGCATAGGCGAAGTCGATCGGCGTCGCGCCGCGCGGCAGCGCGATCAGGCGGCCCTTGGGGGTGAAGCAGAACACCTGGTCATGGAAGAGTTCGAGCCGCGTGTGCTCGAGGAATTCCTCGGGGCTGTCGCCGTCGGCGAGCAGGTCGATCGTGCGCTTGAGCCATTGATAGGCGTTGCTCTCGTGCGACAGGACCGGCGCCGGGGCGTTGCGCCTGTCCTTGTAGAGCGCATGGGCGGCGATGCCGTGCCGGGCGATGTCATGCATTTCGACGGTGCGCACCTGCAGTTCCACGCGCTGGCGTCCGGGCCCGACCACGGTCGTGTGGACGGAGCGATAGTCGTTCTGCTTGGGCGTCGAAATGTAATCCTTGAACCGGCCCGGGACCATCGGCCATTTCGTGTGCACCACGCCGATCACGCGATAGCAGTCCTCGACCTCGCCAACCACGACGCGGAAGCCGAAAATGTCCGACAATTGCTCGAAGGCGACGGATTTGCGCTCCATCTTGCTCCAGACCGAATAGGGCTGCTTCTGCCGACCGCGCACCTCCGCCTTGATGCCGCGCCTGGCAAGCTCCTCGGTCAGCTCGTCTTCGATGGTCTTGATCAGCTCCCTGTTCTTGTCGCGCAGGTCCTCGAGCCTGGTCGAGACCATGGCGAAGGCCTCAGGCATCATGTGCTTGAACGAGAGGTTCTCCAGCTCGTCGCGCAGGTTCTGCATGCCCATCCGGCCGGCCAGCGGCGCATAGATTTCGAGCGTCTCCTCGGCGATGCGCGCGCGCTTTTCCGGCGACACATGATGCAGGGTGCGCATGTTGTGCAGGCGGTCCGCGAGCTTGACCAGCAGCACGCGCACGTCCTCGGCGATGGCCAGCAGCAGCTTTCTGAAGTTTTCGGCCTGCGCGGCGCGCCTGGAGACGAGATCGAGCTTCTTCAGCTTGGTCAGGCCATCGACAAGGCTGCCGATTTCCGGTCCGAACAGCTTGTCGATTTCCGCGCGGGTCGCGCCCGTGTCCTCGATCGTGTCATGCAGCACGGCGGCGACGATGGTCGCGTCGTCGAGCTTCATTTCGGTCAGGATCGCCGCCACTTCCAGCGGATGCGTGAAATAGGGATCGCCGGAGGCGCGCTTTTGCGCGCCATGCGCGCGCATGGCGTAGACATAGGCGCGATTGAGCAGGTCTTCGTCCGTTTGCGGATTATATTTTCGAACGCGATCGACGAGTTCGTACTGCCGCATCATCTTTGAAACAATTCCCCGCACCCGATTGCCTGGCGACCCCGTGCGGGGCGCTGTTCCACTATCGGCGCGGCGACGGCTCGCGGCAAGAGCGCGCAACCATCAAAAGGATTGCGACTCAAACAAAAAAGCGAGGAGGCCCTCGGCCATCCCCGCTCGTTTCGCGTCTTGCGCCAGCGGCGGTCGCAACAGCCGCGGTAGTGGCGACTTATTCCGAATCGTCTTCGGTCTCGGCCGGAGGCACCAGGCCTTCGAGACCGCGCAGGAGGTCTTCCTCGGTCATGCGGTCGAACTGCACGTCGCCGGCGCTGGCGTCAGCGCCAGGCGTGACCAGCGCGGGCACGACCTCGGCCTCGGGCTCGTCCACTTCGACGTGCTTTTGCAGCGAATGGATGAAATCTTCCTTGAGATCATCCGGCTGCACCGTGGAATTGGCGATCTCCCGCAGCGCAACGACCGGATTCTTGTCGTTGTCGCGCGGCACGCTGATCTGCGCGCCGGATGAAATCATCCGCGCGCGGTGGCTCGCCAGGAGAACGAGATCGAAACGGTTGTCGACCTTGTCAATACAATCTTCAACGGTGACGCGCGCCATACGGCCCCACTCCTATAAACAGGTCGCCATAACAGGGATTTCCGCTCCTGTTACAAAATATCCGTTCACATGGCAAGTTTCTTGGCGCGATTCCCGCGAGTTTCATGGCGATCCTTGCCGCGGCGGCGCTCCAGCCGCGAAATCGACGCCATTCGAACATAAAAAATCAGAAAAAATTTCCGCTAATGCCTTATTTCCTGCAACCTGCGACGGGTAATTTGCAAAATATGTCGGACCCCTTATTGAGGCGGCGCCTGATTGTTTATATATTGACCACAGTCGCTCTGACCCTGTTTTCCGACAGGGATAGGGGCATTCATCGCTAGTTCAGGCGCCGAGTGTCACAAACTCGCAATATTGCTTTTCGCGTATTTTGAGTTAAATCAAACTTCAAGGCTTTTCGCCAAGGCGCTCGCAAGCCACGAGATTCAATAGGAAACGGACCTACATAATGGCAGACCAGGAACGCATCGCTCTTTTCATCGACGGCGCCAATCTTTACGCAACCGCGAAATCGCTTGGGTTTGATATCGATTACAAGAGGCTTCTCAAGGAATTCCAGGGCAAAGGCCGTCTCTTGCGCGCCTTCTATTATACGGCTCTGGTCGAGGAGCAGGAATATTCCTCGATTCGCCCGCTGATCGATTGGCTCGACTACAACGGCTACGCCGTCGTGACCAAGCCGGCCAAGGAATTCGTCGACGCGCTCGGACGCCGCAAGGTCAAGGGCAACATGGACATTGAACTGGCCGTGGACGCCATGGAAATGGCCGACCACATCGACCACATGGTGCTGTTCTCGGGCGACGGCGACTTCCGCTCGCTGGTCGAAGCCGTGCAGCGCAAGGGCGTTCGCGTCTCCGTCATGTCCACCATCACGACGCAGCCGCCGATGGTGGCCGACGAATTGCGTCGCCAGGCCGACGAATTCGTCGACCTCGTCCATCTCGTCAACAAGATCGGTCGCGATCCGAGCGACCGCACCGACCGTTTGCAGCGCTTCCAGGAGCGCCGTCCGGCCGCCCCGGTCACGCCGATGTCGCACGACGCCAACGTCGACGAAGAGTGAGTCGAGCGCTTCCGCTCCTTGTCTGCCGCTCGCGCGAACCCCGGTTCGCGCGAGTTTTTTTGCCTGAAGCGTCAGGTCTTTTCTCGTCATGAGCGCGCATCCTCTCCAGCCGCCCGGCGATTGCCGCCTGTGCCCGCGGCTGGCCGAATTCCGTGCGGCCAACCGCCTCATCCTGCCGGACGGCCACAATGCGCCCGTGCCGAGTTTTGGGCCACTCGACGCATCCTTGCTGATTCTCGGACTTGCCCCGGGCCTGCACGGCGCCAATCGGACGGGACGCCCTTTCACGGGCGACTGGGCCGGCGACATGCTCTATCCCACCCTGATCCGCTTCGGTTTCGCCAAAGGCGTTTACGCCGAGCGCGCGGATGACGGGCTGGAGCTGGTCGATTGCCGCATTTCCAACGCCGTTCGCTGCGTGCCGCCGCAAAACAAGCCGACGCCCGCGGAGATCGCCGCCTGCCGGCCCTGGCTCGCCGAGGAAATCGCCGCGATGCCCGGCTTGCGCGCCCTGCTCTGCCTCGGACGCATTTCCCATGACACGGTCGTGAAATTTCTGGGCGAAAAGGCGAAGGCGCGCCCCTTTTCGCATGGCGCCGCGCACAGGCTCGAAAGCGGGCTGACGCTCTACGACAGCTACCATTGCTCGCGCTACAACACGAATACCGGCGTGCTCACGCAAGCGATGTTCGATGGCGTTTTCGAGAAGATCAGGGCGGACCTGCTGGAAGCTGCGTAAGCTCTCCCCTGCGCCAGCTTCTGCCGCAGGTCGGCCGTAAAAATGTTGGGCGCGGTCACGCCGAGCCTCGCGCGATAGACCTGCAGGTTCTCGACGATGCGCTGCACGTAGTTTCGCGTTTCGGTGAAGGGAATGCGCTCGATCCAGTCGATCGGATCGACATTGGGATCGCGCGGGTCGCCATAGGCTGCGATCCAGTCGCGCACATTGCCGCCGCCCGCATTGTAAGCGGCGAAGGTGAGGATGTGCGATCCGCCGTATTCGCCCATGAGTTCGCCGAGATAAAAGGCGCCGAGGCGCGCATTGAAAGCCGGATCGCTCTTCAGCTTTTCCTCGTCATAGGCGACGCCCGCCTTGTGCGCGGCGTTTTTCGCCGTTCCGGGAATCATCTGCATCAGCCCCAGGGCGCCGGCGCCGGAATGGGCGGCGGTGTCGAAAGCGCTTTCCTGCCGGGCGATCGCCAGCACCAGCGGACGCGATGCGGAATTCGCCAGGGCGGAAAATTCCGGCACGCCATTGAGCGGATAGGCCAGGCTGTCGATGGCGAGGCCGCGATGCAGGGCTTCCTTGCCCGCGACAAGCGCCGTATGCGCGTCGCCGTTGCGTTCGATGACCAGCGAAAGCGCGGCAACCTGCTCGGGATCGCGCAAGGTGTGGACGCTGTCGAGCGCGAGCTGGCGGCCCGCATCGTTCTCGCCAAGCGCGAACAGCAGCTCTGCCGCGCGAATCGGCTCGCTGCGCGCGGCGCCTTCCGCTGCGGCGGCGGGCGTGCGGAGGGCGATTGTCTCGTCTCCCAGTTTCGCGCGCGCCAGCTGGCCGTAGAAAGTCTCGATTTCGGCCGCTGCGCGGGCGTAAAAGATTTTTCCGTCCTCGCCGCGGGCTTCGGCGACGCGGCCACGCCAATAGGCGGCGCGAGCGACGGAATGCGGCTTGCGCGCGATCAGCGCCATGGTCTCGAAATGCGGCGCGGCCAAAGTGGGATCGTCGAGGAAGCGCAGGGCGATCCAGCCAGCATGGAATTCCGCCTCGATCCGCGCTTCTTCGGAGGCCGCCGAATGTTCGGCCGCAACCTTGTAGGCCCGGGCGTAATCCTTGGCGTCGAGCAGCTTGCGCGCCAATAGCCGGCGCTCGGTCCACCACTCGTCCGGGCTCGACAGCCTGTCGGCGGCGCGGGGCGCCGAGAGCATGAGCTTTGCCGCCTCTTCGATATGGTCGTCGTGACGGGCGGCGTGGATGCGCTGGAACAACAGCGCGGGATCGTCGCGCAGCGAAGCCGGGATTTTCGGCGCGACCTTGGCCCAGGCGACGCCATTGGCGAGATCGGCCTCGGCGCGAAACAGCGCCGCGCCGTCCTTGCCGGCAAGCGTCGCGGCGCGTCCGGCGGCGGCGGTCTGGTCGCGCAGCATCAGCCGGTCGGCGCGGTAGATATGATCGGCGGCTGAGAGGACGGATCCGAAATTCTTCAGCAGGCGCTTTTCCAGGGCGGGCTGAAGATCGGCTTCGCGCCAAACTTCCCGCGCCATGCGCTCGGCTTCGCCGCGCCGCGCCTCGTCGTTGCGCAAAAGGTCGGCGAAAGCGATTTCGCCGCCGGTGGTGACTGGCGGAAATTCCGTAAAATATGCGGCGACGCGGTCCGGCCTGGCGCTTTCCACCCCGGCGAGATCTTCGGCATGCCTGCGCAAGGAGGCGACCGGCCATTCGGGATGGGCGCGCATGAAGCCCGCCAGACGCTCCATACCCGCCTTGACCGCGTGGTCGCGCAGGAAAACCCATTCGACGGCAGCGCGGACCAGCGGATCGCGAGTCGTCAGCGCGGCGTCGCCGGCTTCGGATTCGCCTTCGCGATAGTAGCGCAAAGCCTGCGCCGCGCCCGACAGGTCGTAGCCGAGGCTTTCAGCAGCGTGTTTCGTCGGTTCCTGAACGGATGCGACAGGGGCTTCGGCGGATGCAGCCGCGTCCTGTTCGACCGCCGTCGACGCTTTTCCCGGCGTGGCTCGATGTTCGCCGCACCAGTGCGCGAGATGCCGCGCCTGCCGCATGACCCAGTCAACAGGCTTCTGCTGGGCCGGCAGCAACAGGCAGCAGGCCGCCGCGAAGGCGGCTCCGGCTGTTCGTCGATCAACGCGCAATATCCGCATCAAAACGTCCCATTGCTCCATTGTCTGGCAGATGAGCCTGCGCCCGGGAAATTAACGAAAGGTTAACCACTGGCTTGCAACGCGGATCAGGCCTGGCGTCGGTGGCCCCTTTCCGTCACGCCCATCAACGGCTATGAGTGACGCTCAGGCTGAATGCACGGCAAAAGCGGCGCCTATGCGGCAGCAATTGGGACGGAAAAAAGGCAATGACGACGGGAAAGCATGATTTCAAGGGCTGGATGACCGCGCTTGTGACGCCGTTCAAGGACGGCGCCATCGACGAGGCGGCGTTTCGCGCCCTGATCGACTGGCAGATCGACAGCGGCGTGTCCGGCCTCGTGCCCGTAGGCACCACCGGCGAAAGCCCGACGCTTTCGCACGAGGAGCACAAGCGCGTCGTCGAGATCGCCATAGCCGAGGCGAAGGGCCGCGTTCCCGTCATCGCCGGCGCCGGCTCGAACAATACGCGCGAAGCCATCGAACTCGCCGTTCACGCCGAAAAGGCGGGCGCCGACGCGGTGCTCGTTGTCACGCCTTATTACAACAAGCCCAGCCAGGAAGGCCTGTTCCAGCATTTCCGCGCGATCGACGCGGCGATTGGCATTCCGATCGTCATCTACAACATCCCTCCGCGCTCGGTGGTCGACATGTCCGTCGAGACAATGAAGCGCTGCTACGGCGAATTGCGCAATATCGTCGGGGTCAAGGACGCGACCGGCAATCTTTCGCGCATTTCCACGCAGCGGGAGGCGATGGGTCCGGAATTCCTGCAGTTTTCCGGCGACGACATGACGGCGCTCGCCTGCTTTGCGGCTGGCGCCGTGGGCTGCATTTCCGTCGTCTCCAACATCGCGCCGCGCCCTTGCGCCGATCTCATGAAGGCTGCCGCCTCGGGCGACTTCAAGCAGGCGCTGGCCCTGCAGGACCGGCTCGTTCCGCTGCACGGCGCGACCTTCCTGGAGCCGGGAGTGGCTGGCGCCAAGGCGGGCCTCAACCTGCTGGGGCGCATGAGCGACGAAGTGCGCCTGCCGCTGGTCAAGGCCACCGACACGGCCCGCGCCGCCATTCGCGAGGCGATGATCTTCGCCGGCGTTCTGCCCGGCTGAGCGGCTGGAGAAAGCTCAAGGAGGCCGGGGCCCAACCGATAGAAAAGGGCCGGAGGCCCGCTGAAAAATTGGCAGAGAAACCCAAAACCAACTTCAAGATCGTCGCCGACAATCGCAAGGCGCGCTACCACTATGAGATCGGCGAAGTCTTCGAAGCCGGGATGATGCTGACCGGCACGGAGGTGAAGAGCCTGCGCACCGGACGCTCCAACATCGCGGAATCCTACGCCAGCGTCGACGCCAGAGGCGAGGTCTGGCTGATCAACGCCAATATCCCCGAATATCACGCCGGCAACCGTTTCAACCACGAGCCCAAGCGGTTGCGCAAACTGCTTCTGAAGCATCGCGAGATCGTCAAGCTGTCGCAGGGCGTGCAGCGAGAGGGCATGACCATCGTGCCGCTGAAACTCTTCTTCAACGACCGGGGCCGCGCCAAGATCGAAATCGCGCTCGGCAAGGGCAAGGCGCTGCACGACAAGCGCGAAACCGAAAAGCAGCGCGACTGGAACCGCGAAAAGAGCCGGCTGATGAAACAGCGGGATTAGCGCACATCACATTCCCCAAAAGTGGGTCTGGTTTTCGGACGGGAATATGCGCCAATCAACACGCTGGAGGGGCGCATGGGCGAAGGGCTGCAAAACCGGTTTTTCAAGGCGCCCGACGGGCTCATGCTGCATGCTCTCGTCCTCGGCGAGGAAAGCGGGGAAGCGCCGATCGTCTGCTTGCCCGGCCTGAGCCGTCCGGCGCGCGATTTCGCGGTCATCGCGGAGTTTCTGCACGCGCGCAAGCCGCGCAGCGTCATTTGCCTCGACTATCGAGGCCGCGGCGGTTCGGACTGGGACCCCGACTGGACGCATTATGCAATTCCGGTCGAGGCCGCCGATATCCTGGCCGTGCTCGAACAGCTTGGCGTCAGCAGGGCGATCTTCATCGGGCTTTCGCGCGGCGGCCTGCACGGCATGTTGCTTGGGGCGGCGCAGCCGGACCTTGTCAAGGCGCTGGTGCTCAACGACGTCGGCCCGACGCTCGATCCAGTCGGGCTCGCGAGGATCAAGGGCTATATCGGCCATTTGCCGCTGCTGCGCGATTTCGACGAGGCTGCGGCCCACTACCAGCGCACGATGGGCGCCCATTTCCCGGCCGTGCCGATCGAGGACTGGCGCCATTTCGCGGAAAACTCACTGAACGCGACGCCCGAGCGACTGCGGCTGTCCTACGATCCCCAACTGGCGCGGATCCTCGACAATTTCGACCCCGAGGCGCCCCTGCCCGATCTTTGGCCGCCATTCTGCGCGGTGACGGCGCCGATCCTCGCCTTGCGCGGCGAGAATTCCGACATGCTTTCGCAGGCGACGCTGAAGGAGATGGCGGCGCGAAATCCGCTCTGCCAGGTTCATGTCGTGCCCGGCCAGGGCCACACGCCTCTTTTGCTCGACGCGCCCACATTGGAGCGCGTCGCGGCTTTCATCGACGAAGTCGACCGGAAGCCATGATCAGGCCTCGCGCACGCCCGAAAAAGGCGTGGCGCCCATCGGCGAATTGAACGTGCCGGCGAGCGCGTCGCCGTCCGCCTTGACGCTGAAGCCGATCGAGAAATTGCCCATGGGCGTCGGCACGTTGGCGGTGAATTCCGCCGTGTCGTCGGTGAGCTTCAGGTCATTGAGCGGCGCTTCGCCGATCGGCGTGACCAGTCCGCCGGTTCCGTCGGCGCCGATGCGCAGCGAAGGCGTCTGGACGCCGAAGGGGGTTTCAAGCGTCAGTTTCCACATGCCGGCGATTGCCATGATCCATTCCTTCGTCAGATTTCGGCCCACGCGAAAAACCCGCTCGAGCCAGGCGATGATAGCGGCGCGGCGCCGCACTCGCCAGAGTTTCTGTCAGAAATCGTCAGCGCATGTCGCCAAAAACCGCTAGCGGCTTTCCGAAACAATCAGATGCGGCAAAACAAAATTGGAGCGCGCCCGATGAGCAAGGGTCCGCCGAGTGCGCTCAGGGGGCTTACCAGCCGGCGATGCGGGAGCAGGCCGGTCCGGCGCGGCCGAATTCGTAGCGGTCGCCGCAGGCATAGGCGACGGGCGGCTGATGGGTCTGCTCGAACAGGTCGTAGCCCTGCTTGAGATTATGCCAGAAGGGGCTCCAGTCGCGACCCGACCAGCCGTCGCTCAGGAAGGCGAGGACGTTGCCGCCCGAGGATTCGCGGGCGATGGCCTGTTCCGTCATGCGGAAGGGGAAAATATGGACCGGCACTTCCTTCTGGCCATTGGCCAAAGCCGCTGCGACGTATTTGTAAATTCCGTCGATGCCGCGATTGGTCATGGCGAAACAGCCGACAGACTTGCAGTCGCCATGCACCATCACCGCATTGCCGGTCGCGCCATGGCGGCGGTCGTAGGCGTTGGGATAGCCGACGTCGAAAGCGAGATGATAGGCCGAATGCGGATTGAGCTGTTTTGAGGAGACCGAATAGAAGCCTTCCGGCGACTGGTAATCCGCATATTTCGTCTTCGGCCCCAGGCGGCCGGACCATTTGCAGATCGGGAAAGATTGGTAGAGCGCATAGCGGTCGCCGCGCTTCATCCACAATTCCAGCGCGCCTTCCTGCTTGAAGATGCGGACATAGACGGGCGCGCCCATCTTGAACTTGCCGGAAGCCGGCGGCGCGGCGAGAGCGATGTCGGGCGCCGGCGCCTGCTGGGCGGAGCCGACCGAGGCGCTCATCGCGGCAAGAGCGTCGGCTATGGCCGGAAAGGCGCCGGAAGACGAAGGCTGCGCGGCGGGCGCAGCGGCGGCGGGCGCAGCGGGGGCCGAAGCCGGCGTCGCGACGGCTGAAAGCGAACTCGGCCGGCGTGGCGGCAGCGGCGCCGATCCGCCACGGCTGAAATCGGCCGGTGGCAAGGACGGCGTTTCGAGAGAGGCGAGTTGCTGCGGCTTGGCGGCGGCGTCCGGCGCGGCCGCGACTGGCGCATCGGCAGGTTGCTGCTGCGAAAGCTCGACGCGCAGGGGCGCCTCCTGCACAGCCAGCGGCGCGGCCTCGACAGAACGCTGCTCGACAGGCGGAGCGGCGTCGGTTCGCGCGGCGGCCGAGGTCTCGCGGGGCTCCTGGGCGACAAGGCTGGCCCGCAAGCCCGACAGGCGACCCAGCTTGATCGACGGCTGCGGCTCCACGGCGGCTTCGGAATGGGTGACGGAGGCTGCGGCGGGACCGACGAAGCCCGCGCCCTCGTGTTCGGCGGCCTGATAGGACAGATAGGCGCCAAAGCCGAGAGACGCCACGCAGGCGGCGGACAGCGTCAGAAATCGCGTCAGATTGCGATGTTTCACGGCACTCGCCTCCCCCCGCTCATTCCAACTCGAAAGTGTTGAAGTTGGAACTTCGCGCCATCGATTAGAGCTGAAATCACGCTAATGCAATGTTAAGCATTGCATCTTGCCCAGAGCTTGCCTTGCTTCAAATCAATTCACGCCCATTTTGCAAGGCTTGCGGCGTTTTTTTGGGGATTATGGTTTTTACGCAACAGTTTTAGGGGATCCCGATCATTTTATGGGTCTGCAGGCTGAGCCGCCAGCGCGGATGCCCCAGGCAATAGGCGACAGCCTCCCCGGTGTTTTTCGCGCGGTCGGGCCCGTCCATCGGCTGCAGCCAGAACTGCCGGAAATCAAGCGACAGGAACTGTTCCGGCGTAAAATCCTTCTGCGGAAAAACCAGTTTCAGCTCGGCGCCGCCCGTAACAATCAGGGGCGCGCCGGACTTGGGGCTGACGCAGAGCCAATCGATCCCGGGCGGCGGCAATAGTGTGCCGTTGCTTTCGACGGCGATGAAAAATCCCTCCGCATGGGCGGCGTCAATCAGGGGCGCATCGAGCTGCAGCAGCGGCTCGCCGCCGGTAAAGACCACGAAGCGGCCGTCCCTGCCCTCGCCCCAAACCTCGGCCAGCCGCCGCGCCAGCGTGGCGGCGTCGGCGAATTTTCCGCCGCCTTCGCCGTCGACGCCGACGAAATCCGTGTCGCAGAAATCGCAGGTCGCAGTCGCGCGATCCTCCTCGCGGCCGCTCCACAGGTTGCAGCCTGCGAAGCGGCAGAACACGGCCGCGCGGCCGGCCTGGCCGCCCTCGCCCTGTAAGGTCAGGAAGATTTCCTTGACGCTATAGGCCATGCGCCCTCTCAGCAATCCGCCGGAAAGGCGCCGGAAAACACGATCTCGCCGATTTTTTTCCGCGCATTCGGCTTTTCCATCGCCTGCTTGTCGGGCGAGAGAAGCGACGCGTCGCCGCGCTTGCCGATGGCGATCATCGCCTCGAGCTTCACGCCTTCGGGCGCATTCGTGCCGACGCGGGCCAGCTCCTTGTCGAAACCCGCCATGGCGCGGGTCGTCCAGCCGAGCAGCGAGGCCTGCAGCGCGAGGCTCGCCCAGGCCGCGCCCGCGTCGAAGGAGGCTGTGCCGGAGACGAGATTGCCGCCCTGCTGCGAGACGAAGGCGGCCTTGGAGGCGATCAGCACGAGGGCCGAGGCCTCCTTGGCCCAGCTCTGGTTGAACTCGCCGAGGAAACCGACGAAGCGCTCGAATTCCGGCGTCCCGCGCCGGGCGTAGACGAAGCGCCAGGGCTGCGAGTTGAAGCTCGAAGGCGCATAGCGCGCCGCTTCGAACAAAGCGAAGAGGATTTCGTCGGGGATCGCCTCGCCGGTCATGGCGCGGGCCGACCAACGTTGCATGAACAGCGCGGAGACCGGCGTGCCCGCGGCGCGCTCCCCGGCTTCGGAAATGAGCGAAATAAGCTTGGGATCTGGTGCGTTCATTGGATTTTCCGGAAAAAAGTCGACGCCGCAATTTGCGCGGCGCACGAAAAGGATCAAGGCCTGTTCGACAAAATGTTCGCTTGCGTTCACGCCGACGACGGGATTATCTCCGTGATATCTCCGCTTTGCGAAAAGCCCATCGCGTTCAAATTCAAGCACCTGCTTTTCCGCCCCCTGCCCGGATCGCACCCAATTCCAACGGACGAGACGCCCGTGACAGCCCTTTTCGTCGGACATTCCTACATCGACATGACCATCCTCACCGACGTCATGCCCTCGGGCGACGACAAGGCGGTGGCGCAGGATTACGCCGTCTCCTTCGGCGGCAACGCGGTGACGGCCGCCTTCGCCTGCGCGCGGCTTGGCTTCCCGCCGGACCTCCTCACCACCATGTCCGACGACTGGCTTGGACAGATGTTCTGGGACATGGCGCGCAAATACGGGGTCACGCTCTATCCAAGGAAAGTCGCGCGCTCCTCTCTGTCCTTCGTGCTGCCGCAAGGCCACAAGCGCGCAATCCTGCGCGCCCGCGACTCGCACCACCTGCGTCCCTTCATGAAGCTCGACGTGAGCAGCTACGAGGCGCTGCATCTCGACGGCCACCAGGCCGACGCCTCGTTATATTACGCCAAGGCCTTTCGCGAAAAGGGAATCCTGACCTCGCTCGACGGCGGCGCCCTCCGCGTCAACACGGATGAGTGCCTTCATTTCATCGACGTCGCCGTGGTGGCCGAAGCTTTTTGCGCCCAGCTGAAACTGACGCCGGTGGAGACGCTCGCCTATCTGAAGTCGCGCGGAGTCACCATCGCCGGCGTCACCGAAGGCGAACGCGGCTTGCTCTATATCGACGAGGACGGCCACATCACGCGCATGCCCGCACTTAAAGTGCCAAATGAGAAAGTGGTCGATACCTCAGGCGCCGGCGACGTTTTTCATGGCGCCTATATCGCCTCATACTTGCGCAACCCCGCGGCGCGCTGGGTCGAGCACTTCGACTTCGCCCGTTCCGCCTCCGCCTTCAAGGTCCAGCATCTCGGCAACGAGGCGGGATTGCCGACGATGGACGACTTGGCGGCGATGCAAAGGCTTTATGGGGCCGAAGTGAAAGCGCAAGCTTAGAGCGGAAGCCCCAATCCAGGTGTTGCAACCTGCCGCTCGGCTCGTCATGGCCGGGCCAGGGCGACAAGAATAAGACCCTCGACCGCTACGGCACGACCGGCGGGTGATACGTCAGCGTCAGCGCAAAAGCCCATAAAAGGCCCAGCACCAGCGGCAGCATGACGATCAGCTGCAACAGGGTGAAGCCCACGATGTTGCGGGCCTTGAGGCCGAGCACGCCGAGCAGCGGCAGCATCCAGAAGGGATTGATCAGGTTCGGCAGCGCCTCGGCCGCGTTGTAGACCTGCACCGCCCAGCCGAGATGCACCTTCAGATCATTGGCGGCCTGCATCAGGTAAGGCGCTTCGAGCAGCCACTTGCCGCCGCCCGACGGCACGAAAAAGCCGAGAACCGCCGAATAGAGCCCGATGGCGAGCGGATAGGACTGCTGCGTGGTCAGGCTCACGAAGGCATGGGCGATCTGGTCGGAAACGGTGAGGCCCGCGCCGTTCTTCGGCTGGGTCAGGATCGCCGCTATGCCGCCGTAGAGCGGAAACTGGATCAGCACGCCCGATGTCGCGGGCACGGCTTTTTTCACCGCTTCCAGAAACCGCTTCGGCCGCCAGTGCAGCAGCAGCCCGGCCATGATGAAGAGGAAATTGTAGGTGTTGAGATTGGAGATCGCGATCATCGCGTTCTGGCGGGCGAATTCATTATAAATCCAGCCGGCGGCGAGCAGCGCGACCAGCACGGTGAGAACCGGCGAATGTTCGAGCCATTCCCCCGGTTGCGCGGGCGGCGCGATTGCCGTCCTGTCATCGTCAAAAACGTCGACGCCCATGGCTTCCGCCGTCAAGGCGTTGTCGGGACCCGGCGCCGAGAGCGTCGCGATGGCGATGGAAACGACGATGACGATTGCCGCCACCGTCATCGACTGCCAGAGAAAGATCGTTTCGGTGAAGGGAATGACCCCGGTGATCGGCAGCAGGGTTTTGGGCAGGCTGGCGACATTGGCCTGCAGCTGCGCGGCGGAGGAGGAAAGCCCGAGCGCCCAGACGGAGCCGAGCCCGAGATAGGCCGCCGCCCCGGCGGCGCGATAGTCCATTTTCAGCTCGCGCCGCCTCGCCAGCGCCCGCACCAGCAGGCCGCGAAAAAATCAGGCTGAGGCCCCAGTTCAAGAGCGACGCCAGCAGGCTGACCGTTGCAACCATGCTGACCGCCGCGACGCCGCTTTTCGGCGCCGCCGCGAGTTTCTGGATCAGCCGCGCCGCCGGCGCCGAAGTCGCCACGACATAGCCGCCGATGACCACGAAGGCCATTTGCATGGTGAAAGTGATCAGGCTCCAGAATCCCGCGCCGAAGGCCATGCTGACCGACAGTGGCGAAGCGCCGTTGGCCAGCGCGCCCAGCGCGACGACGACCACGGCGATGGCGACGAAGATGAAGGCGTCGGGAAACCAGCGCTCGGCCCAGTCGGTGAAGCCGATCGCAGCCCTGGCCATGGCTCCATCGCCTTCAGGCGCCTGCGCTGTCATGGAACCATCCTCGACTGGATTTCCTCAATATTACTTTGACATCGACACCTGCGCAAAGCTCTCGCCGGCGCCTCTGTCCGCTCCATTTCTCAGGCAGACCGCGACGAACGCCGCCATTTGAACCAAACTGCGCCTTTCCCCGTTGATTTCAAGCTCCTCTCAACGGGAGCGGAAAGGCGGAATCGCCATGTCTTGCCAACACGCTCACACCGCTTTGGCGCTTGCCTCTGTCCTGGCGCTGCTGGCGCCCAATCTGGCGCGGGCGGATGCCTGCGGCGACGAGATCACGCGACAGGAAACCAGGCTCAATGACGCCCGCGCCAGGGGCGGCGCCCTTCCGGACCTGCCGGAATCCAACTTCGCCACCATGCATCGGCAGCCGACGCCATCCACCGTCGCCAAGGCCAAAGGCGAATCGGAAGGTAAGGCCGCCTCAGTGCTGGAGCAGGCCCGCAAGTTGCACGAGGAAGGCAGGAAAGAAGAATGCCTGCGCGTGCTGAAAGAGATCGACGCGGAGTGAGTCGCCCGCATCGAACGGCCGTGATTCCTTTACCCCGCCCAGGCCAGCGCACCGCCCGGCATGGGCTCGGTGACGCCTGTCGTCGTGGGGAAGGTGAGCGGCAGCCCCTTGACCGAGCGCACGCCAAGATAGGCGAAGGCCTGCGCCTCGATCGCCTGCGAATCCCAGCCGAAATCCTCCGCCTTTCGCACCGGACAAGGCGCCCTTTGCGCAAGCGCCCGCATCATCGCCAGATTGCGCGCGCCGCCGCCGCAGACCACGATCAGGCGCGGCGGCTTCGCCAGGAAGGCGAGATGGGCGAGGAGTTCGCAGGCCGTAAACGCCACAAGCGTCGCCGCCGCATCCGGCAGCGAGAGCGACGCGACCGGGCCGGAAGAAAAGGCGTTGCGGTCGAGCGATTTCGGCGGCTTTTGCGCGAAATAGGGATGATCCATCAATGCCGCCAGCGCCGCGTCGTTGACGGTTCCGGACAGGGCGCAGGCGCCGTCCTCGTCGAGCGCGCGGCCAGTGCGTAAAAGCATGAGGTCGTCGATCAGGGCGTTTCCCGGGCCCGAATCGCAGGCGATCGGATCGTTCTCGGCTTCGACATAGGTCATGTTGGCGACCCCGCCGATGTTGACGAAGAGCAGCGGCGTTTCGACGCCCGAGGCCTCCGCCAGCGCGCGATGATAGACCGGCACCAGCGGCGCCCCTGCCCGCCCGCCGCCATGTCGGCGGCGCGCATGTCATAGGCCACGTCGATGCCGATCTGGCGCGCCAGCAGCGCGCCGTCGCCGATCTGCACGGTGAGCCCGTGTTCCGGCCGGTGCAGCACGGTCTGGCCGTGAAAGCCGATCAGGTCCACCGCTGAAGCGGCGATCCCCTGCTCGCCGAGAAAGGCGCCGATGGTCTCGACATGGCGGCGGGTGACCAAAGCTTCCGCCTCGGCCAGCGGCCCTGGCCGCTCGTCGCGCCGCCCCAGGAATTTCGCGGCGGCGACGGCCTCGCGCAGCAGCGCGCGATCCTTGTCGGAAAAGGGATAGGAGGCGCTGGGGCCAAATTTCAAGGTCTTGCGGCCGTCGGTCTCGAGATAGGCGAGATCGACGCCGTCCATCGAGGTGCCCGTCATTGCGCCGATGGCGCGGAAGATTTTCGGCATTGCAATCCCCAAGGGCCGTGTTCGCCCTTATGTTAAGCGTTCGAAGAGGAAACTGGAGCCTTTCTCGATCGGATTCAATCTGATTGAAAAAGACTCTGGCCAAGCTAACCATTTTCCCTCGAAAGGGCGACCATGATCGATCTGTTTTACTGGCCAACGCCAAACGGCCACAAGATCACGATTTTTCTCGAGGAAACCGGCCTGCCGTACAAGATCACGCCAATCAACATCGGCAAGGGCGATCAGTTCAAGCCGGATTTCCTGAAAATCGCGCCCAACAACCGCATGCCCGCGATCATTGACGACGCGCCAGCGGGCGGAGGCGAAGCCCTCTCGCTTTTCGAGTCCGGCGCGATCCTGACCTATCTCGGGGAAAAGACCGGAAAATTCCTGCCGGCGGGACGCGAAAAATACAAGGTTCTGGAATGGCTGTTCTGGCAAATGGGCGGGCTCGGGCCGATGGCCGGGCAGAACCATCATTTCGCAAACTACGCGCCGGAAAAGATCCCCTACGCCATCAACCGCTACGTCAACGAAACCAACAGGCTCTATGGCGTGCTCGACCGACAGCTCGCCAAAATGCGCGACCGCGGCGGCTTTGTCGCAGGAGATTATTCAATTGGGGACATGGCCTGCTATCCGTGGATCGCGCCGTGGAAGGCGCAGGGACAGGACCTCGACGATTTTCCCGACCTGCGCCGCTGGTTCGAGGCGATCCGGGCGCGTCCCGCCGTTGTGCGCGCCTATGAGATCGGCGACGCCATCAGGCCGCCGACGACGACCATGAGCGACGAGGACAAGAAGGTGCTGTTCGGCCAGACGGCTTCCAGCACCAGGGGATGAGCGCTCCGGATTTTTCCTCGATCCGCAAGCGCGCGGAAAAGCGCAAGGGCGGCGCAAAGGCGCTGCTCGAACTGCTGCCTGCGCATCCCGGCAATGCGGCGCTGGCCAAAACGCCAGACGACCGCATTCTCGCCTGCATGACCCAGCGCATTTTCTGCGCGGGTTTCGTCTGGCGGGTCATCGAGCAGAAATGGCCCGGCTTCGAAGAGGCCTTCCTGGGCTTTTCCCCGCAGCGGCTGGCTTTCGAGCCGGATGAATTCTGGGAAAGGCTCGGCTCGGACAAGCGCATCGTCCGCAATGCCGCGAAAATCGACTCCGTGCGCAAGAACGCCCTGTTCGTTTCGCAGATCTCGAAGGAGCATGGCGGCTTCGGCCGGCTCCTGGCGGGCTGGCCGGCGGACGATCAGGCGGGACTGCTGGACTTCCTGGCGAAGAAAGGCGCGCGGCTCGGCGGCATGACCGGCCAGTACTTTCTGCGCTTCATCGGCTGGGACGCCTTCATTCTTTCGCGCGATGTCGTTGCTTGCCTGCGCGACGCCGGGGTCGGAATATCCGAAAAAGCCACGTCGAAGCGGGATATGGCGGCGGCGCAGGCCTGCTACTCCGCCTGGGCGAAGACGACAGGCCTGAGCTATGTCCAGCTCTCGCGCATCTGCGCCATGTCCTCGGGTGAAAACTTCGACGCCGAGACGATCCTCAAGCGGATGCATGGTGACGAGTAGGGTCGCCACTCACGCCACGCGGCGCGCGCCTTCCATATCGATGCCAGCAAGGAAGCCTTCGATGTTGCGGCTCAGGCTTTCCGAAAGCCGCGCCAATTCGCTCGCGACCGACCCAACTTCCTCCGCTGATCCCGCCGTGCTTTCCGTCGATTTGTGCACTTCTTCGACGCTCGACGCGAGTTGGTCCGAGCCCTGCGACGCAACGACGATGGAGCGGGCGATTTCGTCCGTCGCCTCGCCCTGCTGGACGACGGCCGCGGAAATGGCGCCGGCGAAGACATCGACGTGGTGGATCAACTCGGCAATATCCTGAATAGCGCGGCTCGCCTCACCGGCCGCGCCCTGAACAGCAGCAACCTGCGAGCGGATGTCGCCGGTCGCCGCAGCCGTTTGATTGGCGAGACTCTTCACCTCATTGGCGACGACTGCAAACCCCTTGCCGGCCTCGCCCGCCCCCGCCGCCTCTATCGTGGCGTTGAGCGCCAGGAGATTGGTCTTGTTGGCGATATCGTTGATCAGGCCGATCACTCCCGCGATCTTGCTGCTCGCCGCGCCCATCTGAGCGACGATGGACCGCAGGCTGTCGGTTTTCCGCACGGCGTTCGAAGAGGTGTCTGCAGCCGAGCGCACTTGTCCGCTGACCTCGCGCACCGTCGCGGACAATTGTTCCGCCGCCGCCGCCACCGTCTGCACCGAAGAGGCGGCGCGTTGTGATGCGGAGGTGACCTCTCCTGCGAGCACGCGCCCATTGGCGGCATTGCTCTTGAGGGAGCCCGCTGTAAGCTCCATACGCGCCGCGGCCCGGCTAACGTTTTGCAACAGACCGTTGACGCCGTTCCTGAACTCGGCGATCCGGCGTTCGGTTTCTTCCTTCTTGCGCAAAGCCAGGATTGATTTTTCATTGTCCGCGCGGCGGCTATCGCCATCCGCGATCAGGGCGCCGCGCCAGCCCTCAAGTGCGCGCGCCAGCGGACCCAGTTCGTCGGCCCGGCCTTGCTCCGGCACCGGCCGCGAAGTGTCTCCCGCGCCCAGCAGTTTGACGCTGGCTTCGATGGTTTGCAACGGCGCGAGAATGGAGCGGCGCACCGCCCAGCCGGCGAATCCTATCACCAGGACGGAGAGGACAACCACTCCCGAGACGATCCAAAGCATTTTAGAGGCGGTCGCCGCCGTTTCCGCCTCGATTGATGAATGATCCGCGTCGATCAGCTTGATCAGGTCGAGCACGGCCGCGTGGTGGCGCTCATACGCCTCCGTAAGGGCCTTGAAGGAAGCCAAAGCCCCGTCGCGGTCGCCTTTTTCGAGCGCCGGAAAAAAATCCCGGTCGGCGATCGCAAAGACCTTCTCGGCCTCGTCGTGAACGACCCCGTTCAGAAGTCTGCGCAGCGGCGGGTCGAGCGCGGGACCCTGCCAGAAGGAATAACGCTCCTCGAAACCCCTGCGCTGGTCCGCCGTGGCGGCGCGGAGCCTTGCGATAACGTCCTTGTCCATCGCGGTCGCGGCCTGAGACAGGGACACATAAGCCTCGACGACGAAGAGCGCCGGCGGCTCCGCGTCGTTCGACAGCACGTAGCTATCCGACAGCCGCTGATAAACGGGGCCGCCGATTCGCAGTTGCGAGAAGACATAGAACCAGCAGACGACGACCAGAAGCATAGCCGCGAAGGCCATGACGACCAGCAAGGCCAGGCGCCCCCCTATGGAATTCCATGCTATTTCTCGCATTGACGCCACCTCTGCGCGTGTCGGGACGACCGGCGCGATGGACTGAGCGTTAACGGGGGAAGCTTGCGCCAAACCTTAGCGCGTTCCCATGATGCCCATGGGAACGGCCCCTTATGAACATAGGCCGCCACTTCTGCAGGAAACGCTTCTGGCTGGCGATGTCCTTATTGAACCTCCCCGACCTCCAGGCGCCTTACCTCGCCAGCAACTTCTCGACCAAAGCCCGTTCGCAGGCCTTGAAGCCTATGTACATGGCGAGCGCGAAATAGCCGGTCGCCACTAATCGCCCCAGCTGCATCAGCGCGCCCTCCATCACCGCCATTACGCCGTGTTCGGTCAGGAATCGGAAATTGGCGGCGAGCATGGTGAAGAGATCGTAGGAAGCGACGGCGCCGAAAAAGGAAAAAAGCCCCATCAGCAGGAAGGTAGTCAACCAATGGAAGGTCAGGATTTTCCGGCACAGCAGGCGCATGAAGATCCTACCCCCCCACAACGCTGGTGATCACCTGGCCGCCCCTGTTGATCGAGAGTTTCCAGACATAGGGATGTCCCCCGCAGATGCGTTCGAGATCACGCGTCGTTGCGACCTTTTCGCCGCTCAGCGACAGCACGATGTCGCCCTTCTGGAAGCCGACCACGGCCGCGGCCATGGTTTCGTCCACATCGATCACCGCCACCCCCTCATGGGCGTTGGCAATTGAATATTCCTCGATCGTCGCCGGCGAGACATTGACCACGCTCGCCCCCGCAAAGGGACAGGCGCCCTTGATTTTCAGGAGATCGCGCGGCGGCTTTTCCGGCGCGGCGATCAGGCTCAGCGGCACGACAAGCTGCTTGCCGTCGCGCCGGACCGACAGCGACGCCACGCCGCCAAGCGGACGCGCGCCAAGCCGGTAGCCGACGCCGCCGGAGTCTTGAACTTCCTGCCCGTCAATGGCGAGGATGACGTCGCCGCGTTTCAGGCCGCCCTGCGAAGCCGGCCCGCCCGGCTCGACTTCGGCGACCAGCGCGCCTGTGGGACGGTCGAGGCCGAGCGATTCCGCGATGTCGCGCGAGACGTTCTGCAGATTGGCGCCAAGCCAGGGCCGATGCACTTCCTTGCCGCCGGATTTCGCCGCCGCGACGACGTTTTTCACCATATTGACGGGAATGGCGAAGCCGATGCCGACGGAGCCGCCCGATTGCGAGAAAATCGCCGAATTAATGCCGATCAGCCGCGCCTGCATGTCGATCAGCGCGCCGCCGGAATTGCCCGGATTGATCGCCGCGTCGGTCTGGATGAAGAAGCCATAGTCGGAAATGCCGATCTGCGTGCGCGCGAGCGCCGACACGATGCCTTGCGTGACCGTCTGCCCCACGCCGAAGGGATCGCCAATCGCCAGCGCGAGGTCGCCGACCTCGATGGAATCGGAATTGCCCATTTCCAGCACCGGGAAATCCATTTTTCCCTCGCCCTTTATGCGCAGGATCGCCAGGTCGCTGCGCGGATCGCGCAGGAGGATTTCGGCGGGGAACTCGCGCCGGTCCGACAGCACCACCTTCACGTCTGTCATGCCTTCGATGACGTGGTGGTTGGTCACGACGAGGCCCGCGGGATCGACGATGACGCCGGAACCGAGCGATTGCGCCGAGGCGCCGCCCGGTTGCCGGCCGCCGCCGAAAAAGCGCTGGAAGATCGGATCGTCGTAGATCGGATTGCGCGCCTGTTTTTCGACCCTTTGCGCGTAGACGTTGACCACGGCGGGCGCGGCCTTTTTCACCAGCGGCGCGAAGCTCAGCGTTTCCGCGCGAGACTGCGGAATCCTCCGCGTTTCTTCCGCTGTCGACGATCCGTTGCCCAGGCAGAGGCCCAGCCAGGCCAACGCCATTCCCGCAATGATTTTTTGCCGTCATGCGAATCCCCAAGACTTGACGCAATATAGGCTCAACCACGGCAACGAAAAAGGGCGGCCCCAAGGCCGCCCTTTGAAACGAAAGCTGGCGCGAAATTATTCCGCCGCTTCGGCGACCACGCCGGAATCCTGGCCCTTGGCGGCAACGTCGCGATCGACGAATTCGATCACGGCCATAGCCGCGTTGTCGCCATAGCGGAAGCCGGCCTTGAGCACGCGGCTATAGCCGCCGTTGCGCTCCTTGTAGCGCGGGCCGAGCACGTCGAAGAGTTTCTTGACGAGGACCGACGTCCTTGATCTGGGCGATGGCCTGGCGGCGGGCGTGCAGGTCGCCGCGCTTGGCGAGGGTGACGAGCTTTTCGACGACCGGACGCAGGTCCTTGGCCTTGGGCAGGGTGGTGACGATCTGCTCATGCTTGATGAGCGCCTGCGACATATTGGCGAACATCGCCTTGCGATGCTCGGCGGTGCGATTGAAACGACGCTTGGCGCGACCGTGATACATTTGGCTCTCCTGATGTTTTTCGGCCGCCGTGCCAAGGTACGGCCGTCCTGTGCTTTGCCCCGCTTTTTTGGGGCGTCGAGCCGGCCTTCGTCGGGAAGCGCCGGTAAAACGCGACAGCGTCATTGCGAGTGAAGCGAAGCAATCCGAACCCGGCTTGCGGCGCTCCTCGCAACAACGAGCGTCAGTAGTGCTCTTCGAACCGCTTGGCGAGTTCGTCGATGTTTTCCGGCGGCCATCCCGTCACTTCCATGCCAAGATGCAGGCCCATCTGCGCCAGCACTTCCTTGATCTCGTTCAGCGACTTGCGGCCGAAATTCGGCGTGCGGAGCATTTCGGCTTCGGTCTTCTGGATGAGGTCGCCGATGTAGACGATATTGTCGTTCTTCAGGCAGTTGGCCGAGCGAACCGACAGTTCGAGTTCGTCGACCTTCTTGAGCAGCGCCGGGTTGAAGGCCAGTTCCGGGATCGCCGGGGAAGCCTCTTCGCGCTTGGGCTCTTCGAAATTGACGAAGACATTGAGCTGGTCCTGCAGGATGCGCGCGGCGAAAGCCACGGCGTCCTCGGGCGTCAGCGAGCCATTGGTCTCGAGCTGCATGGTCAGCTTGTCATAGTCGAGCACCTGGCCCTCGCGGGTCGGCTCGATCTTGTAGCTGCACCTTTTTCACCGGCGAATAGAGGGAATTCGACGGGGATCAGGCCGATCGGCGCGTCTTCGGCGCGGTTGCGGTCGGCAGGCACATAGCCCTTGCCGGTGTTGACCGTGAACTCCATGCGGATTTCGGCGCCGTCGTCGAGCGTGCAGAGCGGCAGCGTCGGGTTGAGCACGGCGATGTCGCCGGTCACCTGGATGTCGCCGGCATAGACGACGCCCGGGCCCTGCTTCTTCAGGTTCATGCGCTTCGGGCCATCGCCCATGCATCTTGATCGCCACGTCCTTGATGTTGAGGACGATGTCGGTCACGTCCTCGCGCACGCCAGGGATGGAGGAGAATTCGTGCAGCACGCCGTCGATGTGGACGGAGGTGATGGCGGCGCCCTGGAGCGACGACAGCAGGATGCGCCGCAGGGCGTTGCCGAGGGTCAAGCCGAAGCCGCGCTCAAGCGGCTCGGCGACGACGGTCGCGAAACGCTTGGGGTCTTCGCCGGGGGTGACGTCGAAGCTTGTTCGGCTTGATGAGTTCTTGCCAGTTCTTCTGAATCATTTTCGACCTCTTCCTCGACGCCGGGCATATCGGTCCGTCGACCATGGCTGCGGCGCCGCTTTACGGAATACGCGAAAGACGCCCGTCGGCGCCTTCCGCGGCATTGCAGATAGATCAGACGCGGCGGCGCTTGCGCGGGCGGCAGCCGTTATGCGGGATCGGCGTCACGTCGCGGATCGAGGTGACGGTGAAACCCGCCGCCTGAAGCGCGCGCAGCGCAGATTCGCGGCCCGAGCCGGGACCGGAAACTTCGACTTCCACCGTGCGCATGCCATGTTCGCTCGCCTTGCGGGCGGCGTCCTCGGCCGCCATCTGGGCGGCATAGGGGGTCGACTTGCGCGAGCCCTTGAAGCCCATCGTGCCGGCGGACGACCAGGAAATCGTGTTGCCCTGGGCGTCGGCGATGGTGATCATGGTGTTGTTGAACGAGGAATAGACGTGCGCGACGCCCGAGGCGATGTTCTTGCGCTCCTTGCGGCGAACGCGTGTAGTTTTCCTTGGCCATTGTTTCAGTCCTTCTAGCGCGCCCGTAATTCCAGGCGCTCGGGGTAATCTCGCGAATTCCTCTGGGAAACGCGAAGGTGAGACACGGAAAGCTGGATTCAAATGGGTCGGGCCGCGGCGAAAACGGTGATTTGCGAGCACCGAAGCGGAACGTACTTCAGTACGTGAGCATCGGAGCGCAGAAAAACGCCATTTGCAGCCCGGCCTCGCCCGTTTGGGCCAGACTTATTTCTTCTTGCCGGCGATCGGCTTGGCCTTGCCCTTGCGGGTGCGGGCGTTGGTGTGGGTGCGCTGGCCGCGGACCGGCAGCTGGCGGCGATGGCGCAGGCCGCGATAGCAGCCAAGATCCATCAGGCGCTTGATGTTCATCGCCACTTCGCGGCGAAGGTCGCCTTCCACCATGTAGTCGCGGTCGATGGTCTCGCGGATCTGCAGCACTTCCGCGTCGGTGAGCTGGCTGACGCGACGCTCCGGCGGGTATCGACACCTTCTCACAGATCTCTTCGGCCTTTTTCGCGCCGATGCCGTGAATGTACTGCAGCGCGATGACGACGCGCTTGTTCGTCGGAATATTGACGCCGGCTATACGAGCCATCTTCATCTCCATATGCGGGCCCGAGGCCCTGGTTGTCAGGATTCTCGCCCTGGGTTTTCCTGCGTCCGGTGGAGGCCGGCCCATGCAGGCTTTTGCGGTTTTTAAAACCGCAAAGAAAAACAACGCCCCTGCCTTTTCAAGCGGGAGCGCTTCGTCGTGGACTTCCCATAGAGGGAACAGCGCCCGGCGTCAACCGCCAGGCGCCGTCATCACGCAAAATTCAACCGGCAATAAA